>CAKTWI010000015.1 GCA_934630815.1 uncultured Senegalimassilia sp.
AGACCCCTTCCCGTTTTGGCTAGATTAGCAACGGGGAACACATGTTCCGTAGAGACACACATTTTGTCCTATAAGCCGCGAATTAACGTTTGCAGCCCGTCGCTATTGTTGGAGCTATTCCTCGTCGAGCGCGGTCTGCTGGATGCGGGCCGCCAGGTCGGCGCCGCGGTCGCCGAACAGAAGCGCGCTGTTGTGCTTGAAGAAGCGCTCGCTTCCGTGTGCGTTGATGAACGCCATGCTGTAGCGGTTCGCGGAGAGGTCGGTGATGAGCAGCAGCATCTCCTGACCTTCGCCAAACGCCTGCTCGGCGAACGCCAATGCGCGGTCAAGGGCCTGCTCGCCCTGCTCAACGCGGCTCTCAAGCCCGCCGAGCATCTTGGAGAACGCTTCTTTGACCTGGTCGAACGTAAGCGACCCGCTTTGCGCTCCCAGGTGCTGCGCTTGCTGCAGCATGTCGATGGCGCGCTCGTAGGAGCGATACTTCTGCTCGGACAGAAGCCCGCTTGCGCGGTCGGTGCGCAGCAGACGACGAACCTCGGCTTCCTGCGCGCGCACCTCCTCGGTGGCATCGGCGGTGCCGGTGGCTTCAAGCTTGTCGCGCATAGCGGCCAGGCGCGGATGCGCGAACTCCACGGCGCCTTCCTCGAGCACCGCCTCGCGCAGCACGCCTGCAAGCGCGTCGGAGAGCAGGCCCACTACCGACACGCGCTCGTCGAAGGGCGCGGCCTGGGCGCGCTCGACCACTTCGGGGCCGGCCGTGCCCGCAAGCACGCGGTCCACCTGGTAGTCGGCGCGATACTTCGTGAACAGGTCGTAGTACACGGCGAAACGCTTGGCGATCTGGGGCGCCTGCACGTATTGGCCGATGAGCACCTCGTCGACGGGCAGGTCCTGCGCCTCGTAGAGCCTGATGGCGCTCGACAGGTCGTCCCAGCCGCGGGCCGTGACGAATTCCTTGCCGTCGGGCGTGGTCTCCAGGTGGTAGAAGTGGTCCTGCTCGACGTCAAGGTAGGTGATGACCGCCGGATGCACGCCGTGGCCGAGCGCATATTCGCGCCATGCCTGGAAGTCGGGCTCCACGTCAAGGCGCTTCAAGCGGTCCCACGTTGCCAGGTCGAAGTCGCGCGCCGTGCGGTTGTACTCGGGCGGGTTGCCTGCCGTCACCACGATCCAGCCCTCGGGGACCTTGTGGCGGCCGAACACCTTGTACTGCAGGAACTGCAGCATGGCGGGCGTGAGCGTTTCCGAGACGCAGTTGATCTCGTCGAGGAACAGGATGCCTTCGCGATGCCCCGTCTGCTCGATGGCGTCGTAAACCGCGGCGATGATCTCGCTCATGGTGTATTCGGACACGTCATAGGTTTTCCCGCCGTATTCCTTCTGGGCGATGAACGGCAGACCCAGCGCGCTTTGGCGCGTGTGATGGGTCATAGAGTAGGAAACGAAGCCCACCTCAAGCTCTTGGGCGATCTGCTCGACGATGGCGGTTTTGCCGATGCCGGGCGCGCCCAGCAGGAAGATGGGGCGCTGGCGCTGCGGCGGCAGGGCGTAGCCGCCGAACTCGTCTTTGGCGAAATACGCCTGCATGGTGTACTTGATCTGCTGTTTCGCCTGTTGGATATCCATGGCTGCTCCTTGCTCGATGGGGTGGTGCTAGGCCAGGTCGGGGGCCTGCTCGGTAAACGTTTCGTCGAGGACGGCCTTCATGGCCCAGGGCGGCACCGGTGCGCTTGCGTCGGCGGTCTCGGCGTCAGGGAACACGAAGGCGGTATCGAAGGACGGCTTGTGGGCAGGGTAGGTGCCTTGGCCGTCGGTGAAGTAGAGAAGGCCGCCGAGGTTTTGGAATTCGCCTCGTTCAAGCGCATCTTCGACGTAAGCGAACACGGGCCGGAAATCGGTTCCGCCCAGGCCTTGGACCTGCACGTTGTCCAGGAAATCGTCCAGCTCGTCCAAGCTGTGGATGCAGTCGACGGCCGTTACGGCGGCGTCGCATTGCACCAGATGCACGTTCATGCGGGTGAAAAAGCCCGTTTCGTTGGACAGGATGGAATACGTGCGCTCAAGAAAACGCCTGACCAGCCCGTCTTTGGTGGACGCGGAAGTGTCGATGGCTATAACGAAATCGCGGATGCGCCGCTCCTCGACGTATTCCAAAGGCTCGATCAGGGGCAGGTTGCCGTAGCGCGAAAGGCCGTAGCAATAATAGACGTAGTCGAACTCGTCGTCGTTGACGCGTACGTGCTCGCCCATGCGCGCGAACTTGCGCAGAAAAGCGGTGAAGTCCTGCCGGCGGCGTGTGACCGAGCGCAGGTTCATGGAGAGGTTGGACCCTTCCACGCCCCAAAGCTTGATATAGGAGTCAAGCTGCACGCCCATTTCCAGCGCCGCGTTCTTCCACTGGTCGCGCGAGCGGTCGAGGTTGACGGTGTCGGCGAAGCGGTTCGCCTGCACGCCGCGCGCCTGCTCGGGCGCCTCCTTCTCGGTGATGTCGTCGAGCGACAGGCCGCGGTGGGCCTTGTGGTTGGGCTTGGCCTTGCTCGCCTCGTCGGGCATGGGCATGTCCGTGCCGTTCTTGCCTGCCTCGCCGGCGGCGGGGGCGGGGGAATCGGCGGCGTTTTCCTGCTTCTCGCCCGTTTGGGCCTGACGGCGTGCTGCCTCCTCGGCAGCCATGCGGTGCCAGGGTTCGTGGTCATCGGCGACGAAGGGCGCGGCCAGCTGTGCGAGTTCCTGGTCGTCCATTCCCTTGTCGGCGAAGTAGCGGTATAGCGCCTCGGCCGTGAGCTGCGGGCATTCCGCTTGAAGCTGGGCGAGGGCGGCGGTCTGACGCGCGGCGCGCGGGCTTGCCGTGGCAGGCAGCGCCAGCTGGGCGATGACCGCTTCGACGGCTATGTCGCATGCGACATCCCAGCGCGCGGCGTCCATGTTCGGGTTGGGGAAGGGGTGCAGAAACACGTCGTGCAGCATGATGTGCAGGTACGTGCGCGCAAGCTCCTCCGGGCTTGACGCGAAGGTGCGCGCCACGTCGGCCGGGCTGTAGCGCAGGTACGTGCCATCGGTGGCGATGGTCTGCCCAGGTTGCGCCAGCAGCTTGAGATGGGCGAACGCGGCGTTCATAAAGCGCAAGCTGACCAGCAGCTTGTTGCGGGTGAGCTCAAGGGCTTGCTGGGCAAGCCGACCTGAGGCGTTATGTGCCATTGAGGGCCTCCCGTCGCTTGATTTCGTCGCTTCGCGCAGTGTAGCATGGGCGGCAAAGCGGGTAAACACAGGGTCTTGATATGGGAGGTGCTTCGATGGCAGCGGCTGAGGAGATGGTGTTCGCAACGCATGGCGCGAAAGCGCAGGAGGTGGTGGCGCGCGCCCTTGCGGCGCCGGTGAGCCTTGCGGCAGATCAGGTGCGCGAGGTGAGCCCGGGGCGCTCGCAGGCGGGCGAGGTGTGGTCGCCTCAGCTGCTGCCGTATCAATCATGGGAAGGCGGCGCCGCGCGCGCCGGGCAGGTGGACGGCGACGCCGACGGCGATCTGCTGGCGGCGGGGTCGTTGGGCATGGGCGTGGACGACGACGCCCGCGCGCGCCTGTTGGCCATGGCTGCCCGTCAAGAGGGCGTGGGCGGCGCCGCGGCCGTGGACGTGCCCGATGAGCAGGATGCCCCGGCTGTGTCGGTCCAGCGCGAGGAGGCGGGCTATGCTCTGGTCGGCTTCGATCTGCGCGCGCTTGCGCAAGCGACCGGAGCGCAATCGGGGCTTGCCGTGGTGCTCCCCTCGTTCGTGGACGGCGTTCCCGTGGTGCGCATCGCGCCCGGTGCGTTCGCGCGTCGTTTGGTGCGCGGCGTGGGCGTCGACGTGCTGGTGGTGCCCGACACGGTGCAGCGCATCGGCGCCGGCGCCTTCTCAGCTTTGCCCGGGCGTCATATCCATCTGGGGGCGGGCGTGCGCGCCGGCGGTGCCCAGGCCTGCGACCTTTCCGGCGTCACGCCGCCGCTCGAGCGTCGCACCTATTCGGTGAGCGGGGAAAACGAGCATTATCAAGCGCAGGACGGCAGTCTGCTTTCCGCGGACGGGAAGATGCTTTTGTTCTGCGCCCCGCCTTATGAAGAGCGTTATGCCCTTCCCGACGGCGTGGAGGTGGTCGGCGAGACGGCGTTCGCGCAGGGTTGCGAGCCGCCGCACGTGGTGTCCGCGCCGGCGTGTTTGCAGCATGTCCGGGCCAAGCAATGGGATGCCGCGCTGTGGATGTGCCCGGCAGGGTGCGACGGTGCGCGCCGCCTGCGCCGCCGAGGCGTGCGCGTGTGCGGCCCTGACGCCATCGAGGCGGATGGCTGCTGGTTCGACTGCCGCGACGGCGCGGCTCTGCTGGTGGCGGGCCCGCAGCCCCCGAAGTCCGCATCGAAGCGCTTCGCCAGCGTGGCGGCGCGTGCGCGCGCCGCGGCGGCCAGCGACGAGGGCGTTGCCGTGGATGCGAAGCAAGCGGCGGCGCGCGCCGAGGCCAACGATTGCGGCGGGCTTGTGTCGGGCGGCAGGTTGGGACCGGTCGGCCAGGGGCCGTCGGCGGCGGTGCTCGCGCAGCCCCAGGTCGTCGAAACGCTGGCTTTGCCTGCTCAGGTGCGGGGCGCGGAGTTGACGCGCATCGCCCCGAGCGCGTTGCCGTATGCGCCGAAGACCCTGATCATCCCCGCAACGGTTCGCGAAGTGGGAGACGGCAACGCGTGTCGCGGAACGAAGCGCCTGGTGCTTCCCGAGGGTCTTGAGCGCGTGGGCGCGCACAGCTTCTGCTCGCGCACGCTCGAGGGGCCCGTGGCTCTGCCGAAATCGCTTCGGTCGGTGGGCGAGGGCAGCTTCGAGTTCTCCGTGTGCCGGCTGGCGTGGTCGGGCGTGGCAGTGCATGTGCCCGCCGACCAGCTGCTGAGCTGCTTCACCCTTGACGCCGAGCCCGGCTCCGACCCGTTCGACCTGCCTCGCTACGACGAGGTGCTCAGGTCGGGGAAGAACGTGCCGGATCGTTTAGGGGCGCTGCTACATCGCCTGGAGCGGCCCGTGGGGCTGGATGCGCAGATGCAAGCCGCCTTCGCCGATGAAGTGCGCGCCGCGGGGCGCGAGGCGCTCGTGCGCATCGCCCGGGAGGGCAGCCTGGAGATGGTGCGCCAGCTGGCCGATCTGGGGCTTATGGAAGATAAGCGCTTCGATGCGCAGATCGAGCTGCTGCGCCAGGGCAACCGCATGGATTGCGTGGCGTTCCTTATGGAGCGGCGGCATCGCAGCGGCGCGCAGGCCGACGAGGGCGGCGAGCAGGACGCGCCTGCAAGCTTGAGGAGCAAGTTCGCCCTTTAGAGGGGACGGGCGTGCAAGGTTTTCGGGGTATGGGAAGGTTTCCTGCCGACTTATGTCGGATGCCCCGAAAAGCCCCCGCGAGCGCGCTTGTTGTGCGGCAACGCTGGTATACTGTGCCATATAGAACAGCCGTACGTGTTGCGGCCGCATGATCTGCACGCAGAAGGAACCGCCATGATCGACGAGATGCAAGTTAAGAACCTGGCGCTGATAAAGCAGGCCTCCCTTGTCCCCGCGCAGGGCCTGACCGTGCTTACGGGCGAGACGGGCGCCGGCAAAACGGCGTTGCTGTCGGCGCTCAAGCTGCTCATGGGCTCCCGCGCGGATAAGGATTCCGTGCGTGATGGACAGGATGGCCTGGAGGTCAGCGGACGTTTCTTCGGGCTTTCCCGCGCGTCCTCGGATGGCGATGGGCTGCGCGAAGACGAAGATGAGCTGGTGGCCGTGCGCCGCGTGGGCGCCGACGGGCGCTCGCGCGTCACGCTTGACGGCCGCATGGCAAGCGTGCGGGAGCTGGCGGGCACGGTGTCGCCTTCCATCGATTTGTGCGGCCAGCACGATCAGCAGCAGCTATTGAAGCCGGCGGCGCACGTAGGGATGCTCGACGCATGGGCCGGGCAGGACGTGGCCGAGGCGCTTCGCGCGTATCAGAAGGCGTTCGCCGAGGCGTCGCGGGCGGCGGCGGAGCTTGCCCGGGTTCGCGACGCCGGAGCCGCCTCGTCGGCGAAGCTCGATGAGGCACGCTTCGTGCTGCAGCGCATCGATGTCGTGGACCCGCGCGAGGGCGAATACGAGGAGCTTTCGGCCAAGCTTGCCCGCGCCGAGCATGCTGAAACCCTTGCGATGTCGGCATATCGCGCGCATCAGGCGCTCGGGGGCGACGAGGGCGCCATCGATTTGCTGGGCAGCGCCGCGGCGGCCCTGGACGAGGGATCCCGCTACGACCCTGAGCTCGGCAAGCTTGCGGAATCCCTGCGCGAGGCGGGGTATGTGCTGGAGGACGTTTCGCGCACGGCCCGGGACTATCGCGATGGGGTGGAGTTCGACCCCGAGGAACTGGAGCGAGGGCAAGAGCGCATGGCGGCTTTGCAGGGGCTCATGCGTGCCTACGGGCCGCGCATGGCCGATGTGCTTGCGGCGCGCGATGAGGCTGCTGACCTGGTGTCGTTGGTGGACGATGCCGAGGAGCGCGAGCGTGTCGCGCAGCGAGCGGTCGATTCTGCCGAACAGGCATTGGCGGCGTCGGCGCGAGCCCTCGACGACGCGCGCGGCGCAGCTGCGCCAAGGTTCTCCCAGGCGGTGTCGGCGCAGATGCAGCGGTTGGAGATGGGCGCGGCGCAGCTCGTGTGCGAGCAGCGTGCGCTGCCGCGTGCTTCGTGGACCCGATCTGGCGCGTCGGAGGTTGAGTTCATGTTCCAGCCCGGCGCCGGCATGCAAGCCCGCCCGCTTGCCCGCATAGCCTCAGGCGGCGAGGTCAGCCGCGTCATGCTGGCCATAAAGGTGGTGCTCGGGCAGGCCGATAGCGTTGATACGCTGGTGTTCGACGAGGTCGACGCCGGCGTAGGCGGCTCCGTGGCCGTGGCGTTGGCCGAGGTCCTGGCAGACCTTGCCCGCAGCCATCAGGTCATCGTGGTGACACACTTGGCCCAGGTTGCCGTGCGTGGCGATGTGCACTATGCGGTCACCAAGATAGCCGGCGACGACGGGATGCCTCAGACCTGCCTACGGCAGCTGTCCGCCGATGAGCGGCCTGCTGAGATCGCCCGCATGCTCTCCGGTGACGCCACGGAGGCATCGCTTGCCCATGCGCGCGAGATGCTCGGGGCCGTGAAGGGCGCGCAAGGGGAATAAGAATCGGTGCGCTTGCCCTGCAGGGCCTCTACGTATCCGATCGGGGTTTTCTGGGCTGTCACATGGGAATCGTATAGCTTGAGGGCCGTCGGCTGAGCCGGCGGCTTTTTTGGTTTATGAGAAGAGAATCGGGCTTGTGACGCGTAAGGCGGATCCGCGCCAGGGTGCCGGCGCGTCTCGGGTCCGTAAAGCGGAAGGTGCATCCGTTTTCGGGCGCTGCCCCATGTCGGGCCCGGGCTTTTGGCGCGAAAAGCGCGTTGGTTTTCGGGCGTCGGCGCAGGCGGCGTCCATTTTTATGGGTGCGACGTATGGGTGGCAGGCTTGCGTGGCCGAATTAAAGCTCGTAAAAAGAGGCACTGGCCTGCGCCGACGCCTCTAATTCAGACACCCGTTTACTTTACAAGCCCCTGGTTGCCCTGAAAAAAGAAAAGGTCAGACGAAAAACGTCTGACCTACGGTTTTAATGGTGGCCGGTACAGGATTTGAACCTGTGACCTTGTGCTTGTAAGGCACCTGCGCTCCCGCTGCGCCAACCGGCCGTTGATTCCCTGAATTGGTGACGCTTATTGTCGCATAAGAAACCCGCTTTCGCAAATACTGCACAACCCGTCGATGTCGCTGGGCTTGCTCGAGTTTGTCCGAGCCTGCCCTTCGGGTCGGCGGGTTTTTGCGTTTGGAGAGCGGGCAGGGGGATTTCGTATGGTCTTTGGTTGGACGGCCCTGCAAGGTTTTGACGACAAGAAGCGGCGTTGCCGGCAAGGGTTTCGCAAGATGGCGTTCCCATACTGGATGCTGCGAAGCGAAGGAGGTGCGCATGAGACGGAACAAGACCGCTGCGGCGGGTGCGATATGCGGCGTGCTGTGCGCGTTGTGCGTGCTCGGATATACCCAGTCGGTGCGCGGCGAGGCAGAGCGCGCCCGTGCCGACGCCCTGGCGCGCTACGGCGGCGATCAGGTGGAGGTTTGCGTGGCGAAACGAGACATAGCCGCAGGTGAAACGGTTGATTCCGGAGCCGTGGAGGTGCGTCTGTGGGTTGCCGACCTCCTGCCGCCCGAAGCGGTGCGGCAAACATCGGAGGTTGTGGGGTCGAAGGCGTCTTCAACGGTGCTTTCCGGCGAGGTTCTCTCCGCAAGAAGGTTCGGCGCAGCATCGGCGGCCATAGACGTGCCCGATGGCAAGGTTGCGATCAGCGTGCCGGCCAAGGACGTTCAGGCGGTGGGCGGTGCGGTGTCGGCGGGTTCGTCGGTGGATGTGTATGCCACGGGAAGCGCTGCCACGCAAGCGTTGGCGCGGGGCGTGAACGTGCTGGCAACCAGCGCTGGAACGGACGATCGGCAGGCATCGGGGTCGGCCTCGAAGGTGACGTGGGTGACGCTCGCTGTCGACCCGAACCAGGTGGAGGAGCTTGTGTCGGCGGCTCAGAAAACCGAGCTGTACCTGACCTTGCCCGGCGCGGATGCGAGGTGAGAGCGGTTTTAAAGCAAACGGAAGGAGAAGGGATGTCCATGCCGTTGGTGGCGCTGTGCGCCGATGAGGAGTGCTTCCGGCATCCGGAGCTGTTGGGCCTTGAGGGGGAGAACCTGCTTGCGCAGCAGTGGCTCATGCCGTTCACGTCCGCCGAAGCGGCGCGTACGGCGTTGCGCGATGCGGTGAGCGTACAGGAGGTATGGGTGGTTTCCTGCGCGGATGTGGCCCCTATCAACCTTGCGGCGGCGTTGAAGCACGATCGCGCCGATAGGCGCGTGTGCATGCTGACGGCGCAGGAATCGGGGTCGCTTCGGTCCAGGACGACCGCGGCGGGCGTGGATGCGTCGTTGACCAGGCAGGCCTTCGTCGAGCGGTATGCGCAGTGCAAGCAGGCGGCCATGCGGGCGATCGAGGTGCAGGCGGGGATCGGCTCCGGGGGCGGTTGCGCGCCTGCGGGGGAGGCGGCCGCGCCGCAGCAGGCGGCATTCGGCAACGCGCCTTCGGCCGCTTCTCCGTACGGAACGGTCGCGATGCCTGCGGCCGGCTTTTCGGGGGCGTTTGAGGGCGCGGCGGCACCTGCGGCGGCGATGACTTCGTCTGCGGGGGCCCAGCCGGGAGGATCATATGCGCCGGCGAACGCTCAGGCGGGCCTTGCCGCCTCATCGGCGACGAGGGCCTTTGCTGCGACCGCTTCCCCGTATGGGACCGCATCGGGGCTGGGGGCTTCTGGAAACTCCTCAGCTTCGGTGGCGAACACGCCGCATCCTGCGGCGAAGGGCTTTTTGCTGCCGGTGGTGAGCGGCAGCGGGGGCGCGGGCAAAAGCGCGGTCGCGTTACTGGCGGCGCATGCGGCCCAGGGGCTGGGCCTGCGTACGCTGCTGCTCGACTTCGACCTGCAGTTCGGCGACATGGCGCAGCTCATGGGCGTGAAAAAGCCCCTGCGCATCGACGAGGTGCTTGCCCGGCCCGAACGCTTGGCACAGCTTGCCTGCGAGGGGAAGGTGCCGGCGCTGCTGGCCGCTCCGGAGCATGTGGATGCCGCCGAGGCGGTTGTCGCGCAGGCCCCGGCGCTTCTGGATGCCGTGCGAGAGCGCTTCGACGTGATCGTGGCGAACACGGGCGGTGCGTGGGCCGAGCAGCATGCGGTGTTGCTGGAGCGCAGTTCGAAGGCGCTGTTCCTTGTCGACCAGCGAGCCACGTCGGTGCATGCGGCGCAGCGTGCGCTCGACCTATGCGCCCGATGCGGCATAGCCGTCAACCCGTTCCTGTTCACGTTGAACGGCTGCGGCAAGGGGGCGCCGCTGTCGTCTATGGACGTGTCGTGCGCGTTGAAGGGGGCTCATGTGCATGAGCTGCCCGACGGCGGCGCCGATGTGGAGGAGCTTCTGGCGGCGGGGCTGGTGGGCGACCTGATTGATTCGCGCAACGACCTGTTCGAGGGCATCGAGGAGCTCATGGCTGAGATGTTGCCCGGCGTATCGGCTGCGGCGGGGTCTTCGCGCGAGGGGTCGGGCATGCCCTTTCTGCGCGGAAAGCGCTCGCGCAAGCGCAAGAAGGCCTGATCATGACGCTGGCCGAGCGTGCGCAGGCGTTAGGCGCGGGTAGCGGCGAAGGTCATGTGCCCACGGCGACGCTTGCGCGCTTGAAGGAGGATGTGCGCCTGTTCGTGTCGGTGGACGACATAGCGGCGTTGATGGCCTTCGAGCCGGCGCGGGCGCGAAGCGAACTTTTAGGGGCGTGCCGTCAGGCGTTCGCGCTGCCCGTGTGGCAGGGGGCAGATGCCTTGCGCCGATCGAGGCTGTCCGAGCAGCTGATCGACGAGGTGTTCGGCTTCGGCCCGTTGCAGCCGTTGCTGGTCGATCCGACCATCACCGAAATCATGGTGAACGGCCCTGGTGACGTGTTCTTCGAACGGCAAGGGCGCCTTGTGCGCAGCGACCGGGCGTTTTCGAGCCAAGCCCAGCTTCGGGCGCTCATCGATCGCGTGCTCGGGCCGCTCGGCCGGCGCGTGGACGAATCGTCGCCTATGGTGAACGCCCGCATGCCCGAAGGCCATCGCGTGCACGTGGTCATCCCGCCGCTCGCGCCCGACGGGCCCATCGTCACCATCCGCAAGTTCACCCAGCGCGTGATAACGCTGCAGGAGATGGAGCGTTTCGGCTCGATCGACGGGCATTTGCGGCGCTTTCTGGAATGGGCGGTGCTTGCGCGCAAGAACGTGGTGGTGGCGGGCGGCACGGGCAGCGGCAAGACCACGCTGCTCAACGCTCTGTCGTGCTGCATCCCCGCAGGCGAGCGCATCGTCACTATCGAGGATACGGCCGAGCTGCGATTTCTCGAGCATCCCCACGTGGTGCGCCTGGAGGCGCGCCCGCGCAACGCCGAGGGGGCAGGCGAGGTGACCATCCGCGATCTGGTGATCAACGCGTTGCGCATGCGTCCCGACCGCATCGTGGTGGGCGAGTGCCGCGGCGCGGAGGCGGTGGACATGCTCACCGCCATGAACACCGGTCATGACGGGTCGCTCACCACACTGCATGCCAACTCCCCGCGCGACGTGCTTTCCCGCGTGGTGACCATGGTCCGCTACGGCGTCGATCTGCCCGTGGACGTGATCGAGGCGAATACGGCAAGCGCATTCGATGTGGTGGTGCAGACGTCGCGGGCGCTCAGCGGCAGGCGATGCGTGACCCATGTGTCGGAGCTTGCGTACGACCAAAGGGCGCGGGCTTGCAGCGTGAGGACGTTGTTCGAGCGGCGTTCACCCGAAGAAGCGGGGTCGTGGCAGGCCCTGCCTGATTGGGTGGACGACCTACCCGAAACCATCGGGCTTGATGGGGAGGAGGTATTGGAATGGAAGCATCTGGCGCGTTCGGGGCAGGGGCGGTCATAGCGGCGTTTGCCGGCGGTGCGCTTTGCGCGCAGGCAGCGTTGCGGCGCACCCGGCGCCGGAGGGTTGGCGAAGGCGGGATCGGGCGTCATCTTGCGCGCAACGGCGTGCGCTGCGCCGACGGGGTTGCACGTCGCCTGCTTTCCGTGCCCAAGGTAGCCGCTCTTGCGGGCGACGCCCAATCGGCGCTGCAGGGCCGCGGGGTGGTTTGCACGCCGCGAAGCCTGTGCTCGCTTGCCGTTGCGGCGGCAGCGGCGCTGGCGGTTTGCGTGGGGCTGATATCCGCCTCGCCGTTCGCCGGTGCGGCAGTGGCGGTTCTGGCCTGCGTCGTGGCGGTGTCGCGCATCCACAGCTGGCGCGATCGCCAGGAGGAGGCGTTGCGCGAGGCGGTGCCCGATGCGCTTCACGCCATGGGGTCGTGCTTTCAGGCGGGCTTCTCGTTGCTGCAGACGTTCCAGCAGCTTGCGGGCGAGATAAAGGGACCGTTGGGGAAGAGGTTCGCGGCTTGCGCCCATCTGCTCGAGACGGGCCATGGCTCGAGCGAGGCCTTAGGGGCGCTGCGCGCGGGCGGGAAAAGGTCGGAGCTTGCCTTCGTGGCGGTGGCGCTCGACGTGCAGCACCAAGCGGGCGGCAGCATGCGCCCGGTGCTCGAGGCGGCGCGCGAGACGGTCGAAGGGGAGCTGGCTCTGCGTCGTGCGTTGCGGGTGCAGACGGCCCAAGCGCGGCTGTCGGCGCGCGTGGTCACGGTGATGCCGTTCGCCTTGGTCGCGGTGTTCTCGCTGGTGAGCAAAGGGTTTTTGGATCCGTTCCTGCAAAGCCCGCTGGGGTTGGGCCTGTTGGGGCTGGCGTGCATGATGGAGGTTGCAGGCGTGCTCGCGGTGCGCCGCATGCTGAACGTGGAGGTGTCGTGATGACGTATGCGACGGCGCTGCCTGCGATCGCGGCCGTTCTAGGCGCGGCGTCGGGCGCGTGCATGGGCTGGGCGGGCGCGCAATCGGTTCGCCGAGCCCGCGCGGCAAGGGCCCGCGCGCCCGATGGCGGGCGGGCGAAAGGCGGTGCGCAGGCGAGCGCATGTCTTTCGTATCTGGAGGGTTTGAGCAGGCGATTGGCGTTGCGGGCCGCTCGCCCGGTGCTGCCCGTCGGCGCATTGCGCGGTGCGCATGCGCGCTTCGAGGAGCATGTGGGCAAGGCCGGTCTTGGCGGGACGGTGTCGGCCCAGGCGTGTTGCGAGGGGGCGGTGCGTCTTGCCGCGGCGGGTGCGGCGGCAGGAGCGTTGTTGGGCTGCGCGGCGTCGAACGAGCTTGCGGTAGTCGGTTGCGTGGCGGGCGGTATCGCAGGCGCGACCGCGCCGGGACGCGCGGTCCGCGGGGCTCGGCTCCAGCGCGCCCAGGCGCTGGAGCGCAGCATGTCGGAGATGTTGGAAGTGGTGGCGCTCGGCGTGCGCAGCGGGCTTTCGTTCGATCGTAGCCTGCAGCTGTACACGGGGCATTTCGATGATGGGCTGGCGCGCGAGTGCGCCGCGGCGCAGAGGTCATGGGAAGCGGGGCTTGCGACCCGTCAAGACGCTTTGCGCACTTTGGCGCAAGGGTACGACAACCCGCTGTTCTCGCGCACGGTGTCGGCCATCATCCGTTCGCTGCGGTTCGGCACCTCGCTTGGCGAGGTTCTGGAGCAGTCGGCGGAACAGGCACGTGCGGCGCGAAAGGCGCAGGTGGAGGAGAGGGTTGTCAAGGCGCCTGTGAAGATGATGATCCCCACAGGGACGCTGATCCTTCCCGCCATGCTGCTTTTGGTGCTCGGGCCCGTGTTGTTGGAGCTTATGGAAGGGATGTAGGCATGATTCGAGCGGTTATGGATGCATATCGGCGGGCGTTGGCGAAGGCCGCGTGCAAGGTCGCCCGCCTTCGGCACGGCGAGGACGGGCAGGGAACGACCGAATACGCGATCTTGGTCGGCGTGCTGGTGGTGATAGCCATCATCGCGATAACGGTTTTCCGGCCGAAGCTGCAGGAGCTGTGGGATGCGATCGCCGACGGCATCAACAGCCTGTAGGCGGATTGCGGCGCGCGATTGCGCGGGTCAGGCGACGGTCGAGTTCGCGCTGGTCACCGTGGCGTTTCTGTCTGTCGTGCTTGGGATGGGCGTGCTTTGGCGCAGCGTTTCGGCGGGCACGTTCGTAGAGCATGCGCTGTCGTGCGCCTCCCATTGCGTGACGGGCTCGCTGCCCGGGGCGTTGGCGGACGTGGCGCTGTACTAGCTTTCGAATTCGCAAGGAGGTGGGGGATTGGGCGTTTTGCGCGCAGGCGAGCGCGGGCAGGCGACCGTGGAGGCGGCGTTCCTCATCCCGGTCCTGTTCACGGTGCTTTTGCTGTCCGTGCAGCCGGGTATGGTCCTGTACGACCGGATGGTCATGCAGGCGGCGGCAAGCGATGCGTGCAGGCTTGCCGCCGTCAAGACCGATGCTGTAGGCGATTCGTCGCAGGCAGTGGAGGCGTTCGTCCGCCACAGGCTGGGCGCCATCCCGCCCGTCCCCTGCTTTCACGTGCACGACGGAGGTTGCAGCTGGGAGGTGTCCGTGCAAGGGGACGAGCGCTCCGAGAAGGTGAGCGTGGAGATCGCCGGCAAGGTCAAGCCGCTGCCGTTTTTGGACGCGGGCGCCGTGCTGCTTGGCATGACGGACGGCGATGGGCAGTTGACGGTGAAGGTCCGTTGCGAACGGGCGACGCAGCCTGAGTGGGTTGCGGGCAGCCCGCAGGGGCTTGACCCCGAGGCTTGGATAGGAGCTTGGCTATGAGCGTGCCGCGCAGGATGGCGCAGGCGTTTTCCCTGCGTGACGAGGACGGGATGACCACGGTCGGGATGGTGGTGTCGCTTCTGCTGGCGCTGTCAATGATCTTCTCGTCGGCCCAGGTGTACCGGATCCAATCCGTGTCATCGCGCGTGCAGTCGGTGGCCGATGCCGGCGCGCTTGCGGCGGGCAACGTGGTGGCGGAGTTCATGGTGGCGGTGCGCGTGTGCGATTCCGTAGCTCTGTCGCTGTCCTTGACCAGCTTGACATCCACGGGTTTGGGAATCGTCGCATGCTGCGTTCCCGGCGGGCAGGGCGTGGGCGCCAAGCTGCTTGAGGCCGGCACGCGCGTGGCCGATGCCCGAGATTCGTTCTCGAGGACCGCTTCCGAGGGCTTGACGCGTGTTCAGAAGGCCCTTCCGTTTTTGGCGGCGGCCAGCGCGGCATCGGTTGCGCAGGGAAACGGCTCGAACGGGTCCGACTACACGGCGCTTGCCCTGCTGGTCCCCGATTTCGCCGAGGATATCCGGGTGCCGCAGGAAGACGCGCATGCCAAACAGGCTCTTGAAGATGCGATCGGCCAGGCCGAGGAGGTCAAGGAGCTGGCGCGGCGGGCTGAGGAGGCTGCCGTGCGGGCTCAAGACGCCAAGCAACGGGCTTTCGAACATGACTGCGGTGCTCGTCCCGGCTGGTGCATGGCCGAGCGAGCTGAGACCCTGGCGCATATGACGGGCGCGCAAAACCCGGTGTACTTAAGTGTGGACGCCTGGTCGTTTTCCGTGGCGCTTCGCAGGGCGCAGGCGTATTACCCGGCGCGTTTGGCGGCGGAGCGGCCCGATGACGGCAGCGTGCAGGCCCAGGCGCAGTCGGCGCTGCGCAAGCGCTTTTACGCCTATGCCGCGAAGGAGGTGGCGCGTGGATATGTTCAGGAGGGCGATTCGTTCGAGGCCTTGTTCCCTCATCTCCCCGCCAACATCGCGCAGATGCGGGAGACCGAGCTGTTCGCGCAGGCGGTGTACCCGGTCAGCGTGACGGACGCCTCCCCGACCTTGCACGCGTGGGACGGTTGCCCGAAGGCGACGGGGTCCATGTCGCGGGCCTCCCTTCGCGATATGGAAGCGGGCGGATGGGAGACGTGCTCGGAATGCGGCTTCACGGCGGCAAGCCTGGGCAAGGTGGCGGCCGCCTCCACATCCATAGGAAACGGCTTCGAGCATCACTACGAGCAGGTGGCGCTTGCCGCCGAGGAATACCAAAAGGCCCTTGAGGAGGGAGCCCCGGCGAAAAGGGAGGCGAAAAGCCGCGTGACCAAGCTGCTCGATCAGCTGCGCGATGCTTGCTCGAGCGTGGGATCGTTCCGCATCGATGCGGACCCGCCCGGGGGCAAGGGAGTGGTCTGCCTTGCGGTGAATACGGGCCCGGATGCCCCCGATAAGGGATTCGAATCCGCGTTCGTGCAGGCCAGCGGCCAGCTGGGGTGCCGTGTGGCGATATCGGCGGCGATGCTGGTGGCCGATCCGTCCGGCGAGGGGCGAAGCGTCATTGCTTCTTTGACCGACGGTCTTGCATCGGATTCAGCGCTTGCGGGCGTATTGGGCGCTGCAGCGGACGTTTGGTCGGGTGCGCTGAGCGCCTATGCCGATGGGCAGTCGGCGTTGGATGCGGCTGTGCGCGAGGGCTTGGGGGGCTTGCCCCTGGTAAGCGCCTCCGGATTGGGGGATTGGGCGGCCGATGCGCTTTCGGATGCGTTTCGCACCGTAGGGCTTCAGCCGGCGAACCTGGATGCGCTGCGCCCGGCGACGGTGAACACGGCGCATGTCGCGCAGGCCGGCGATGGGGCGTTTTGCGCCCGCTTGCTCGAGGTGAAGCGGCAGGCGGTCGAGCATCCGCTCATGTCCAACGACGTGTTCTCGTCGGTGGTGGGCGCTGTTCGTAGAGACGTGTTGCAGCGCTTCGACGCCTGGGGCGATTCGGTGGAAGTGGCGACCGTCAGCATCGGCGGCGTCCAGGTGCCCGTAACGGTGGCGCTGCCCCCGGCGGTGAAGGGATTTGCCTCGGACGCCATCGGAGCTGCGGCCGACAAGCTTCTGTCCGTGTATGCGAGCGTGACGGGATTGCGGCAATGGGATTGATGGTCGATCGGATATGCGCCGCCGGCAGGTCATCCGGGCAGATGACGGTGGAGTTCGTGGCGGCGTTGCCCGTGCTTTTGGCGGTGGCGGCCATCTCGGTCAACGCCCTGGCGTTTTTCGGACGGTGCGCGGCGTTCGATGACGATTTCCGCGATTCGGTCCGGGTCTATGCCGCTTCGCCGGCGTACGGGCAGGGCGTGGGCGATACCTGCGCGCTCATCGAGCGGGCTCTCGATGAGCGGTTGGACGCGGAAAACGTCTCGGTAAGCGTTTCGGCGCATGGCGTCTCAGCGGGGCATACATCATTTTCGGCCACGCTCGAGTACATGCCCACGTTGTTCGGTCTGGGGTTGAAGTCGGAGGTGATGGGAGTGGCGCTGCCGAAGCTGTCGCATACCGAGGAGCTGGTGGTGGATTGCTATAAGCCCGGGGTGCTGTTGTGAGCGGCGGCCGTGGGCAGGCGGCGTGCGGCGGCGATCGGGCGCCAAGACGGTCGGCGCGCGCAGGGCGCGGCGGTCGTGCGCGGGCGCGGCCTGTCCGCGCGGCACTCATCGTGGCCGCGGGGGTCGTGCTTCTTGCCGGTGCCGGCGGCGCGCAAGCCCGGGCGGCATGGCGGACGGCGTCCGAGTCGGCTTCCCTAGCCGGCTTCGATGCGGTCATGGGGAGGGTCGATGACGGCTTTTCTTGCTCGCCCTCGGATATCCCCGAGACGTTCAGGGACGAGCTGTTTCCGGTGGCGGGCAAGCGCGGGCTGCGCTGCGATGTCGGGTCGCACCTGGTGGGATTCGAACATGCGGGCAGCGCTCCCGATGCGCTGCGGGAAGTGCAGGATGCGCTTGAGCGCGGTGGATGGAGCATGACCGCGGTAAGGGAAGGCTCGTGCGCGACGTTTTCGAAAGGCTGCGGCACCTGCCGCTGGGCGTTCGTGCAGTGCGTGCAGATGCCTCAGGGGACGAGCGTGGTGGTGCAGTGGTCCGAATACGGGAAGGAGGAGCTTTCGTGAAAGGAAAGGATGTGCCGATGAGATTGGCGGTCGGCTTCGGGGCGCGCGTGCGCGGCTTGCTGGGGGCGAAGCGCTCGAAGGGCATCGTCATGCTGGCGCCGTGCAACGACGTTCACACCTTCGGCATGGCCGAGCTGATCGACATCGCGTTTCTGGACGAGCGAGGGCAGGTGCTGGAGTCGTATCGGGCCGTTGGGCCGCGCAGGCGTATCAGGTGCCGTAAAGCGGTGGCCGTTTTAGAGCGGTTTTCCGTGAACGACCCGCCCTGGTTTTCAGCGGGGGAGCATGTGGAGATGACGAGAAAGGATGGTGCAGGGAAATGAGGGTATGCCCGGTTTGCCACGCAAGGGCGTTCGACGATGCCGAGGTCTGCTACGGCTGTATGCATCGGTTCAGCGGCAAAGAGCCAGCGGCTGCGCCGATGCCAGGCAACGCGTATAAGGGAGGGGCCGTCGGACCGCTACCCCAGGAGACGCAGATGCGCGCCCAGGCGCCGAGTCCTGGCGCGAACGCGGCTCCTTGGGCCGATGCGCGGCAGGCGGCTTTGGCGAAGGAGCGCTCGGCGGAGCAGCCGCAGCGGTCGCTGTCCGTCGACGGCGTTTCCGGAATCGAGCAGTGCTTGGACGGAGAGCCTTGCGGGAGCGCTCCTGTCATCGCGAGGAACGTGAGCGTTTCCGCCGGTGGAGCGGACATCGTGGTGCGTATCGAGCTGGTAGGGGCTGTGGAGGAGAATGCGGCGGCGAAGGACGATGCTGCCCGGCAGGCGGCTCAGGCCGCCGCTTGCCAGCTGTTGCGCCGAGGTAGGCCGATACGGGGATCGGTTGGCGCCCGCCCGGCCGATGTGCAGCGAGGAGCGTCGGCCGGGCAAGGGGCTGAACAGGTAAGATCGATCCATCCGCGTCATGCTGCCGAATTGCAGGCGGTAAGCGCATGACGGGGTATGCGCTGACTGCGTTGGCCTTATGCGCGGCCGTCGGGGCCGTAACGGGGGCGTTCGCGATCCCCCGAATCGCCGATATGTTGCTGAGCAGGGCATATTGGCGCTCTTACACCTGGTGGTATCGCTGCTTGGATGATTTTGCGCGTTATCGCGACGTCTGCCCTGACCGGCTTCCCCGTCAAAACGAGAAGGGGACGGCCGGCGCCGTGGGCGTCTGGCTTGCGGATTGTCGCTCCCAGGCTTTGAAGGGGGCGCTCACGCATGAACGAGCTGAAGCGCTTCGGGAAGCGGGCATCGATGTGGGGAAGGGCGCCTCAACGCGAAGCGAGGTCCAGCAGCAGCGTCGCTGCTCGTTCTCTGCGCGGCCGTGGCAGCGGGCGGTGCTCGCCGTTGCCATGGCGGTGTGGTTCGCGGCCCAGCCCTTGTCGGGCGTCCCATTGCATCAAGGCGGCCTTTTGTGCGTGTGCGGCGCGGCCATGGCGTCGGGGGTGGTGTGCGACCTGCGGGCAAGGATGATCCCGCTGGAATGTTGCGCCGCGCTGCTGATTGCAGGAGGTGCTTATCAGCTGCTTCGCCATGGGCTCATCGGCATCGCTGAGGGCGCTGTTGCCGCGACGGCGGTTCTGGCGGTGTGCTGGACGGCGAACCGCATCGCGCGAAAAAGCGGCGGATCGGTGGGTTTCGGCGATATCCGTTGCATGACGGCGCTCGCCTTCGCATGCGGTCCCGCGACGCTTCTGGGTGCGGCGGCTTGCTATGTATCGGCGTGCGCGTTCTCGATCGTCGGGATGCTGACGCATCGGCTTGGACGTCGTGACGGCATCCCCATGGCGCCGTTTTTGTCCATATGGCTGGCGGTGGGGACGACGGTGCTCGGATGAGGACGGGGTTTGGAAAGGAGGTGGTGCCTTTGGGCTGGTTCGGCGTCGGTTCGATTCGATGACAAGGAAAAGGCAGCGAATGGGAAGGTTTGGATATGGGTATGGACATGGACATGAACAGCGTTGCCCTGAAGGGCTTTGCGGACAAGGCTCGCGCCCTGGCGTATCGCGGCGAGGAGGATGGCGGGTCGGAAATCGTGCAGGTGGTCATCGCGCTCGGCTTCGCCGTGGGTTTGGGGGCGGCGCTCATGATCTTGCAGACGCAGGTCAACACGGCGATCACGTCTGCCGGCAACTCGGTCACGAACATGTTCAAGAGCGTGACGAGCGGCGCGGTGGGAAGCAGGTAGCCGTGCTTTCGCGCCCGGCCGGCGGCTGGGCGCGGGTCGATGGGGCGAGCGCCGTCACATTCGTGATGGCGCTGCCCTTGCTGATGGGCCTGCTGTGCGCTGTCGCGGATATCGGAAGGGCGGCGTATCTGGGCATGGAGGCGGATGTCGCGGCCCAGGCCGCCTGCCGCTATGCGGCCCAACGCGTCGCGCAAGGGGATAAGGGCCCGGACGGGGCGTCTGCTCTTTCGGCGGCGCTCGAGCAGGCCCCCGGGCTTGCTGGTGAGGGAGTTTCCTGCTCGATCGAGGTCGACTGCTCGTCCGTGCGGACGAAGGAGGTCGAGCGCAAGACGTTCGACCCGCAGGCCGATCGCTTCGAGGGGCAGTTGGTCGGGTTTTCTTGCCGGCAGGTGAACGTCGAGATGCGCGTGGGCGCCCGATGCTTGACTCCCGTCGGCGAGGCGGTGCTCTCCGCGGCGGGTGCGGTCGACGGACTGCAGCTGTCATCGGCGGCGAGCAGGACGGTTTCGGTGGATGCGGATACGGAGGTGGGGCATGGTCGTCGATGAACGGGGGAGCGAGAGCGTGCAGTTCTCCTTCGCTGCGGTGCTGCTCATCGTGGTGGCGTTCGGCATCATGCAGGCGGCCATGATGAACGCGGCCGCCATCATGCTGTCCTCCGAGCTTACCCAGGCGTGCATGCGCATCGACGTGTCAGGCCTGAGGACGGCATCGGATAAGGAGTCGTTCGTCGCCGAGCAGATCCTCGATGAGTCCGCGCAGCTGCGCCGTAGCGATTTGACGGTGTCGGGGGTGCGGGTGGAATCGAACGCGCGCGAGGATGCGTTTTCCGCAAGCGGCGTCTCAAGCCGCACGGCCCTCACCTCCGTTTCCTACGACGTGTCCTATAAGGCGCCGATATCGCTGTCCGGGCTTCGCGATGGCGGGCGGCTGTCGCGTCACGTCGCGTGCGCGGTGGTCGACGAGCGGGTGACGGAGGTGAGCCTCGCATGAGCCGATATCGAGGGGAGAAGGGAAACGTGGCGCCGCTTGCCGTGGCGTTGTGCCTGGTGTTGGTGATGATGCTCGGCTTTTTGGCGGATTGCGCCGTGCTCTACGGCGCAAAGGCCCGCCAGGAGCAGGCCCTAGATGCCGCCAGGTCGGCGTGCATGGATGCCGGTCAAGCTGCTTCCGCGAAATACGGCGATGATGCAGGCGCCGTCCTTGCCGATCTGATCGTGGATCAAGTCAGGGCGCAAGGGGTGGAAGGGGCGGTAAGCGTGTGGTTCTACGAGGCGCCCGCTCGGGCAGTCGCCGAAAGCGAGCGGATTTGGGTGGTGGGCATGCAGGTGGAAGAGTCGAAAGCCCTTCCGTTTGCCGTAAGCTCCGCCCCCGATGCAAAGGTGGCTTCGAGCCGGGTGTTCAGCGCGCGCCCGTATGCGGCGCAGCAAGTTTGGCGACCCGATGTCCGCATATGCGGCGTGCATCGTTTCGGCGATGGCTGCGGCGCAGGCCAGGGGCGGTTCTCGGCGATAAGCGCGCTTGAGGGGTTCCCTCGGGAGATAGCCGAGGAGGCTCAAGCCCGTTTAGGTGGATAGCGAAAGGGGGACGACCATGTCGGTCGGAAGGAACACGGGGCGCGCCTCGCGGCAGGCGCTGTCGGGGCGGTTGCGCTCCGGCGGGCGTCCGGGGGCGGCGTATGGAAGGGCGGCCGGGCAGGCGAACGAGGGCGAGCAGCGCCCGATCGACGATGCCGTCCGCTCGATGGATTCCGCAGCTGCGCGTTTCAAGCAGATGTCGGCGGTGACCGCGGCGGCGGTGGCCGTTGCGGTCGTGGCGGTGGGGTACGGGTTATGGCAGGCGGGGGTATCCCATGCGGCGGTCGATCAAGCGACGAAGGGCGCTCGCAGCGTGGTCGTTACCACGCGCGACGTCGCCGCTGGCGATCCGTTCGGCGCGGATGCGGTGCAGCTTGTGGAGGTCCCCCAGGCTTTCCGTCAAGATGATGCGCTCGGCGCCGACGCCCTTGATGGCGCGGGTGGCGTGGCAGGCGCCCGGGCATTGGTGTCCATCCCCGCGAACACGCAGCTATCGCCTCAGATGATCGCCGGAAGCGCGGCGGATGGCAGATTGGCCGCGCAACTTGCCGCGGGCATGGAGGCAGTGTCCCTGTCGGTCAACGACGAGACGGGCGTGGCCGGGCAGGTTCAGCCGTTCGACGAGGTTCGCGTGGTGTGCGTCACCGAGGCGCCCGGCGGCGCGGTCAGCTTGGACGAGCTTTGCGCTTCGGCGCGGGTGATGTCGGTTGGCGGTGACGGCGCCGGCGAGGGTGCGGCGTATAGCGCTATCACATTGGAATTGACGCCGGAGCAGGCGGACGCCGTTCGTTGCGCGCAGGCGTCGGGCACTATCAGCGTCCAGCTTGTTGCGGGCGGCATGTTATCGGGAGGCGTGGTCGAGCATGATGGATAGGGGGACCGAGCTCGCCCTGAAGCGGGTTGTCCGCGAAGGCCTTGCGACAAGGTTGCAGGGGGATTCCGATCCTGCGGAGGTGGAGTCGGCCATCCAATCGCTCGTGCAAGAGGCCGTTCGGGCGTGGAATCTGGGGCTTGCCGAGCCCGATGTCGCCCGTTTGTGCCGTTCGGTTGGCGACGATTTTCTTCGCTACGGCCCTTTGCAGGGGCTTTTGGAGGATCCCGGCATCACCGAGGTCATCGTCAACGGCGGCGGCGTAGCGATGGAAGCCGGGGTTGCAAGGTTTTTAGAACCGCATGTGTTCGTGGAGCGCGCGGGACGATTGGAGCCGTGCCCGTACGTTCGGTTCGACGACGCCGACCATCTCCGTCGCATCATCGACAAGATCGCCGAGCAGGCGGGTATGCGCTGCGATGAGGCGTATGCCATGGGCTGCGCCATGCTGCCGGGCGGCAAGGCGCGAGCGACGTATATCGTGCCGCCGCTGGCTCCGGATGGCCCTGCGCTCAACCTTCGCCTGTTCGGCGATGACGTCATGAGCATCGAGGATTTGACGGCGCGCGGCGCCCTCAGCCCCGTGATGGCGGAGTTTTTAGGCTCGGCGGTGCGCGCTCGGTGCCCTGTGATCATATCCGGAGGCACCGGCTCGGGAAAGACGACTATGCTCGGCGCGCTTTCCGGGTTCATCCCCGACGACGAGCGCGTCTTGACCATCGAAGATACGCCCGAGCTGCGGCTACGCGCCGCGCATGTCGAACGGATGCAGACGCGGGAGGCGAACACCGAAGGCGAAGGGGCCGTCGGCATGCGCGAGCTGGTGGCGCTCTCGTTGCGCCGGCGCCCCGATCGCATCATCGTGGGCGAATGCCGCGGGGCGGAGGCTTACGAGATGCTGCAGGCGATGCAAACCGACCACCCTGGCTCGATGACCACCGTGCATGCCAACGACCCGGGGAATGCGCTGAGCCGCCTGCGCACCATGGTGGGTTACGCCAATGCCGATTTGGGCCGCGACGTCATCGTGCAGCAGATCGCCGAGTCGCTTGCGGGGGGCTTGATCGTCCACGTCGAGCGCATGCGCGATGGAGGGCGCCGCGTTACCAGCGTCGTGGCGGTCGACCAGATGCCCGAGGGCGCGACGGTCATCCCCCGCGCCGAGCTGTTCCGGTTCGAGCCGCGCGGGGTGGATACGTTCGGCCGCATCGCGGGAGCTTGGCGCGCATGCGGCGTTCAGCCGCAGCGCATCAAGCAGCGCATGCTCGCGGCAGGGGTGAGGTTCGATCCGTCTTGGTTTTTCGGGTCATAGGAAGGCGATGGCTATGAAGGGATTCTTCTCCGGGGCGCTGGCCTTCGGCGTGCTTTTGGCGGCAGCGGCGGTGGCGTGCACCGCCCTGTCCTTGAGGTTGCGGCAAAGGGCCGAGGAAAGCGATGCCCGAACGTCGGACCGGGCGTTGTACGAACTGGGGAAGCGCGATGCCGAGTCGGCGAAGGCGGATGCCGAAGGGCTGCTTGGCAGGATGCTGCGCGATGCGGGTATCGAGGCATCCCCGGTTTCGTGGACGCTGTGCTTGGGTACCGTGGGCGCGTTCGCGGCCTTCTTCGGTATGCGCATAAGCGGCGTGCTTGGCGCGATGCTGGGCGTGGGGTTGGTCGCCATCGCCGCAGCGCTGTACGTGCTGCGCGCGCAGGCGAAACGGCGCGAGCTGCTTTCCCGGCAGTTCGTGCGGCTCGTGCCTCAGCTGTCGGCCAGCGTGAAAAGCTCGCTGACCCTTGAGCGCGCGCTGCGGGTCTCGGCAGATCACGCCCCGGAGCCGCTGCGCTCGGAGCTCATGGCGGTGCTCGCGCGCGTTTCCTATGGTATGCCGTTGGTGCAGGCCCTTGCCCGTATGGCGCAGAGCACAGGCGATGCCGATGTCGCGGCGTTGGCGTCGGCCATGCGCATCCAGCAGCGTTTTGGCGGGTCGATGGGCACGGTTCTCGACCTGATCGCGGAGCACGCCCAGGGCCGTGCCCTCATGCAGCAGGAGCTGCGCAGCGAGCTTGCGGGAACACGTATGGCAACGGTGGTGGTGGCGTGCGCTATGCCCGCGATCTTCGCGTTCATGTTCGTCACGAACCCGGCGTTCTCCTTGTTTTATCGGGAAAACCCGCTGGGGTGGGCCGTGCTTGCGGGCGCTGTGCTCATGGAGGTGGCGGGCATTGCGGCGTGCCGTCGGATCACAAGGTTCTCGTATTAGGCGCGCTCGCGCCGGTTAGGGGGTGATACATGCAAGGTCTGACGTTTTGCGCGATCTGCCTGCTGGCGATTGCTGCGGGGTTGGCGGTTTACGAGGCGCTCAACGCTTGGACGGGAGCGAAGGAGCGCGGGCCCGCGCCGGCATGGGCAAAGCCCGATCAGGCCGGCGGCGATGCGTCGCGGCATCGTGCCTATGCAGGGATGGCTCGCCTGTGGTCACGCGCCGTGGAGGCGTTAGCGGGTTTCGCCCCGCTTTCGATGAGGGAGCGGGAGCGGTCAAGGGAGCGGCTTCGATGCGCGGGCATCGCTTTGGAACCCGAAACCTGGCGTTGCGTGTGCTTTGCCGCGGTTTCGGGCTGCGTGGTCATCGCCGTTGCGGCGTGCATCGCGCTTCGTGCGGCGCCGGCGGTATTCGTTTTCGTCGTTTGCGGAGCGGGGCTTGTGGGTTGCGGGGGCTTGCAGCTGTATCTGCGATCGAAGCGCCAAGCGCGTCGCGCCGCCATCGATGCCGGATTGCCCGACGCCATGGAATTGCTTGGCGTGGCGATAGCCGCCGGATCTCCGGTGGAGCAGTGCTTCCGTCAGGTTGCCGAAAGCTTGAGCGGCCCGCTTGCCGATGAGTTCCGCCTGGTGGACCAAGAGGTTAACTTGCTGGGGCATTCCCGTGCGAAGGCGCTTTCGAACCTTGCGCAGCGCTGTGCAAGCCAAGAGGTCACCGCGTTCGCCGCTCAGCTGACCCAGGCCATAGAGCAGGGCGCCTCGGTGGCGCAGGGGCTTGCCAACCAAGCCGCGCTTGCCCGTTCGCGCGCACAGGCGGCGGCGCTCGAGCATATCAGGAAGATGCCGACGAAGCTCGATGTGGTGCTGTCCGTTTGCTTTCTGCCGCCTACCACGTTGCTGGTGCTCGTTCCCACGGTGGTCGATCTGCTGGCGTTTTTAGGAGGCGGGTTGGCTTGAGGCCGTTTCGATGGGCGCTGCGGAAAGGAAGGGCGGGGCGATGGTGAGACAGAGGCGGAGAAGCAAGATCGCTATGCGCATTCCGAGGCGCAGTGTTCCCACATCGGGTGATGCGTCGGCAGGGGGCGGGCGTGTAATCACGCGCCGCGGTTTCGTGTTCGGTTTAGGGGCGGTTGCCGTTGGACTGATTATGTACAACCCCCGAATGGCATTTGCCGATGAGCCTTGGTGGGACGGGTCCTTGATCTTCCGCGGATATGGCGCGCGTTATGCCAGCAGGTTTTGGAGCGAAATCGGTTCGGTGCAAGCAGGGGCAGGTGCCGAGCAGGCGGGGAATATGTACACCGGTTTGCAGGTATCGGCGAAAACGCCTTGGGTTGAATGGGACATCTCCTCGCGGCAGTTCATCAGGGTGGCCACCAAGATCACCATGGCATGCGATTTCACAACGGAGCTGTATTACCACGTGAGAGGCAAGCTCGAGATAGCATGCGGAAGCTATAACGAGTTGAACGCCTCGTATAACCTGTGGCACGCGGATTCGGGCGATGATACGCGTTTCACCCTGTTCCATACCGTCGACGGCGCGCCTAAGGGAGGCGTGGAAGAGGGGTCGAAGGTCGTCGTCATCGACAACGAGGCAGGAGCTGGCATCCATAGAGATGGTTGCCATGTGTGGACCGATTACCGCGAGTATCCCGGATCGGATTACTCAGTGTGGATCCGGCGCACCGAGCGCGATGCGATGCATGGGTTTCAGCTGAGGTCGTGGTTTTGGAACTATTACTACTATGGGAAGGACTGGTACTACCAGCGTGCCGACGATCCCCCTATCGGCTTTTCCACGAAGTGGGTCAAGCAGCGTGCGAAACGGGCGGGCATCGCCAGCGAGGCTCAATGGGCCGGTCGCGTGCTTGTGGTCTCCCCGGCAACGGTGCCGTCGCTGCAGTTGGGCGTCGACGGGCCTCGGGCCGGTCAGGGATGCGGCGTGTTCGTCGCCGTGCCATCGACGAGGCGCCATTGGATAGCGGTGGAGCATGAAGACGGGCGTTTCGCCGGGACGTTTCGGCTGATACCCGTTTGCGCCGGCGACGGCTCGCTTTCGTTGGGCCAGGCAGGCGGCGGGCCGCGTTTCGACGCAAGCACGGCGGAGCTTCAGCGCCGCGCGGGGGCCGATCGCGCGCAGGCGGTGTGGGTGCATGGGCGGGGGTCGCGCCAATGGCTTTTCAACGATTGCTCCGGCATGGCGCTGGATCGCGTGGGGGCTTCGCAGAAAAACGGTGCGCGCGTGCAGTTCCATTCGAACGGCTATGCCGATGAGGAGTGGGGCAACGAATCACATATGTGGCATCTCGAAGATGCTCGTTTCGGCACAGAGGACGGCGGCCTATTCGACCTTGAGGGCGCCGCAGACGGCTCGACGGTTGCTGCGGGCGCTTCGCTCGGTGTTCCTGATCCCCGGACTGCGTTCAGGCCCGGAGGCGCATCGGCCGATGCGAAGGGCATTCGCTACGAGTATGCATGGTTCGCCGACGACGACCAGGGTGAGGCCATCTCCGAGGTTCCCGAGATCGTGGGCCGCGCATGCGTGTCGTTCGGCGGCGGGCGCCTGTGGCTTGATGCACAACCGGCGGCGAACGTGGTGGGAACGCGCGGGCGTGCCGGTGCTTTGCGTGCTTTGAACCTATCGGTCGAAGGGGGCGGGCTGGGGCTCGTCGCGCGAATCGCCTCGTCTGGAGCGTGGCGCGATGCCTCGCAAGAGGGAGCCGAGGCGCAGGGTCTCAGCATCAAGCTCAGCGGGGATGCCGCTTCGCGTTTCCATGTGCGCTATCGCGTTTGCGGGAAGGACGGAGGCTGGTCGGAGTGGGTTCAGGATGGGCAGGAGGCGTCCTGCGGCGGGAAGTCGCTTCATGGCGTCAACGCTCGAATCATGCCAGCGGGGCTCCTTGATGAAACGGGGCGGACGCTTCAGGTCGGCGAGCACTTGGCGGGAAAGCGGCTGGCGTGCATCGTGCGCGCGACCACCGCATACCTGCATGCCGCGTATCTGGGGTGTGCCGTCTCAAAGCCTTTGCAAGTAGTGAACCCCTTCACCACGGTGCGTTATTTCGTGGATGGCGAACGAGAGCCTTGCTGGTCCGAACGCGTCGACGAGTCGTCTCCGTACAGCGCCTCCTCCGATGCGCGCGCAATTGCCTTGAAACCCGGGTGCGAGAAGGTGGAGGGGTGGTTCGTCGATGCCGCGTGCACCGTTCCGTTTGCGGATGGGACGGTGGTGCAGGGGGCGACGTTGGACCTGTTCGGGTGCAATATCGCCGAGGTCCGCTATGCATTGACGGATATGGCTCGGGAGTTGTTCTCTGAGCGGCGGTGCTTCGCCGATAAGCAGCTTGAAGCCGAGGTGGACGGCGAATCCATGTTGCCGCCCGCGCAAAAGGTGGCCTACGGGGAGGTGCTGTCGTTTTCACGGCGTCCCAGCGTATGGTACGAGGCCGAGGGGCGTGCAAGGGAGGCGGTCGGCGTTATCGGCGCATATGCCGATGCTTCGGCATCCCAGCCGCCGGCGCCGAAGCTGAAGGTGACGTGCTCCATGACGGCATACCTTGGATGGGTCTTGCCAAGGTACGAGGGCATTTGGGTCTCGTAGGCGTGGAATGCGGATCGAGCCGCCATCGGTTGGCGGCTCGATCCGGGGTGCGGTGCGCGCTGGGCGCTTGATAAGGTGCGCGGTAGCGCCGCTCCGCAAAATGAGAGATAAGGCCGATTTGCCTTTCCTGCACGTTCTCGTTGAAAAATCTCGAGATGACGCGCAGGCCGAGCGATCATCGGCTACTGGCCATCAACCTGCTTTTCGAAGCTATCCTCGGCTTGCGCCTGAAGCTGCTCCTCGATGGCCTGGTATGCGGCAAGGATCTGCTCGCAATCTTCGGTCAGTCGGCTTCCGTGGGCGCCATCGCGGTAAAGAAGCTGCACGTCAAGGGCCGCTTCCGTGTCCTTGATGATGCGCCAAGCCTTGCTGTACGCCATGCCCATGCTCTTAGCTGCGGCATTCAAGGAGCCGGTGTCGCGCACGCCGATGCACAGGCTGGCGATGCCGCGGCCGAACACCGAGTTGCTTTCCGTGTCGGGATTGACCACGGAAAGCCTGACGATCGGTTTAAGCTTGGATAGTTTGCTCATGAAAAGTCCCTCGGTTCCCCTCGTGTGCTGCTATTCGTTGTCCAAGGCGGCGAGAAACTGCTCCGTCGCGTTCTCGATATCCTCGGTGGTGCCATCGATGACTTCGGTGAACCTGATGGGCAGACCGTCGAGCTCCGCCAAGCCGCGCGGCACATCGTGGTGGCCCGATTCGTCGGCGACCAGGTCGTTAAGGCCGCAGCCGGAAAGCGCGGCTACGTTTTCCGGCAGGGGCTGGCCGGGCTGCATATCGTGCAGGGCGCGGTACACGTTGTTGCCGAACTTGGCCCAGTGAGCGGTGCTGGCGATGAGCACGGGGTTTTCGCCGCGCAGGTTCTGTGCGGCGCGGTATGCCACGGCGGTATGCGGGTCGAGCAGGTAGTCGTGCTTGTCGAGCACCTCTTTGATGGTGCGCAGGCACTCGGCGTTGTCCACGCTGTCGGCGGCGAAGTGCTCGCGAACGGCCTTGAACGTGTCCTCGTCCACGCGGAAGCAGCGCTGCTGCTTCAGGTCGGCCATCCAGCCGGCGATCGCTTCGGGGTTGCGGCCCGTCAGCTCGAACAGCTGGCGCTCCAGGTTAGAGCTGACCAGGATGTCCATGGAAGGGGAGGGGGTCAGCACGAACGGGCGGTCGGACACGTCGTAGGTGCCGGTGTTGATGAAGTCGGTGAGCACGCGGTTCTCGTTGCTGGCGCAGTACAGCATGTCGATGGGCACTCCCATGCGCTTGGCGTAGTACGCGGCAAGGATGTTGCCGAAGTTGCCGGTAGGCACGCATACGTCAAGCGGCGCGCCGGCTGCAAGCTTGCCGTCGGCGACCAGCTGCGAGTAGGCGGACACGTAGTACACCACCTGCGGCAGCAGGCGGCCCCAGTTGATGGAATTCGCGCTGGAAAGGGATACGCCGTGCTCGGAGAGCAGCTTCTCGGCGAAGGCCGCGTCGCCGAACACGTTCTTAGCGCCCGTCTGGCAATCGTCGAAGTTGCCGCGCACGCCCCACACGTTGACGTTGGATCCGCGCTGCGTGGCCATCTGACGGTACTGGATGTCGCTCACCCCGCCGTCGGGATACATGACCGAGATGGAGACATGGGGCAGGTCGCGGAAGCCTTCGAGGGCGGCCTTGCCGGTGTCTCCCGACGTTGCCACCAGGATAAGGAAATCGTGGTCGAGCTTGCCCTGCTCGCGCAGCTGAGCGGCCGATGCGCTGAAGAAGCGCGGCAGGCACTGCAACGCCATGTCCTTGAAGGCGCTGGTGGGGCCGTGCCACAGCTCAAGGACGTGGGTGTCGGCGTCAAGGGAGGTGATAGGGCAGATGCGCTCATCGTCGAAGTTGTCGCCATAGGCCTGGGCCATCAGCTCGTCGACCACCTGTCCGGGCAGATCGACGCCGAAAGCCTTGTAGATGCGCGCTGCGCGCTGCGCATAGGGCAGCTGCGCCAGCTCGCAGATCTCATCGAGCGTAAGCTCGGGGATATGCTGCGGAACGTACAGTCCGCCGCCATCTGCCAGGCCGTTGATAACGGCTTCGGTGAACTCGACGGGCTGGTCGACGCATCCGCGCGTATCGATATAGCGATTCTCTTGCATGGGCTTGGCGCCTCCTTCGGCATTGCGAAAAGGGGGATTATTCACGGTACGCATAATATTCCTGCGAAAGTACAGATGGAAGATGAATTTCCCGTTCTTCAGACAAATGGTGGCGAAAGGCGTTCCCGGCATACGGGCTGGGCGCCGGGGCGCGCCGCCTGTCCGTAGGACGTCTGCTTTCGGCTTGCGCGGGAAATGCTTGCGGGCGGTTTCGACGGATGTGGATAGGAGGGGGCGGAGGGCTGGTTCGGAGCTGGAGCGTTTTTCGCGTCCGGGCATCCGACATCTGCTGCTGCGTGTGGATCGTTGCGAAGTAAATGTGGTGAAACTTTGAAAAATTACCCTTAGCGTACAAAAAGTTGCCCAAAGCTTCCATTCAAAGTCACTATGAGGTAACATCCTTCTGTTGTATGCGTCTAACAAATGAAGGGAGAACATCATGGAGACTGCGATGGCGAGCGCTGCGGCAAAGGCTGCGCGAACTCCAAGCGTGTCCGTCCAGCAGATGCCGCTTTCCTTTCTGAAAGAGGGCGAGTCCGCGCGTGTCGTCAAAGTGCGCGGGAAGGGCGATCTGCAGCATCACTTGGAAAACCTTGGCTTTGTGGAAGGTGCCGAAATCAAGGTGGTCTCGGGTGTTGCAGGCGACCTGATCGTCTCCGTCAAAGGCGCCCAGGTGGCCATCGGCCGCCAGGCGGCGTCCCATATCATCACCTCCGCGGCAACGGCATAGCCGATCTGCCGTTGCAACAGGCGAACCCGGCCGCAGCGGGATAGCGCTGCGGCCGTTCGTGCGGTTGCCTTGCAACCGCCGTCATATGGGCATGGAAAAGAACAAAAGAAAGCGAGGATAGGGCTAGATGGCCGAGACTCAGGGCAAAACGCTGCGCGATGTGCAGGTCGGCGAATCTGCTACGGTGCGCCGCTTGAGCGGAGAAGGCGTGCTCAAGCGCCACATCATGGACATGGGTATCACGAAAGGCGTCGGGGTGTACGTGCGCAAGGTAGCGCCGCTTGGAGATCCCATCGAGGTGACGGTCCGCGGTTACGAGCTGTCGCTGCGCAAAAGCGAGGCGGAGTGCATCCTGGTCGATTAGCGCGATGCGCCGGCGTAACAGGCCGGCGCATCGGCAATCGACGGGCAATGGCGCGAGTGCGCCGTTTTTTACCGGAATGAGTTACCAGTAACTAACTCAAAATGGCTTCTGACCTGGGACGATGCGAAGCATCAAACCCCAAAGCATCACAAGAAGCCAAATCAATTCGCAAGAAAGGTAGATCATGGGAATCTGCATTGCCCTTGCCGGCAACCCGAACTGCGGCAAGACGACGATGTTCAACGACCTGACGGGTGCCAACCAATACGTTGGCAACTGGCCGGGCGTCACCGTCGAGAAGAAGGAGGGCAAGTACACGCGCGACAAGGACGTGACCATCACGGACTTGCCGGGCATCTACTCGCTGTCCCCGTATTCGCCCGAGGAAATCGTGGCGCGCGATTATCTGCTCGAGGGCGGTCCCGATGCCGTCATCAACCTGGTCGACGCCACTAATCTTGAGCGCAACCTGTATCTGACCAGCCAGATCTTGAACTTGGGCATCCCGGTCGTAATCGCGCTGAACATGATGGACCTGGTGGAGAAGAACGGCGACAAGATCGACGTCGACGGCCTGTCCCGCGAGCTGGGCTGCCCCATCGTCCCCACCTCGGCGCTGAAGGGCCGCGGCATGGAGGACGTCGTCAAGGCTGCCATCGATGCCGCTCGGGCCAAGAAGGCCCCTGCGTCGCAGATGAAGTTCGACGCCGCCGTCGAGGAGGCCCTCGTCAAGATCGAGAGCGTGCTCGGCGACAAGGTTGCCCCCAGCGCGTCTCGTTGGTACGCCATCAAGCTGTTCGAGGCCGAGGACAAGACCATTGCCGACCTCAAGCTTTCGCAGGCGGACCTCGATGCCATCTCCGCCATCCGCACCTCCATCGAGGACAAGCTCGACGACGATGCCGAGTCCATCATCACCGCTGAGCGCTACGATGCCATCAGCCACGTTGTGGACAAGACCGTCAAGCGTACGCGCACGGGCTTGACCACCTCGCAGAAGATCGATCGCGTGGTCACCAACCGTTGGCTGGGCTTGCCCATCTTCATCGTCATCATGTTCTTCGTGTATTGGCTGGCGGTCTCCGTCGGCGGCGGCGTGGTGACCGACTGGGCTAACGACGGCATCTCCGGCGACGGCTGGCTCTACACCGGCAACGCCGCGTTCGACGAGGCCACCGAGGAATACGAGGACGCTCATTCCCAGGTTGTGGCCTATGTCGAGAATATTCTGGGCGAGGACGAGGAATCCGAGCTGCCTTCCGACGAATCGCAGGAAGTGCTCGACGCCTTAGCCGCCGAGGAGCCTGAGGCGCCCGAAGACGACGCCGATGCGGATGCCGTGGCCGAATATGAGGAGGCCATGGCCGAATACGAGGAGGCGCAGGCTATCGTCGCCGACTTCGACGAGCAGGCGCAAACCTCGCATGCCGTGGCTTCTATGGAGGTAGAGGACGAGGACGGCAACGTGGAGGAGCAGACCATCACGTTCGCCGATTACCAGAAGGCCCTTGAGGTCGAGGAGCCCGATCCGGCTGACGGCACGTGGGGCCTGTGGATCCCGGGTCTTGGCGCCATCATCGCCGATGCCATGGAAGCGGCAGACGTCGCGCCGTGGCTGCAGTCCCTCGTCAATGACGGCATCGTCTCCGGCGTCGGCGCCGTCATCGGCTTCATCCCGCAGATGGTCATCCTGTTCCTGCTGCTGGGCATCTTGGAGCTGTGCGGCTACATGTCCCGCGTCGCGTTCATCATGGACCGCATCTTCCGCAAGTTCGGCCTGTCCGGTAAATCGTTCATCCCCATGCTCATCGCCTCCGGCTGCGGCGTGCCCGCCGTCATGTCTACCAAGACTATCGAGAACGAGATGGACCGTCGCATGACCATCATGACCACCACGATGATCCCGTGCGGCGCCAAGATGCCCATCATCGCGCTCGTGTTCGGCGCGCTGGCATCCGGCGACTCGTCGGCAACGTGGTACGTGGCCCCCATGTTCTACTTCCTGGGCGTCATCGCTATCATCCTGTCCGGCATCATGCTGAAGAAGACCAAGCTGTTCGCTGGCGAGGCAACCCCGTTCGTCATGGAGCTGCCCGAGTACCATATGCCCACGGTGAAGTCCATCCTGCTGTCCATGTGGGAGCGCGTGAAGGGCTACATCATCAAGGCAGGTACCATTATCTTCCTGTCCACCATCGTCATCTGGTTCCTCATGAACTTCGGCGATGCGGGCGAGGGCTTCGGCCTGCTCGACCCCGATGCCCCCGACTACATGGAGCACAGCCTCATGGCCGGCTTGGGCAACCTGCTTGCCTGGATCTTCGCGCCGCTGGGCTTCGATAACTGGCAGGCCACGGCGACCGCCGTCACCGGCTTGGTGGCCAAGGAGAACGTCGTTGCCACCGTGGGCATCATCACGCAGCTGGCCGATTACGGCGAGGCTGACCCGCAGCTGTGGTTCGGCTTCCTGCAGATGCTCGGCGGTTCCACCGCTGCCGTCGTCGCTTTCTGCGCGTTCAACCTGCTGTGCGCTCCGTGCTTCGCTGCTATGGGCACCATCCGCCAGCAGCAGAACTCCCCGAAGTGGTTCTGGATCACCATCGGCTACCTGTGCGGTTTCGCCTGGTGCGTGGGCACCATGCTCTACCAGTTCGTCGGCCTTGCGACCGGCGAGGTCGAGTTCAACGTGTTTACCGTGGTGGCCATCGTCATCGCAGCCGCCATGCTGTTCCAGATCTTCCGCCCCATGCCCAAGCGTGAGGAGAAGCAGGAGAAGTAGCGCTGCGCCCATCTTGCAAGACCGGTATCGGGCCAGAAAACCATCGATGACGGTTTTGCGAAGACGTGAGCTGCTTTAAGCGGGACGCCGCCTTCGGGTGGCGTCCCGTTGTCGTTCGTAGTATTATCCAAGGGAAACATTTTTCGCGCGCCGGCATCGGTGCGCAGCGTTGGGAAGGAGTCAGACCGTGATCTTGGGTTTGGAATTCAACCTGTCGACCGTGGCGGTCCTGCTGATCGTGGTCGCATGGGCGGTATGGGCGGTGCGCCGTCTGTGGAGCCGAGGCATGTGCGACTGCCATGCCGACAGCCCGCGCGGTTGCTCGGGCGGCTGCGGCGGGTGCACGGGGTGCAGCGCCGCGGCGCGCATGGCCGCCGACATGGGCAAGGCCGTGTCCGGCAGATAGGCGAACCGCGTGCATGTCCGCGGTATAGAAGATGCGACCAAGGGGAGGGGCCGGCTTGATGCCGGCCCCTTCGCGTATTCGACGGTCTTGCGGTCGGGGAGAGCCGGGCATGTGGCGCAGCCGTTCCGCGATATGAAGGCGAAGCGTGCGAAGCAGCCGTCCCGCGATATCCGGGCGGCAGGGGAGGTTCGCTTGGGAAGCGTTCGGATGGGCTTGGGAATCAACCGGCAACGGGAAGCCCGTCCGCACCCGTGTCAAACGCAAACGAAACGCTCGGGTGGGCTCGTGAATCAAGCGCGCAAAATGAGAAGATTGCTTAGGAAAACTTTTCTCAAAAAGTTATTGACGGTTTACTAAAGTTACCCTATACTGACAAATGTCGATGGCAAGCGTTTCCCCCTTCGCAAAAGCCATTCGACTCCTCTCTTTCTTTTGCTGACCCGGCGGCAGGGCTCTTCTCGTCTGGCCCCGCCGTATCAGCAGGCCGACGAGGGTTCCATACCCCCCTCTCCACCCTCGTCGGCCACTTTCTCCTCTTCGGGTTTCCCCCGCGAATTCACCAGCCGTTTGAGCAGCCAGAATGCGCAGCTATGCGCTTTTCGGCGTTATGTTGTCGCCCTGTGGTACTATGGGGGCAACTATGAAAGGAGGGCCCAATGGAGAAGATGTCCAAATCGCACGAGGATTACCTTGAGGCCATCGTAATGCTTGGGGGCACCACGAAGGTGTCCGTCCGATCTGTCGACATCGCCAACAAAATGGGCGTTTCCAAGGCTTCCGTGAACAAGGCGGTCACCGCGCTGAAGGAGAAGGCGCTTGCCGAGCAGCCGTATTACGGCGACGTCACCCTTACCGAGGCTGGTTTCGCCTATGGCACCGCCATATACGAGCGCCACTGCATGCTCTCGAAGTTCTTGCATAAGGAGCTGGGCATTCCTGCCGACGTTGCCGAAAACGAAGCCTGCCTTATGGAGCACGCCATCAGCGACGACTCGTTCGAGAAATGGAGAGCTTATATTAAAAAGCTCGACCTCTAAAGGCGCGAAGACGTCCATCGCTAAAGCTAAACCGCATGCCAGCCGCCCGTTTTCTCTTCGCAGACGGGCGGTTTTCCGTCTTGGGCGTCGGCCGCGCGGCGTCGCTCGATGTGCTATCCTACCGGATGCTTCTTGCACCAAATCACACACTCAATCGAACCACATGCGCTAAGGGGCGGTCATCCATGTCACGGCAAGCTCATATCCTCTCGTTCGACGACGTCAAACGAGGCGGTTCCCGTTACCCGGAACATCAGCATCGCGATCGGGCGGAGCGCCCGCAGACGGGTCGCGCCCGCGCGGGCCAGCGTCCCTCGCAGGCCCCGCGTCGTCAAAGCTCGCCTTTGCTGTCCTATCTTTCCGAGGACGCGTTTGCGCAGCCTTATTCCGACGAGGAGGCCTTGCGGCATCCCGCACAGCAGCGCCGCGGCGCATCCCGCGCCGCCCGTAAGCGCGGCGAAGCCGTCGCCGAGCCGCGTCGTTCCTCTCGCGTTTCCTCGCAAGAGCATGATGAGCACGCCGAAGAGCCGCAGGAGGGTCAAATCACGGCAGCCGATCGTCGCCGTGCCAAGGCGAAGGCCCGTGCCAAGGCCAAGGCCGGCCGCGCGTTCGAGAAGCAGTTCGGCGGGCAGGCGCCCGAGAGCGACGATTCCCCGCGCGCAGCCGTGTACAAAGGGCAGATGGGGTCAAGCCAACGCCGCGCCCAGCGTATGCAGGCCGATGAGTCCACGCCTTCTCGCAACCGCCGTCATGCGCGTTTCTCCAAAGATGCCCTTATGGGCGCCATGGGGTCTCGCAACTTCATGATCGGCGCCGCCGTGGCGGCGTGCTTGGTCATGTCCACGGTGTTCCTGTATCCCACCGCGCAGCGCTACTATTGCAGCGTGCGCGACCACGACAAGCTGGTCATCGAATACGATGCGCTCGTCGATCGCAACCAAGCGCTGCAATCCGACGTCGATTCTCTGCAAACCGATGCGGGCGTCGAGCAGCGCGCTCACGAGCAGCTCGGTTGGGTGAAGAAGGGCGAGGAATCCGCCAACGTGCGCGGTTTGAACCTGGAGGAAACCCAGCAGGGCTCCACCATCACGCCTAACATCTCCTCCGATAGCGTGCAAGCGCCCGATACGTGGTACTCGCCGCTGCTCGATCTGGTGTTCGGCTACAAATAAGCAGGCAAGGGGGTTGCCATGACCGAAAGCCGCACGCAAGGATTTGCCGCGGGGCGCTATGCCGCCATCGACATCGGAACGGTCACGTGCCGTATGCTCGTGGCCGACGTCGATGCCGCGGGCGCCATCCAAGAGGTTGATCGCGAATACGCCATCACCAACCTTGGCGAAGGTGTCGACGCCACCGGCATGCTCGCGCCCGCCGCAATCGAACGCACCGTCGAAACGGTAGGGGGCTATTGCGCCGTGCGCGATCGCCTTGCCGAGCAGGGCGCCCCTATCGCCAAGACCATCGCGGTCGCCACCTCGGCATCGCGCGATGCGGGGAACTCCGATGGGTTCGTGCGGCGTCTGGCGGACTTGGGAATCGTCCTTTCGGTCATCCCCGGCTGGAAGGAAGCGGGGCTGTCGTTTTCGGGCGCATCGTGCGATTTCCCTGGTCAGGACCTTATGGTGGTGGATATCGGCGGCGGCTCCACCGAGATGGTGGTGGGCCGTGCGGGCCAAGCGCCGGCGTGGGCGCATTCGTTCGACGTCGGATGCCGTCGCGTCACCGAGAAGTTCATTCGCACCGATCCTCCCGCACCTGCCGAGCTTGAAGCAGCGCGCGAATGGGTAGCGCAACAGCTTGCCGAGCATCTCGGGGAAGCCGGGAAGGCCGGCGTGGCGCCTGAGCGCTTGGTGGCGGTCGCGGGCACGGCCACCACGGTGGTCGCAGTGCGCGACCAGATGCGGGTCTACGATTCTACGAAGGTGCATAAGGCGCACGTGACGCGCCAGCAGCTCGATCGGCAGTACTCGGAGCTTGCGGCCATGCCTTTGGAACGGCGCAGCCAGGTCGTGGGGCTGGATCCCGGCCGAGCACCGGTCATCGTGGCAGGTCTGGTCATCATGCAGGCGGTCATGGATGCCGTCGGCGTGGACGGGTTCACCGTCAGCGAGACGGACATCCTGCACGGCATCATCTTGGACGCGGCCAAGCTCGGGTAGCTCGCCTTTCAAGCGGCAGCGCAACCTGACGTTTCGCAAGCGCTCCGCGGCGTAGCGCAACGGATTTGCGCCAACATGCTAAAACGGCCCGGATCGGTGAACCGATCCGGGCCGTTGCCGTGTCTGCGTGGTAGGAGCGGTGGGATTCGAACCCACAAGCCTTGCGGCGGCGGATTTTAAGTCCGCTGCGTATGCCGATTCCGCCACGCTCCCGCGTTAGTGCGCCCACCATCATATCAGAAAAAGTCGCGAGGACGTCTTGACGGCGGTCAATTTGAAGTTCCTTGGCTGATTGCGCCGCTTGTCCGGAGGGGCGCGTGAGCGCAAGACGCTTGTGGTACCATGACATGAAGCATGCAAGCGATTCGAATCAAGAAAGCGCTATGAAGAACATCAACGAGATCATCGCAGACGTAGCCGAACCCCCGAAAACCTTCGAAGGCTATCTGATGGCCTATGCCGATCAGGTAGGGGATCTGGTGAACACCTATCTTCCCACGGGAACGCATCCCGACATGGATCGTTATCTGTACACGCCCCTGAAGCGGTACAGCGAAAACGGCGGCAAGCGCCATCGCCCGCTCATCTGCTTCGCCGCATGCCTGGCTGTGGGCGGCGACATGCGCTTGGCCACCAGCGCGGCGGCCGCCATCGAGCACTTCCATACTGCGGCTCTCATCCATGACGACATCGCCGACGAGGCGGAGCTTCGCCGCGGCGAACCGTGCATGCACTGCACGGAAGGCATCGGCCTTGCCATCAACGCGGGTGATCTGGCCTTGTCCCTGGTGAACGGCACGGTTGTGGAAGACCCCGACCTTGACGATCATACGAAGGTGCGCGTTATCTCCGAGCTCATCGAGATGACGCGCCGTACCATCGAGGGCCAGGCTCTTGATATCGGATGGGCGCGCGACGGCCGCTACGATATCACCCCTGAGGACTATCTTGTCATGGCCACGCATAAAACCGCCCATTACTCCGGCGCGGTGCCGCTGGCCGTGGGCGCCATCATCGGCGGCGGCACGGCCGAAGAGGTGGAGGCCCTGCGCAGCTACGGCCTTGATACGGGCTTGGCGTTCCAAATCCAGGACGACCTGCTCAACCTCATCGGCAGCGAGGAGTCCACGAAGAAGGATTTCCGCAGCGATATCACCGAGGGCAAGCGCACGCTGGTGGTGGTGCACGCCTTGGCCAACGCCACCCCTGAGGCGCGCGAGCGCCTTATCCAGATCTTGTCAGCCAAGGAGAAGGACCCGGCGGTGCTCGCCGAGGCGGTCGACATCATGAAGGAAACGGGCAGCGTCGAGTATGCGCGCAGCTACGCTGAGAACCTGACCAACGCCGCGAAGGGCCGCTTGGTGGAAAAGGTGGGGCCGTCCCTGTCACGCGATATGCTGATCTCCATGGCCGATTGGTTTGTGAACCGACTGAAGTAGGTGGGTGCAATGGAAACCATTAAACTCAACGATTCCGGAGCTGCAGTCGAGGACGTGCAGCACCGTCTCTCCCGTATCGGGCTTCTGGACGAGGCTTGCGTCGACGGCCTGTTCGGGCCAGAAACGGCGAAGGCAGTTGCCGCTTTCCGCTCCCAGGCGCAGCTCGAGTGCGGCGAAGAGGTGGACGAGAAAACGTGGGCTGCCCTGGTGGACGCATCGTTTTGCCTGGGCGACCGCACGCTGTACCTGCGCATGCCCCATTTCCACGGTCATGACGTGCAGCAGCTGCAGAAGGCGCTCTCCGCGCTCGGATTCGCCTGCGGCGACATCGACGGCATCTTCGGCGCGTTCACCGAGCTTGCCTTGCGCAAGTTCCAGACGAACCTGGGCCTGCCCACCGACGGCATCGCCGGTGCGTACACGTATGCCGCCATCCGCAACCTGCATCATTCCTGGGAGGGCAAGGAGGCCGTGCGCGGCTCCTCGCACCTGGGCTTTGCGCGTGCGGCTGGCGTTCTGGAGCGCAACGCGCTGTGCCTGTTCGGCACGCAGGAGTTCACGCGTAGCGTGGCTTCGCGTATGAGCAACCTGGCACTTGCCACCAATCCCGCATCGAAGATCGTCAGCGCCGACAACCTGCTGGTGGCGCCCGACGAGCAGATGCTGCTTGTGCACATCGTGCTGCCCGAGGAGCAGACGGGCAACGCTCCTCGCGTGGGGTTCGGCCCCGAGGAAACGCTGTCCATGCGCCTGGAGTCGGCGCTCGAGGCGGCCATGCAGGCTGATCCGGCGCGCATTGCCGTCGAGCTTCCCGGCAGCATGTGGGAGGACGCCGGCGTGGGTCGTTCGGCCCAGCACTTCGCCATCACGCTGCTCGATGCGCTGTGTACGGCGCTTGCGAAGCGGTAGGGGCGTATAGCGAAAAGAAGCAAAGGTAACGGGCGGTCCACGGGGCCGCCCGTTTTGCATCGGGACGGCAACGGTTTGCCTAAAGCGGTTGGGCGTTGCGTATACTGGGGATATCGAAGCGGGGTCCGAACGCGGCCCCTGCAACCAAGAGAAAGGTCCGATCATGACCGAGCATAACGATAACCCCATCCCGCAGACCGAGCAGTCGGCTTCCCCGCAGACGCCCGCCCAGCCTGTTCCTCAGCAGCAGCCTCAAGCTCAGCCCGGCGACCAGCCGCAAAGCAGCCCCGGCGCTTCCCAGGTGCCTCCGACCCAGCCCCAGCCCGGGCAGCCGTATGCGCAGGCACAGCAGCATCAGCCCTACGAACAGCCCATGTATGCGCAGCCGGTGTATCCCCCGGCGCCGCTCATGAAGCTGTCGGGCGGCATGAAGTTCGCCTGGTTCGTCATCGGCGCTTTGGTGGGCATCCCGGGCATTCTGCTTGCCTGGGTATGCAACGCAGATAAGTATCCCCAGGTGAAAAATGATGCGGTGAAGTTCTCCGCCATCGGTTTCGCCGTGTGGATGCTCGCCGGCATCATCTTCGCCGTCATGATAGGCGGCATGCTCGCTGCGTTCGTGGCCGCTGTCGATCCCAGCTACTACGGCGCTTACGCCGGAACCTGGTAGCGCTGGGTTTTGCAACGCCGGCCGTCCGCGACGCACGGTATCTCGGACGGCCGTGTTCGGGCCCTTGCCGGGTCTAGCTTCAGCAGCCGAACGCATCCTCAGCGTTAACGAACGTAAACAATATGTTACGAAGAAGAGCCCCGACGGGGCTCTTCCATATTTTCGGGAATCGCCGGTGGTACAATCAGCCAGTTTTTCAAAACGCCCGGTATGCGGGCAAACGAGGCTGCAAATCGAAGGAGCGAACATGGCACGTCCCATGACTATGGCTGAGAAGATCTTGGCCGCCCATGCGGGGCTTGACGAGGTCGAGCCGGGGCAACTGATCGAGTGCAATCTCGACCTGGTGCTTTCCAACGACATCACGTCGCCTATCGCCATCAAGAATTTCAAGCAGATCGGCGTGGAGAAGGTCTTCGACCCCACCAAAATCGCCTTGGTTCCCGACCACTACGTCCCGAACAAGGACATCAAAAGCGCCGAGCAGGCCAAGCAGGTGCGCGATTTCGCCCGTGAACAGGGCATCACGCATTACTACGAGGTCGGTTGCATGGGCGTCGAGCACGCGCTGCTGCCCGAGCAGGGCGTCGTGGGCGCGGGCGATCTGATCATCGGCGCCGATTCCCACACCTGCACCTATGGTGCGCTCGGCGCGTTCTCCACCGGCGTGGGTTCCACCGATGCCGCCGTGGGCTATGCTACGGGCAAGGCGTGGTTCAAGGTGCCCGAAAGCCTGCTGTTCAAGATCGACGGCCAGCTTGCCCCCGGCGTTACCGGCAAGGACGTCATCTTGTACATCATCGGCATGATCGGCGTTGACGGCGCGCTGTACAAGGCCATGGAGTTCACGGGCAGCGCCATCCGCACCATGTCCATGGACCAGCGCCTTTCCATCTCCAACATGGCCATCGAGGCCGGAGGCAAGGCGGGCCTTATCGAGGTGGACGACATCACGCGCGCCTACATGGACGGCCGCACCGAGCGCCCCTATACCGAGTACCACTCCGACCCCGATGCCGTGTACGCCCACGTGTACGAGATCGACGCTGCCGACATCCCGGCAACCGTGGCGTGGCCGCATCTGCCGTCCAACACGCGCCCGGCGGCCGAATCCCGTGACGTGAAGATCGACCAGGCCGTCGTCGGCAGCTGCACCAACGGTCGCTTGGAGGATATGCGCCAGGCCGCCGATGTGCTGCGCGGCCGCAAGGTGCACCCCGACGTGCGCTGCATCGTCATCCCGGCAACGCAGGCCGTGTACAAGCAGTGCATCGCCGAGGGCCTGATGGATGTGTTCCTTGATGCCAATTGCGCCGTTTCCACGCCCACGTGCGGCCCGTGCCTGGGCGGCTACATGGGCATCCTGGCCGCCGGCGAGCGCTGCGTGTCCACCTCGAACCGCAACTTCGTCGGCCGCATGGGCGACCCCACGTCCGAGGTGTACCTGGCAAGCCCCGCCGTCGCCGCGGCCAGCGCCGTGCTCGGCCACATCGGCCTGCCCGAGGACATTGCGGAATAACGGATAAGGGAAGGAACCGATCATGCATTTCAAGGGTACCGCGCATCGTTACGGCCGCGACATCGACACCGACGTCATCATCCCGGCCCGTTACCTCAACTCCTCCGACCCCGAGTGGCTGGCAGCGCACTGCCTGGAGGATCTGGATAAGGACTTCGTGAAGAAGGTGCAGAAAGGCGACATCATCGTGGCCGACGAGAACTTCGGCTGCGGATCTTCGCGCGAGCATGCGCCCATCGCCATCAAGGCCGCAGGCGTGGACGTGGTCATCGCCAAGTCCTTCGCGCGCATCTTCTACCGCAACTCCATCAACACCGGTCTGGCCATCATGGAATGCCCCGAGGCCGTCGACGCCATCAAGCAGGGCGATGTCGTGGACGTCGATGCCGATGCGGGCGTCATCACCAACACCACCATCGGCGAAACGTTCAAGGCCCAGCCGTTCCCGCCGTTCATCCGCGAGATCATCGAGGAAGGCGGCTTGATCAACCGCACCCGCAAGGTGCTCGGCATCGAATAGCCTTTAGCGGCGCCGACTCGTGAACAGGGGACGGAGGTGTGTTCACGGTTGGCTTTCACGATGCAGAAGGAAGCTCGTGAACACACCTCCGTCCCCTGTTCACCGTCCCCCCTCCGAGGGGGGAGTGGGGTACCAACCGCAAACTGAGAAGAGGGCGGCTTGCGCATGGCAAGCCGCCCTCTTGCTTTCAGGGCAGGCAATGCTCCCTGGACGCGTCCGCGTTCTCTGTTTGCACACATGAATGCGCTTCTACCCCGGTTCGCACCTGCTTTTGGCTGCGAATGCGCCTGCGCCCCCAGTTCACCAACCGTGAACACGTTTCCGTCCCCTGTTCACGAGTCCGCTTTCGTCTGCGAACGCGTCTTTGTCTCCGGCTCACCCGCGATTCGGGGACGTGCGGCTGGTGGCGTTTAATCCCCGAACAGCCTGCCGAGCAGGCCTTTGCGGCGCGGTTTCTCTTCCCGGTACGTGCCTTCGCCGGCTGTTGCCGTTTGGACGGCGCCTTCGTTGCCGCCGATGCGGACGATCTTGTACAAAAACGGCGATTTCGCGTACTTCACCTCGATGGGCGTTGCGTGCACGGTGCTCTCGGCGGACAGATAAAGGCCGGGGTTGAGCGGCGCCTGCACGTGGATCTCCTTTTTCTCGCTGAACACCACGGCGGCGGCGCGGCCCGTCTGCCCGTTCACGGCTATGCGCACCTGCTCGCCCTCGCGCCCGTCCGAGGCGGGACGATCGACGTAATAGATTGGCACGAGCATCAACCCCGATGCGTGTTTGCGCACGCTGCGGGCCCATTGACGCATGCTCTTCTTGCTGTAGCCGAACGCCTTCTCGGCATCGTTTCCTGCAAGCGAATACGTTAGCTTGTCGATGACGGCGCTCTTCTTCAGCAGGCCCTCGACGGCTATCACACGGAAATCGCCTTCCTGCATGGCTGGGTCGAACGGGGCCACCGTCGAGAAGTCCCACGGTTCGAGCAGGCCCATAAGCGGTATGTCGACGAAATAGGTCTTCGGCCACGCCCAATCGAGCACCTCGAAGTACACCTGCGATTCCTTCCCCGGTATCTTGCCGGGGAAGGACGCCATCATGCGTAGGTCGGCAAGCTCCACGGGCACGTACGTGAGCGCCATCTGCTCTCCGATGGCCTTGTCCACGTCGTGCCCGGCGAAGGCCTCGGGGTGCTGGTGTACAAGCGCAAGGGCGTTCGCACGCGCCTGCTGGGCGGAGATACGGCAGGGAAGTGCCTGCTCAGGGATGTATTCCGCTCCAGTTCCCATGGAAAGCCGTTTGCTGAACGTGCCGGGTTTGAGCAGGTCGGCAACGCCGATCTTGTTGCCGCACGAGGGGCACTCGAACACGCTTTGGGTGGATTTGCCCTCGAACGCTGCCCCGCAAAACGGGCAAGGAACGCTTACGTGCTCGGCGTTTTGGAACTCGTCGGCGGTTGCGGGGTCTTCCCATAGCAGCCGCTCGAGCAGCGACATGTTGCGCCAGTAGGGCTTGTAGTAGTACCAGTCGGAATCCTGCGCGGGCTCGAGCTGCGAGACGTGCGTCAGCTTCAGCAGGCCGTCGACCACCTGAAGCGGCGTATGGCGGATGCCCATGGCAGGTGCCGGCTCCGGTCCGCCCTCGGCCCAGGGCGTGCTCGCCCCGCAATAGGCGCAATCGAAGCTGCGGGTTTGCTGGTGGGAGTACATGGGGCCGCCGCAGTTGCGGCACTTGATGGCGAAGAACCCTTCCATATATGGCCTCCTTGAGCGTCGGGGCTGCTATGTGCGAGTATGCCCGAGCCGCCTTGCCCGCGGCAAGCCCCGCGCGGCCCAAAAAGCAATGACTCCGGCAATGGAGCGGCCCATTTCGCGAAAACGCCCGGTCGACGGTGCCGCCGCTTTGCCGCCAAAGCGCACATCGCCCTGCGTGGACATATGCATATTTCCCACGGGAATAGGCCGTTGGGAAGCCCTAGTGCGTTACTATGTGAATGTAACCGGATCACATTTTGAAAGAGGCTCGCATCATGACGAAGCAATACGACATCTGCCTGTTGCCGGGCGATGGCATCGGCCCTGAGATCATCGCGGAGGGCGTGAAGGTCCTCAACGCCGTCGGCGCGAAGTACGACACGCGCTTCGATTGCAAGGAGTCGCTTATAGGCGGCGCCGCCATCGACGCGGTGGGCGAACCGCTGCCGGCCGCCACGCTCGAGGCCGCGAAGGCGGCCGATGCCGTGCTGCTCGCCGCCGTGGGCGGGCCGAAGTGGGATACCACCGACCCGGGCGCGCCGCGTCCCGAGGCGGGACTTTTGGGCATCCGCAAGGGCTTGGGCCTGTACACCAACCTGCGCCCCGTGCAGATCTTTGATGCGCTTGCGGACGCTTCCACGCTTAAGCCCGAGGTCATCGAAGGCGTCGACCTCATGATCGTGCGCGAGCTCACCGGCGGCTTGTACTTCGGTAAGCGCGAGCGCTTTTACGACGAGGAAGGTGCCGGTACCGATGGCGCCAATGGCCAGCGCGCCTACGATACGCTCGAATATCGCGAGTACGAGGTGGAGCGCATCGCCCGCCAGGCGTTCGAGGCGGCTCGCAAGCGCCGTGGCAAGGTGACCAGCGTCGATAAGGCCAACGTGCTTGAGACCAGCCGCATGTGGCGCGAGATCGTGCACCGCATCGGCGAGCAGGAGTACCCCGACGTGCAGATCGAGGACCTGCTGGTGGACAACACCGCCATGCAGCTGATCAACCGCCCCGCCGACTTCGACGTGGTGGTCACCGAGAACATGTTCGGCGACATCCTCTCCGACGAGGCCGCGCAGATCACGGGCTCGCTCGGCATGCTGGCCTCCGCAAGCCTGGGCGACTCCACGGCGCTGTACGAGCCCAGCCATGGCAGCGCACCGGATATCGCCGGCAAGGGCATTGCCAACCCGCTGGCGCAGATCCTGTCCGTCGAGATGATGCTGCGCTACAGCTTCGGCATGAACGAGGCGGCAGACGATATCCGCCGCGCGGTCACCGAGGTGCTCGACGAGGGTTGGCGCACGGGTGACCTGAAGGATGCCGAAACGCCCGCCGACAAGGTGGTCGGCTGCGCCGGCATGGGCGACCTGGTGGTCGCGCACCTGTAAGCGCCGAGCAGCGGGGAAGTTCCCGCTGCAACAGGTTCACGGGGTCGCGGTGCGGCCCCGTGCGGTAAACTGTTCGTGCGGATTGGCGCAGCGCCGCCGCACCCCTTCGACGAAAGGAACCTCAAATGGCCGATGACTGCCTGTTCTGCAAACTCATCTCCGGGGAGATCCCCACGAACAAGGTGTACGAGGACGATATCTGCTTCGCGTTCGACGACATCGAGCCCGAGGCCCCCGTGCATACCCTGCTCGTTCCGAAGAAGCACTACGACGATTTGTGCGACGGCATCCCGGCCGAGGTGCTTGGCCATATGCTGTCCGTGGTGCCGAAGGTCGCCGAGCTCAAGGGCGTGCGCGAGTCCGGCTTCCGCACGGTCATGAACACCGGCCCCGACTCCGCTGCAACGGTCAAGCACTTCCACATCCACATCTTGGGCGGCGTGAAGATGGGCCGCTTCACGTTCGAGAACTCCCAGCGCGTGGAGGGTTAGCGCCCGCAACCGCAACGCAATAGGCTTCAAACGCAGAACGCCGCTTGCCGAAAGGCAGGCGGCGTTTTCGTTTCGCTACGGACGCTTTGGGTGCGGACGCTTCGGGGGCTTAGCCTTAAGCGTTCGTTACAGAAACTTGGGGAAGTAGCGTTAAGGTCCGGTTCGGAAGCCCCTTTCGCTGCAACGCATCCATCGACGTCGAAAGCCGTCGACCAGCGGGTCGGCGGCTTCTCGCACACTCTGGTAAGCTATTCGCCAGCATTTGAAAGGATGGTTCAGCGTGCAAAAGGTTGCGGGAAAAGAGGGCTTGTGGCGGCTTGAGCCGCACGAGAAGTTGTTGGGCGTGCGTTGCAAGGTTCTGCGCGATGCCGTGCCCGCGCTCGCCGACGGCACGGTTTTCTCCGGGGCGTTCGGCGTGGTGGGCGGCCGCGTGATGCGGCCGAAGCCGAAAAGCGGCGGCATGTACCTGGTGCATCTGGAGGGCGATTCCCCCAGTGACCAGGCCATGCGCATCGTGGCGTACCTGGACAGGTATGGGCGCGTGTTCGCCTGCGACGAGCCGCAGGTCGCTCCGCCGGCGCGCGTCCCCGACATGGAGATCGCGCGATTCAACGATGTGGCCCAGGACGCGGTGAAAACCGCCGGGTACGTGTACGTGCACGACGGCGAAGGCGATGCGGCGCGATGCGTGGCGGCGTACAAGGGAACGGCCGATCTATATAAGGTATCGGACACGTGGTATCGCTTCGACGAACGCAAGGCCATGACCTACAAGGAGTTCATGGCCCGCGTGTACTTCGCGCTGTGCTTCCGGCCGGCCATGGGCGCGCCCGCCGTCCCTAGCCGCGGCGTCATGGGCGTGCTCGACGCTTTGGGGCCCGAAAAGCCCTTCGAGGCGCTGCGCGAGCTTGCGGGCCAGGTCCAGCGCGCGGCGGCAGACCCCCAGCTTGACGCTCCCGGTGCCGTCAAGCTTCTGCTGGAGCACCTTGAGCAGGCCGGGCTTTTCGCCATCCACGAGCGCGGCGTCTCCGACGAGGCCGTGCGCCTGGTGCGTTCCACGAAGTACGCGCACCTGGCCTATCTGGTCCGCAACCAGGAGGATGCCGACATCTCCGACCAGGAGCTGTGGGGGATAGAGGCGGCGCTCAACCGCTTCATCCTGCTGTGCGAGCGCATGGGCGATCGCGCCGATGCCGCGGGGCTTGACGAGTGCCGTCAAGCCGATGCGCAGCTGTTCGTCGCGGTGGGCGAACAGGACCTGGCGGGCGGCATGCCCGAGGGCGCCCCGTCCGGGCATGAGGGCGGCGAATGGGGCACGCGCTGCCGTTTGGCGCTGGCCATTGAGCAGCTGCGCCTTCCCGTGCGCGTGGACGTGGAGCTGGCGGGCGATATCGGCGCCGGTCAAGCGGCGTTTTGCTTGACCATGCCGCCGGAGGGCATGGTGTCGGGCCTTGCGGAAGGCGAAGAGGGGGCCGCGCTTCCCTACGTCATGCGCGTCGGCCTGCTGCTCGCCGACCATGCGTTCGCCACCGAGCCGGGCATCTCGCAGGTGAAGCTGATGGCGTTCCCGCTACCTGACCCGCAGGCGCCGCAAGATGCGCCTGCCGCGGGGCCCAAGCAAGGCGTCCCCGCCGTGCTGGGCGCGCCCGCCGCATCGGAACAGCCGCGCGATGCCCGGGAAACGGCGCTGTTCGAGGCCGATCTGGATCGTGCGCTGTACGCTGAGCGCGGTGGTTTCAAGCAGGCTATCGCGGGCGACCCCCGTGAACTGCTCGATGCCGCGGGAGCGCATTATGACGTTGCCGACGCCCAGGTGCCGCGTCAGCGCGTGATGCATCCCGTGTTCGAATCATGGAGCGCCGATGATCGGGCGGGCGAGCTTCCTGCGTGGGCGCAAGGGCCCCTGGGCGCGAAATGCGAGCGCGACCTTGGTATCGAATACGACACAGCGTATCGCCGCATGGCCGAGGGACTGGCGGATTCGCTTGTGGAAGCGCAAAGCGCCACCGAGGCCATCGCCGCCGTACGCCGCGTGCAGTCCGCCGCGCTCGAGGCGAAGGACGAGCGCGCCGTTTCGGCCTGCACGCGCCTGATGGCATCGCTTGCCGAGGGCTCCATCGACGCCGCCGACCAGAACGCGGTGGTGGGGCGCTTCCTGGGCGAGGACCGCTGCCTGGTGGCGCTCGGCCGCGCTCATTCGCTTGCTGAGACCGATCCCGCAGCCGCCGTGGAGGCGCTCACCGGAGCTATCGCCGAGGCTCAGCTGCTCGACGGATTCGCCGATGGCTCCCAAGAGGTGTATCGCGCGTTCGACAGCTACAGCGCCAGGGTGCTGTACAACGTTTCCCGTGCAACGCAGCCGGTACCGCTTGACGGCGAAGCTGACGCGGCGATCGAGGCGGCCGACGGCGTTGCGGTTCCCGCCGCCGCGGCCGACGCCGGCAAGCGCGTGCGCGTGGTGCCCGACTCGTTCTACCTGTGCCACCTTGAGGTCACGCACCTGCTGGAGCGCTCGTTCGAGCGCGCCGATGAGGCGCTGCGCTACGGCCGCGCCGCCGTGGCCATGGGCCCGTCGTGCGCCATGGGCTACCGGGTGCTCGGGCGCGCCTATATGCTGCAAGGCGATATGGGCCGCGCCTTCGACGTGCTGCGCGCGGGCCTTCGCGTCTCCTTGCAGCCCACCGACATCGCGCTTATGTACTACCAGCTGGGATACGTGATGTGGAAGCGCGGCAGCGCCGACGCGGGCGTGGCGTGCTATCTGAAGGCGGTCGAGGCGTCGCCGTCCATCGCCATGCAGGCCACGGCCGAGCTGCGCGAGCTGGTTGCCGAGACCGGCGCGTCCATCCCGCCGGCAGGCGGTGTGGAGTCGGCCCTTGCCGCCGAGGGCATCCCTTGCGCGCCTGCGTCCGAGACGCTCGATGTCATCGATGGGGCCCTTGCCGCCGCCTGCGATGCCGGCCATGCCAACGTGGCCCGCAGCCTGCTTGCCACGCGCCTGCGCCATCGCCCCGACGATGCGCTCATGGGCGTGCTGCGCAGCTTCGGCGAGCCCGCGTAAGGTTGTTCGCCCCTGCCTGCGCGCAATCGCCGCGTCCGCCAGCCGCTTCGCCGCCGCGCTGATTGCGTGGGGTCGCGGCAGGCGGGCCGCCGTATGGCGGCGTCTGCGCTACAATGCAAGGGTTAACCGTTTTCAACCGTCCGTACCATCGGAACGTAAGCTATTGGAAGTAAGGAACCGTCATGGCAATCAACTCCCCGGAGGGAACGCGCGATCTTCTGCCCGATGAGGCGAAGTTCTGGGCGCATTTCCGCGACACCGCGTTCAGCATCTTCGCCCGTTACGGCTATCAGCCCATCGAAACGCCGCTGTTCGAGCAGACCGACCTGTTTGTGCGCGGCATCGGCCAGGCAACCGACGTGGTGTCCAAGGAGATGTTCACCGCCATCTCCGGCGAGAACTTCAAGCGCGTCATCGACGGCGGCACCATCAAGGCGAAAAGCCGTCTGAGCCTGCGCCCCGAGGGCACCGCGGGCGTGGTGCGCGCCGTGGTGCAGCATGACCTGGTGCCGCAGGGCGCGGCTCCGGCCAAGCTCATGTACGCCGGCCCGATGTTCCGCGCGGAGCGTCCGCAGAAGGGCCGTCAGCGCATGTTCAACCAGGTGGGCATCGAGTGCCTGGGCGCGGAGGACCCCAGCGTCGACGCCGAGGGCATCATCATGCTCATGCGCTTCTACGCCGCCATCGGCGTTCCCATGGACGCCACGCGCCTGCTGGTGAACTCCATGGGCTGCGAGCAGTGCCGCCCGAAGTACCGCGAGGCCGTGCGCGAGTACATGAACGCCCATGCCGATCATATGTGCGAGGAGTGCATGCGCCGCGCCGAGATCAACCCGCTGCGCGCCTTCGACTGCAAGAACCCCGGCTGCGCCGAGGTCATGGAGGGCGCCCCGAAGATCTCGGACTACCTGTGCGACGACTGCCGCGAGCACTACCAGGCCGTGAAAACCTACCTGGACGGCGCGGGCATCTCCTACATCGAGGACCCCACGCTGGTCCGCGGCCTCGACTATTACACGCGCACCGTGTTCGAGGTGCAGGTCGATCAGGGCATGGGCAGCCAAAACGCCATCGGCGGCGGCGGTCGCTACGACAAGCTGGCCGAGGAAGTGGGCGGACGTCCCACGCCGGGCTTCGGCTTCGCGCTGGGCTACGAGCGCTGTGCGCTGGCCATCCAGGCGGCGGGCCAGGCGTTCCCGAGCGCCCAGCATTGCGACATCTTCGTGGCTTGCGTGGACGATTCCGTGCGCGCCGAGGCGTTCAGCTTGGTGCAGGCATGCCGCGATGCGGGCGTGACCGCCGAGATGGATCATCAGCACCGCAGCCTGAAAAGCCAGTTCAAGCTGGCCGACAAGGTGGGCTCGCGCATGGTCGCCGTGCTCGGCCCCGACGAGCTTGCCGCAGGTCAGGTGAAGGTGCGCAACATGGCCACCCATCACGAGCGCCTGGTGAAGCTCGATCAGGCCAAGACGTTGCTGGCCCAGTTCGGCGGCGAGCCTTTCGGCGGTGAGCACGCCAGCATCGAGGACGTGTTCGCCGGCGAGGAATAACCCGCGGAAGGCGCTATCGCGCCGCTGCAACCATGGCATTTTCAAAGGAGCTGGAAGCCGGTGTGGTTTCCAGCTCCTTTCGTGATGTACAATGGCTAGGTTTGAGCAACAACCCGGGCCCGCGCTTGCGGCCGGGCGCCCATAAAGCATTGCAAGGAGCAAGAGAGAATGACGGATTACATCAACGAGTTTTGCATGCACGACGCAACGTGCGGCGAGCTGCGCAAGTCCGACGTGGGCCGCGAGGTCACGCTGTGCGGTTGGGCGTGGCACAACCGCGATCACGGCGGGCTGATCTTCTGCGACCTGCGCGATCGCACCGGCTACACCCAGGTAGTCGTCGACCCCGATTGCGTGCCCGAGGAGGACTTCCACAAGGCCGAGCATCTGGGCCGCGAGTACGCCCTGCAGATCACCGGCACGGTGCGCGATCGCGGCGCCGACGCCGTGAACCCGAACATGGCCACCGGCGAGATCGAGGTGCTGGCCAGCAAGGTCAACGTGCTCAACGAATCCGTCACCCCGCCGTTCTCCATCGAGGACGGCATCGAGACCGACGAGACCACGCGCATGAAGTGGCGCTACATGGACCTTCGCCGTCCGGAGATGTACCAGTCCCTGCACCTGCGCCACACCGTGGCCCAGGCCATGCGCGCCGCGCTGAACGAGCGCGGCTTCATCGAGGTGGAGACGCCTATCCTGGCCAACTCCACGCCCGAGGGCGCTCGCGACTACCTGGTGCCCTCCCGTCCGAACCCCGGCAAGTTCTACGCGCTGCCGCAGTCCCCGCAGCAGTTCAAGCAGATGCTCATGGTCGGCGGCATCGAGCGCTATTACCAGATCGCCCGCTGCTTCCGCGACGAGGACCTGCGCGCCGACCGCCAGCCCGAGTTCACGCAGGTCGACATTGAGATGTCCTTCGTTCAGGAAACCGACGTCATGGACCTGATGGAAGGCGTGTTCAAGGAGGTCCTGGCCGCCGCGGGCGTGCAACATGAGTTCCCGCTGCAGCGCATGCCGTGGAAAGAGGCCATGGACCGCTTCGGCTGCGACCGTCCCGACGTGCGCTTCGGCATGGAGCTCGTCGAGCTCACCGACATCGTGCGCGACTGCGGCTTCGGCGTGTTCTCCAAGGCCGTCGAGGCGGGCAACGTCGTGAAGTGCATCAACGCCAAGGGCGCCGGCAACTGGTCGCGCGGCGACATCGAGAAGCTGGCTGACGTGGCTGCCGCCAACGGCGCGAAGGGCATGGCCTGGATCGCCTACACCGACGCCGACGCCGAGCTTGCGGGTAAGAGCCCCATCATCAAGTTCCTCGGCGACGAGGTCCACGGCGCCATCAAGCAGGCAGCCGGCGTCGAGCCGGGCGACTTGCTGCTGTTCGCCGCCGACACCTACGACACCGCTTCCGCCGTGCTCTCCGCCCTGCGCCTGCACATGGCCGAGGCCCTGAACATCCCGCGCGAGGGCCACGCCCTGCTGTGGGTCGTCGACTTCCCCATGTTCAAGTACGACGAGGAGGAGAAGAAGTACGCCGCCGAGCATCATCCGTTCACGATGATCCCCGAGGCCGATTGGGACAAGATCGAAACCGATCCGCTGGCGTGCTCGAGCTACTCCTACGACATCGTCATGGACGGCTTTGAGATGGGCGGCGGCTCCATCCGTATCCACAACGCCGAGCTGCAGAAGCGCGTGCTTCGCCGCCTGGGCGTGGAGGACGAGCAGATGGAGGAGAAGTTCGGCCACCTCATCCACGCGCTCGAGCTGGGCGCCCCGCCGCACGGCGGCATCGCTTTGGGCCTCGATCGCCTGGTCATGCTGCTGGCCGGCAAGCAGTCCATCCGCGACGTCATCGCCTTCCCGAAGACCTCCAGCGCTTCCGACCCCATGACCGGCGCCCCGAACGCCGTCACCGGCCGCCAGCTCAAGGAAGTCTCCCTGCGACTGCTGTAATAGGTTGCGCTGACCTAACGGCTAGCGCAATTGCCCGACGCTGTGGGCCGCTGTGGCGCTCCGCCTTCGCGTGAACCCGAAGACTTGTGTACCTGTAGTACGCTGCGCCTTCGTGTTCGCGCGGATTCGGGGCACCGCAGCGGCCTTCGCTGGCTTTTGCGCCATCTGCGAATCTTTAATCCATCCCCTCGAAAGGACCCTCATGAAAGCTCAACGTCCGTATCCTCGCGCCACCATCACGCCGAAGGGCGAGCATGCGCTGGCCAAGGGGCATCCGTGGGTGTACGAGGCCGAGGTGCTGTTCATGGAGGGTGCGCCGGGGCAGGGCGATGAGGTTGCAAACGGCAGCCTTATCGACGTGGTGAATCGCAAGGGGTCGTACCTGGGCACGGGCCTGCTGTCGAAAAGCAGCAAGATCCGCATCCGCCTTATCACGCGCAACGCCAACGATGCGTTCGACCGCGCGTTTTGGAAGCGCAAGGTGGCATGGGCGTGGGAGTACCGCAAAACCGTCATGGGCGAAGACGCCAGCTGCTGCCGCGTGCTGTTCTCGGAGGCAGACGGCTTTCCGGGCCTGGTGGTGGACCGCTTCAACGATGTGTTGGTCGCCGAAACGCTGTCCGTGGGCATGGAGCAGCTCAAGCCGGTGATCTTCCCGGTGCTGCTCGAGGTGCTCGCCGAGGACGGCGTGTCCATCCGCGGCCTGTACGAGCGCAACGACGTGGCCACCCGCAAGCTTGAAGGCCTTGAGCTCACCGCGGGCTGGTTCGCGGGCGCGGCCGACGAAGGCGGGCAAACGGGTCTTGACCCGCTGGCGCCGGGCGCGCCGGGTACCGAGGATTTCGGCCCCACCGCCACGCAGATCGTCGAAAACGGCGTGCGCTACGAGGTGGATTTCGAAAACGGTCAGAAGACGGGTTTTTTTCTGGATCAGAAGTACAACCGCCGCGCGGTGACCAAACTTGCCGCGGGAAAGCACGTGCTCGACTGCTTCACGCACACGGGAAGCTTCGCGCTCAACGCCGCCCATGGCGGTGCGGCGTTGGTGAACGCCGTGGACATCTCCGAGCTCGCCGTGGCGCAGGCGCGCAAGAACGCGCAGGTCAACGGCCTGGAGGAGCGCATGGACTTCACGGCCACGAACGTGTTCGACCTGCTTCCGGCGCTTGAGGCAGCCCATGACCGCACGTACGATTTCATCGTGCTCGACCCGCCGGCGTTCACGAAGAGCCGCAAAACCATCCAAAGCGCCTCGCGCGGCTACAAGGAGATCAACTACCGCGCCATGAAGCTGCTACCGCGCGGCGGGTATCTGGCAACCTGCAGTTGCAGCCACTTCATGGATACCGAGCGCTTCAAGCACGTGGTTGCCAGCGCCGCGCACGATGCGGGTGTGCAGCTGCGCCAGATCGAAGAGCGCCAGCAGGCGCCCGATCACCCCATCGTCTGGGGCGTTCCCGAAACCGACTACCTGAAGTTCTTCATCTTCCAGGTGGTGTAACGCAAACGGGCGCGGCATCATGCTGCGCCCGTTCTTTCGCCGTTGCGCACAAAGCCCGCTTGCAACCCGTACCGAGCCGTTCCGACAGCTTTCCTGGGAAATACGCAGGTGGGTAGTAATCTACGCTCCCCAAATTCAGCGGGATTCTGGTATTCTTCAATTGACCGTTTTGCAACGAACGAGGATAAGTATCCACATAATGGTCTAATGTTGATTAACGCGTGAAGCGGTCGCTGCAGCGATCGCGCGAAGACGAACAAGGGCCGCCGGCTGCCGGTGAGTAACCAGGAAACGAGGGGTGTAAGGTGTCAGACCCGATTGCGCCGAAGGGCGAAACGACGGCAAAAGACCTGCGCAGGTCCACCGATCGCCGTGTGGTACGTACGCGCAAGGCCATCCGCGAGGCGTTCTTCAAGCTGATGGAGAACCAGGACTACCATAAGATCACCATCGCTTCCGTGGCGCGCGAGGCCGATATCGACCGTAAAACATTCTACCTGCACTATCGCTCGGTAAGCGATCTGGTGGATGAGGTCATCCGCGACGAGGCCCAGAAGATCGTCGCCAGCTGCCGCGAGGCGCTGCGCTCGGATGGCGACAAGGGGCTTGACGTGAGCAAGCTGTTCCAAAGCATCAGCCTAGCCCTTGCCCCCGATATGACGCGCAGCAAGCGGGTGCTGCAGCATGTGTCGCTGCAGGACGTGCTCGACCGCCTGGAGGCAAGCTTAGTCGATGTGCTCATGGAGGACAACGTGCTCGGCCTGCGCCGCGACGATCCGTACGTGCCCTACATCGTGTCGTTTTTCTGCGCGGGATTGGTGGCGGTGTACCGACGTTGGCTCATCACCGATTCCGAGATCCCTCTTGAAAGCCTTGCGGGAGTGACCAGCGCTTGCCTGTTCGATGGCCTCAACGGCGTGCTGCCCAGCGTCAAGCCGGCGTAAAGCGCCTGTGTGCATTTGGTAACGCTTGCGCCCTGCGCCCGCAGCGGGAGCGGGGCGCCGGTATACTATGCCGAGTCGAAACGAGCATCTTATATGGGTCGGGGCGGCGCCAAGTTCCGAACCTGGTCAGGTCCGGGAGGAAGCAGCCATAAGGGGCCTCTGACGAGCGCCCTGTCCCATATAGGATGCTCTTTTTGCGCCCAAAAACGGAAGGGCTGCGCCCCGGATGCATGCAAACCGGGGTGAAACGGCGTTCGAAAGGCACATATGGGTATCATCGATTTCTTCCTTAACCTGTTAAGCGACCCGCGCGGCGCCATTGCGGGATGGATCATCACGCTGGGCGCGGTGTGGGTGTACACGCCGCTGTTCTTGATCGTGTTCGTGGAAACGGGCCTGGTGTTCTTCCCGTTCCTTCCCGGCGACTCGCTGCTGTTCGCGGCCGGCGTCTTCTCGGCCGATGGAGGCGGGCTGCACCTGGGCGCCACGCTGCTGGTGTTTTACGCAGCGGCCATCTTGGGCAACACTTCCAACTACTGGATCGCTCGCTTCTTCGGCAATCGCATCATCGACTCCGGCAAGGTGAAGGCGCTCACGCCCGAGCGCATGGCCAAGCTCGATAGCTTCTTCGAGAAGTACGGCGGGCTCACCATCGTCATCACGCGCTTCATGCCCTTCTTCCGCACGTTTGCCCCGTTCATCGCCGGCACCGGTCACATGAACTTCGCGAAGTTCACGATGTTCAACGCCATCGGCGGCATCTCCTGGGTCAGCCTGTTCGTGCTGGTGGGCTACTTCTTCGGCGGCGTTCCGTTCGTGCAGGAGCACTTTGAGGTCATCGTGCTCGGCATCGTGGCCGTGTCGGTCGCTCCGGCGGTCATCGGCGCGGTGAAGGCCGCCCTGAACGGTCGCAAGAAGAAGGCGTAGCGCGGCATTCGCGCCTATTCGCGGGAATCTTCGGCGGCGCGTTCGTTGCAGGATGCGCGGTGATGCGCCCGGGGCTTGCAGGCTCCGGGCGTTTTTCGTGTTCGGCGACGTCTGGTGCGCGGCCGCAACGCGATGCCCGTATAATGGAAGGCAGACCACAATGCCCGGGCTTCCCGGGCTTTCGCATATCCGCACGCAGGGCAAGGAGCAACCATATGGCAGAGGCGCTGTACCGCAAATACCGTCCGCAGATCTTCGAGGACGTGGTGGGGCAGGAGCAGATCGAGCGCACCATCAAAAACGCCATCGAGCAGGACAAGGTCAGCCATGCCTACCTGTTCTGCGGCCCGCGCGGTACGGGTAAGACCACCACGGCGCGCCTGCTTGCGAAAGCGCTGCTGTGCGAAAAGGGCCCCACGCCCGACCCGGACGGCACCTGCGAGGATTGTCAGATGATCGCCGAGGGCGTGCACCCCGACGTCTACGAGCTCGACGCGGCAAGCCGCACGGGCGTGGAGAACGTGCGCGAGGAGATCATCAACCGCGTGCAGTTCGCGCCCACGCGCGGCCGCTACAAGGTCTACATCATCGACGAGGTCCACATGCTGTCCATCGCGGCTTTCAACGCGCTGCTCAAAACGCTGGAGGAGCCTCCCGATCACGTGGTGTTCATCCTGGCCACCACCGACCCGCAGAAGGTGCCGGAGACCATCCACTCGCGTTGCCAGCGATTCGATTTCCGTCGCATATCCAACGAGTCCATCGTCTCGCGCCTGGGCGCGGTGTGCGTTGCCGAGGGCGTGGAGTTCGAAGGCGACGCGCTCGATTTGATAGCCCATCACGCCGGCGGCGGCATGCGCAACGCGCTCACCTCGCTTGAGCAGACCATCGCGTTCGGCGAGGGCAAGGTCACGCTGGCTGTTGCCGAGCGCATGCTCGGCGGCGTGGACTCCGGCGATCTGGCCAACATCGTGCAGGCGCTGGGAAAGCGCGATGCCGCAGCATGCTTCAATTGGGTGGCGGAGTTCGTCGAATCGGGCTCCGACCTGGCGCAGTTCGCGCGCGAGCTTGCTCAGCACGTGCGCAACCTGTACGTGATGAGCTTGGCGGGCACCGACGTGGCGCTTGACGTCAGCGCGTCGGAGCGTCGTCAGCTTGCCGATGAGCTGCCCCTGTTCGGCACCGATCGCCTGGCGCGCATGCTGCAGGTGCTCGGCGACGTCATGGCCGAGCTGAAAACCTCAACCAACCCGCGCCTGTCCTTCGAGATCGGCTGCACGCGCATGGTGCGCCCTGAAGGCGACCTGACGCTTGCCGCGCTCGCGGAGCGCGTCGAGGCTTTGGAGCGCTCCGGGGTCGCCGTGGCCGCTTCGCCGGCCGCTGCGGCGCATGCTGTCCCGGCGGCGCCCGTTTCGGCCCCTGCTCTCGCGGCCCCTGCGCCCGCTGCCGCTGCGTCTGCTGCTGCGCCGGCTGCGGCTCCTGCAGCCCCCGCGCCGGTTGCGGCTCCGGCGGCCGCACCGCAGGCGGCTCCTCGTCCGGCTGCGCCCGCACCTGCTCCTGCTCCCGCCGCGCCCGTTGCCCCGGCGGCTCCGGCTCCGGTCCCTGCGGCCCCCGCGCCCGCTCCGTCGGCCCCGGCGGCCGCGCCCGCTTCCGCTGCGGCTGCGGCGGGCGGCGCGAACCCGCAGCTGGCGGCCACCATGGAAAACCCCGCGGCGCTGCAGCGCATGTGGCAGGCGGCGCTTGCCGAGCTCAAGCGCAAAAAGGCCGCGTACGGCGTGCTGTTCCTGGGCACGAAGGCCGTGTGGAACGCGCAGACGGGCATGCTCGCCATCGAGTTCCCGAAGGAGAACGCCTTCGCGTTCAAGGCCGTCCCGAAGCCGGATGTGCAAACGGCGGTAGCCGAGGCTCTGGCGCAGTCGTGCGCGGGCCAGGCGGTGCCGTTCGCATATCAGCAGGCAGGTGCGGCTCCTGTCGCCGCGGCGGCCCCCGCGCCCTCTCGCCCGCAGCCCGCGCAGGCGCGTCCTGCGGCGCAGATGCCCGCGCAACCCGCGCCTTCGCGCCCACAGCCCCAGGCCCAGCCCGCGCAACGCCAGATGTCGGCGGCTCAGCAGCGTCCGGCAGCGTCCGCGCCTATGGCCCAGCAGCGCCCTGCTGCACCCGCGGCGGCACCGGCCCCCGCGGCGCCGCAGCGCCCGCAACGGGCTGCGGCCGACGTGCCGCCGTGGGAGGACGACCAGGTTCCCTATGGGGACATGGACGCGCCCATGCCCGAGGACGAGCTCCTCAACGCACCGGCCGGCCCCGCGCGCTCCGCGCAGCCGCATCCTGCGGGGGCTCCTCGTCCGGCGGCGCGTCCGCAGGCGGCGCCTGTTGCCTCGCAGCGACCGGCGCCTCCTCAGGCTGGCATGCCGCAGCCTCAGGCCGCGCCGCGCCCCATGGCCCCTGCTCAGCCTGCTGCCGCGTCTTTCCCGGCCCAGCCGGCCCCCGCGGCCCCGGCC
>CAKTWI010000016.1 GCA_934630815.1 uncultured Senegalimassilia sp.
CCCTTCCCTTGGAGCGGCGGCCCCCGAGCCGCCGCCCTCCCTTCCCCAGGCCGTCGCCCAATCCCCGGGCGGCGGCCCTTCTGCGTTTAGGGGCGATTTGCGCGCTGGCTAGCCTGTTGACAGCCTTGCGCGATTCGCTCACCATGAACTTGCCTGGAGACGCCTGCACGCAATGCGCGTACGGAGACGATTTGGGCTTTTCTTTTGCTCCCTTCTTTGCGCTATATGTCTTGCGCCAAATGCCAACCGTTCTTAACGTGCCCACCTATCGGATTCCGCGCTTAGTTGGTGGAAAACGCTATGTTTACCTGCGACAATCCTAATCAGGAGGTGTCGCATGATCGGTTCGAATATTCAGATGCTTCGCCGAGCGAAAGGGTTGACGCAAGAGGCTTTGGCGCACCGTGTGGGCGTGTCGCGGCAGACGGTGGCGAAATGGGAGGCGGGCGAAAGCGTGCCTGACCTGGCAAATGGCAGCGCGCTTGCCGAGGTGCTCGGCGTCACGCTCGATACCTTGGCGAACTACAAATCGACCGAGTTCGGCGAGACCCCGCCGCCGCGCGGCAAGCACATCTTCGGCTCGGTGCGCGTCGGCGAGCGCGGGCAGATGGTCATCCCGAAGCGCGCCCGCGAGGTGTTCGGCATCGAGCCGGGCGACGAGCTGCTGTTGCTGGGCGATGAGGAGCGCGGTCTGGCCTTGGTGAAGTCCAGCGCGTTTTTGGCAAGCATCGAGCGCTTCAAGCGCGAAATGAGGGCAGCCGATTTCGAAAGGGGCGAATGACATGGAATATCGATTCGAGCAGGTAAGCGTGGAACCGTTCACCACGCCGAAATCGTCGGAGCTCAACGGCCACCGCGAGATCATCGCACGATATGCGGAGCAAGGTTTCGAATACGCAGGATGGATTCCCGTCCACCAAGGCCCCAGCGGGAAAATCCTCAAGCTCGACCTGGTGTTCGTGCAAAACCCCACTCATGTAGTCGGAAATGTCAAGACTCTGTGACGATGGGCGCTGCTTGGGTTGACGTTTTTCGGCGGAGTGCGAATATAGGCCCATCGAACGCAACGGGCGTTCGGGCGGGCGCTTTTGCGCTTCGCAAACCGCGTCGTTTCGGCGCACAAGATTGGGTTCGGCGGTTTTGCCGCGGCCCGCAAACGTTAGGAAACATGATGGCCTGCACCAATCTGGATATCCGAATTATCAGCTCCATTATCTAGGGTCCGGGTTGCATTTCAGCTGCCCGAACCCTAAACGGGCAGCTGATGGTTCTTCAAGCCGGAGGCTGTTTGAGAAAAACGGCCTCCGGCTTTTTTGCGCCGCCTTATGCGGCGCCGGCATTTTGCCTAATGTGTTTCGCCTTCCTCCTTATGGCTCGCCACCTGGTCTTTTGCCTAAGCCTTCCGTTTTTCCCAAGCAACGTTCGCTTGCGGGGCCGGTCATCGACCGCACGTGCCGCGCCGCCAACCGACAACGCGGCAGGAAAGGAAAGGCAAGGAAAATGAACGATCTAACCAAATCACCCGCTATCGCCGTTGCCGGCGTGGCGGCCCCGGTAGCAACAGTTGCCGCAAAGCCGCAGGTCAAACGCGATTCCACTCTTGAGGTTATGGTCGCATCCATGGTCGGCACGGCCATCGAGTTCTACGACAACTACTGCTATTCCATTGCTGCGGCCAGCTACTTCGGCCTCATCTTCTTCACCGACGTCGCCAAGTCCGACCCTGTGCTTGCCACGCTGCTCGCCTTCGTCACCTTTGCGGTGAGCTTTTTGGCCCGCCCGTTCGGCAGCCTGTTGTTCGGCCACTTCGGCGACCGCCTCGGTCGTAAGAAAACCCTGGTCGCAGCCCTGATGCTCATGGGCACCGCAACGTTTTGCGTCGGCCTGCTGCCCGGATACGACGTGCTCGGCCCCGCGGCCGTCGTGCTGCTGTGCGTTTGCCGCGCCTGCCAGGGCCTGGGCCTTGCCGGCGAGTGGTCCGGCGCCGCGCTGGTGGCAACCGAGAACGCCCCGGCCAACAAGCGTGCGCTGTTCGGCAGCTTCCCGAACCTTGGCGCGCCCATCGGCTTCTTCTGCGCGTACGGCGTGAACCTGCTGCTCGACACGCTGCTGCCCGCTGACGCGATGGTCGCCTGGGGCTGGCGCATCCCGTTCCTGCTGTCGTGCCTGCTCGTGATCGTCGGCCTGGTGGTGCGCATGCGCATGAGCGAGACTCCCGTCTTCCAAAAGGCCGCCGCTGAGAACCGCACCACGAAGACCCCGCTGCGCGATCTGGTCCGTCATTGGCGCCGCCTTGTGCTCGGCACCTGCACGATGAGCATCACCTACACGCTGTTCTACGTGCTGGGCACCTGGTCGCTGTCCTACGGCGTGTCCACGCTGGGCTTCACGCAGCAGCAGTATCTGGGCATGCAGATGATCTCGGTGTTCTTCTTCGCCGGGTTCATCCTGGTCGGCTGCCTGACCGCCGACAAGCGCGGCCGCAAGCCCGTCCTGGTGGTCGGCAACGTGTGCACCGTGCTGTTCGCCCTGGTGGCACCTATGCTGCTTGCCGCTCATAGCGTGCTGTCCGTGATGGTGTTCCTGTGCGTCGGCTTCACCTGCATGGGCACGATCTTCGGCCCCTGCGGCAGCTACCTGCCCGAGCTGTTCCCCGCGAAGGTGCGTTATTCCGGAGCCGGCCTGAGCTACAACCTGGCGGCCATCACTGGCGGCGCGTTCGCCCCGACCATCGCATCGGCCCTGGTCATGAACTTCGGCATCCAGTCGCTCGGCTGGTACCTGGGCGGCATGGCCCTGGTCGCCCTTGTGGCGCTGGCCTTCTTCCGCGAAAGCAAGGACGTCGACTTCGAGCAGTAAGGGAGTGAAACGCCACGCGGCAAAACCCTCGAATTTGCGGAAGCGCAAAAGCGCGCAAAATCGCGAAACCCGCGAGCCGTGGAGGCGGGATCAGCGGATTGCGGGCCCGCAAAAGCGTGCGAAATGGGCAACGCCCCTGCAAGCCTCTTCGGCTCGCAGGGGCGTTGCCGTGTAGGAAGGGGAGCGCCGCCGTTTGCCGCGGCCTCGCCGGCCTTTCCTCGCATCCGACGGCAGCCGTTTCCGCAAAAGCCCCCTTCGCCTGCTACTCCTGTACCTTCAGCGCCAGCGCCAAGGGCACGTGCTTGATACGGCGGATGTGCAGCAGCGCCACCGCCAGGTACGTTGCGAACCCGATGGCGATGACCTGCGCGATCGCCGTCATAGGCACGTAGATCTCGATGTTGCCGTTATAGGCCAGCAGCATGGCGCGGAAAAGCAGCGTCAATCCGCCGATGATCAGGGGCTGGCACACCACCAGCGACACGATCACCGTCAGCGTGATGGAGCGCACGTACAGGCGGCTGATCTCGGGGTCGCGGTAGCCGAACACCTTCATGTAGCTGATCGAGCGCGCGGAGCGGTCGATCACCGATTTCGTCAGCAGGTATATGAACACCAGGAAGATGAACACGGAAAGCCCCATCAGCATACCGATCATATCGTCCATCATGCCCACGAACTGCTCGCCGATGGCGTCCATGCTCGAGGGAGTCAGCTCGCTGGCGAGATAGCGCGTGTCCAGGTCAAGCTCCTGGTCGGAGGCGTAGGCGTTGAAGTAGCCGGCGTCGTTTCCGAAGAAGCGGTTGAAGTCGTCGAGGCTCATGTACACGGCCATGTCGGACTTCGTCCCCCAGCTGCACGCGTCGCCCTCGTAGGTCACCTCGCGCGTTTCGTCCTCATACTTGTCGTACAGGCTGACTGCCTGCCCGTCGGCGAAGCCGAATTTGTCGATCAGCCCGTTGCCGAACACCACGCGCCCGTCGCCCACGGCAAGGCCGTCCCAATAGCGTGAATCCTCGGGCACGCCGTACACGGTGATCGTTTCCGTGCCCGAGTCCTCGCCGCGGTCGTAATCCAGCGAATATACGGCGTACTTCTCGGCCTGCGCGATCTTCCCCGCCCCGTTGTCCACGGTGTTCACGGGGTGGACGTTGTCGGAATCCGCATCGATGTCGGCGGACTTCTCGACCATATCCAACACCTCATCGCGCGATTTACCCAGGTCAGCGGCTACCGAATCGACTTTCTCATAGAATGAATCCTGCGCTGCGTTAAACGCGTCCCGCGCGCGGGCAAGGTCATCTTGCGCATCTTGCGCGGTCTGCATGGCGTCTGCGGAAGGTGCCGCGGCAAGCGCCGTTGCGGCATCCTGAAGCTTGTCGGCGGCGGTTTGCAACGCATCGCCCGAATCCTCGAGTGCAGCTCCCGCATCCTCCACGGCGGTCAGCTTGTCGCCTTCCACGCTTTGCAGCTCGTCGATGGCGGTCCACGCCTCGCGGTCGGCTTGCGTGCCGTCCAGCTCCAGCGGCGCCTTCAGCGTGTACATGTGCTCGGCTACCACGTTGTTGTGCAGATTCTCGGCGTAGTGCGTCATGGTGGGCAAAATGGCCAGCGAGAACAGCAGCAGCATGCTGGCGAACCCGATGCCGACGAACAGCGTGGCGAAGTTGCCCAGGTTGCGCAAGAACACGCGCAGGCGGAAGCGCGTGGTGAAGCTCAGGCGTTCGGGCAGGGCAAAGCCGCGTTTCACGCCGCCCTTGCTGGTCTCGTGGCGCAAAAACTCCAGCGGGGTGTGGCCCATCTTGCGCAAAAGCCCTAGCAACGTGATGCCCACCAGCGTTGCCACGGGCAGCGCGGTGGTCTGTGCGAATACGCTCCAGCTCCAGGTGGCGTAGTAGGGTGGCAGGCTGTAGCTGCCGTAGTACAGATTGCGCATCGGCTCGCTCATCAGGGTATAGCCGGCCACGTTGCCCACCACGGCGGCCGCGATGCCCACCGCCGCGGGCAGCGCCAGGTAGTGCGCCACCAGCTCGCGGCGACGATATCCGCTGGCCAGCAGCGTGCCGATGATGGCGCTTTCCTCCTCGATGGTGCCCGACGTCAGCACCACGAACACGAACGCCATGATGGCGATGATCATATACAGAAGCACGCCCCACATGGTGGAGTCGCCCGCAACGTCGTCGGCGGCATAGCCGATGCCCTGATTCGCGCTCGAGTCGGTCAGGTCGTCCACGGTCGCCCCGGTATCGGAGAGCGCGCGAACCATGTCCTTCTCGGCATCGGTTCGTTGCGCCACGGTCAAGTCGCGATCGGTGAAACGCACCGAGTACGTATACGCCGGCTGATGCCCCGTGGCCTCAAGCGTCGCAAAACCGCTTTCGGAAACCTCGGCCACGCCGAACGTCAGCGTGTTCACCGTGAAATCGGAGTTGCTCTGGAACAGCGCTTGGTTATCGGAGATCGTCATGATGCTGCACACGGTGAAGCGCTGGCCGAACAGCTCCACCTCTTCGCCGACGGTTATGTCGTTGTTCGTGGCGAACACGCGGTCGACCGCAACCTCGTCGGCTGCCTCGGGCACGCGTCCCTCGGCGTATGCTGCTAGGTCGATTTGGGTGCGATGCTGGTAGACGCGCAATGTGCGGTCGCGACCGTCATCACCTTGCGCGTGGTTGAAATCGGCGTCGAAGGACCAGTTGCGGAAGATGTCCGCGGTGCCTGCGCCGGCGTCGCACGCTGCATCGGCGGCGGCGTTCAGCTGCTCGTCGGTGGCCTCGAAGGCGGTGGTGAAGCGCGCGTCCTCGATCGAGTATTGCTCGGGCATGTCATCGATGATGACGGCGATGGAGTGCGCTGCCAGCAAAAAGCCCGACGTCAGAGCGATGGTGACGGACATCAGCAGGAAGATGCCCAGGTATTTCCCCAGGTTGTTTTTCAGCTCGCGCGGGAAGCGCTTGCGCAAAGGCGATGCCATGGCGCGCCTCCTACCAGGTCAGGTTGCGCGCGGCCATGCGCTCGACGTTCGCCGTGTCCTCGGCAAGCTTGCCGTCGCGCAGGCGCAGCACGCGGTGCGCCATGTGCTTGATGGCGTCGTTGTGCGTGACGACGACCACGGTGCACCCGTAGTCGCGGTTCACATCTTCCATCAGCTCCAAAATCTCCTTCGACGTCTGGTAATCCAGCGCGCCGGTGGGCTCATCGCACAGCAAAAGCCCGGGGTTTTTCACCAGCGCGCGGCCGATGGCGCAGCGCTGCTGCTGGCCGCCCGAAACCTGGCGGGGGAACTTCGCGCGATGTTCGTAGAGCCCAAGCGAGCGCAGCAGATCGTCTATGGGCAGGGGGTTTGCGGAAAGATGCGCCGTGACCTCGATGTTCTCGCGAATGGTCAGGTCGGGCACCAGGTTGTAGAACTGGAAGACGAAGCCGAGCTTGTCGCGGCGGTATTCCCCTAGCTGCTTGGGCGTCAGGCTGGTCAGTTCCGTGCCGCCCACGTTGATGGAGCCGCTATCGGCCGCTTCCAGGCCGCCCACCAGGTTCAAGAACGTCGACTTGCCGCTGCCCGACGGGCCCAGCAGCACGCAGATCTCGCCTTTGTTCACGGTGGTGGTGACATCATGCAGCACCGTGGTGCGCGCCTCGCCTTCGCCGTAATGCTTGCACAGGTCGCGGACCTGCAGGTAGGGCGTGGGGGAGGAGGCGGTATCGGCGGTGGCGGCGGATGCGGCGGATGCCGCCCCGGGTACGTCGGTTGCCGTGGAGTTCGCGCTGTTTGCGGGGTCCGTTCCCATGTGGTGCTCCTTTGCGGTATGCAGCCTCCCCGGTGACGCTGATTGCGTGGCCCCAGGGAGCTTTCAGAATAGTTCGCTAAGGAAAACTATATACCACAAGTTTGCCATAGGTTACAAGACACTTAGGGGACGTAGGGCTATCCGTCAGGGATTTTGCCCCGATTCTACAACCGATTGAACAGGGGATTTTGCCCGATTCTTCTGCAGCCGGCGAACGAGGATGATGCGCTTCTCGGCTTGCGACCTCGAGGTGTTGCGACCTCTGGCACTTAGTGCCACGTCTCCAAAATGTTTAAAATCGTTCGGGAAGGGAAGAGAAAGGGGCTCGTAGAACGGTCGTTCTACGAGCCCCCCAAAGAGCGCGTGATTGCGCGCGGGCTATGCGTTGCCGCTTTCGTCTTCGCTGCCGCCGCCTGGTTCCGGCGCTTCCGGCTCGGGCTGGGCGATGCCCACGGTGCCGCCTGCGGTCCACGAGATCGGGGCGACGGCCCGCTGCGCCGCCGCCCGCTGCACCTGCGCCGCCGTAGCCTGCTGCGCTGCCGGCGCCCGCATCGGCGCGCCAGCCGCCTGCGGAACCGCGCCGCCAGCCATCGCCTGCGCCTGCATCGGCGCGACGGCAGCCTGCGGCACTACGCCCGCAGCCGCCTGCTCTCCTGCCCCCGCAACCTGCACGGGCGCCATGGCCCCGGTGCGCGCGGCGCGCGGCATCTCTGCGTCGGGCGCGGCCTTGCCGGTGAGCTTGCGATGCAGGTCCATGCGGATGGACGCGTACTCGCTGACCAGCAGCACCAGCAGGATGCACATGACGATCAGGTATCCGATCACGGCGCCGGGCAGCCCCGTGAAGTTCACCAGCAGCACGGGCACGAACAGGCTGAACCCGAACGTGATCAGGTACAGCTTCGTCACGGCGCGCTGGCGGCGCAGCACGGTGATCACCTGGTACAGAAACTCGATGCCGGCGGTCACGCCGCCCGCCGCCAGCATCACGAAGCACAGCCCGCGGTACTGCTCGAAGTCGATGCCGTACAGGAAGCTCATGACGGCCAGGCCGAACCAGCTCATCGCGCCGGCGACCACCACGGTGATGCCCACGATGATCACGAACATCACCACGATGATCAGGTCGAACTTCTTGCGTTTCGCCGGGTCCGCCCAGGCGTTGGCCATCTTCAGCAGCATGGGCTTGTAGATGAAACCGCTGGTCAGCAGGATGGCGTGCGCGGGGAAGTACAGCGCGTTGTAGTACAGCTGGTTGTCATAGGACAGCGCGCCTTCCATGACGAACTTCGGCATGTTGTCGATGAGGTTGTACATAAACAGCGCCACGAACAGCGGGAAGCACTGCTTGAGCAGGCCTATCACGCGCTTGGCGTTCGCGCTGCGCGACTTCGGCGTCTCAAGCTGGGCCAGCGGGAACGTGAACACCACGAACGTGATGGCGGCGATGACGGCCATGACGATGCTCGACACTCCCACGTTGCGCGTGATGAGCAGCGCAAGCGAGAATCCGATGAGCGCCGCTGCCGACCTGAAGGCCTGCGAGATGCCGGCAAGGTAGAGCTTGTCAACCTGCTGCAGGCGGCCTTCGTACACGTCGGCCAGGGCATCTACCGCCTTGTATAGGTACACGCCCAGGCTCATGAGCCACATCAGGTCGGCATATCCGCGGAACTTGCAGTACGTGATGCCGGCCACCAGCATGATGACCACGGTGAGCACGCGGTTGGCCTGGTAATCGGCGAACGAGTACTCCTCGTCAAGGTCGGATGCTTGGAAGTTTCGCACGCCGTAGTTGCCCACGAACATGAGCAGAAGCGCCGTGACGAAGGCCAGCGAGAACATGCCGGCCTGTTCGGCGCCGGCCAGCTGCGTGACCACGATGGTGAGCACGGGGAACACCATGCCCCACAGACCTACGCCCACCGTGTTCCACACGTAGTCGCGTGTGGTGCGGCCGGAGGCATACTCGGCTTCCTGCTCGGCCAGGCCGTCGCCGCTCACGGCGCCCAGCACGCGCGAGCACCAGGCCTCCACCTTGCGGGTGACGAAGCTTTTCTTGCGGGGTTTGCCGTTGCGGGAGCGTTTGCCGTGCTTGCCGCGCGGCATGGCCTCGGTTGCCTGGGCGCCCGGCATGGCGGCGGTGGGCTGCTGACCGGGAATCGCTTGCGTGGGCTGTTGACCGTAAACTGCCTGCGTCTGCCGGGTATCCCACCCGTTGCGCACCTGCTGCGCGTTGCGCGCGCGGCCATGCTTGCCGCGCCGCGCGCCGCCGATGACCTCGGTAGGCTGCTGACCTGGGATGGCCTGCGTGGGTTGCTGGCCCGGGATCGCCTGGGTCGTTGCGGCCGATTGCGCGGCTTGTTCCGCCGCGGCAGCCGCGCGCTGGCGCTGCGCCTGGGCGCGTTGCTCCTCGCGCACGTTGCGCGGGGCGGTGGGGTAAGGGCTTTCGGCGGCATTGAGCTGCACGCGCTCCAAATCGGGACGCTGTGCGGCGTGCTTTCCCGCCGAGGAGCCGGTATGTTCGTAGTTGTTCATCCGACATATTATAGTGAGGTCGCTCGAAGCCGGCCGACCCTGCGTTCGATATTCACAGCACAAGCACCCCGCCGATGCCGTGCCGTAACTTGCCGCTCGCCGCCGTTTGTACATCGCTGCCCACATGCCCGGTTTGAACAGGGGACGGAGGTGTGTTCAGTATCGGGAAAACTCGTGTTCCGAGCCGCGAAAGCGAAAAACCTTCTCCTCCGGGCCGGTAGGAGCGGAATCCTTCTGTTGGCATCGCGACACTCGAACCGTTCGCCAACCATCCGTTCCGTTCGCCTTGCCGCATCGCGCCGCGTTCGTTTCCAAAATGCCTGCGCTTGCTACTGAAAAACCTGCGTTTGTTCCTTCTACCAGGTGTTTTGTTGCATTTGGACAAAATCTGAGGGGGGGGGTTCTGTCTTATTGTATATAATCTGAGGTGAACAATAGGAACAGCGGGTGGCCGCTGTTGCGAATTCGGGAATTTGGGAAATCGGGATCGGGGTGCACGATGGGGGCTTTTCACCTTCTTGCATTGGAGGACAACGAGGAGTACCAGAAGGTGCTCCGCAGCATGCTGTCCAAATACCCCGGCAGGTCACGGCTTGACGTCGACATCATATCCGGGGTCACCACGTTCGAGGCGCTTATGGCCTCGGACGATCGCATCGACATCTTCGTCACCGACATCGATTTGGGCGAAAGCAACCCCTCGGGCATCGAGCTGGTCAGCCGCTATTTCCCTGCGGGCAGTTCCACCCAGGTCGTCTACATTTCCGGCCATGTCGAGTACTGCACGTCGGTCTATCAGACCGAGCATACGTATTTCCTGCTCAAGCCCATCAACCAATCCGACTTCGACGCCGCGCTCGACAAGGCGCTGTCCAACCTGCAGGACAGCCGCCAGCTTCCTGTGGCCATCCAGCACAACGGCACGGTCACCATGGTCGACCCCGTCGAGGTGGAGTTCGTCGAAAGCGAGCGCCGCAAGGTGCGCCTACACTCCGTGCGCGGAGAATGCATCGAAACGTACGCCACGCTCGGCCAGATGCTCGACATGCTGCCCGAGTGCTTCGTCCAATGTCATAAAAGCTATCTGGTGAATATGGCGTGCATCGTTGAGCTGCGCCCGGGCAGCGTGCTGCTTCGTTCGGGCAGGGAAGTGCCCGTCAGCCAGCGTCAACGCACGTCGGTGCGCGACTCGTTCTTCCACTACGTCGGCCTCAACGCGCGGTAGGCGTTCGGCAGCATGTCCTCGCTCAAGATCGCCGTCCTTTGCGTTTTGGCGGCGTATCTGCTGGTCGTCGCCTTCAACTTCATAACGAAGCTCCGCAGCGCGCGGCTTATGCAGAAGCTGCTGTGCATGCTATTCCCCTTAAGCCAGATCTGCCTGATTGCGTATCCCTTGGCGTGCTCTGCAAGTTACGAGCTGCCGGCTGGGGTGTATGCGTCGCTCATCGTGCTCGGTATCGTATGCGGGCCGGTCGACCTGCTGCTGTTCCGCGCGCTCGACCAGGCGTGCCGATGGTTTGATTCGTCCAGCAAGGTGAACATGCTCCAAGAACAGCTGCAGGTGCAAAGCGCCTTGCGGCAACGTTCCCGCCACGAGCGCGACCAGGCCAGCGCGTTGCGCGATCAGCTTCGCGAGCGGCTCGAGCAGGCGCGCGCCGACTTGCGGGCGGATCAAGCAGGCAAGGCGGGCGAAAGCCTGGAGGACGTCATCTCCCTTATCGGAACGCGGCCCCAGCGATTCTGCCAGCACCCCGCCGTCGATGCGTTGCTGGAGCAGAAGGCCCGTGCGGCAAAGGACTCGGGTGCATCCTTCTGTGCTGAGCTGGATATCCCTGCGGATATCCAGCTGCCTGGCGTGGAGCTGTGCGCGGTGTTCTCCAATCTGCTGGACAATGCGCTCAATGCCTGTGCGAAATCACCTGACGGGGAGCGTCGCGTCGAAGCCGCCGCGCGCTTGTGGGGAATGTACCTGGTCGTCGATGTGGAGAACAGCTGCCCGCCTTCTCGGGAACGGGGACGGGTTGAAGGCGTTTCGGCGACAGGCGGTGCCGGCGGTTCGAGCCGTCCGCCGTCGGGCGATGTCGGCCATCAAGGCGACGACGGTACGGCAAGCCCGTTCCCCGATCTGTCCGTGCCGCATGGTTGGGGGCAGGGGATCGTGCGCGAGGTGGCGCGACGCCATGACGGCACGTTCGAGGCGGGAAAGGTCGACGGCGTGTACCGCGTGCGCGTGATCTTGAAGCAAGACCGGGCCGCTCAGGATGGGGGTGATGACGAATGGAGCCGATGATCCTCGGCATTCCCGCGGGTGCGTTCGTGGTGCTGTCCGTCGTCGCGCCCACGTGGCTGGTGTATCTGGGGTTCGAATCCCGCATCCTGCATCTGCGGAATCGGTGGGCATATTGGGCCGTTGGCCTGTCTCTTATGGTGTTTGCCCTGTGCGTGAGAGGGTATTTGGCCGAGTTTGCCGATCTGTTGCTCGGCGTGCTCATGGCCGCGGCTCCTTTGCTGTTCGGAAGGGGGACGTTGGCGCGGCGCGTCACCTTATCGGCGTTCGGCCTGGTTATCGTGCTGCCCGGGGATCTGTTCCTCGATATGACCTTCGATATCCTAGCGGGCGCTACCGTTCACGATTACGCAACGGTTGCAGCCAACGCCACGTTGTTCGCATGCGCAATGCTGCTCGAGGTGTTCGTGGAGATAGCGCTGTTCTGGGGCCTTACCGCGTTGGTTCGGAGGTTCTATCCGGAAGAAGGGGCCGCCGCCTCCGCGCCGTCGTCGCGCCGTGCGTCGGTCATCGCCTCGTCGTTCGCGTTGTTCTCCGTGGTCCAGGCGTTGCTATTGGCACTGTGCTTCAGCGTGGCGGTAGGGCCGTGCGGCGGCGATTCGCTGCTGCTGCGCCTATTCGGCCTGCTCATGCTGTTGTGCTTCGGCGTGGACGCCGTGCTACTGCTTGCGGTGGGCAGGTTCCGCGGCAAGGTGCGCGACGATGCCCGCGCCGCCGATTTGAACGGCGAGCTCGATCGATATCTGGCGGACTATCAGGCAACGGTCGACATGGCCCAGCGCTCGGTGCGCCTGCGCCACGACCTGCGCAACCAGGTTCAGGTGGCTAACGCTCTGGCCGAACGCGGCGAGCTCGAGCTAGCCGAGCAGCATATCGACGCCATGCTGAAGGAGCTAGACGTGCGATAGCATTGCGTGGTGAACGGGTGCGGCCCGCGCCGGGCCGAGCGGGTGCCGGGTAGCTTGATCGGCCGTCACGCCGCCGCCGCTGCCGGCAGGTCGGCGGGTTGGGCACCCGCGCCGCCTCGTGGGTCATCCGACTGGGCTCTCCGTTGCCTGCTCCCGCACGCCTTTCCGCGTTTTCATGTACGGTTTCGGTTACTTCTCGCCGATGGCGCATCGCGTGGCGGGCAGGCGGGGCCGCGTGTGGTAGGCTAGCGGACCAAAAGAGAACGCACTCCTTCGAAAGGGGCCCGTCATGACCGATGCCGCATCCACGCTTCCCGCCGTTTATGCCGTCGCGCAAACTCCGCAGGCGGGTGCCGCAACCGCCGACCTCGTTCGCAGTTTGGGCACCGCCGCGCAGCCCGACATCGTGGCCGTGCGCCGCCTGCTCCATCGTTTCCCCGAGGTATCCGGTCATGAGTCAAACACGCAGAAGCTGCTGTGCGAACAGCTCGATGAGCTGGGCATCCCATACCGAAAGCTTGAAAACAACGGCATCATCGCAACCATCGCCGGCACCGCGCCCGGGGCATACGACGCCGATGGGCGCCCGGCGCGCCGCGTCGCCTTGCGCGCCGATATGGACGCGCTGCCCGTCACCGAGCAGACGGGCCTTGCCTTCGCTTCGGAGAACCCCGGCGTCATGCACGCATGCGGCCACGACGCGCACATGTCCATGATGCTCGGCGCCGTGCGTATCCTGCGCGACGCCGCCGATTCGCTGGCAGGCGAGGTGCGCATCATCTTTCAGCCTGCCGAGGAGATCTCCATCGGTGCACTTTCCATGATCGAAGCCGGTGCGCTCGATGGCGTGGATGCTATTTACGGTGCGCATATCTGGAGCGAGGTGCCCGCCGGTACCGTGTCCTGTGCGCCCGGGCAGCGCATGGCCAACACCGATTGGTTCCGCATCGACATCGACGGCGTTTCGGCGCATGGCTCCATGCCGCACAAGGGCGTGGACGCCGTGGTGGTGGGCGCCGAGATGGTCACCGCGCTTCAGGTCCTGGTCAGCCGAGATGTTTCTCCGTTCGAACCCGTGGTGGTCACCGTGGGCGAGTTCCACGGCGGCCAGGCGCGCAATATCATGGCCGGCCACGCGTGGCTCACCGGCACCGTGCGCACGTGGTCCGAGGGCCTGCGTTCCGAGGTGCCCGATCGCTTGGAGCGCATCGTCAGCCGCATCGCCCACGCGTTCGGCGCTAAGGCGCGCTTCACGTTCGAGCCGGGTAACGCCGGGCTTGCGAACGACCCCACGTGCGCCGAGGTGGCACGCCAGGCGGTGATAGACACGCTTGGCGAGCAGGGCGTCGCCGACTATCGCGGCACGCTGTCGGGTGAGGACTTCAGCGAGTACCTTCGCATCGTGCCGGGTGTGTTCTGCTTCGTGGGAACCAGGAATCCCCAGGTGGGAGCCGACCATCCGCAGCACAGCTGCCACTACACCGTCGACGAGGACGTGCTTGCCAAGGGCAGCATGGTGGCGGCTCAATGGGCCTGTCGCATGCTCTCGGGCGCCAAGGAATAGCGCCGTTCAGCGAACGTGTGAGCAGGGGACGGGCGAACAGGGGACGGAGGTGTGTTCACGAGGAGCAACATCCCCTCGGGTTCGTGCGCGTTGCGTCCTTTGCGATGGCGTGGTGAACGAACCTCCCTCGTCCCCTGTTCACGATACGCGAGGGATGGCGCCGCGCGGATGAAGGCGGTGAGCGCGATCCCCCTCGCCCCCAGCTTGAGAATGCACCCCCCCACCTCGTCCTCGGCTGCGAACACGCTTCCGTCCCCTGCTTGGGGTTTGCGCGTGGTGCGTCCTTTGCGATGGACTTGTCGATATCCGTGCCGTTTTATTCGGCAAGCGGTATAATGCAGTGGTTCAATATCATTCGCAATCGAAAGGACATGCCATGCCGGAGATGATCTCGGTCGAGCAAGCGCGTGACCTGGTGTTATCGCACGTTTCCCAGCTGCCTGCGGAAACGGTCCCCGTGTTGGATGCGGCCGGCCGCGTCACCGCCGTCGACCTGAAAAGCGATATCGACATCTCGCCGTTCGCCCATGCCGCTATGGACGGGTTCGCCATGCGCGCCGCCCAGCTGCAGTCCGCAAGCCCCGAATCGCCCGTCGAGCTGGACGTCATCGCGGAAGTCGCCGCCGGTGACACCTTCGAGGGCGATATCCCCGAGGGCGCATGCGTGCGCATCATGACCGGCGCTCCGCTGCCCGCAGCCGCCGACGCTGTGGTGAAGTACGAGATCGTGCGCAACGTGGAAGGCGATGGCCGCCCCGGCAGCCGCGTCGCCTTCGAGGCGCCTGCCAAGCTGCGCGGCAACGTGCGCGAAGCGGGCGAGGAGGCGCGCGCCGGCGAGGCCGTCGTGCGCGCCGGCGAGGTCATCAACGCTGCCGGCGTGGGCTTTTTGGCCGGCTGCGGCGTGACCGAGGTTCCCACCCCGCGTCGCCCGCGCGTGGCCATCATCTCCATCGGCAGCGAGCTCGTGCCGCCCACCCAGGTTCCCGCCGCGGGCAAGATCCGCAACTCCAACGGCTATGCGCTGGCCGCGGCCGCACGCGCCGCGGGCGCGCTTCCCACCATGCTGCCCATCGTGGAAGACTCGCTCGAGGCTTTGAAGGTTGCGGTGCTCGAAGCGGTGCGCGAGTACGACTTCGTGGTCACGAGCGGCGGCGCCTCCGATGGCGACTTCGACTTCATCAAGCCCTGCGTCGAGCAGACCGGTGAGCTGCTCATGACCCGCGTGAACATGCGCCCGGGCAAAGCGCAGACGTTCGGCCTGGTCAATGGCACGCCCGTGTTCGGCCTGCCGGGCAACCCGGCTGCGGCCTACTGCGGCTTCGAGATGCTCATCCGCCCGGCGCTGCGCAAAATGCAGGGGTATTCCAACTTGCAGCGCCCGCTCGTGAAGGCACGTCTTGCGCGCGACGCGAAGAAGGGCGACACCCGCCGCATCTACCTGCGCGCCACCATCACGAAGGACGCCGACGGCGCCTATACGGTCGAGCCGGCGAAGAACCAGAGCTCGGGCCTGTTCGGCGTCATCCAACGCAGCAACTGCTTGGCTGTCCTGCCCGAAGGCGGGGAAGGCCGCACGGCGGGCAGCATGGTCGAGTGCATCCTGCTCGACGTCAACGAGGACGTGTGCCTGTAGCCGGCACGTGCCCGATCGATTAACGAACCGGGCCGCAGGCGGTAAGGCTTGCGGCCCGGACGATCGGGAAGCGCCCGATCGCTTAGCAGTCTCGGCCGCGGGCGGGAAAGCTTGCAGCCGAGATGGCCGGCGCATGCTTCGCCGGCGCTCAACCTTTATATAAGGAGGAACTCATGACCGAACACGATCACGCATCCGCGCCCATCACGTTCGCCATCATCACCTGCTCGGACACGCGCGGCATGAAGCAGGACACCGCCGGCGCCGCGCTCGAGCAGCTCATCGCCGACAACGGCTGGGTTTGCAAAAGCCATGTGGTGGTGAAGGACGAGGTGCCGCAGATCAGCGCCGCCATCGTGGAGGCATGCGATACCATCGACGCCGATATCGTTCTGACCTGCGGCGGCAGCGGCCTGTCGCTGCGCGACGTCACTCCCGAGGCCACGCAGGCAGTGTGCGATCGCAACGTACCCGGCATCGCCGAGGCCATGCGCGCCCATAGCTTGGCCATCACGCCGTTCGCCATGCTTTCGCGCGCGTTGTGCATGCAGCGCGGCACGCACCTGGTGGTGAATCTTCCGGGCAGCGAAAAGGCCGCCCGCGAAAACTGGGACGGCATCGTGGCCGCCCTTCCGCACGCCGTGAAGATGATGGCTGGCGGCGGCCACTAGAGACCAGCGCGCTTCCGCTGCGCCATTAAGGTTGGAGCTGCGGTAGCTACCAAGGTGCGCAGCAATGCATAGCGCAAAAGACGCCTGCTTTAGCCTATCGCGGCCGAAGCGGGCGTTTTCTTTCGTGAACTGCGAAGAATCGTTCATTTTGGTCGCCTCTGGACAAAATGAACGATTCTTCGCGGGATATAGCCCATAAAAGTGCGGTTTTTGGGAGAAATGGCTCTCCATGAGCAAAAAATCGTTGAAAAGGTCCGCCACATAGCGTGTAAATAAGCAAGAATCGCTCGTTTTGGCCACAGGTGGACAAAACGAGCGATTCTTGCGCCGCAAACAAAACCCTGCCGGGCGAAATGTGCAGTGCGCTTTCTTCTGGACAGATAACCCTCCGTCCCCAAGTGTCATCCTCCGTCCCCAAGTGTCTGACCGCGGGCGAAATGGTGTTGGCTTCCGTTTGCCGCAAGCTGCATGTTGAAGGCAATGCGTGCAAGGGGACTTCGCGATTGTTGTAGCGCGAATACAGCAGCGGGTCTCGCAGCTCGGTTTGAGCATTGGGACCCGCTTTGCATTGGGGCGCGCGTTATGCTGCGGTGCCGTCTTGCGTTTCGCGATATATCATGTCGTTTCGCATTTCGTAACCTATCGCGTCGTTTCTCTTGGTGAAGCGCGTGTCGATTACTCGTCCTTTTGGGCGACTAGCAGCAGGATGCCGGAAACCATGTTCAGGAACAACAGGGTGCAAACGCCAAGGGCGACGGTATTGGGCTTTTTGCCCTTGTAGACGCCCCAAGAGCGAACGGTCATGGGAATGCCCCACGCTAAGGGGACCAGCCCGATGCCGAGCGTTGCGATGCCGCCGATTCCAATGACGACCAGGGCCACGATGTTCATGATGAACGCGATGAGGCGAAGCGTCTGATTGCTTCCCTCCACAACGTATGTTTTCTCAGGCATGGGAACGCTGTAAGGCGGCTGCGGTGTGCCGTACGGCTGCTGCGGGGCAGCGGCGTAGGGCGATTGCGGCGCGGCGGGTTGCTGAGCGGCAGCATATTGCTGCGGTGCGACCGCAGGCTGCTGGGCGACTGACGGAGCTGGCGCTGCAGGAGGAATCGGTGCGGCGGTCGCTGCGGGTGCGGCCGGCGGAACCGGCGCGGCAGGTGCGGCAGGAGCTGCGGGAGCCTCGGGCGCGGCGGGCGCTTCGGGGTCCGGCGCGGCGGCGTTCAGGGGCGTTCCGCAGTTGCCGCAGAATTTCGCATCAGCGACGTTCTCGGTTGCGCAGTTGGGGCATAGCATGGCGGTACTCCATTTCTCTTGTCCCGGGCAGGCTTTGCGAATGGATTGATTGCGAACCGCTGCCAGCCCGTAAACCAATTGTGCTTATTGTAGCTTATCGGTGCAGTTTTTATGGACGTTCCGCCGGAATAGCGTTGCATAATCACGGTAAACGTAGGGGAGTGGGGTGCGAAAGCGTACGTCGTACAGGCGCGTTGCAAGCCGATTGGTCGCGCCAAGCGGATTCCCCTCGGCGGAGTTCGGTATTTGAGCGGATGGTTCATGCTTCGTTCTCGGAAGGAAGGGCCTCCGTCCCCAAGCGTCGGGTTCCGGACGGATAACCCTCCGTCCCCAAGTGTCAGGCGGCGCTTTGCCTGCCGCCGGCCGGTATCTGCAGGGTTTGCGCAGAAGCGTTCCCGCATTTCCCCAGTGATATACTTGTGTCCGCTATACGACAGACCCGTCGCGCGCTGCGGCTTCGCCGCGAATCGGCATCGCCGACCTGCGCATTCGGGCAAAGCAATGGTTTCAAGAGGGTGCAGAACATGGCAGACAATACTCAGCTTCCCAACGGTTTCACCGGTTTCGCGTTCCGCAAGCCGGCGGGCGGTACCAGCGCGGCGGACGCCATCCGCGAGCGCGAAGCCCAGCGCGCGGCTCATGCCGGCCAGCCTGCGCCTGCGCAAATGCCTCGCCGTGGCGGGGTGAACGGCTTCCTGACCGAGCGCGAAGCGGCATCCGACGCTGCCAACGAGGTGCGCGGCGCGTTCCAATACAACCGCGATCACGAGGAAGCGGCGGCGTCATATTCCGCAGACGGCGAAAACGCCGAGGGCCGTGTGGAGTTCGACCCCGAGAAGCTGGCCACCATCCCTGAGAAGGATCGCCGCTGGGCCTGGCTGGAAATCGACCTGAACGCCATCCGCCACAACGCCTCCGCCGTCAAGAAGATGATCGGCTCAGGCCGTCACATGATGGCCGTCGTGAAAGCCGACGCTTACGGCCATGGCTCGGTGCGCGTTGCGAAGACGGCGCTGAACTCCGGCGCCGACTATTTGGGCGTCGCCACGGTCGACGAGGGCATCAAGCTGCGCGAAGGTCTGGTCAACGCGCCTATCCTCATGCTTGCCGAGCCGCCCGCCAGCGCCATTCCGCTGCTGCTTGCCTACAAGATCATGCCGGCGGTGTACTCTCCCGAGTTCGCCATCAAATATGCGGAGGCCGCGGATTCCATGGGGCTGCGCGCGCCGTATCATCTGGCCATCAACACGGGCATGAACCGCATCGGCGTGCGCTGGGACGAAGTGGTGAACTTCATGCACCAGATCGGCTTCCATCGCGCGCTCGAGCTCGAGGGCGTGTTCACGCACTTCGCCACGGCAGACTGCCCGGAAACGCTCGACTTCCACATCCAGGCGAAGCGCTACATCGAAGCCGTCGAGGGACTGCGCGCGGCGGGCATAAACCCCGGCATCGTGCACTGCGCGAACTCCGCCGCCGCTATCCGTTACCCCGACGTGCGCTTCGACATGGTGCGCCTGGGCATCGGCCTGTACGGCTACCAGCCCTGCCCTGAAACCACGCCGCTCATCGAGCTGCGCCCGGCCATGAGCGTGCACGCGCGCATCACCGATACGCGCCTGGTGCCCATGAGCGAGGGCGTTAGCTACGGGCTGAACTACCGCAGCCCCGGTAGCGTGAAGATCTGCACCGTGCCCGTGGGGTACGGCGACGGCCTGCGCCGCGGGCTGTCAAGCCGCACCGACTTCCTGGTCGACGGCGTGCGCTGTCGCCAGGTGGGCAACATCTGCATGGACCAGTGCATGTTCGAGGTCGACCTGCGCAGCTACGCGCGCCGTCGCCGCGTCGATCCCCAGGTGGGCGACGAGGTCCTTATCGTCGGCCAGCAAGGCGACGCCATGGTCACCATCGAGGAGATGTGCGAAACCCTGAACACCATCCCGCACGAGCTGTGCATCGGCTTCGCCCAGCGCATGCCGCGTTATTACGTGTAGACGGGGAAGCGGGGATTGCACCGTGATGGTGAGCTAGGCTTGAGTCTTTCGACAAGTCGAGGAACGGCGAACCCCCTTTTTTCACTTTTTGGCTTGAGCGACTCTCAAATAGGGTTTCGTGGCAAAACCCAAGCGCCTCTGATGAGCGAATAAAAGCTCCCATTTCCGAACTATCGGGAATGGGAGCTTTTCTCGTATATGCAGGTTTTGGCTGAGCATGGCTTTAGGTTCGTCGGGGTTGAAGCCACGCTTTTCGATGCGCACTGCCGCCGGGATGGCGCCTTGGGAATCTTTCGGTTTCCGTTTGCGGCGCCTTTCGTCGTGGCGTTCTCTCTGGCGAGTGATGCCTCCCCGCTACTGCAGCGTGGCGTCGACGGCGCTGATGAGCGCGTTACGCAGGCCCGCGGCTTCGAGCGCGGCGACGCCCTTGATGGTGGTGCCGCCAGGGCTGCATACGGCGTCCTTCATGGCGCCGGGGTGCGTGCCGGTGGCCAGATGCAGCTGTGCGGTGCCGGCCATCATCTGCGCCGCCAGGCGATACGCGGTGGCGCGGGGCAGGCCGTTCTTCACGCCGCCGTCGGCCAGCGATTCCAGGAACATGGCGGCGAAGGCGGGGCCGCACCCGGCGACGGCGCTGGCGGTCGAGAGCAAGTGTCCCGCAACGGGCTCGATGAGCGCGATGCCGCCGAACAGCCCGGCGAACGTCTCCCATTCGTCGGCGCTGAGCGAGTGCTTCTGCTCGCAGGCGATCACGCCGCAGCCCACGGCGATAGGCGTGTTGGGGATGGTGGAAAGGTGGTGGCTGCCGGTGCCCAGCAGGTCCTCGTAGAAGTCGAACAGCAGGCCCGCGGCAACCGACACCACGGCCTTGCCGGCAAGCGCCTCGCGCGCCGGCGCAAGCACGTCGGCTACCATGTAGGGCTTCACGGCCACGATGATCAGGTCGCTTGTCTCGGCGACTTCGGCGGGAGTGTGCACGGCGTTCGCGCCCAGCGGCTTGCAGCTGGTCTCCAGCTTGTCGAAGTGCGCGGCGCAGGCGGTGATGCGGCCGCCATCGAAGCCGGCGTGCTCCACCAGCCCTTTCGCCATGGCCTGGGCCATGTTGCCGAACCCGATGAACCCGATGCGTGCGGTGCTTGCGTCCATTGCGTCTCCTTTGCCGTGTTGCTCCCGTTGTCCGCGATTCGCGTTGCAGATGATTTTACGCCATCGCCATGTCCGGCGTGTGACGAAGCGCGCGTGTGGCGAAGCGGCCGAGCGGTAAGGTTATCTGCCCAGCGCCCAGGCGATGCCCTTTGCCATACGTAGGGCGGGTTCCTTGAAGTGGTTGCCGGGGTTTTGCTCGAACGTGGTAGGCACGCCCCTGGCCTTGAACAGCTCGACGACGTCGTGCGTGCCTTGCGCCACGTTGCGTAAAAGCCTGCTGGGCGTGCGCGCCTCCTTGCTGCCAAGCGAGAAGTAGGCGCAGGCTGGTTTGCGCGCGAATTCGTTCGCGGCGGCATAGCCGGTGAAATCCGGGTACCACAGTGACCCCGATGCGCTCGCGACAAGCCCGAACGCCGTGCTGTTGAAGGTTGCCCACGTGGCGAACAGCCCCGCAAGCGAATAGCCCGCCAGCACACGTTGCTCGGGTTTGCGCGGCGCGTCTCCCTCGACGTGCGGGACGATCTCGCTTTCAAGCAGGCGGATTTGCTCGGCCGCTTTGCCCGCAAACGGGGTATCGTCGGCGAACAGCCCGGGGCGTTCCCAAGGCGTCAGATCGTCGTTCCAGCAACGCGGCCGTATGGCGGCGAGCACGAATTCCCGACAGCCAAGCTCACGGCACAACCGCAGCACCTCGGACCCATCGCCATCATGAACATGCAGGTAAACCGCCGGAAGGCCGTCCAAGGGGGAAGGGTTTGTCCTGCCGGTATGCTGGCGGCTTCGGGCGTCTGTGCGTTCTTGGCTGCATGACGGCTTTAGGGCGCAGCCTTCGTTGCGGCCATTGTCGTCTGCGTGCTGATCCCGGCTGTTGCAAGTTTGCTGTTGGGGGCAGCGACCGTTGCGCTCGCTATCCAGGAGCCCTTCGCCTGCGCAATGTGCTGGCACGTGCACGGTCACGTGATTGCCGCAAACATCGAATTCCCTGACTATATCTTCGCTATCCATGTTTTGCCTCGTGTGCGCTGAAACGAATTTCGCTCGTGATGCTTCGTTTCATCCCGGATGCGTTCTTCTCTATTCGCATCCTATGCCGGGCGCGCCGCTGCTGTTTTGCCCCGCGCCCACGCTCGGCAACCATCTTCTGCTTGCGATTCGCTTCGCGTGCGCCCTGGCTTTTCGCCAGGTTCGCCTCGCTTCAGGCGCAGATGCCCTAGGAGCGGAACGTGATGCCTTCGGGCAGGTCGTTGGGGTCGAAATCGTCCTCGTCATCCTCTTCGGCTTCGGTGGGCGTGACGACGACGGGCTCGGGTTCGCGCTCTTCGCCGAATGCATCCTCGAACGGGGCGAGGACGGCGCGCGGCACGGCGAACGTGATGTGGCCGATGGCCCCGGGGTGCGCGGCGATCCAGGCGCGGAACAACTCGATGACCACCTCGGCATCGAAGCCCTGCGGGCCGGCGCCAAACGCGCCCACGATCAGCGTTTCAGCTCCGTTAGCTGCGGCGATGCGCAGCAGCGCCTCCACGCGGGCGCGCAACGCCGTCTCGACCTCGCGCTCGGAGCGGTGGTTCTCCAACGCATGGGTGCGGTTGGGCTCGGGGATGGCAAGCACGTCGGCGCGGCGGATGTCGCCGTCGTGGACGAACATCACCTGGGGTAGGTACAGCGCGCGGTCGGTGTAAAGCTGGCCGGACGCAAACCCGCGGTTTGCGGCATGATACGTGTTTTTGCAGCCGCACAAAACCGGGTACAGGTTGCTTTCCGAGCACAGGATCTGCTCGGGCCCGAACGCGCCGTCCTCGTACGCGCCGCCCGGGCGCATGAACGAGCACGGGTCCACGACCACGGTCTTACCCTTCGCGCTGTGCACCGCCTTCACGGTAAAATCGCTGGTCACGCTGGTGGTAGTTGTCGCGCCCTCCTCGACTTCGGGCAGCTCAAGCTCGCGCCCCTCGCCATCTTCGTAGATGATTGCGGCGTCGATGGTTTCCTGGGTGTCCTTGGAAAACGCCCCGCGCATCAGCGCAAGGTTGCTTGCGGCGGCAGCTTTTCTCTCATCGCGTGTAGGCATGGTCTCTCCTTAAGGCAGATGATTCGACTTATCGTTCATCGTAGCAGCTGGCAAGCCCGCCGCAGCCCGATGTTTCCGCGATTTAACGCAACCGTTAGCAACGGTATCCCACCGGCTGCGGACGCCGCGCGAACGGTGGTTCAAAACCGCCCAGAACCAGCGAGGCTTCATTTGGGCAAAAACTCGTTATCTTGCAGGCTTGTGAGCCGCCTTCGTCGATAACGAATCGGCTTTTCCGCGCGTTGTTTAGTCTGCCGCTAGTTTTCCGCTGTTGTGCTAGGCTGTTGACCAAGAAAAACGTTGTGTGCTTGCGCGGTTCGCAAACTCACCAGCCGCGCGGTGGGCACGTCGCCGTTCGACGCACGGAAAGGGGCACACCATGCCGAAACCGCATATCCCGCTCGATGAGCTGCGCGTGCAGGTGGAATCATGCCGCCGCTGCCCGCTGTGCGACGGCCGCACGCAAACGGTGTTCGGCGTGGGCAACCCTCATGCGCGCGTGATGTTCATAGGCGAGGCACCGGGCAAAAACGAGGATCTGCAGGGCGAGCCGTTCGTCGGCGCCGCCGGGCACTACCTCAATGAGCTGCTCGGGTGTGCCGGTCTGCGCCGTGAGGACGTGTTCATCGCCAACGTGCTGAAGTGCCGCCCTCCCGGAAACCGCGACCCGCGACCCGAGGAGATTCAAACCTGCACGCCGTTCCTTCGCGAGCAAACGCGCACCATCGACCCGGAAGTCCTGGTCACGCTTGGGAAGTTCTCCACGCAGTTCGTTCTGAAGACGCAGGTGGGCATCACGCGTCTGCACGGTCGCGTCCAGCGGGCGGGCAAGTTCCTTGTCTTTCCCATCTTCCACCCCGCCGCCGCGCTTTACGACGGCGCAAAACGCGAGGCCCTGGAAAACGATTTCGTAACCCTAGGCGAGCTGCTGCATCAACTGGACGAGCAAAAGGCAAAAGCCGCGAAAGAGGCGCAGCAGCAAAACGGTCAGTAGCCGCAACAGGGGGGAGAAGGCTGGCGGAAGCGCTTGAAGGGCCGGCTGTTTGCGTCTAATCGTTGTTGACGATATTGCAGCTGGGATTGTGCGATATAGCATGCTCTCCGACTGGGCGTTTCCTGATTATTATCGATGTCTTCTTATCGATTCGAATCGGTCGTTACCGAAAAATGGTCGATAGCTACATTGCTGCATCGCCTTAATGATGGCATCATTAAAATACTGATATATCCCGTTTCTCAGGAGTTTTCCATGCGCTTTTCGAAAAAGAAAACAGCGTTGTCTCTTGTGCTGGCGACGTCTTTAGCGATGTCCGTGCCCTTCCCTTCCGCACTTGCTTTGGAGGAGGGGAGCGCTTCCGGCTCCGGTCGCGCTGAGCAGCCGTCTACATCGGCTGTGTCCCCTTCGGAGCAAGGCGAGGATACGGCTTCCTCGGGCGCTGAAGATATCGGGGGGGGGTCGACGTCTGTCGATAGCGAGGCTTCTGACGGGAGCGCGGCTCCTTCTGTCGGCGATTCTGCTGACAAGAATGGGCAGCCTGCCATCAATAACGCTGCTGGAGAGAGTCGTGAGCAGCTTGGTGCCGATGCGAAGGTTGCTGAGGAAGCGGCTCCGTTGAAATCTGACTCTGCCGAAAAGGCCGCGGCGGATAAAAGCTCGCAGAAAAATGCATCGATCGACTATCAGGCGCATGTTTCGAGCATAGGCTGGCAGTCGTGGGTTAAAAATGGGTCGAAGGCGGGCACAACGGGCCGTTCCTTGAGCATGGAGGGCCTGAAAATCAAGCTGTCGTCCGCTTCCGGCGGCATTTCGTATCAGGCGCATGTTTCGAATATCGGTTGGCAGTCTCAGGTTGCCGATGGCGCCTTAGCAGGCACGACGGGTCGATCTTTGGGGATAGAGGCGATTAAGATCTCCCTTACAGGGGAAGTCGCTAGCGAATATGACGTGTACTATCGTGTGCATAGCGCAAATCTTGGCTGGCTTGGCTGGGCCAGGAATGGTGAAGCCGCGGGTTCTACTGGTCGCGGTCTTGCCGTTCAGGCGATCGAGATCAAGCTTGTCGAGAAGGGCACAGCCTTCTCCGGATACGGCTCGGCTTCGGCATTCAGCGAGCCGATGGTTTCCTATTTCGCTCATGTTTCAAGCATCGGGTGGCGTTCCGCTTCGAGCGATGGCGCAACGGCGGGCACGACTGGGCGCTCCCTTGCGCTCGAGGCTCTGAACGTTAAGAACGCTTCAACGCAGGTTGGCGGTTCCGTTATCGGCCAAGCCTATGTGATGCATTCGGGCTGGCAATCCGAAGTTACTAATGGAACTGTTGGAACTACTGGCAAGGCTCTTCCTTTGCAGGCATTGAGGTTCCGTCTTGCTGGTGACCTGGCCGCTCGCTATGACATCTTCTATCGTGTGCATGTTTCGAATATCGGCTGGATGGGTTGGGCGTCGAATGGTTCGTCTGCCGGCTCGCTTGGTTCCGGCAATCAAATCGAGGCTGTTCAGATTCGATTGGTTTCCAAGGGCTCTGGTGCCCCCGGGAGCACTTCTGGTGCGTATCGCGGGTGCGGATTGAATTATCAAGCACATTCTGAAAGCTATGGCTGGATGACGCCTGTGACTTCGGGGAAGACGGCGGGAACCGTGGGGAAAGCGAAGCGCCTCGAAGCTCTCGAGATCTCCTTGGGCGACCAGAAATATTCCGGGTCCATCAGCTATCAGGCGCATGTTTCCGGAATCGGTTGGATGGGTTGGCAGTCTGACGGAAGCGTTGCGGGCACTACTGGTCAATGCAGATCGATTCAGGCTTTGAAGATCAAGCTTTCTGGTGAGATTTCCGATTATTTCGACATTTATTACAGGGTCCATTCGGAAGGTTTTGGCTGGCTCGATTGGGCAAAGAACGGCGATATCGCCGGTACTACCGGATGCTCGCTGCGCGCTGAAGCCGTTCAGGTGAAGCTCGTCCCCAAGGGGTCTTCTGCTCCTGGCTCCACTGTGCATCCTTCCTATACCCTGGCATTTTCGTATAAGGCAAATGTTCGCAGCAGCGGTTGGCAGGGCTCGAAAACCAGTGGTGGCGTAGCTGGCACTACTGGTAAGGGTCTCCCGATTGACCAGCTGTCCATGTCCCTTAAGGGAACGAACATCGGCGGAAATATCCAGTATTCCGTTCATTCATCCAATGTCGGCTGGCAAGATTACGTCAATGCCGATAGCGTCGCTGGAGTTTCGGGAAAGCAAATCGAAGCTATCAAGATTCGTCTTACGGGAGATTTATCTTCTCGATTTGATGTATGGTATCGCGTTCATGCTCAAAATATCGGTTGGATGGGCTGGACGAAGAACGGTGCTAGTGCGGGCACTTCTAAGCTTGGATATCGAGCGGAAGCGGTCCAGATTGAGATTCTGCCGAAAGGCAGCGCTGCCCCTGGATCGACCGCTAAACCATATCGTGACAAGCTGTACGCGAATCAAGCAGTGAAGCGCTCTGACGGGACGTACGTCTGGTATAACGGCAACGGAAATGCGGATCGTGGCGCTGCGGTGAACAAGATTATGGGCACGGCAAGGTCTTTGCTTGGCGTTCCTTATGTTTGGCTTGGCGTTTACCCTTATGACGGAGGCATGGACTGCGCTTCGTTTACCTGGTACTTGTATAAGCAGCTTGGTATCGATATCGGATTTGAGACTTATGATCAGATGTTCTCCGGCAAACGCGTTGGATCTCTGGCAGAAGCAAAACCCGGTGATCTTATCCTTATGTACAACGGAGGCTGGCCGAATTACAATCCTGCCCTCTACGAGCACGTGGTTCTTTATGCCGGCAATGGGATGATTTATGAAGAGCCAACGTTTGGCGGGCGCTGTCAATACGTTCCCTTGTCTTCCAAGGGCGCTTCGACCATTTTGATTCGAAGGATTCTGGCGGATTAGCGAAATACGCATATATAAAGAAGGGTTGCGGCGTTCATACGGTGCAACCCTTCTTTATAATGGCATGCGAATGGATACGGAAAGGTGTGAAATGCGAACAAGGTCAAAGGCTCTGTCTTGTCTTCTGAGCGTTTTGCTGGTCGTCTCTTTTTCGGGATTTCCGGCATATGCATTAGACGATTCAATCGCTTCGTCATCATCGAATGCTGACTCAAGCAGTCACGAAATAGGTTCTTCTAGCAAAGCGGAGGATTCCGTTGGGGAGGTAAGCGGTTCTGCGGCCTCAAACTTATCTGCCGAATCCGCAACAGGTAACCCCTCCGCGGAAGAAAATCGCCAAGGCGAATCCGTCGTCGCTGAAACGTCGGATGATGCTCGTCTTTCGGAAGATGCAAGCAATGTTATTGAGTTCGTGTATTTAGATGAATCGTGTGTTTCCGTTGGCCAGGAGCAGAACATTGCAATCGGCTTCGTTAACTCCGTGAAGGGCATTTCGTCTGCAAAACTTTGCCTTGAAAAGAAGGCGACGTCTGAGAAGCTTGAATTCGAGGCCTCCGCGATTATGGATGATGCGGTCCTTTTCACGATGTCGTTCGGTCGTGATTCCGATGCCTCGGCATACGATTTGGTCTCGATCGACTATACTGCAGGCAATGAACGCCATGTCGTTTCCCTGCAGAGCCAAAGCGGTGATTATCTGTTCGATGTTGTTCGTGCCGATACGGCTGCGCAACTTGAACGATCTGCAGATGGTGGTTCGGATTCCGATGTTTCTGCCTACGCTATCACTAATGAAGGCAACTTGCAGGCGGCTGCAAGCGTTGCGCAGGCGATCGATCTAGCAGATTCCGGCAGCTCCGATGGCGGCGCTGGCGAGTCGGTCGTCGACGAGCAGGCTATTCAAGATGGCGCGTTGGACAACCCTTCTTACGACCAGGATTCCGCTGTTGAGGAAACCGATGATAGCTCCCCGGATGCTATTTCCGCTGCTGCTTTATCGCTTCTTGGGATTGATAAGGCTTACGCTGATGCCGTTAAATCCAGGGAAGATTACCTGATCGTTGCCCTTGATCCCGGTCATGGCGGTTCAGATGGGGGCTCATCGGCGTATGGACTTAACGAAAAAACGTTGAATTGGAAAATTGCGTCGTCATGCTATAACGCTCTCAGACAATATACTGGGGTCTATCCTTATCTCACGCGAAACGGTGATGAGTATGTTGGCTTGCAGGAGCGTGTTGACAGGGCTGTGGCAATCGGTGCCGACGTGTTTGTTTGCCTGCACTGCAATGCGGGTGGCGGCACCGGCGCGGAAGTTTGGGTTCCGAACTCCAGTAGTTATCTTTATAACGAAACGCATGTCGTTGGCGAGCAGCTTGGCAATAAGATTCTCGATAGGATCACCAAGCTCGGTTTGAGCAACAGGGGCACAAAGGTTCGAAATTGCACGAACGATGCCCGATACCCTGATGGAAGTCTCGAAGATTACTATACCGTTATCGCCTCTTCGCGCGAGGAGGGGATCCCGGGCATCATCGTCGAGCATGCGTTTGTCGATAATGCAAGCGATGCCAGCAAGCTTTCGGATGACTCCTTCCTTAAAAAGCTTGGAAAAGAGGATGCGACGGGTATCGCTAATCAGTATGGCCTGGTAAGCGATTCGGTTGCAAAATCGAGTGCTCTGGTACAGGCAGTGGGCCATTCTTCGCATGTAGGCTGGCTTACCAACGTGTATGACAAGAAAGTGGTTGGCACCACGGGTAAATGCTTCGGCCTCGAGGCGTTTCGGGCTCGTCTGCAAAATGCAGCTAGCTCTGCAGGTGGTATCACGTATCGTGCCTATGTTGGCAATGGCTGGCAGGGCTGGGCTAGCAATGGGGAAACCGCCGGAACCACGGGTAAAGGCGTTGCATTGCAAGCTATTCAGATGAAGCTGACGGGCGATGCGGCAAAGAAGTACGATGTGTATTATCGCGCGCATGTAGCGAACGTCGGTTGGCTGGGTTGGGCCAAGAACGGCGCATCTGCGGGAAGCATCGGCTATGGTTATAACGCCGAGGCGATTGAAATTGCCGTGGTCGCGAAAGGCGCAGCTGCTCCCGGTGATACAACGACGCCGTTCAAGACCAAAACGGTGCCCGCAGACACCTCAATCATTTCCTATCAGGCACATGTGTCGAACATCGGCTGGCAGGGAAGTGCAAAGGACGGCTCAACTGCTGGCACGACTGGTAAAGCCTATGCGATTGAGGCGTTAAAGGTCAATTTGAACAACCGAAACGTTTCAGGTGGAGTGCGTTACAACCTGCATTGCGCCAATATCGGTTGGCAGGGATGGCGATCGGATGGATCTGTTGGCGGCACCACGGGACAGTCGCGCCAGACCGAAGCAATCAGGCTAGAACTAACGGGCGAGGCTGCTAATCAGTACGATATTTATTATCGCGTTCATTGTGAGAGTTTCGGGTGGCTTGATTGGGCGAAAAACGGGGAAATGGCCGGTTCTGAGGGATATGGTTACCGAATGGAAGCCATTCAGATCAAGCTTGTGAAAAAGGGTTCCGCCGCTCCGGGCTCCACGGCTACGCCGAACAAGGCGCCATTGGTCGCTTATCAGAGCCACGTCTCAGGTATAGGATGGCAAAGCTACAGCCGAGATGGGGCTCGATCTGGTACGACAGGCGCTGCGCGGGCAATTGAGGCTGTGACCGCATACTTGCCGACTCAGGCGTATTCTGGGTCGATTTCGTACAATGCGCATTGTGCCAACATCGGCTGGCAGGGGTGGAAGTCTTCGGGCAAGGTCGCTGGCACAACAGGGCAGTCTCGTCAGATGGAGGCCATCCAGGTCAAACTTACAGGGGAAATGGCGAATCATTACGATGTCTATTATCGCGTTCATTCCCAGGATTACGGTTGGCTCGGCTGGGCCAAGAACGGCGAAGTTGCCGGAACGGTTGGGTACGGCAAGCGTATGGAGGCTTACCAGGTCGTTTTGGTTGCTAAGGGGGCATCTGCGCCAGGCAGCACCCAGCGTGCATCCGTGGTGAAAGACAGTGCGGTTTCTTCGGCAAACAACATCATGGGTGTGTCAAAGACGTCTGCCAAGCAAATGGCTGCCTACTACAAAAGCAAAGGGAAGGCATATCCGTCGTCGGTCTATGCATCCAAAGGGGCATCGACCATTGATCAGTTCTGCTCGATAGTGGAGCAAGAGGCAGTTGCCGAGGGGGTTCGCCCCGAGGTTCTCTTCTGCCAAGCAATGAAAGAGACCGGTTGGCTGCAATTTGGTGGATCCGTAAAACCCCAGCAGTGCAATTTTGGTGGTTTAGGCGCGGTAACTTCCTCTGCTGAGGGCGCATCGTTTTCTAATGTTCGAACCGGTTTGCGCGCACAGGCTCAGCACCTGAAGGCCTATGCCTCGACTGCAGCGCTGAAGAACCCTTGTGTTGATCCTCGTTTCGATTTAGTGACTCGCGGAATTGCTCCGAAGCTTGAGGACTTAAATGGTCGATGGGCTGTTCCGGGAACAGGATATGGCGAAGGTATTTTGGCTATGATCGGAGAATTATACAAACGCTAACAGTTGAACCAGGCGTGCTATGGAAAAGTGCTGCGAGTTTACGCTCGCAGCACTTTTGCGTTTTCCTGGGGTTCAGACGATGCACATTGTATGATGCGCCAGGCGCTGTTGACGGCAATCGGTGATGTTTGCAAGATATCGCAACGACGCGATTGCCGGCTAGCTTGTAGAACCTGCGCATGCTGGGGCTTGGGTTGTCATCCCGTGCTAACCTGCTAACGAACAATGGACTTTCGAGCAAGGTGAATCCCGTATGCCGCAAACAACCCCGCAAGACTTTGATCCCATCGCCTATATCAACGCTCCCCATTGGCAGGCGTCGCGCTTGGGTCTCGACCGTATTCGCGAGCTGCTGGCTCGCTTGGGAAATCCCCAGAACGATCTGCGCATCGTGCATGTTGCGGGCACGAACGGGAAGGGCAGCACGTGCGCTTATATCGCCAACGTGCTGCAAGCCGCTGGCTATCGGGTGGGATGGTTCTCCAGCCCGTTCATCGAGCGCTTCGAGGAACGCATCCGCGTGGATGGCGAGAATATCGGCATGTCCGACCTTAAGCGCGTCACGCTGCAAGTGCGCGAGCATGCTGAGCAGATGTCGGTGGAAACCGGTGACCACCCAACGGAGTTCGAGCTTATGACCGCGGTGGCGCTCCTGCACTTTGCCCAGGTGGGATGCCAGGTTGCGGTGCTGGAGGTCGGCCTTGGCGGCCGCCTGGACTCCACCAATGTCATCGCAGCCCCCGACGTTGCCGTTATCACGCGCATCGGCCTCGACCATACCGATCTGCTCGGCAACACCATCGGCAAGATTGCCGCGGAAAAGGCCGGCATCATCAAGTCTGGAAGCGCTGTGGTTTCGTGGCCGCAGGAACCCGAGGCCGCCGAAGCCGTGGAAGCGGCGGCGCGCGCGGTAGGTTGCACGGTCGCGCAGCCCGATTTCCGCGAACTGGACATCGCGCCCGTCCGCCATCTCGACCCTGCGCAGGTCGAACCCGGAAAGCCTTCGGTCGTGCGCCCCTTCACCTACAAGGGCAAAGCCTACGAAACCACGTTGCTGGGCAGCTACCAACCGCAAAACGCCGCATTGGCCTTAGAAACCGTGTTCGCGCTTCAGCGCCGTGGTTGGGATATACCGCAATCCGCTATCGAGCGCGGTGTTGCCGCCACGCGCTGGGCCGGCCGGTTCGAGGTGCTGCCGCACGTGCCGGGCAAACCTACCGTGGTTATCGACGGTGGTCACAACCCGCAGGGTGCCCAGGCGCTCTCCGATTCGCTGGCGGACGTGTTCGCCGGCCGCAAAGCCGTGCTGCTCTCGGGCGTCATGGCCGACAAGGACCATCCCGCCATGCTGCGCACGGTGTTGCCGCATGCTGCCGCGTTCGTTGCCGTGACTCCCGACAATCCCCGAGCGCTGCTTGCCGCGGAATACGCCTCAGAAGCCGCCCGAATAGCCACGGAATCGCCCGCGATCGACGCAAACCTGCCCATTTGCGCAGCGCAAACCTACGCCGAAGCCGCCCGCAAAGCCGGCGAACTCGCCGGCCCCAACGGCATCATCTGCGCATTCGGGAGCCTGTACAGCATCGCGCAAACCAAGCAGGCCCTCCGGGAAGCGGGGCTGCTCGCGGACGAATAGCGCTCGCGTTCGCCTCCCGGCGCCAGGTTCCGCCTGGAAGCCGATTCGAGCGTTCGTTCTGCGGGGTCCGCATTAGGGGTAGGGGTTAACCATAGATTTGCCTGTGCCTCGGCCTCCCGCCGCCCGCATGGTTCACCCGCGTAACACGTATGGTTCGTACGTGTGGGACGCGGGGCAAAACCGGGTGCGCGGCGCGGCGTGTGCTACCATACGAACATTGCAATGTTTGAGAAAGGACCGCCATCATGGCTACCATCGACACCGTTAAGGAAGTCCTGGAAGAGAACCTGGACATCAACCCTGAGTCCGTTAACGAAGACTCCACGTTCGACTCCCTGGGCATCGACTCCCTGGACATGGTCGAGCTGATCTGCGACCTGGAGGAGAAGTGCGACGTGGACTTCGGCGAGCCCGAGGGTCTGAAGACCGTCGGCGAGCTGGTCGAGTACATCGACTCCCTGTAAGCCGCAACGCTTATCGAGCACGTTAGCCCCATGTTAACGTGCTCAACTGCGCAAACTAAAGCGCGATAACCGAAGCCGGCTTTTAAGTCGGATGTTGAGGACCGGCCCCGGAATTGCCCGGGGCCGGTCCTCGCTTTTCCCGTTGCTTGTTGCTTTCAAGCTGATAACGGGGAAGCGGGCAACGGAGCGTGCGAGTCGTCTTCGTCTCTTAGGGGTGCGAAGGCCCCGATGCGGCTCGCGCTCATTTGCGAAAAAGCTCGAATTCGCCCGCGCCCTATTCGTACTGACCCGTAAAGTCAGGACTCGAGCTTGCTCGAGCACCATATGCCTTGCTTGTAACCGCGCACCCGCGCCCACGAAAAGGGGCGGCCCGAAGGCCGCCCCTTGCAAAATGCATTTGTCCCGCACTGGCGATCAACGCGCAGATGCGATGCGTTCGCGCTACTCCTTCTGCTTCAGCAGGCCGTAACCACCGTCGTCGCGGCGATACAGCACGTTGACCAGGTTCGTGTCGCGGTCGGTGTAAGCGAAGAAGTCGTGACCCAGCAGGTCGATCTGCACCAGGGCCTCTTCCTCGGTCAGCGGCGCGAACTCGATTTCCTTCACGCGGACGACTTCCTCGTCGGCGGCGAATTCAGCCATCAGGCTTTCGGGATCGAACTCGCCGACAGGGGCGACTGCGGCCTCGCGCGGCTTGCGGTCGAGCACGCGGGTCTTGAACTTGCGAAGCTGGCGAAGAACCTTGGCAGCCGCAACGTCGATGGCGGCGTACATGTCCTCTTCGGACTCCTCCACGCGTACGATGTGGCCCTTGGTGCGCAGCGTGACCTCGCAGATAGCGGGGGTGGCGTTGGCGGGGTTCTTCTCCACATGCAGCACGACTTCGGCATCCAGCGGATTGATGTCCATGACCTTCATGGAATTGCCGATTTTGTCTTCGGCGTACTCGCGCAGCGCATCGGTTACAGGCATTTTGCGTCCGGTGACGGTAATGCTCATGTCAATCACCTCTTCTTCGCGGCGGACAAAAAAGACCGACGGTGTTTCTCCTGCTCAGAACCGTAAAAAGTTCTTTCCAGATAGGTGGCAGGTTATCCCCTTCCGTCGAATCTGTAAGTACAGCATAGCGCACTTTACCTTGATTTAACCGGCGAATTCCCGGTATTTTCGGGTTCGTTCGTAAACGTTTTGAAAACGTCAACGCCACGTTCCCGGGCGTGTCGCAACGCCGCCATGATAGACTGTGCCGAATCCGCGAAGCTGCCTGCAAGGCGTCTATCGCGAAGGGCGGAAAGGGGCGTTCCGAACCCCCGCCGGCTCGTTTCGCCACGGAACGCGCCCCATGAAATAGCAAGCTTCGTTTCGCGGGCGGCTTAGGCGCTTCCCGCAAGTTAGGCAGGACATGACCGACAGCCGTATCTATATCAAAGAGGTGCAGGGCCATCAGCATCGCTATCAGAAGCTCATCCAGCTGACGCATTCGTCCACGAAGGCCGCCGGTGCCATGCTGCTCGCCGCCGTGGTGGCGCTCATCGTGGCCAACACCGCCGTGCACGAGCCGTTCCTGGAGTTCTGGCATTCGCATGTGGGCTTCTTCTTCGGCGAATCCGTTGTCGAGATGTCGCTTGCGCACGTGATCAACGACGTGTTCATGGCCGTGTTCTTCCTCTTGGTGGGCTTGGAAGTGAAATACGAGCTCACGGTGGGTGAGCTGACGAACATCCGTCAGGCTCTGCTGCCCATCATGGCGGCCGTCGGCGGCGTTCTGGCCCCCATCGCCATCTACCTGGTGTTCAACGCTGCCGACCCGCTAACCGTTGGCGGTTGGGGCGTTCCCACGGCAACCGACATCGCGTTCGCGCTGGGCATCCTGGCGCTTCTGGGCAACCGCGTGCCGGCCGGCGTGCGCGTGTTCCTTTCCACGCTCGCCGTGGCCGACGACATCATCGCCATCCTGGTCATCGCCATCTTCTACGGTCAAAGCCCGTCGCTGGCGTGGCTGCTCGCCGCGGGCGTGGTGCTTGCCGTGCTGGTCGCCATGAATAGGGGGCATGTGTACTCGCTGCTTCCGTATATGCTGGTGGGCGCCTTGCTGTGGTACTGCGTATATATGTCCGGCGTGCATTCCACCATCGCCGGCGTGCTGCTGGCGTTCGCTATCCCGTCCGGTTCGCGCGTGAACCTGCGCACCTTCGCCACCTGGTCCGACTCCAAGGTCCGAGAAGCGAATCGCGCCTTCGATCCCGAGGAGCCCGTGCTGGCGCAGGGTCGCTATATGGAAACCGTCCGACACTTGTCGCACGTGGCGCGCCAGGTGGTGCCGCCGGCGACGCGCTTGGAGCACAAGCTGTACCCGTGGGTGTATTTCGGCATCCTGCCGCTGTTCGCCTTGACCAACGCCGACGTCAGCTTCGCCGGTATGGACGTGGGGTCGCTGTTCGCCTCCCCGGTGTTCTTCGGCATCTTCTTCGGCCTTCTGGTGGGCAAGCCGCTCGGCATCATGCTCATGAGCTTCCTGGTGGTGAAGCTCAAGCTGGCCAGCCTGCCTGAGAACGTCAACTGGCAGCACATGCTGGGCGCGTCCATCCTGGGCGGCGTCGGCTTCACCATGGCCATCTTCGTGGCGAACCTTGCCTTCACCGATGCGGTGTTGGTGGCAACGGCGAAGCTGGGAATCCTGCTGGCATCGCTTGCGGCGGGCGTGCTGGGCTTCACCTTCCTGCTGGTGCAGGCGCGCGGCGCCCAGAAACAGGGCGTGGCGTTCGTGGACCCGGCTGTCGAAGGCGCTGATGGCGACCTGGAGGCGCTGCCCACCGCGGCGCGCGAGGCCGCGCTCGAGGGCCGCGAGATGCTGCATGATTTGGAAGCAGACGAGGAGCTCGACCCCCGCGGCGTAGCGTAAGGAGCGTAGCGCGCCGCAGGGCGCGCTTGCGAAAAGGCCGTCGGCCCGTGCTTGCTCGGTCTCGTGCATCGCTGCTCGGCTTTGCGTTGCTTCTCGGTTCCGGGCGTTGCGCCTCGGATTGCGCGTCCCTTCGACTCCTGGTGTTGCTCCTCGGCTCGCGCCCTCCTGCTTTCGCGTCGTCGCCCGGTCCCCTGCGTTCGCTCCTCGAATGCCGCCGTTTGCGACGGGGCCGCCGCCGCTGTGTGCGCAAGCTGCGCAGGCGCGGCGCGCAAGGGAATCGTTGCGGTATACTTTCCGACAGTTCAATCGCTTGCAATGCCGATGCGCTCATGCGCGCATCGGCCTATGGCGCCCCGCCGGCAAAACCGGCGTTCGCGCTTGCGGGTGCTGCGTATTCGCGGCGCCCGTGTTTTCGACCAAGGAGGATCGCATGGAAGCTGCCGCTATCGTTTTGGCTGCGGGCGCGGGCACCCGTATGAAGTCCAAAAAGCCCAAGGTGGCCCACGAGGTTTTGGGCAAGCCGCTCGTGCGCTGGGTGGTCGACGCCGCCCACGCCGCCGGCGTCACCCAGGTGGCGACGGTGGTCGGCCATGCCCGCGAGCAGGTCATCCCGCTGGTCGAGAGCGACACGCAGGTCGTGGTGCAGGAAGTGCAGAACGGCACGGCGGGCGCGGTGCTTGCCTGCGCCGACGCTTTCGCCGGCTTCGACGGCTCGCTGTCGGTGCTCACCGGCGACTGCCCGCTCATCAAGCCCGAGACCATCGCCCGCTTGGCGCAGGTGCGCGACGAGAACAACGCCGCCGTGGTGGTGCTCACCATGAAGCTGGACGACCCCACCGGCTACGGCCGCATCATCCGCGATGCCGACGGCCAGGTCGAGCGCATCGTCGAGCAGAAGGACGCTACGCCCGAGGAGGCGGCGGTCAACGAGTGCAACTCCGGCTTCTACTGCTTCGACGCCCGCGCCTTGTTCGACGCGTTGGCCCAGGTCAGCAATAACAACGCCCAGGGCGAGTTCTATCTCACCGACGTGCTTGAGATCTGCCGCAACGCCGGCCGCCCCGTGCTGGCGCTCGCCACCGACGACGCCACCGAGTGCCTGGGCGTCAACTCCCGCATCCAGCTGGCCCAGGTCACCAAGGTCATGCAGCGCCGCATCAACCACGCGCACATGGCCGCCGGCGTCACCATGGTCGACCCCGACCAGGTGTGGATCGGCCCGGACGTGAAGATCGCCCAGGACGTCGAGCTGCTTCCCCAGGTCATGCTCATGGGCGCCACCGAGATCGGCGAGGACAGCGTCATCGGCCCGAACACGCGCCTGACCGACACCAAGGTCGGCCGCGGCTGCGTTATCGAGGAGACGGTGTCCATCGAGGCCCAGATCGACGACGCCGCAACCGCCGGCCCGCGCGCCTACCTGCGCCCGGGCACGCACCTGTGCGAGGGCGCGAAAGCCGGCACGCACGTGGAGATTAAGAAATCCACCATCGGCCGCGGCAGCAAGGTCCCGCACCTCAGCTACATCGGCGACACCACCATGGGCGAGGGCGTTAATATCGGCGCCGGCTCCATCACCTGCAACTATGACGGCAAGAAGAAGTGGCCCACCACCATCGGCGACAACGTGTTCGTGGGCAGCGATACCATGATGGTGGCTCCCGTGACCATCGGCGACGGCGCCATCATCGGCGCGGCGTCGTGCATCACCAAGGAGGTGGCGCCCGATGCGCTCGCGCTCACACGCCCTGAGCAGAAGGAGATTCCCGGCTGGGCCGCTAAAAAGCGCGCCCGTCAGGCCGCAGAAGGCAAGTAAACCGCATCTGCCATAAGCCTTTCGCAATCTGCAGGGCCGGCTGGCCGTGAAGTCCTCATAGAGGGTTCGCGTGCCAGCTGGCCTTTTCCTTTTCCGCCAGGTAAAATAACTTCCGTATGAACAACTGCGAAGCGATGCGAAGGAGCACGCGCATGACTGCGGAAATGGAAAAGCGTAAGAGGATGGCAGTGTTTTCGGGTTCTTCGAACCTGAAGCTGGCCGACGAGATCGCACAGGAGCTGGGCATCTCCCTGGGCAATGTGAAGCTGGAGAAGTTCGCCAACGGCGAAATCTACGCTCGCTACCAGGAAAGCGTTCGCGGCGCCGATGTGTTCATCGTGCAGTCTGTGTGCTCGAGCCCCAACGGCTTCGACGTCAACGACAACCTCATGGAGCTGCTCATCATGATCGACGCCGCTAAGCGCGCCAGCGCGCACAGCGTCAGCGCCGTCATCACGCATTACGGCTACGCGCGCCAGGACCGCAAAGCCGCCCCGCGCGAGCCCATCACCGCTAAGCTTGTCGCCGACCTGCTCACCGCCGCCGGCGCCGACAACATCATCGCCATCGACCTGCATCAGGACGCCATCCAGGGCTTCTTCGATAAGCCGGTTAACCACATGACGGCCATGCCCATCTTCGTGGACTACTTCGAGCAGAAGGGCTTCAAGTCCGAGGAACTGTGCGTGGTGTCCCCCGACGTGGGTCGCGCAAAGGCCGCCAAGAAGTTCTCCACGCTGCTTGATTGCGACATCGCCATCATGCACAAGGACCGTCCGAAGCACAACCAGGCTGAGATCACGGCCCTGATCGGCGACGTGAAGGACAAGATCTGCATCCTCAACGACGACATGATCGACACCGCCGGCAGCCTGGTGGCCGCCGCCACCACGCTCAAGGCCAAGGGTGCGAAGAAGATCTACGCCTGCGCAACGCACGGCCTGTTCAGCGGCCCTGCCTACGAGCGTCTTGAGAACTCCTGCATCGAGGAGGTCGTGGTTACCAACGCCGTGCCCGTGCCGCTCGAGCGCCAGACCGGCAAGATCAAGGTTGTCACGCTGGCCCCGCTGTTCGCTCAGACCATCAAGAACGTGTACAACAACGGCTCCGTCGCAAGCCTGTTCGAATAATCGTTTCGCCTCTCGGACCGTCGGCGAGTTTGCTTGACGTCGCAAGTCCTTGCGTCACGCTGCCTTCGCGCTCGTCTGCTCGGACGCGGCCTTCGGGGTCGCGCTGACGCGGTGGTTCGCGATGGGGTCCGGCTGCATGGTGGCGTATCCTAAAACGGGGAAAGCCCGCCTGGCTTCGCAAGGGGCTCGGGCGGGCTTCGCTTGTCGTTGGGGCAAGACGCGCAGGGCCTGGAAACGTCGCGATGGCGTTCGGGCCCCGTCGGTCCTGGCAACTTTTCGCTTGATGAAGGCTTCGGGTGCGATCCTAGAATGCGTATACGAGAAGGAAAAGCATGTTTTTGATTGTTGGCCTGGGAAATCCGGGCGAGGAATACGAGCACACGCGCCATAACGCCGGCTTCGATTCGCTTGATCTGGTGGCGGAGGAAGTGGGCGCGCGCTATTGGAAGACCGAGTGCGGCGCGCTCACGGCTAAGGGCGTGTGGCGCGACCACGACGTGGTGCTGGCTAAGCCGCAAAGTTATATGAACACGTCGGGCGGGCCGGTGAAGCAGCTGATGAACGCTTACGGCGTGAAGGCCGACCATCTGATCGTCATCCATGACGAGCTGGATATCGACCCGGGTACCATCCGCGTGAAGTTCGGCGGCGGCCATGCCGGCCATAACGGGCTTCGCAGCATCTGCGACAAGCTGGGCACGCGCGACTGGTTCCGCGTGCGCTGCGGCATCGGCCGCCCGCCGGGACGTATGCCGGTGGTCGATTGGGTGCTGGGCCGTCCGAAGAAGGAGCAGGCCGACGATTTCGCCCAGGCAACGCACCTGGCAAGCCAGGCGGCACTGGGCCTGGTCACCGATGGTCTGGAGAAAACCCAGCAACGCTTCAACTAACGGGCCGGGTGGGTGTGAACGGGGGGACGGAGGTGTGTTCGCGCTGGGGCCCTCCGTCTCCGAAGGACATCCGCGAACACACCTCCGTCCCCCCGTTCACCTGCATTTTCGCACGCCCGTTTTGCCGTGCCTGAGCATTGGCCCGGGCAGTGTGTGCAGTGCGAACACACCTCCGTCCCCTGTTCAGCCGCGGCCCCTGTCCGCTGGTGTTTCGACATGCCCGTTCTGCCGTGCTCGAGCGGCTTGCGAAAGGAGGGGCTCTTGCCTGCAACCGACAAACGTGCTGCATATGCGTTGTTCGCGCTCGTGGTGCTTGCTGCGGCGTGCGGCAACCTGTCGCAAACCGCGGTGAACGCCATGATGATGGGCATTGTGGCGGATATGGGCGTTACCGTGGAGCTTGGCCAGTGGCTGAGCACCGGCTACATGCTCATGCTCGGGGTTGCCGTGCCGGCCGTCACCTGGATTTCCAAGCGCTTCAGCGCACGGCAACATGTCCTGCTTGCCTTGGGCCTGTCGCTTGCGGGCTCGCTGATGTGCCTGGCGGCGCCTGGCTTCTGGGTGTTGCTGGCGGGGCGTATCCTGCAGGCGGTTTCCACCGGCATCCTCCTGCCGTTCATGACCACCATCGCCATGGTCAGCTTCCCTCCGGGCCGTCAAGCCACGGCCATGGGCATCGCCGGGGTCGCTATGGGCTTTGCGCCCAACATCGGGCCCACCGTGGGCGGCGCCATGGCATCGACGTGGGGCTGGCGAAGCTTCTTCGTCTTGTTGGCGGCGTTGACCTGCCTGTTGACGCTGTGCGCCTTGGCGCTGGTGAAGCCTTCGAAGCCGCATGACGCCTCGGCACGCTTGGACGCGGGCTCGCTGATTCTGTCCACCTTAGGCCTGGGAGGCGTGCTGCTGGGCTTCAGCAACGCTTCCAGCTTCGCCCTAAGCAGCCCCTATGTATGGGTCCCGCTTGTTGCGGGCGCGGGGCTGTGCGCGGCATTCGTCGTACGCCAAAAGCGTCTGGATAGCCCGCTCATCGACCTGGGCGTGTTCCGCTCGACCCGCTTCAACGCCGGCTTCGCGGCGCAGAACCTGCTGTTCGCCTCCTTCATGGGCGTCACGCTGGTGGTGCCATTGTATGTGGAAGGCCTGTGCGGCGGCACGGCGCTTCAGGCGGGCATGGTGCTGCTGCCGGGCACCGTCACCGCGTTGGTGCTCAACCCGCTCGGCGGCGTGCTGACCGACCGTATAGGCGCGCGAAGGGTGTGCCTGGTAGGCGGGCTTTTGCTCTCCGCCGGCGCCGTGCCCATGTGCTTCTTGGACGCCGCCTCGCCGCTGTGGCAGGCGGTCGTGTTCCAAGGCGTGCGCGCATGCGGCGTGTCGCTGCTCATCGGCCCGCTTACCCAGTGGAGCCTGGCGGACCTGCCGCGGCCGCTCGTGCCGCACGGCAGCTCGCTGTCCATCGCGGTGCGCCAGGCTTGTGCCGGCTTTGGCACGTCGGCCATGGTGCTGGCCATCTCGGCGGGGCAGGGGATAGCCGCCCGCGGCGGGCTGGCCGTCGGGCTGCAGGCTGCGCCGGACGTGCTTGCGGCCTTGCCGTACCACCTGGCGTTCTGCTTCTCGGCCGTGCTGTCGCTGTGTTTGTTCGCGGCCATGGCGTGGAAGGTGCGTTAGCGCATCTTGTGCCGTTCGCGGTCGTTTTCGCGCCAGCGGTTGCACGTTCCGGCGCGTCTGGTATACTTCACTTCAGCACTCTACTGTGATAAAGTGATTGCTAAGGAACCAAGCAGCCATGCCTGCGGGCATGCGCGGAAGGGAAGGGAACATGAAGAAGAAGCTCCTCGGCCTGGTGGCATGCGTTGCCACGCTGGCCCTGTCCGGCGCCCTGCTGGCGGGTTGCTCGGGCTCTGCCGACAAGACCGGAGGCGACTCCGCTGACGGCAAGGAAACCCTCACGGTCGGTTTCGACCAAAGCTATCCGCCGTACGGCTTCGTCGGCGACGACGGCAAGTACACCGGTTTCGACCTGGATCTGGCTCAGGCCGTGTGCGACAAGAACGGCTGGGAGCTGAAGCTGTCCGCCATCGACTGGGATGCCAAGGACGCGCTGCTGGCCCAGGGCAACATCAACTGCATCTGGAACGGCTTCACCATGGAGGGCCGCGAGGACGGCTACACCTTCTCCGATCCCTACATGCTCAATGAGCAGGTCATCGTCGTGAAGGCCGGTAGCGACATCTCCGATTTCGCGGGCCTGTCCGGCAAGACCGTCATGACCCAGGTCGACTCCGCTGCGCTTGACGTGCTCGAGGGCGACCAGGCTGAAGTGGCCGCCACCTTCAAGGGCGGTGCCGCTCAGACCATCGGCGACTACAACAACGCCTTCATGCAGCTTGACTCCGGCATGATCGACGCCGTCGCCTGCGACCTGTCCATCGCGCAGTACCAGATCGCCGCGAACCCCGACAAGTACGTGCAGCTGTCCACCCCGCTGTCCACCGAGCACTACGCTGTGGGCTTCAAGAAGGGTGACACCGAGCTGGCCCAGAAGGTCACCGAGACCCTGAAGCAGCTCGACGCCGACGGCACCGTCAAGGAGCTGTGCGAGAAGTACGCAAGCTACGGCATCAGCTACGACAACTGGGTGCTCGGCAAGTAATGCCTCCGCTTGCCCCCGGCAAGCAGCTTGATAGCGTATCCTATTAGGGCCGGAGATGCGAACCCTTGCCCCTATGCATGATGCGGCGCGAATCCAACAGCGTTCACGTGCATGGCGGGCTGGGGAAGCATTCCCGGCCTTCCGGCTGATGTACCCCGCCAACCTGCGAAGGTTGGCATTCGGCGTGTTAAGACAAGAGCGTTTCTCTTGGAAGGAGACCAATGGAATTCGGAACCATGATGGGGCTGCTGCTCTCCGGCCTGCAGTTCACCGCCATCATCTTCGTGATCACGCTTGTGGGCGCGTTGCCCCTCGGCGTGCTGGTGGCGCTTGGCCGCATGAGCAAGTTCAAGCCGCTATCGCTTCTGGTGCAGTTCTATATATCGGTCATGCGCGGCACGCCGCTTATGCTGCAGCTGATGATGTGGATGTTCGGTCCGTTCTACCTGTTCGGCGCCTCCATGGGCCCGGATTGGAAGTACTTCGCGTGCTGCATCGGCTTCATCCTGAACTATGCCGCCTACTTCGGTGAGATCTACCGCAGCGGTATCCAGTCCATCCCGCGCGGCCAGTACGAGGCCGCCGAGGTGCTCGGCTACACGCGTACGCAGACCTTCATGAAGATCATCTTGCCGCAGGTGTTCAAGCGCATCCTTCCCGCCATGGGCAACGAAGTCATCACGCTGGTCAAGGACACGTCGCTTGCGTTCGTGCTCGGCATCATGGAGATGTTCACGCAGGCCAAGGCCATCGCCGCCGCCCAAACCAGCATGATGCCCTACGTTATCGCCGGCCTGATTTACTGGGTGTTCAACTTCGTGGTGGTCATGGTGCTCAACCGCGTCGAGAAAAGGATGAACTACTATCATGACTAACCCCCTTGTTTCCCTTTCGCACGCACGTAAGAGCTTCGGCAAGACCGAGGTGCTCAAAGATATCTCCCTGTCGGTTGAGCAGGGCCAGGTCGTCGCCATCATCGGCCCTTCCGGCGGCGGCAAATCCACGCTTCTGCGTTGCATGACGCTGCTGGAAACCCTTGACGGCGGCAGCCTGTCCTACGGCGATCTTGCCGTGGCAACCGACGGCGGTTCCGGCTCGGTGTACGGCGGGAAGGCCGTGCTCTCGCAGGCGAAAACGCGCTTCGGTCTGGTGTTCCAGAACTTCAACCTGTTCCCGCACTACACGGTGCTGAAGAACATCACCGACGCGCCGCTGTCTGTGCAGAAGCGCCCGAAGGACCAGGTCATGGCTCAGGCGCACGAACTTCTGGTGAAAATGGGGCTGGAGGGCAAGGAGAACATGGTTCCCTGCGAGCTCTCCGGCGGCCAGCAGCAGCGCGTTGCCATCGCCCGCGCCCTGGCTCTGAATCCCGACGTGCTGTTCTTCGACGAGCCCACCAGCGCTCTTGACCCCGAGCTCACCAAGGGCGTGCTCAAGGTCATCCGCGACTTGGCCGACGAGCATATGACCATGGTCATCGTCACGCACGAGATGAGCTTCGCCCGCGACGTCGCCGACCACATCATCTTCATGGACGGCGGCTATATCGTGGAAGAGGGTCCTGCTGAGCAGGTGATCAACAACCCGCAGCAGGAGCGCACGAAGCTGTTCCTGGCGAACTACGGGGATTAACGAAACGGTTTGCGGCGCAAGCGCGCTGCAAGGGAAAGCGCCCGGGCATCCGGGCGCTTTTGCATGGGAAAGGCGAAAACTTGGAAGAGAAAGACCCTCGGGCGCCTTTTGGGGCGGCAAATGCCGATGACGCGGAAGCGGCCGGTTTGGGCGCGCAGGCGCGCTCGACGGGCGCTGGGAATGCGCAGGCAGCCGCTTTTGTGGCGGACCAGGCTCAGACATCAGCTGCCGGCGACGGCACGGTGACGTTCTACATCACGCGGCATGGGCAGACGGTCTACAACGTCGCAAGCCGCGTGCAGGGTTGGTGCGACTCGCAGCTCACCGACGAGGGCATCCGCGTGGCTCGCTTGCTGGGCCGAGGCCTGGCTGAGGTTCCGTTCGCGCAGGCCTACTGCAGCGACGCTGGCCGCGCCGTGCAAACGCTCAATGCGGTGCTCGCCGCCCGGATCAAAGAGAATCCGCAGGCCACGCTGCCGTTCATCCATGTTCCCGATCCGCGTCTTCGCGAATGGTGCTACGGCAATTTGGAAGCAGGGCCGGGGACCGAGCTGCACGCTGCGCTCACCCGCGGCTTTGGGGAGGATTTACCCTTCGACGAGCTGAACCGTCGCCTGCCCCAGGTGGCCGAGGTGCTGGCAGATCAGGACGATACCGGGCGCGCGGAGCGCTTCGATCAGGTCAAAACGCGCTTGGAAAGCTTCTTCAGCGAAGCGGGCAAGCAGGCGCTTGCCGCGGGCGGCGGCAACGTGCTGGTGGTCACGCATTCGTTTGTGGTGCGATCGGTCATGTACCTGCTGGATCCTTCGCGCGTGAACGACCCGCTCAAGATCAAGAACGCCAGCGTTACCCAAGTGACTTACGACGGCCAATCGTTCACGCTGGGGGAGACGGCGTCCACCCGCTGGCTAGGCGAGATGCCGCCGGAAGCCAACGCCATCCCATTCGGGTTCCGTATGTAGATAAGCGAACGCAAAAGGCCCGGGGAGGTATCCCCGGGCCTTTCTGATGGCGTATGAGCCGCGTTGCCGTTACTGGTGGTACTTCGTCAGCGTCGGCGTGGTGGCCAGCTGCAGGTCGCCCTCGACGCCTGCCGGCAGGGTAACCGTGTAGCTGTAGGTCACGGTGGACTCCACAGGCAGCGGGTTGTTCGGCTTGGGCAGCACCGAGAAGTCGCCCACCTGGCAGGTGAAGGTGACGTCGAGGCCCTGATAGGTGGCCTTGCCGAGCGTGGCGCCGTTCGAAGCTGTTACGTCGGAAATTGTGCCGCCCGCAGGAGCGTAGAAGTAGATGAACGGGTCGGCATCGCCCAGACTCTTATCGTTGTCCGAGACGATGTAGCTGCCGCCCTGCTTCGCTTCCTGAGCGGTCATGAAGTTCGTCAGCGTGGTGGTCACGTGATAGGTGCGGGACCCGTCGTTGCCCGTGACGGGGCTGGAGACCTGGGTGTCCATGCCCAGCCACCAGCCAAGCTTGCTGCCGGCCCAGAAGTTGACGAACACGCCGAGGGTGGGCTGCTGCTCGGAAGCGGCGGTCATGGAGCCCGAATATCCCATGTCCTCGATGTAGCTCTGCTCAGAGGCGTCGGCCAGCCAAATCATGACGCGCCGATCCTCAAGGCCGCCCATCATGGTGGAGACCAGCTTCATGAGCGACGAGGCGTTCATGTTCTCCAAAGCCGAATCGAACGCGTATTCCGCGGCCTCGGCGAACAGGGCGTCGCACAGGTCATTGCCTTCGGACATGTTCGAGCCGCTGGACAGGTACTTCCAGTACAGGTCGTGCTGCAGCACCTTGGTGGCGTTCGTGCCGTCGATGGTGGTGCCATCGGACAGCGTGAAGCTATCGCCCGTGGCGGCCAGCAGGTCCTGGACCATGGTCGGGGTGATGGAGATGACGCCGTCAACGGACTGCTCGGTCTTCTCCTGGTAAGCCGCCGCCCAGATGCCGGCCACGCGCGGGTAGTCGGGGTTGAAGCTGTTATCCCAGGAATACTGCGTGTACCAGGGGTAGAACAGCGCGTTCTCCTCGTCGGTGATGGCGCACTGCGCGGGCGTCTCCTCGGCCATCATGTCGTAGACCTTGGTGAAATCGCCCAGCTCGATGGCGCCGTTGTCGATGGAGACGGTGCCCATGGAACCGGGGAAGCCGCCCGAGGCGCGGATCTCGGCGGTGTTCTGCGCGGCTAGCAGGTACGTGCGGTTGCCGTTCGCGCCGAGCATGGAGCCGATGATGGGCGCGAACGTGTTCGCCTCCTGGAAGACATCGTTGATGCCCGTGATCTTCTCCTGGGCGGGCCCCACCAGCTTCTGCAGCTTCTCGATATGGAAGGCGGGAAGCGAGGACAGCTCGTCGGTGCAGCGCTGCATTGCCGGCGCACCGTTCTGGATGGCGCCGAGCAGCGTGGTGATGGCGGCGATGTTCAGCTTGCCGTCGGCATCGATGCAGGCCGACGGCGGCGTGGTGGACAGGCTGCTGGTCAGCGGCACGATGGCGTTATCGGATGCGTCTGCCAGGGCGGAGGCGATGGTCTGCACGCCCTTCACGTCGCTGCCCACGACGGGCAGCATGGCGGCCACGTTCCAAACGGGGGAGGAAAGCTCCTCGTTCATGGCCTGTGCCGAAGATTGCAGGTTGGAGGCGTTCTTCGCCGCCGTTGCGAAGTCCTGCCCGGCGATGGCGGTCTGGATGCCGTTGACGTTGGAGAGCGCGGTCTCTGCCTGGGCCTTCACGTCCTTGGCGGACAGCGCCAGCGCCGCGCCGTAGCCGCACGTGCCCACCAGCAGGCACGCGATGACGACGATGCAGACGATCAGCTTGGTATGCTTCTTGCGGCGCTTCTTCTTCACGCGAATCATGCCGTCGTGCTCATGGTTGTTCGGAAGCGGCTGGAAGTTGAAGTCCTGCCTTCCGTAGGGGTTGCCATATCCGTTTTGCGGCTGCTGCTGCCCGGGCTGTTGGGCGTAGCGCGGCTGCTGATACGGGGGGCGTTGATATGCTTGCTGGCCGTATGGCTGTTGCGGGCGCGCCGGTGCTTGCCGGCCCATGTTGGCGGGTCGGTTGGCCTGTTGCCCATATGCCTGGTCCGGGCGCGAATGCTTTCCGTTGTTCTGCATAACACTCCTGACTTGCCTGTAACTACAAGGGAAAAGTGTATCACGCGCAATGTCGGCGGGGGACAATTGCACGTGAAGCCCAGATGACGGGCTTATCGGGAAGCCATCTGCCGATAAGCCCGTCATCAACGACGGCTTTTGCGCTATATGCGAGCGTTCGCCAAGCATGCGGGTTTCGGACACATAACGTTACGTCCCCAAGTGTCAGACGGGGAACGACTAGCGAACGCAAAAAGCCTGGGAATAGGCCTCGGGCTTTTTGCGCGCTACGTGCGTCCTGCTTATCAGTGGTTCTCGATGACGTGCGGGATGACGCGGTGCCACGCCGTTCCTGTCTCCTGGTCGTAGATGACGTCGTTGGCCATCTCGTCGATGTAGAAGGAGATGTACACCCCGCTCGAGTCCCTTGTCCGGCAGGAACACCTTCCCTGGTTCAGCATCATGTCGACGACGCCGCTACAGAATTCGAACTTCACGGGCGCGGAAGGCTGGGGCCTGCCAAGGGAGCGCGAGTCGATGAGCGAGTAATAGTCGTAGGTTACCAGGTCTCCCTTTGCGAGGAAATCGATATAGCGGGGCTCCTGGGCGTTCTGGTCGGGGCTCCAAAGGCCCACGATCATGTCGATCGTCAGCGAGGTTTCGGGCATGGGCGCCGTCTGTCCGCTGCTGGAAGCACTCGACCCGCTGTTGGCGGAGCTGCCGCCGGTCGATCCGCTCGACTTGCCCTCGGTTGCGGGCAAGCCGCTGTTGGCGGAGCTGCCGCCGGAAGACTCGCTTGGCTTCGATTCGGTTTCCTTGCCCGTGCTCGAGCTGTTCGAGCTGCTCGTTGAGCCGGAACTCGAGCTGCTTGCAGCGGGTTTGTCCTGGGTTTTGCCCGTGCTCGTCGACGCCGCCTGCACCTTGAGGTCTCCCGCCTCGGTTCCGCCGAACAGCTTCACCTTGACGTTGCGCTGCGATTCGATAAAGCTCGCATCTGCGCCCACGCGCTCAAGATATTCAGCGGAATCGTTCCCGATGGTTTTCTTCGCCGTGCTCAGGCTTTTCGACAGCGTGGGGTAGTTGCCGTTCTCATCGGGGGTTAAAAACGCGGTCAGCACGCCTTGGAGCATGGCGACGTTGTAGACGTGCGAGATCGACCCGGTATTGCCGAACACGGCCGTTGCGCCGTTGTCCAGGAACGCGTCGGCCAGCTGGCTGTCCTCGCCCGTGCTGCAGGCGCACAGGTACACGACCGACCCGCCCATGCCGCGCACGTAGCGCTTGACGAAGCCGGGTGTGATCGCAAGGTGGCTGTCGGGGTCCCCGGCCACGTTGACGATCGTGGCGCGGTCGTTCTTGATCTCGATGAGCTGGGCTTTGTCGCTTAGGTCGGAATCGATGCCGGTGTCAAGGACGCTGCCGGTTTTGCGGTTGTACCCGCCGTGGCCGGCCCAGATGAGCAGCTGTTGTTTGCCACCGAGCTCTTTAAGCCCGGCTAGCGTGATGTTGCTCGGGGTCTTCGCCGTGGAGGCTGACCATTTCGAGGAGGTCGCGGAAAACGCGCTGGTAACGGTGCTGATCGCCGCGAGCGAATCGGCTCTTCCCGTGGTCTCCACCGAGCAGACGGTGGCTTCGGAATCGGTGCTCAGGGCATCGGTTCCCTCGGGCGCGGCTATATAGAGGTATGACAGGCCGTTCTCGAACTTGAAGTACACGCTGTTGTCGTCGGCGGTGTAAGAGGACACGACTCCTTGCGCCTCAAGCTCCTTCGCGTAGGACTTTTGCGCCGCTATGGCGTTTTTGACATCTTCCTCGGTTTGGAATCCTCCCGACGCGTATGTGGCGGCGTTCTGGTCGATTTGATCGAGGGTCTCCTCGAACTCGGCGATCTCGGCTTTGGAAAGCTCGGGGGCGGTGACTTCCTCCCAGATATCTAAGGCGAAGTTCGTTCCCGTGAGGAAGTATTGCACCGCAAGGACGACGATCGCGGCGATGACGATGAACGCCACGGTATTATCGCCGCTGCTTTTCTTGGAACCGTTCGATGAGCTTTGCGAGGGCTTGTCGGGCGTTGCCATAGCTTCTCCTTGGCGTTCGTCTACATGATGGAGCGTCGCTTCATATCATACGAGATGAACGCACTATTTTGGAGAGCTTTGTGCGCGTTGGCGAACTTTCGATCCTGGGCGGCGATGGGTTGCCCGGTGGCGTGGGCGGGCAAGGTTCGCTATTCGGCGGCGATGGGGATTCTTGGGAGTGCTAGCCGGTGCTTACCCGGTCCGTTCGTCGTGGGCGGGGCGGGCTTAAGACCGAGCGGCCGGCGCTTGCCCCGCCCGTCGATTTCGCTTTCCGTACGCCTGTATGGCGCAGAACGAGAAACGCCCCGGAGCGTTCCGGGGCGTTGGTTTCAGATCAACGGTCGTCGTCGGCGCCTATGGCTCGAGGCAGCTCAGCGACCGTTTTCGTTCTTATCGCGCAACTGGGCGCGTGTTGTTACTTGGAGAAGCGGCTGTAGTCGTAACCGCCCTCGCCGCCGCGCTTCTTGTTGTTGGCCTTGTGCGGGGCGCCGTTCTGAGCCTTGCGCTCCTTCTTGTGCAGGCGAGCCTGGGCGTTCTTGGCGTTGCGGCGGGAACGGAACTCCTCGTCGGAGAGCCACTCGCCGTTGCGGCCGGCGCCGCCCTTGCCGCGATAGCCGCCCTTGTTGCCGCCGCGATCGTTGCGGTTGTCGCGGTCGAAGCGGCCGCCACGGTCGTTGCGGTCCTTGCGATCGAAGCGGCCCTTGCCGCCGCGGCCGCCGCGCTCGCCGCGGGTGACCAGCGCGTCGTCCTCGCGACGGCGACGGCCCTCGCCGGCGTTGGGCCTGCGGCCCTCGCGCTCAGCGCGCTCGGCGTGCTTCTCGCCGGTGCGGCGGGCACCCGCCGGCTTGTTGCCGCCGCGGCGCGTGCCGCCCTTGCGCTCGCCGCGCTTGGGCTTCTCCAGCACAGATGGGTCGGTCTCGTAGCCCTCGATGGTGGTGAAGGGGATGTCCTTGCCGATGAGCTTTTCGATTTCCTTGAGCGTTTTCATGGTCTCGCGCGTGACGAAGGAGATGGCGAAGCCCTCCTCGCCGGCGCGGCCCGTGCGGCCGATGCGGTGCACGTAGTCCTCGGCCATGTCGGGCAGGTCGAAGTTGATGACGTAGTTCACATCGGGCACGTCGATGCCGCGCGCCAGCACGTCGGTGGCCACCAGGATGTCGGTCTTGCCGCGGCGGAAATTGTCAAGGGCGCGACGGCGGCGGCCCTGGGTCTTGTCGGAGTGGATGGACTCGGCGTGGAAGCCGGCGGCCTCAAGCGCCTCGGCGCACTCCTCGGTACGGTTCTTGGTGCGGGCGAACACGATGACGCGCTCGTGGCCCTTGTCGTTGAGCACCGCCTCCAGGAGTTCCTGCTTCTTGCGGTTGGCGATGGGCATGATGTACTGGGCCACGGTGGCTGCGGTTTCGCCGTTGCGGGCGATCTCGACGATGGCCGGGTCCTTCAGCAGGTTGCCCAGGTTCTTCTGGATGGAGCTGTCGATGGTCGCGGAGAACAGCAGCGTCTGGCGCTCGGCCGGCGTGTGCTCCACGATCTTGGTGACGTCGGGCAGGAAGCCCATGTCAAGCATGCGGTCGGCCTCGTCGAGCACGAGCACCTTCGTCTCGGACAGGTCCACCACGCCGCGGTCCATCAAGTCGTTCAGGCGGCCGGGCGTGGCGATGAGCACGTCGGTGCCGCCGCGCAGCTCGCGGATCTGCGGGCCATAGGGGGTGCCGCCGTACACGGTGGTCACGAAGTGGCCGGTCTTGCGGGAGATCTGCATGCAGGTGCGGCTGATCTGCTGAGCCAGCTCGCGCGTGGGGCTGACGACGCACACGCGCGGGGCGCGGCCGCGGCCCTTCATGCGCTCGAGCGTGGACAGCGTGGGCAGCAGGAACGCTGCGGTCTTGCCGGTGCCGGTGGAAGCGGCGGCGATGACGTCGCGGCCTTCCAGGATGTAGGGGATGGATTGCTCCTGAACGGGCGTGGGGGAGTCGTAGCCCATGCGCTCGACGGCGGCGAGGGCGGCCTCGGACAGGCCCAGTTCTGCAAATGCGGTCATGAAAGATCCGTTCTCTTCGCGGAAGCAGCGCGCAGCAAACCAAGGCGTCCGGAAACGGGCGGCATCGGTTTCAGTCAAGCGCTTGCAACCTATGTACCAATTCATCGCACCCGCCCCAGGCGGCGTGCTTGCGCTTGACGCGAGCCGCTTTCTACATGCCTTGCGCGGTGCGTGGAAGAGCGCGCGAAAAGAAGATTAGAAAGAATTTCGTGAGAAGCAACCCGCTTATTATGATGGTGTTTTCACAAAAGGGAAGCGCTTGAGCCCGAAAAGACCGCGATTGTGCACGAATCTCCACGGCTTTCGGCCTTTTCTGCTGAACCGGAGCATCTTTGTACCCGCCCCTCCATTGCGGGGTATAATGGTAAGGCTATTGCCCCGAGACTTGAGAGGTTTATTCATGACATTGCTCGAGCTGCTTCAGCTTATGCGCAAGCATTTGAAGCTCATGATCGTCCTGCCTATTGTGTGCGCGCTTGCGACCGCCGTGGTCTGCTTCGTCGCGCTGCCCAACACGTATACCGCTTCTACCAGCATGTACGTGCTTGCGAAGCAGTCTTCGGCGAACTCCGACAATGCTGCGAACTACTCCAACCTCAACGCTAGCCAGATGATGGCTAACGACGTGTCCACGCTGCTCAAGAGCGACCGCATCGAGGCCGACACCGCAAAGGACCTGCACCTCGAGTCGCTGAAGGGGTACTCCACCAAGGTCACTAGCGAAACCACTTCTCGCGTCATCACGCTGTCCGTCACCGGCACCGACCCTGATATCGCCGCCACCATCGCCAACGACATGGCAAGCAACGTCTCCAAGGTTGCGCAGCAGGTCATGGACGTCCAGTCGGTCAACGTCATCGATCAGGCCACGGCCCCCACGGCGCCCTCCGGCCCCAACCGTCCCATGTACATCGCCGTCGCGCTGCTCGCCGGCTTGTTCGTCGCCATCGCCATCGTCGTGGTGTCCGATATGCTCAACACGAAGGTGCGCAACGCCGACGAGATCGAAGATCTGCTGGGCCTGCCCGTCATCGGCCGCATGCCTGCTCTTAAGGGAGGTAAATAAGCTATGGCTCGCAAACCTAAAGGCGGCGACGATATGGAGATGCAGAACGCCGCGAAGACCCTGATGGCCAATATCCGCTTCATGAGCGTCGATAACCCCATCCGTTCCCTGGTGTTCACTAGCTCCATCCCCAACGAAGGCAAGTCCACGGTCACGTGCAACGTCGCCCGCGCCATCGCGTCCTCGGGCATGCGCGTGTGCCTGGTCGAGTGCGACATGCGCAACCGCACGCTGGCCGGTATGCTTGGCGTGCGCTCCACGGGCGGTCTGTACTCGGTGCTTTCCGAGACCATGCCCATCCAGCAGGCTATCGTCGCTACCAACACCGAGAATATGTTCCTGCTCGATGCCGAGCCGCATATCCCCAACCCTGCCGACATCCTGGCATCCAAGCGCTTCGCCTCGCTGGTCCACAAGCTTGAGCAGATGTTCGACTACGTCATCTTCGACACGCCGCCCGTCGGCATGTTCGTCGACGCTGCCGTGGTCTCCACCATCGTCGACGCCGCCGTGCTGGTGGTGCGCGAGAACTTCACGAAGCGCCAGACCGTGCTGCAGGCCTACGACCAGCTGAAGAAGGCCGGCGGCAACGTGGTGGGCGTCGTCATGAACTACTGCAACGTCGAGAAGTCCGAGTACTACTACGCTTACTACAACCAGCAGGGCAAGCGCGAGAAGGGTGCCGCTTCCGCGGTGAAGGTCGATTCCCGCAACCTCGGCCCCAACGTCCCGCGCGGCGGCGGTAAGCATGGCGGTGCCACGAACCCCGCCAACTTCGGACATCAGAACAACGGTGCTCGCAGAGGCTAGTCGACGTGCTTGACCTGCATTGCCATATCCTTCCCGGCGTTGACGACGGGGCAAGCTGCCTCGGCGAGAGCGTGCGCATGATCCATGCCGCGTACAAGGCCGGCATCACCGAGATCGTATGCACGCCGCATTGCCGTGACCCGTACTTCGATTTCGATGCCATGTGGGACGCGTTCAATCAGCTTGCCCCGCGTTCGCCCATTCCCATGCGCATGGGTTTCGAGGTGAACATCCGCAAGCTGCGCGAGCTGGGAATGGACTGGGCGCCCTACCTGTGCTTCCAGGATTCCAAGACGCTGCTGCTTGAGCTTTCCACGCATGCCACCAAGCGCGATTTCGAGGAGTATGAACGCGAAATCTACGAGCTGCAGGGTATGGGGCTTGACGTGATCATCGCCCATCCCGAGCGCTACAAGGCTATCCAGGAGGACGTCTCCATTGCGGAGCGCCTGGTCAGCTGCGGGTGCGTGTTGCAGGCGTCGTCCGACTTCATCCGCGGTGGGCGTATGGGCAAGGAGCGCAAACCCGCCCAGCGTTTGTTCGAAGCCGGTTTATACACCTACATCGGCAGCGACGCCCACTGCGTCGAACACTACGAGGCGTTTTCCGAAGCGGTGTACAAATTCGGGCACATGCTGCGAGCGGAATAGCCGACGAAGGAATAGAATAACAGCTAGGTTTTTCGGCCTGCCCTCTCAACGGAGGGCGGGCCTTTTTTCGAGAGATGAGCGTGAGCGGGGGCGAGTGAACAGGGGACGGAGGTGTGTTCACGTTAGCCATTCGGGATAATGGAGGTTACCCGTGAACACACCTCCGTCCCCTGTTCAGCCTGTTCATCCCGCGGGGGAGCGGGCGATGAACGCCGTTGCGTTCCCCGTTCGTTTACGTGAACACACCTCCGTCCCCTGTTCGCGATTATGGTTGCTAGTGGAGAGAGGAGCGCTTATGCGCACTGTTACGTTGGGATCTACCGGTATCGTCACGCCGCAGAATGCGTTCGGGGCGCTGCCGATTCAGCGCGTTTCCGAGCAGGACGCCGTGGCGCTGCTTCGTCGCGCGTTCGAGGGCGGCATGACGTTCTTCGACACGGCGCGCGCGTACTCCAACAGCGAGGAACGCGTCGGCCTTGCGTTCGAGGGCATGCGCGACAAGGTCGCCATCGCCACCAAAACCCAGGCCCGCACCCCCGAGGCGTTTTGGGAGGATCTGGAAACGTCGCTGCGCCTTTTGCGCACCGATCATGTGGACCTGTACCAGTTCCATTGCGTCGACCAGTGCTACAAGCCAGGCGACGGCACCGGCATGTACGAGTGCATGCTCAATGCCAAGGAGCAGGGAAAAATCGCCCATATCGGCGTGACGGCGCATAAGCTCGAGGTGGCCTTCGAATGCGTGGAAAGCGGCCTGTACGAAACGCTGCAGTACCCGCTCAGCTACCTTGCCTCCGATCGCGAGCTTGAGCTGGTGGCCCTGTGCGAGCGGCGCAATGTCGGCTTCATCGCCATGAAGGGCCTGGCCGGCGGCCTGCTCAACAACGCCCGCGCCTGCATGGCGTTTATGACACAATTCCCGGGCGTGCTGCCCATCTGGGGCGTGCAGCGCGAGGAGGAACTTGACGAATGGCTTGCGTTCATGACCGAAACGCCGCAGCTTGACGAAGGGATGCGCGCGTTCATCGCCTCCGAGCGCGCCGAGCTTGCCGGCGATTTCTGCCGCGGCTGCGGCTACTGCATGCCGTGCCCGCAGGATATCGTCATCAACCAGTGCGCCCGCATGTCGCTCATGATTCGCCGCGCGCCGTCGAAGGGATGGCTCGGTGAAGAGTGGCAGCAGCGTATGAACGCCATCGAGGATTGCACCGAGTGCTACGCCTGCACCGCCCGCTGCCCCTACGAGCTGGACGTCCCCCAGCTTTTGCAGAAGAACCTGGCCGACTATCGCGCCGTCCTTGCGGGCAGCGTTGACGTGAAGGGCACAGGGGAGGAGTAAATCTGGAGCCGTCCTGTGTTCAACGTCGCGTTCGATGCATCCCTTGGGTGATTGAGTCGAAATGATACGAGGATGCTGACGCTATTGCGGGGACGTCTCTTTCTGCGTTGCCGTATCTTCAGGCTCTTAGGAATGGGGCGGCGAGAACTTCGAGTCGGTTGCTTCAGAGCGAGCTCGTTGCGGCATGTCGTCCCTGGTAATTTGCCTTCCGATATGGTTTCATAGTCGCTAGAAAGCGAAGCGGGCGCGCCCCCTTTGGCGCGCCCGCTTTCACGTTCGGCGGGGCGAAATGAGGGCGCCTGCGCCGAACGGGGGAATAAGGTGGCGATCGGCGCTGCGTCGGCGTCGTGGGCATGCGGTCGGGCGAAAGGCCGCGCGTCCAGGGCGGACGTTCGCGTCTTGGGTGCTTCGCGGAGCGTGAGGTCGAGGCCTCATGCGCTTCGGGCTCTTCATGGCGTGCAAGGCCGAGGGTCTCGGGCTCCCGCGGAGCGGCCTGCCGATGTGCGCGCCCCTGACGCGCGCATCGTTGGCGGCTGCGCAGCCCGCATTTGCCACCGGCGGCTGAAAAGGGGTTCACATGGAAGCTTGGCTGCAGGGGATCTTCGCCGACACGCCGGTGCTCACGGTGCCGTGGAGCATCGACTATTTCAGCGTCATCGCCGGCGTGCTCACCGGCGCGCTGTTCGCGTGCGACCGCAAGCTCGACATTATCGGCACGGTGGTGTGCGGCTTGATCACGGGCTACGGCGGCGGTGTGCTGCGCGACACGCTCATGCAGGGGACGGGCGTGTATTTCACCGCGCATCCTGACCTTATCGTCACCTGCATCCTCATCTGCGCGTTCGTGTTCTACTTCCGCGGCATCTTCAAGCATCTCGAGGCAACGGTCTTCCTGGCCGATGCGCTGTCGGTCGGCTTGTTCGCGCTGGCCGGCGCTTCGAAGGCGGTGGCCTTCGAGCAGGGCATGGTGCTGTCGGTCATCATGGGCGGCATCACCGCTGTCGGCGGCGGCGCTATCCGCGACATTTGCGTCGGTGAAGTGCCCGGCGTGTTCCAACGCAGCAACTATTACGCCGTTGCGGGGCTTGGTGGCGCGGCGGTGTACGTGGTGCTGGCGCGCTTCGGGTGCCCCTTGGCGCTTGCGGGCATCGCGTGCGTGTTCGCCGTGGTGGCGCTGCGCTACTGGAGCGTGTACTTCGATTGGCGCACCACTTCCGAGGCCGACCTGACGCCGCGCATCGCCCGCGGCCTGCATCGTGCGGGCGATGTGTTGTCGGGGGTTTTCCTGCACGGTGGCGATTCCGAGCGGCATCAGCGCCACGCCGGCGCGCGCATCGCACGCGGTGCGAGCCGTGATGACGAAGCGCACAAGGGCGCTTCGGGCGGCGATGATTCCGCGAACGGCGATTGGCCCGCCAACATGCGCTAGCATATCCCGAAAACGACTCCTGAACCGAGCCAGGCTCCCTCGGCAGCCTGGCTTTCGATTTACATGTTGACGGTGGGAATTCGGTGCATGGGGGTCTTGCGGCGATTGGCGCTGCGGGAGGCCCGCGTGCGCAGCGGCTGGTACAATAGCGCAATCGATCTACGTTATCTTGCAGAACCGAAAGGCCCCATCACATGGCTGATTACATCGAAGGCAAGCGCCCCGTCATCGAGGCGTTCCGTACCGGCGTGCCCATGCGCCGTATCCTTATGGGCGACTACATGAAGCGCGACCCCATGATCGAGGACATCATGCGCAAGGCCAAGCGCAACGGCGTGAAGGTCATCCAGGTGCCGCGCGACGAGCTCGACCAGAAGTCCGCTCGCGGTAGCCATCAGGGCGTCATGGCCGAGGCCGCGCCGTTCAACTACGTGGGCATCGGCCAGGTGGTCGACGTCGCCAACAGCTACGCCGAAGAGCACGACGGCCGCGCGCTCGTGGTCCTGTGCGACCACCTCACCGACGCGGGCAACCTGGGCGCCATCAGCCGCTCCTGCGAGGCCGTGGGCGCATCGGGCTTGATCATCCCCAACAAGCGCAGCGCACGTGTCGAGGCTTCCACGTACAAAAGCTCCGCGGGCGCCATCACGCACGTGCCCGTGGCGCAGGTGTCCAACATCGTGCAGAGCATCCACCGCTTGCAGGAGGAGGGCTTCTGGGTGTGCGCCGCAACCGAGCACACCGACGACTTGGTGTGGAACGCGAACTTGAAGGGCAAGATCGCCATCGTCCTGGGCAACGAGCATGATGGCGTGTCCCGCCTGGTGCTCGAGCATTGCGACATGTACGCGAAGCTGCCGCTGGAAGGCGAAGTGGCCAGCCTAAACGTGGCACAGGCAGCTACCGCCGTCATGTACGAGTGGCTGCGCCAGAACATCCACACCGCCTAACGGCAGTCGCACCGCTCGGCGTTTCGGGGCGCTCTCGCACCCCGAAACGTCGACTTCAGCTGCACGGGCATGGCCCAAAGGCCGACGTGAACAGGGGACGGAGGTGTGTTCACGGTTTGCCTTTAGGGATGTGCAAGTCTTTGTCGTGAACACACCTCCGTCCCCTGTTCACGGGCTCCTGTTCCTCTGTCCTAACGAAGACGGTGTGCAAGCGCCTGTGCTGACTTTGGCGGATTCGTGCTAACTATGGCAGACTTGCATCGATTGGCTTACAAGTATTCTTCGCGAACACACCTCCGTCCCCTGTTCACGCTGACTTTTCGCGAACCTGTAATGCGCAATACATGAAAGGAGGGATGCGTGATGGCTAAGCAGCGTAAGAAGATCCTGCTGGTCGACGGCTATAACGTGTTGCGTTCGGGGTCGCGTTACCAAGAGGCGTTCGCGCATCCCGACTATACCGACGATGCGTTTAACACGGCGCGCGAGCGTTTGATCAACGACGTCATCAACTTCGCCGGTCGCGAATACAAGGCCGTCATCGTATTCGACGGCGGCGACAACCAGTTCTCCACCGGCGAGGTGGAGACCATCGGCGGGGTGCGCATCATGTTCAGCCCCGCCGGTACCTCGGCCGATAAGGTCATCGAAAAGCTCGCTCACGACGCGCGCGTGCGCAACGTCGAAACCATGGTGGTCACGTCCGACGCCACCATTCAGGACACCGTGTTCGGCGGCGGCATCGACCGCATGTCGGCCAACGGGTTTTCGCGCGAGGTGGGCATGTACTACGAGGACGTGCACCTCGACGAAACGCCGAAGGTGGCGCTCAAGCGCACGCTCGGTGACCGGATTAAACCGGATGTTCTGGAAAAGCTCAAAGCCATGCGCGACGGCGCATAACGGCTTTCTGGGCTAGATGGCCAGGGGATATGTGCGACAGTGCGTAGCAACTTTCCCAACTAGCCGACCAGGGGATTCACCAAACGATAGGGCCTTGCCCGAACCGCGCTCGAATCATCGGGCAAGGTTCAGGCTGAACTGCCTCCCATTTCTTGGACTGGAAGTAAAGTCCGAGAATGGGAGGTTTTTTATGGCGGGGAGGCATGCTGC
>CAKTWI010000017.1 GCA_934630815.1 uncultured Senegalimassilia sp.
CCGCTCACGTACCTCGGCCTGGCGCTCAGCGCCGTGTCGCAGCTGCTCGGCTTCGTGCCCTACGTGTGCATCTGGCTTGTCGCGCGCGACCTCATCGAAGTCGCGCCGAATTGGCAGGCCGCGCAAGGCATCGCCGCGTACGGCTGGTGGGCCATCGGCGGCGCGGTCGCCTCGATCGCGGCCTATTTCCTCGCGCTCATGTGCACGCACCTGGCCGCGTTCCGCACGGCATCGAACATGCGCAAGCAAACCACCGAGCACCTCATGCGCCTGCCGCTCGGTTACTTCGACACGCACGCAACCGGCGAGCTGCGCCGCGTGATCGACGGCTGCGCCGCCAGCACCGAATCGCTGCTCGCGCACGTGCTGCCCGACGCAGCGGGCTCGATCGCCATGGTGGTCGGCATGCTCGCGCTGCTGTTCGCCTTCGATTGGCGCCTTGGTCTTGCGTGCCTGGTCGCGGTCGTAATCTCGGTCTGCTGTCTCATGACCATGATGTCCGGCAAGGGCATGGAGTTCATGAAAAGCTACATGGGGGCGCTTGTGCGCATGAACGAAACCGGCACCGAATACGTGCGCGGCATCCCCGTGGTGAAGGTGTTTCAACAGACGGTGCACTCCTTCAAGGCGTTCCACGATGCCATCGCCGACTACGCGCGCATGGCGCAGGACTACGCGGGCGCGTTCTGCCGAAAACCGCAGGTCTTTCAGTTGTCGGTGCTTAACGGCCTGATGGTGTTCCTACTTCCCGTGGCGCTTATCCTGGCGCCTGGCGAAGCGGATTTCGCGAGCTTCGTTGCCGATTTCGCCTTCTACGCCATCTTCTCGGCGGTCATCCCCACGGCCATGGCGAAGCTCATGTTCATGAGCGAAGCGTCGCAGATGGCGGGCGATTCCCTTGGCCGCGTGCGAGCGATCCTGGAGGCGGAACCGCTCGAGGTCCCCGCGAACCCGCGTCCATTCGAAGGCGGCGACGTGCGCTTCGAGCACGTTTCGTTCGCCTATGAGGGTGCCGAAGTCAACGCGCTCGATGACGTCAGCTTCGAAGTCCCCGCCGGCACGACCCTCGCGCTCGTAGGTCCGTCGGGCGGCGGCAAGTCGACGTGCGCAAGCCTGGTCCCGCGCTTCTGGGACGCAACCGCCGGGCGCGTGCTCGTTGGCGGCGTGGACGTGCGCGACGCCGACCCGCACGAGCTCATGGATAAAATCGCGTTCGTCTTCCAAACCAACCAGCTTTTCAACCGAACACTTGAGGAAAACGTGCGCGCAGCCAGGCCCGATGCCACGCGCGAGCAGGTGCTGGCAGCGCTGCACGCCGCGCAATGCGACGACATCGTGGCGAAGCTGCCGCAAGGCATCGACACGCGCCTGGGCGCCGGCGGGGCGTACCTGTCGGGCGGCGAAGTGCAACGCGTAGCCCTTGCCCGCGCGATCCTCAAGGACGCGCCCATCGTGGTGCTCGACGAGGCCACGGCGTTCGCTGACCCCGAGAACGAGGCCCTCATCCAGCGCGCCTTCGCGAAGCTGGCCGAGAACCGCACGGTGATCATGATCGCCCACCGGCTCTTGACGGTGGTGGGTGCCGACCAGATCGTGGTGCTCGACCAGGGTCGCGTGGCCGAGCGCGGCACGCATGCCGAGCTGGTCGAAGCTGGCGGGCTGTACGCATCCATGTGGGCCGACTACGAGCAGGCCGCAAGCTGGAAGATAGCGGGCGCGCAAACGGAAGCGGCCGCCATGAAGGGGGGTGAGGCATGATGTTCGCCTCGTTTAAGAAAAAGTACTTCCTTTCCGACAAGGGTATGTCCGGCGTGAAGCGCGGCGTGTTCTGGACCTGCGTCACGAACCTGGTCACCATGGCCGGCATGGCGTTTCTGTTCCTGGTGATGGACGGGTTCGTGAAACACCTGACCGAAGGCGCCGACCTGCCGGGCGCGGCGCCGTTTGCCATAGGCCTTGCGGTGTTCTTCGCGGCGCTGTTGCTGTCCAACTGGCAGCAGTATTACTACTCCTACTGCATCTACTACGAGGAATGCGGCAACCAGCGCATCGAGATCGCCGAGCGTCTGCGCAAACTGCCGCTTTCGTTCTTCGGGCGGCGCGACCTGGCGGATTTGACCGAAACCATCATGGGCGACGTGCAGGTCATGGAACATGCCTACAGCCATGTGCTCGGCGAGCTGTGGGGCGCCGTGATCTCGACGTCCATCGTGTTCGTGGGCTCGCTGTTCTTCTGCTGGCAGCTTTCGATCGCCGCGTTTTGGAGCGTTCCGGTGGCTTTTGCCCTGCTATTCGCCACGCGCAAGCCGATGAACCCGGTGTTCGATCGTAACAGGATGGCGAAGCTGAAGGTGACGCAGGGCATCCAGGAGACGCTTGACTGCGTGCGCGAGATCCGCGCCACCAACCAGGAGCGGCACTACCTGGCGGGCCTGAACGCCACGATCGACGCCACCGAGCGCGAATGCGCGAAGGGCGAGCTGATCAACGGCCTGCTGGTGAACACGGCGTACGCGATCCTGCGCTTGGGGATAGCCACCACGCTCATCACGGGCGCGGCCCTTGTCGCCGCAGGTCAGATCGACTTCATGGTCATGTTCGCGTATCTGCTGGTGATTTCGCGCGTCTACGCCCCGTTCGATCAGGCGCTTGCGCTGGTCAGCGAGCTGTTCGCCTCCGAGACGTCAGCGGCGCGCATGCGCTCGATTATGGAGGAGCCCATGGCCTCGGGCGCGGCCGAGTTCGCGCCGGCGGGCCACGACATCGAGTTCGACCACGTGGCGTTCTCTTACAGCGCCGGCGACGAAGGGCGAGCAGGGGAGCGCGTGCTTGCCGACGTGAGCTTCACCGCGCGGGAAGGCCAGGTGACGGCGCTGGTGGGGCCGTCGGGCTCGGGCAAGTCAACCTGTGCGCGCCTGGCCGCGCGGTTCTGGGATGCCACGGGCGGCACGGTGCGCGTGGGAGGCGTCGACGTGTCCACGGTGGATCCCGAAACGCTGCTGCGTGATTACGCCATCGTGTTCCAGGACGTGCTGCTGTTCGACGACACGGTGATGGGCAACATCCGCCTTGGCCGCCGCGACGCCACCGACGCCGAGGTGCTGGCCGCCGCCCGCGCCGCGAACTGCGACGAGTTCGTCAGCCGCATGCCGCAGGGCTACGACACGAAAATCGGCGAGAACGGCTCCAAGCTCTCCGGCGGCGAACGTCAGCGGATCTCGATCGCCCGTGCGCTGTTGAAGAACGCGCCCATCGTGCTGCTCGACGAGGCGACGGCATCGCTTGACGTGGAGAACGAAACCAAGGTGCAATCGGCCCTCTCAAGGCTGCTAGCAGGCAAAACGGTCATCGTGATCGCGCACCGCATGCGCACAGTCGAAGCCGTCGACAAAGTGGTGGTCCTCAAAGACGGCCAAGTCGTCGAGCAGGGATCGCCCGCGCAACTGAAAGCCGCCGACGGCCAATTCGCCCGAATGGTAGCCCTGCAAAGGGAAACCGAAACCTGGCAACTGTAATCCAAGAGGCGGCGGGGCAAGCCCTTGCCGCTGCCGCTTCTCGCTTGCTCCGTGTTGTGCCGCGAGCAGGGACGGAGGCGCGCTCGCGCTGACCGCTCGTGAGGGGCGATGTGTCTGCTGGGACGCAAGCAGCCTAATGCAATGGCAGCTTCGCCTGTGCGATTTCGCTATCGCATCTGCGTTCCGGTAGGGTTGCCCCGTTTGCTGCCAAAAAACGTGCGAGTGCGTGTTCTTAGACCTGGCTGAGCGTTTGATTTATTTCCTATTGCGAAAGTGTCCTGATAACAAGGGATTTAACCATGCATTTTAGTGCGCTAGGAGTGCTTTTTGCCCAGGTTGACCAGCAGCGCGCTCTCATTTACACGCACTCGCGCAATTTTTGGCAGCGACTCTCCGAGACCCCTCCTAATCTTCAATCCGCATAGCTAATCTTCAGAAGAAATTGAACATTACACCGATACACTGAAGATTAGCGCCGATTGAAATCGATGGCGAAGCAGCGTTCCCGCTACCTCCGCATCTCGTTCCCGCCGCCCCGGCATCCCGCGCTCGCCACACTCGGCCCCGCGCCCCGCGCCCCGCTTGCGCGCTCATACGCTATCATCAGCAGCGTCGTACACCTCGCGATGCCCAGGGCCTTGCTTGGGCGGTAAGGGATATCGGTGAGCTTGCTATCCGTGTTCATCCAGGGACTGACGCTGGGCCTGGCGTATCTGGCGCCCATCGGGATGCAGAACCTGTTCGTCATCAACAGCGCCCTGAGCCACAGGCTGGGCCGTGCCATGGCCACCGCGCTCGTGGTGGTGTTCTGGGACGTCTCGATGGCCCTGGCGTGCTTCTTCGGCGCCGGCGCGCTGATGGACGCCCTCCCGTGGCTCAGGAGCATCGTGCTGGGCCTTGGCGGCCTGCTGGTCGTATGCATAGGCGTGGGGCTCATCAGGTCGGAAGCGGACCTATCCTGCGATAAGGACATGAACCAGCCCTTCGCGAAGATCATCCTCGCAGCCTTCGTGGTGACGTGGCTGAACCCGCAGGCAATCGTCGACGGGACCATCATGCTAGGCGCGTTCAGGGCCACGCTTCCCCCAGGCAGCGACCCGCTTTTCATCGCAGGCTTCACAACCGCCAGCTTCGTCTGGTTCAACGCGCTGGCCCTCGTATCGAACCGCCTGGGCAGCAAGATCAACGCACGCGCCCTTACCTGGGTGAACCGCATCTGCGGCGTCGTGATCACCCTCTACGGTCTAAAACTGCTCAGCACCCTGGTGCAGCTATAAGCGAAAGAAACGGCGAAATACCGCGGCTATCGCGGAGTATGGCGCGACGGCGCCTCCTGCTACTACATCGATGGAAATGCCGTCAAAAACGGCCGAGTCCTCGTTTTGCAATACGACGAGGCAACCGGCGAAATACATCGGTGAAGGGCTTCGATAGGCCCCAAATTGCGAAGAAGCCCTTGCTACCCAATACTCAATCGAACATGAAGGACCCCCGTCATCATAGCAGTAATTGAACTGCGAAAATGGGGGTCTCTCTATTTGCGATACACCCTCTCAAGCGCAAATCTCTCACATGAAGCAAACAGGGATGGACCCTAGAAAACGTGCCAACCGTGAGGGACGTCCGACGCGCAATTATAAATTAGCCAATCGAAACAATATATGAAAAGAACACCTGGTGAACCGCATATAACAGCAATTAACTCATCGATTTGATATGTTCGCATACCATTTCAGCTGGGGGGAGGGTTGACATTCGCAAAACCCCTCAGTAGAGTGCTTGCTTAATACATATTCACCGCGGCCCGGAAATCCTGAACTGGCCGCCCGACACCGCGATGGCGGGAGGACGACACAATGGCTCAGAGCAAGCACGGCAGCAGCACTAAAAAGAAGGTTGCGAAAGCAATCCTCGTTATCCTCGTAGCTCTGCTCCTCCTGGGCGCCGGCGCGTACGCGTACAAAACCTTCGTCGAGCCCAAGGAAGAAGGAGGCGCCAAGATTACTTCCTACGAAGGCATGACCGACGAGGAGATCCAAGCCGAGCTCAACCGCTTGGCTGAAGAAAGCCGCATGACCATATCCGTTGCCGCAAAACCCGAGCTCAAGGACGGCAAGGTTCGCGTAAACGTTATCAACGACGAAGACTCGCGCTTCGATCAGAGATTCACCTTGGAACAGGACGGTAAGACGCTCTATGAGTCCGGCATCGTCAAAGCTGGCAAAACCGTCGAGTGGGTTGAAGTCGAAGGCGCTCACGCTGGAGAAGCAACCGTCACCGTTAAAGCGGTGGATAAAGAATCGGGCAAGGCCTCCGGCAACGCACAGGCAGTAGTGGTGCAAATCGTAGAGGCGCAATAGTCGAACATCCTATTAGGGAAATCGCGGGCTCTGTCTGCGTTTCGGATAAAGTGCAAAGGGAGAAAGGAACAAGATAATGTCAATCAAGAAAAACGTTGTGGCAGCAGCATGCGGCCTCGCTCTTGCAGCAAGCGCATTCGCGCCTAGTTTGGCTTTTGCGGCTGACGGAAGCTATACAGACGCAAATACTGCTGATACTAAAATTACTATCAAAGTTGCCGGGGGTGAAAGCGATCCGCAGCTGAACTTTTCGATTCCTACGGAACTTGCCTTTGCCGCCCACGGAGACGGCACTCTAAAAGCTGCCGATTTTGTTATCGAGAATAAATCCATTTTCCCAATCCATGTGAAGAAAGTCGCGATTGTAAGCATTGGTAGCGAGCCGTGGCTTCTTGTCAGCAACGACGCAATGGAGAAGAATCAAGCATTGGGTAATAATTCCTGGTCAGCTACGTTCAACAATGAAGACGTATATGGGCTGAACGGAGAGACCGATGATCTTAAATGGGTTATGGAGCCCCAAGGCGCGGCGGACGATAAGGACAAAGTTATATTCACGCCTACCGGAAAAGTGGCAAATCTGACTAAAGATATTTCCGCTGTTAACGACGTCGCGAAAGTAACCTGGACCCTCGCCTACGGCAAATAGACAGGACCTTTGCCATGAACGCTATACATAGCTGCATGGCGACGATAGTCGCCCCGGTGCTGGTCGCCGGGGCGCTCGCGTTCGTTCCCGTCGAAGCGAACGCACAAGCAGTCACCGGTGAGGATACGGCCACCACCAAGGTGACTATCGTCGCCGGCTCCGATTGGGGACAGAAGACCGAGGTCGTTGTCGTTCAGCAGAGCAATCCCAACAACGACCAAACCCCAAGTGGCTTCCTAGCAACAACGGGAGACGCCGCTCCATGGGCAACGCTCGCATTTGCAGGTGTTGCAGCAGCCGGGCTGATGGCCTGGGCAATCAAACATGAAGATGATGAAAGCGGGAGAGAGATCGCCGATGGCAAAGACGCATAAACACCTCAAAGCATTCGCGGCGAACCTTTCGGTCGGCGCAATGCTTTTCGCGTTCCTATGCACCTTTGCCAGCCCCGTTACTGCCCTTGCAGCAGGGGAAGAAAACCAGCTCGAAATCGTAGTTCCCACAGAGGTGGTCTTTACAGTTAACGCCAATGGCAATGTGATTGCGCCTACCAACTGGCAAATTACAAACAATAGCGAGAAGGACTACATCCTAGATAATGTTCGTGCTGGTTCTCGGGATGTTCCTGTCTCCATTAAGGCGTCGTTGCCTTTAAGCACGGCAGGTGATGAGGATTGGTTTTCTATTGAGAATAAGTCCTTCAAGCTGTCTAAGAACTTCGTGGAACTTGCTGCCGGAACTGCATTAAATGTGAACTGGTCCCTCAATGATGGCAAACTGCTAGAAAAGAGCGTTCTCGAACAATTCCAAGAGGGAACTAACAAGCTTACTGACTTCACTTTTTCCTATATTCCAGCAGAAAACGAAAACTGGCCTGCATTTGCTGTTGTTTACCAAGATGGTTATGCCGGGCTCTACAAACGCAATGTAGACCCTCAGACAATTACCAAAAACACCTCATATGATGGACGTCTCGTACAAGAGGTCATTACCGGTATTGAGAACAAGGAAGGTATATTCGACGAGCATGGCAACATCACTACTATAGAGGTTCTAGATTCAGGCATTCGTCCCAAAACAACAAGGCAATGGTTTCGATTGTGTCGGAACTTAACATCTGTAGATCTTGCTAATTTAAATATGAGTAGCTGTAGCACTATAAGTGAAATGTTCAATGGTTGTACCAGTTTAAGGTCAGTTGAATTTTCAAGCTGGAATACACCAAATCTAATCGATATGAGGTGGATGTTTAATCGGTGTCTGAATCTGGAATCTATTGACCTTTCGGCACTTGATATATCAAACGTATTGGACATGCAATGCATGTTCGATGGATGTACAAGTCTTAAGTATGCCAACCTTTCGGGACTTGATGCCTCGAAGTTAAAACAAATGTATGCAATGTTTAGGGATTGCCATAATTTGATTTCAGTTGATTTTTCTGGGTTTGTTGCTTCGAATCTTGAGCATATGGAACAGACTTTTAGATGCTGCTATAAACTGGAGTCTATCGATTTATCTGTTTTTTCTGACTCAAGACCTAATATGTATTATGCATTCGGTGACTGTAAAAAGCTAAAGCATCTTGATTTAGCTAACCTCGATTTAACAAATTGCAATTTCTCGTATCTTTGTCTTAATTGCGAAAGTCTCGAAACAATTAATCTTACCGCCCGCACTACCAGCTTACCAAATCTAAATTTGTATCGTGATCTTGTTGGAAATTGCCCTAACCTACACTCGGTGACCATTGGGAAAGAATGGAATATACCGCTTACCACTGAAGCTGGCTTTCCAGTCTATCTTTACGATGAGCATGGCAAGCGGTATCGCTGCGAAGAAGTACCGTTGAATCCACATCCGAAAGCAACTTACTATACCAAACCAGAATTTGTTCCAGAATCATCGATTGGTCTTGGGTCGGAATCAGTTATTTCAAAATCAGCTGAGACAAATGTCAGCAAGTCGAAAGAGACAGTTGCCGACTCCAGTGACAATTCGCTTCCTGTTGAGATGAGTGAGCGCTCTAGTGCCAGCGATGAAGCTGTAGCCAATGCAAGCAACTTAAAACTGGTTGAAAAGTCATATGCTTCCCAAAGCGGTGGCCAGGGGACTATCGCAAACGGCAGTTCCTCGAACGGAAATACACTCGAATCACCACCAGAGGGTGGAGATGTTTCGAGCGATGGATGCTCGGTTGCTTTACCAGTTAGCCTTGACTAGCACTTTACTCATCGCGTTAAGAGAGTGCCCAGCATTCAATCTTGGCAAAGAGCGATAATCACATTAACGTTGAAGCGTCTTCCGTTGAGCATTGTGTGCGTTGCAATCTTTTGATGAAATCGCACTTATTGGAACTGCTCCTTGGGACAACGCTGAGGCTTTCGAACACGTTTCCCCTCATAAATGAACAAAGGCAGGTCGGAAGATTGTGCTTCTGATCTGCCTTTGCGTCGCAAAACAGCTTTGCGGCACGCGACGTTTTGTCCATGAACTTCCATAACTCGTTCTGGGTTGCCTTCCCATACCATACGCTATGCCTTGTCGTAGTCCTTCGTTCCCGTGAGCAACCGTAGACCTTGACTGCAGCGCGAAAAGCTACATTGCTACTAGCGAACATGCGTTCCAATATAGTATACTCACTGTATTCACCGAGCCAGTACGGGCGCATCGATTCAATATAAGCTGATGCCCATTGCTACGTTTGTCTCCGGAGCGTACCTAAAGCCCGTAAGATCCTCGCAATCACGGAGTTTCCTGTACATCTGGCTTTTCGCCTAGTTTCTGGGCCTCTATCCGTTTGCGCAGGACAAGGAAGCGAGGTTGTAACGAATGCAGCTAGTTTCTATAATGGATATACATGGATATCCATTCTTGGGAGGTAGCCCTATGGACGCAGTGCTCGGCAAATGGGGGAACAGCAAGGCTTTGCGAGTTCCAAGTGAACTGTGCAGTCAACTCGGAATCGACGTCGGTAGCGTTGCAAAAGTAACCGTTAATGAATCGGCTCGATCGCTCACGTTTTCGTTTGAAGCTATGCATCAGGCTTACTCGCGGAGCAAGCGAATGACCATGGAAGAGTTTGCCGCAGGGTGGGAAGGCCCTAAAGTTGGTAAAGAATGGGGCGGCAGCGATCTTGGTGCCGAGGTGGTCGAATGACCCTATACGAACAAGGCGACATCATCGAAGTTAATTTCGATCCCACCCTTGGACATGAGCCGAAGAAGATGCGGCCCGCTTTGGTGGTATCCGTTGGATATTTCAATAATGTTCTCTCGAGCCTTACCGTAGTGTGTCCCATTACATCGACGGTTAACGGGCATCCCCTACATATAGAGATCGCCAGCGGCAATGCCGTACATGGATGCGTATGCTTAGAGCAAATACGCGCTATCGATTTGAGCAGCCCCAAACGCTGCGCCAAGAAAACAGGGTCATCGATAGATACGGAAACCATGACGCGGGTGCTCGATGGCATCGGCGCTATGTTCGGCATCTAATCGTGGTAAGGGCCCAGCTCGAATGCTCGAACTGGGCCCTTACGCTGGGGGAATATGTGCCTACGGTATGGCTTCTGTTATGCAGCCACGTCCTCGCGGCGAGCCATTGCCTTCTCGTAGTCCTTCGTGCCTACGAACACCTCGTGCTTGTAGGGGTTGACGCCCAGCTTCTTGGCGCGGTAGGCCACGTAGCCCACGGCGGCGACGTTCGCGGCCAGCGCCAGCACGCTGACGACCAGGTTCACGTCGGGGTTGTTCACCGACTGTACGGCGAAGATGGAGTCGTTGGCGAACATGGGCACCACCTGGCAGAACATGCACCACAGGCTCAGCGTGTAGGCGCGGTTCTGGATCCAGCCGCCCTTGTTCCACAGCATGCCGGCCACGGTGGGGGCCAGGAGCAGCGCTAGGCCGCAGTACCAGGAGTGCGTGGGCAGGCAGTTGTAGGTGTAGCAGAAGTTCCAGATGTCGTAGGAGATGATGAACACCCACGTCATGTCGGGCCACAGCATGTCCTGCTTCTTCTTAGACGTGTAGATGCCCCACCAGCCGGTCATGACGAAGATGTTCAGAAGGCCAGCGATGCCGTTGAACACGTTGTGCCAGCCGCCGTACAGGGTGACGCCCTCGGAGGATACCCACGTTGTGCCGAACGCGCGCACGGCGCTTTCGAAGTCGCTGACCACGGCGATCAGGATGTTGATGGCCACGATCACGAACGGGAAGCACTTGAACCAGTCAGCGTTGCCCAGCTTGCCCCAGTGGTACTTCAAGATCATGAAGCCGATGCATCCGGCGGTCGCCGCGTAGAGTTTCGCGTAGTGGAACCAGCTGTTCATATACAGGTACGTCGGGTTGTTCAGCGCCCAGTCGGCACCGGCGGCGGCGCCGGCGTAGATGGCGATGAAGTAAGCGGTCAGGATGGCGGGAATCACCAGGAAGCAGGTGATGCCGCCGGCCTTCGTGCGTCGTGCGATCTCGTTGAACCCGATGAGCGCGAGAAACACCACCACCCATCCGATCCACTGGTAGACGGCGGTATCGCCGTAGACTTGGAACAACATGATGACCTCCCTTGAGTCGATACGCTCTCGCATCCGGCATTTCGGGCGTACAATGCCCGGGGCCGCTTGCGATGCCCTTTCCACCAGGCGTTTTGCCTGGTTGTTCCCTTTGTTGGCTGGTGATCGTTAACCGTTTTGCACCGGTTTTCGCTTGATTTCGCGCTCCATGTGAAGCGTTTGCGCGATGATGTCGCGCAGCACCTCGTCGGGCGCGTCGCGGTGCGTTCGCACGTAGCCGCAGATGCCCATGATCAGTATGTAGAACGTCTCGTAGACGTGATCGATGTCGATAGGGTGGCTCTGCGCGTAGTCTTGCACGGTGGTTTCCACGAAGTAGGCGGCCATGCGGTCGGCTACGCGGTTGATGAACTCCAGGTACAGCGACGCGTTCTCGTGCGTGTCGAGCGCGCGGCGGAAGCTGGAGTGCTCGAAGACGCCCACGCGCATGACGGTGACCACGCCTGCCAGGCTGCCCTCGATATCGCCGGGGGTGCGGTGCTCGTTCCAGAACTGCAGCGACTCGATGTAGTCGTTCACGAAGTCATCGATGACTGCGGAGGTGACCTCCTGCTTGTTGCGGAAGTAGTGGTAGAACAGCGACCGCGCCACGCCGCAGCGCTCGCTGATGTCCTTCACCGTCGTGGCGGACAGCCCCTGCTCCTCGTAGAGCTGCCGCGCCGCATCGACGATCTGCTGCCGCCTTTCGTCGCTCATCCGTGCCACCTCCCCCTGGTGCGCGTTCGTTGCGCCGTTGTGAGCCGTGCGCGTTGCGTTCCCGGGTGCGCGTCCGCGGCGTGCGGGCGTTTTCCCAGGTGCGCGCTTTGTTTTCCCCTTAGCGCGCGTCGCGTTTCCCTTTCCCCTTGGGTACTTGCGATGGACATAGCATACGAGGTGCGTTGACACAGCGTCAATGAACACATTTGCAGAAACGTCAAACATTTGATGGAGAAATCTTGCTACTATGCGGCCATCACGTTCACAGGTGCAACGAAAAGCATGCAAGTGTGAAAGGAGGGCGTGATGGAGACGAACGAACAGGCGAAGGCGAAGGGTGGCAAGCGCCGCCGGGCTCCCATCGTGTGCGCGGTGGTGGCCGTGGTGCTCGTGTGCGCCGGCGGCGGGTTCTACGTGTGGCATAACCAGCCCAGTTTCTGCAACGCGATCTGCCACGAGCCCATGGACTACTACGTGAACGGCTACTACGGCGAGGGCGATGCGGCCCACGCGCAGCTTGCCGTGGCGCATCAGCAGGAGGGCGTCACGTGCTTGCAGTGCCACGAGGCAACGCTTGAAGCCCAGGTCAACGAGGGAATGGCGTGGGTTTCCGGGTCGTTTGAGACGAACGCCGACGGCAGCTTGGCGCCGCAGCTGATCACCGCGGACAAGCAGCAGTGCGCGACCGCCGGATGCCACGACTGGAACGACGTGGTCGCCGCCACGGAGAACTGGGGCGGTCAGGCGGGCGTGAACCCGCACAGGTCGCACCAGGGCGAGGCCATCGATTGCAGCAACTGCCATAGCGTGCACGGCCAGTCGGTCATGTACTGCAACACGTGCCATAGCTGGGAGGTGCCGGAAGGCTGGAGCAGCCCGGCCAAGTAGCGCAGATCCGCTTGCCGCATTCGGGCAAGCCGGTTTCGGAAAGGAAGGACCGACATGAGGAAGACGACAGCAGCGGCCTGCGGCGCGACGGCGCTTGTGCTGGGGCTTTCGGGTTGCGGCGCATCGTTCGAGGGTTCGGGGTCCAAAGACGCCGCAAGCGCCGAGCAGCTGGCCATGCACGCCGACGATCCGTGGGACGCGGTGGTGCAGATCGACCCGGTCAAGAAGTGCGACACGCCGTTGCGCGACGGGGTGTACACGGGCACGGGCAAGGCCATGGCCGGCAGCGTGACCGTCACGCTTTTGGTCGACGACAATCGCATCACGTGCCTGGAAACCGCCCAGGACGGCGAGACGCAAAGCGTCGGCGGCTTCGAGGCAGTGCGCGACGGCACGTTCGCCCAGATGATCGAGGCCGCGCAGGGCTCGGACATCGACACCGTCAGCGGGGCCACCATCACCACCGCAGGTGTGAAGCAGGCCGTCGACGATGCCTTGGAGCAGGCGGCAGATGTGCCTGCTGACCAGGCGAAATCGGGCAACTAGCGAAAGGGGAGGACATGAGCAAGCACGATAGCGAAGCGCGCGGCATCACGCGCCGCGGCTTTCTCAGCGCCGCTTGCGCCGTAGTGGGCGGCACGGCGGCGACGGCGGCCATGCCCGCGGCGGCGCTGGCTGTGGAGCAGGGCGTCATCGGCGATTGGGCGGCCGACGGTTCGAAGAACGTCGCCGTGCCCGATAGCGCCGCCACCAACGCCAGCGGCTCGGACGGCACGTACCGCGAGCACAACGCCGCGGCATTCCCGGCGAACGACGCTACGCCCATCGCCCCGCGCGCGGTCCCCGAGACGTGGGACTACGAGTGCGACGTGTGCGTGGTGGGCGCGGGCGGCGGCGGGCTGAACGCGGCTGCGCGTGCCGCCGAGCTGGGCGCTGACGTCATCTGCGTGGAAGCCCTGGGCCTGCACGGCGGCAACGCGCAATCCGCGGGCATGTGCGGCATCCTGGGCGGGTATTCCGGCCAGAACAAGAAGCACTTCGCCTTCCCCAGCTACCCCTTCGACGCGCAGGCGCTGACCGATTGGGCTATGGACGAGTACCATTACGCGGCCGACCCGAAGCTGATCTACAAGATCGCAAGCGAAGGCGGCAAAAGCCTGGACTGGATGGCCGACTGCGGCGTGCGCTGGCGTTTGGGCGAGGTTCCGGTGTATGTGGCGCCGAAGAACTCCACGCTCGACCATCACGTGCTGAAGATGAAGGACGCCACCGACGCCATGTTCGCCTTCGGGCAGAAAAACGGCGTGCGCTACAAGTTCCAGTGCCCGGCCACGGCGCTCGTGCGCGATGATTCGGGGCGCATCGTGGGCCTAGTGGCGCGCGAGGATTTCGACCACGAGGTGTACATCCACGCCAAGGGCGCCGTCATCCTGACGGCCGGCGGCTTCTGCAACAACAAGGCGCTGCTGGAGAAGTACATCCCCACGGCGGCTATGGGCTGCGCATCGAGCTATCTGGTGGGCGGCGAAACGGGCGAGTGCTTCCGCATGGGCTTGGGCGCGGGCGCCGATGTGTCGGGCTTCAACAGCTCGGCCAGCTTCGACGGCGGCGTGGATTGGCAGGCGGAAGGCGGCCAGTGGGCGCGCTTCCTGTACGACGGCATGACGCAGCTGTCGCGCCAGCCGTGGCTGACCATCGACCGTTGCGGTAACCGTCTTCGCTACATGGACAGCCGCGTGGCCGAGGACGGCGCGAACGCCATCTACGCCCTGGGCGACCTGGCAACCATCCAGATGACGCCTCCGGGGCATCGCAGCTACATCATCTTCGACGCCGATTACGAGGATCATCTAGCGGGGTTCGCGCAGGAGCATTGCCGCAAGCTGATCACGCCCGACCTGGAGCAGATCGACAAGGTGCCCGAGCATTACCGCGACTGGCACCACGGCGTGCAGGACGCCATCGACGCCGACGTGCTCAAGCGCCGCGACACGCTTGAGGAGCTGGAGGCCGACCTGGGCTTCGCGCCCGGCGTGCTCACCGAGGCGGTGGCGAAGTGGAACGAGTGCTGCGAGCGCGGCGAGGACGACTTCATGTACCCCATGCCGCCCGAGTGGCTGCACGCCATCAGGAAGCCGCCGTTCTACGGCTGCCGCATCGGCGGCAACCTGTACGGCACGAAGGCCGGCCTGCTGATCAACGACCAGATGCAGGTTATGGGAACGAACGGCCTGGTCATCCCCGGTTTGTACGCCGGCTGGCACACCGCCGGCGGCGCGTGCGGCGAGAACAGCTACATCGGCGACCCTATTCTGGGCTCGCTTATGGGCGACGTGGGGCTGGCGTTCTGCGGCGGGTATCTGTGCGGCACCTCGGCCGTGGAGCACGAATTGCAAGGCGCGAAGTAGGGAAGGGGCGTGACGGAAATGAAGGATTCCATGCGCACGATGGCGCGACCGTACGCCATCTTGTTCGCCATCGCGCTGGTGGTGGCGGTACTTGCCCGCATCGGGCTTGCGGTGATGGACGCAGCCGGGTGGCTGGCGTACGACTACATCTCGGCGTCGGGCGTGCCCATGCTCGACGTGATCTGCTCGATCTTGACCGGCTCGGCGTTCGTGGCGTTTCTGTTCGCGGCGGCGCTCACGCTGATGGTGTCGGCGGCTGGCGCGGTGCTGCAGGCGGCGCTGTTCGCGAAGGGCGTCGAGGGCGCCGGCAAGCCGGCGGCGGCGTTTCTGTGGGGCTGGGCCGTGGCGGCGGTGTCGTTGGTGTGCCTGCTGGTGGTCGCAAGCGGCATTTTGAGCGGCGTGCAGATGGGCTCCATGAGCAGCAAGCTGCCGGGTGCGGGCGCGCTCGTGCTGGCGGCCGTGTGCTTCACGGCGTTTTTGGGCACGCTTCTGGGTGCGTCGTCGCAGGTCATGTGTGCGTGCATCTCGCGTGCCGGCGGGCGTGCGAGCTGGAACCTGGTGGGCGCGGCGGCCGCGTGCGGCGCCGTGGTCATGGTGCTGACGGTGCTCACGTTCGCGGCCATCAACACGGCCAGCCCGAACATGGCGGCCGTAGGCGGCCTGCTGGCGGCGGACTGCGTGGTGAACGTGGCGCTGCTGCTGGCGGCGAGCAAGTTCACGAAGTAGGGAAGAAGTGCGAGAGGGGCTTTTGCGGGAGCGCAAAAGCCCCTTTTCGGCGTTGTGCGGGCGAGTTGTTTGCGGATGGCGGGGTTTGCGTTGGTGCCGCCCGCCGCGTGATCAACGTGCGAGATTTGACCTACTTGCGCAACCTCTGCAGCCCGCACAACTGTAGGGTTTGTTTGGCTGGACCCAGCTATGCGCGGCGGGTGATTGCTGGTTTGCGAATCGTGATCTTGGGAGGAGGCGCGACATGCGCGAGCTTGGTTCCGTGACGTTTCGGGCGTTTGATACCGTGTGCGCCGTGTCGGCCGATGCCGATGCGGGCGCGTTGCGCGAGGTCGAGGCGCTTTGCGCGCGATACGAGCTGCTGCTGAGCCGCTTCGATCCGGAAAGCCGGCTATTCGCGCTCAACGCCGCCGCGGGCAAGTGGGTCGACGTGGGCGATGAGCTTGCCAACGTTTTGCGCGCTGCGCTGGGATATTGCGAGCGTACGGGCGGGCTGTTCGACATCACCATGGGAGGCGTGTGTCGCCTATGGGATTTCAAGCGCGGGGTCGTACCGGATGACGCCGCCGTCGCCGAGGCGCTTGCGCATGTCGATTGGCACAACGTGCAGGTCGAAGGGACGCGGGCGCGCATCACCGACCCGCAGGCAACGATCGACCTAGGCGGCATGGCAAAGGGATATATCGCAGATAGGGTGATTGATCTGCTGAAATGCCACGGCGCAACCACCGGCGTGATCAACTTAGGCGGCAACGTGGTCTGCCTGGGCAGCAAGCCCGACGGCAGCGCATGGAACGTAGGCCTGCGCGCGCCCGTCCCTTCGGGCGGCAGCTTGCAAGCCGCATCGTTCGCCAGCGTTTCCGTACGCGGGAAATCGGTAGTGACCAGCGGCGTCTACGAGCGCGCCTTTGTGCGCAACGGGCGCGTTCTTCACCACATCCTGGACCCCCGAACGGGCAAACCAGCGGAAACCGACGTGCTATCCGCGACCGTCATAGCCGACAAGTCGCTCGATGCCGATGGCTACGCCACCGCACTCATCGTCATGGGCGCCGACGAAGCCCTAGCCTTCGCCGAACAAACCCCCGGCATAGAAGCCATCCTCCTAACCACCAACGCCCACCTACTAAAAACCATCGGCATGCAAGGTGAAGACGTGCAACTGCAAGTAGGATAACGGACATAGTTAAAATAATCTGTATTGCTACTAGCGAACATACGTTTCAGTATAGTATACTGGCCGCGTCCACCGAGCCAGTACGGGCGCATCAATTCAGTATAAGCCGATGCCCATTGCTACGTTTGTCTCCGGAACGTATCTAAAGCCCGTAAGATCCTCGCAATCACGGAGTTTCCTTTGCATTCGTTTTTTCGCCTAGTTTCTGGGACTCTATCCGTTTGCATAGGACAAGGAAGCGAGGTTGTAACCGATGCAGCTGGTTTCTATAATGGATATACATAGATATCCATTCTTGGGAGGTAGCCCTATGGACGCAGTGCTCGGCAAATGGGGGAACAGCAAGGCCTTGCGGGTTCCAAGCGAACTGTGCAATCAGCTTGGAATCGACGTCGGCAGCGTTGCGAAGGTAACCGTCAATGAATCTTCTCGGTCTCTCACATTTTCGTTTGAAGCACCGCAACAAGCTTACTCGCGGAGCAAACGAATGACCATGGAAGAGTTTGCCGCAGGCTGGGAAGGCCCTAAAGTCGGTAAAGAATGGGGCGGCAGCGATGTCGGAGCCGAGGTGGTCGAATGACCCTATCGATTTGAGCAGCCCCAAACGTCGCACCAAGAAAACAGGGTCATCGATAGATACGGAAACCATGACGCAGGTGCTCAACGGCATCGGCGCAATGTTCGGCATCTAATTACGGCAAGGGCCCAGCTCGAATGCTCGAACTAGGCCCGCCTGCTACAAGCCACCGGCATAACCACCGAAGGCGCAAAGCTACAGGTCGAGTAGGTGATGATTTTCTATGCTAAAATCTAATTAGTTTGTAGCATAGAAAATCGAGGAGGAGACTACGGACGCGCTTGTTGAGATAGCAGTGGCGAATGGAGGCTACGTAACTGCTTCGGAAGCCAAGGCAAGGGGCATCCAGAATCGCGAACTCGCCGATGCGGTGGATCGCGGCGAGCTTGTCAAGACGGAGCGCGGCCTCTACTGCACGCCTGAGACCTGGGAAGACGAGTACGTGAGAGCCCAGCATCGCTTCGCTCGCGGCATTTTCTCTCATGATACGGCGCTCTACTTGCTTGGCTTGTCCGACTCCGCCCCCGAATCGCTCACGATGGCTTTCCCCAGGGGCTATAACCCGTCTTCCGCGAAGAAGTCGGGCATCATCACGAAGTCGTCACCCGCCCAGCTGCACGAACTCGGTTGCATCGAACTAGGCACGCCATACGGCAACATCGTGCGCGCCTATAACGCCGAACGCACCTTATGCGATATGTTGCGCGGCACGTTGTCGCCCGACCTTCAACTGCTTTCGCCGGCTTTCCGCTCGTATTTGTCGTCGCGAGAAAAGAACCTGCCAAAACTGCAATCATACGCCAAGGCGCTCGGAGTCGCCCCCAAAGTAAGGAAGTACACAGAGGTGCTGCTATAAACACGAGCACTGTGATGGCAGTCGCTTTCGCTGAATTTTGCAGTTACACACGTAAGGAGGGTGCTTGTGCCGGTTTGCGTTTCCGTCGAGGAGATGGAGAGTACAACCTCATTCATCGAAACCGTTCTGGCTGCTCAGGAGCCTGTTTTCGTTATGAAAGGCGGGCGAGAGGCGATTGTGTCCATGTCTCCAGAAGTATATGAGAGTTTGCTTCAGGAAGTAACTCGCGCCCACCTGTATGATGTCGTCGATTGCGGATTGGACGATGTACAAGCCAATCGAACGGCCAACGCGAAGAGCGTCACCGCAAGCTTGCGAAAGGCATAAGCCCTAGGCGCTTCATCCGTGTCGTAGCCTTTCTCTGATTGATTCGAACACTTCATCGTGTTGGTATCTCAGGGATGTTTCCTCGGCTTGCGCGTTGGCGGCATCAAGTGCTTCCTCGATGTTGCCGTTCTCGACTTCGGCGATTACTTCTTCGTAGCCTTTTAGCGCTGCGAAGGGCATGAACTGGCTGCCGCGGTCGGGTGAGGGGACCGACACGCGCACGCCGTCGGCGGCTACGCGTTGCGCTATGCGGTCGAGCATCTGCGCGCGGTATTCGCGCTCGTCGGCTGACAGTCCAGGCCACACGTCCGGCGCGGGCAAGCCGGCGGCAACGCGCGCTTGATCAGGGCTAAGCACGATGCCCGCCTACTTGGTTGTTGCGCTCCATGGCGTTTGCCTCCTCCTTCAAGCTTGTGGCTTTCAACAGCGCGTTCGCGCCGAACCGCTTGCGCACGTCCACTATGGCCCGCGACAGGGCGGCTTGCTTGCGCTCGTTCGCGGCGTCGTCGAACAGCGTGGGCTGCACCTTCTCGGCGGGGATCAGGTTCGTCAGCGCTATGTTCACGCGGCGGATGGAAAGCCCCGGCGTCACGCGGGCGCGGTAGATCTCCAGCACGGCGTCGGTCAGTACGTCGACGGCGTTGGTGGGCTTGGGTAGCTTCGCCGACCCGCCCGCGTCGGCGGCTGCAGCGCCGAACGGCCCGCACTTCTCCCATGATTGGTGGGGGAAATTGCTGGCCGAATACCCTACGTACACGCTTGCCACCTGGGCGCATAGACCTTTCTCCACCAGCTCGAGCGCGCTGCCCAGCACCATCTCGCGCAGCAGCGTTTCCACCTCGCGGCAGCTATAGTCGCGCATGAGCACCTGCCCGTTGGTCAGCGAATGGCCGCGCGGACGATAGCTGCGTGCTTGCTCGACGGTGCATGCCTCCAGGCCCCACGCATGGTCGATAAGGTATTCGGCGTTTTTGCCGAACTCGCGGCGCAGCACCTTGGGGTTGACGGCGCAAACCCCCGCAAGGTCGTACGCGCCGTGCTTGGCCAGGCGGCGGGCGATGCCCGGCCCGATGCCCCAGATGTCGGTGATCGGGCGGTGGAACCAGATTTCACGCTTGAACGATTCGTCGTCAAGCTGGCCGATGCCGTCGCTGGCGTGCTTCGCGCAAATGTCGAGCGCCACCTTGGCCTGGAACATATTCGGCCCGATGCCGGCCGTGGCGGTGACGCCGGAAACCTCGAAAGCGCGCCGCATCAGGCGTTTTGCGAACGTGCGCGCGTCGGTGCGGTAGAGGCGCAGGTAGGGCGCAGCGTCGATGAAGCATTCGTCGATGGAGTACACCTGCAGGTCCTGTGGGCTGACAAGCTCAAGGTAGCTGCCCACGATTTCGCCGCTGACCTGCATGTATCGCTTCATGCGGGGGACGGCGGTCAGGTACTCGATGCCCGGCGGGATGTCTCGCACGCGGCAACGGTTGCTCACGCCGGCGGCCTTCATGGCGGGCGTGATGGCAAGGCAAATGGTGTTCGCGGAGCGGTCGGGGTCGGCCACCACCAGGTTGGTGGTGAACGGGTCAAGGTCGCGATCTGCGCACTCCACGCTGGCGTAAAACGACTTCAAGTCGATGCATATAACGCAACCCGAGGTTTTGCGCAAATCCGTCACCCGCCAATCCTTTCCGTTTCTCCATCGTTTGTTCGCTAGCAATTTTCGAACGCGCGTTCGATAATACCATAGCGATGGATTTTATGACGAAAGACGGCGAAAGACGAGGCGTGCACAAAATGTACGTCAACGTCGTGCTGCATGTGAACGACGAGGGGCGTATCGATCCGCTGGCGGTCATATGGCCTGATGGGCGCACATTTCGCATCGACGAGGTGCTCTACCGTGGGGAGCCGGGGCAAATGCAGAAGGGGGCGAAAACGTCGCGCTTCCGCATCCGTTTCGGGCGGAAGGAAACCAATCTGTACCTGGAGCGCCGCCAAGGTTCGCCGGCGCTCGGCACCCCCGACGTCGATCGCTGGTGGGTCAACGCCATCGACAATACCCCGACTAAGCCTAGCTGCTAGGGGAATGAAGCGGAACGGATTCTATTTTGTAGCCTTAACCTGCGGCTATGCGCGCTCGTCCTCGGTTTCTGCGTGGGCGGTGGCGACAGCGGCTGCTCCGACTGCCGCTGCAGCGGCAACGGCTGCGGATGCTGCCTTCAAGGTGCCGTTATCGCCGGTCGGGGCAAGGGGCTTGGGGTCGCTCGCGTCGTTCGCCGGAGGCTGCGTTTCGGGCTGCTCGGGCTCGGGTTTCGGCGTGGGATTGGGATCCCGATCAGGGTCGGGATCGGGCCCAATCTGCGTCGCGATGCGCCCCTGACCTGCGGCGCCTGCATATTGCTGCCCGATAACGCCTTGCAGGTTCAACTGCACGTATTCCATAAGGGCATCGTTATCCAAGCCCAGCAGCGTGACCGGATTCTTGCACAGCATGCTGTACGAACCGCCGCCTTCCACCAGGTAGTACGAGTGGCACACCAGCGTATACGTCGCTTGCGGGTCGATAGCCTTGCCGTGCAGCTTCGCTCTGCGCACGCGGCGTTCCTTCGCGTCATCTATGCCGACGAACATGCTGCCCGAGCGCAAAACGGGCGAGTCGATGTCGGTGCGGATGACGAACTCCAGCCCCTCCGAAACCTGGAGGAAGTCGCCGCTGGACTCGGGTAAGCTGCTGGCCGAGAGCTCAAGCGCATCAAGCAGGTCCTGGCCCGAAACGCTGGTGTAGCAAAGCTGGTTATTGAAGGGGTTCACGTTGATGAGGTCGCCCTTCGTCACATTGCCGCGGTTCAGGTTCGCGCGAACGCCGCCGCCGTTGACGAACGCGATGTCGGCCATAACGCCCGCGTTCGTCGCATAATAAAGGTACGCGTCGGTCACAAAGTCGCCAAGGTTCGTTTCGTGCGCCCGCACGGCCCAGGTGTAGTCGTCGTCCTCGAACGCGTACAGGTCAACTTCGGACGCGCCGATTACGGTTCCCGTTTGGGCTTCAACATCCGCTACCTTCTCGTTGATGGCCGCCTGTACGTTGTCATCGCGCCCGAACGTCGCCTCCTGTACGTATGCGGGATCGCCGCTTTTGCGGGCCTCGCGCAGAAGCGTGGCCTCGAAGGCGGGCGTGCTGGCGGAGATGGTGCCGCTGTCCGGGTTGATGACGACCTGGCCCACGCTGGAGAACTGCGTGCCCGTTTGCGTGATGATGACGTTTTTGCCCTCGGCGTCTTGTTTGACCTGCACATATTCCTGGTGCGAATGGCCGTCGATGATGACGTCGATGCCGCGGCAGCGCTTCGCCAGTGCGTCGGAGCGCCAGATGCCGGGAGACCCGTCCTGGCCAAGGTGCGCCAGCAGCACAACGTAATCGGCGCCCGCCGCGCGTGCCTGATCCACGGCGTTTTGCACCGCTGCGGCAAGCGCCGCACCGGTGTCGTCCTCGCAAAAGCCGTACACGCACGTATGGTCGTCGTCGCTTCGCCAGAACGATTTCGGCGACGACGCCGTCAGCGTCGCCGGCGTGGTGACCCCCACGAATGCCACGTGCACAGTGCCGCCGCCCGCAAGCGGATAGGCCTGAATGGCGTACGGGGCGAACATGAGCGTGGACACCTCGGGGCGCTTATCGGTGAAGTTGCAGCTCAGGTACGTGGCGTTTGCGCTGCCAACCAGGTGGTTGAACTGCGGCATACCATAGTCGAACTCATGGTTCCCGGGAATCACGTAGTCATATCCCGTGGCGTTCATGATGTCGACGAGCGCCTGACCTTGCGTCAGCGTGCCCATGACGTTGCCCTGCACGGCATCGCCGGCATCCACGAGTGTGACGTTCCCATTGCCGAAAACGCCTTTGCGGTCGGCAACGTAGCTTGCCAGTGCCGAATACCCCAGCGGCGTCGCGCCCGTTTTGTCAGCTTCGCCAACGGCGCAGTGGACGTCGTTGGTGTGCAGGATGACGATGGCACTGCCTGCCTGCGCATCGTCGGCGAACGCGCGGCGCGGCAGTCCGAACACGGCGCTGCCAAGAGCGAAGGCGGTTGCACCGGCAAGGAACTGACGACGGGAAAGCTCGTTGCTCATAGGGATGTTCCAATCTGCGAAGGGGCCGAAGCGGGCGGGCGCGCAATCTGCGACGCGCAGCTGAGATATGTAGCTAGATTCCATTTTCGCAGCCCGAAGCAGCGAAATCGAGAGCGCTGCAATAGGGGACGCAGCGCAAAACCACGCAAAAGAAAACGAGCCGAAGGGGAGTGCCCTTCGGCTCGTAAGCGCTTAGATGAACTTGCCCTTGCCGTGGTCGGCCATGTGCTGGATCAGCTGTGCGACCCAGCCGCGGAAGTCGCCTTTGCGGGGGACCAGCTTGCCGTCCACCAGCTCCTCGTAGGAGACCTTGATGCGGTCGTAGCGGGTGACCGTGATGGGCTCTTCGTGGGTGAAGCAGCCTTCGACCTGCTTGCTTGCAGCCAGGCCCAGCTTGATGACGGGGTTGAACATGACGTGTTGCTTGTCCTTCTCGTCAACATAGGCGAACAGATTGTGCGTCACGCCGATCTGGTTGGCGTGCAGGCAGGCGGCCTCGTCGAGCGACGCCATGGTGTCCAGCAGATCCTGCGCCACCTGGGCATCCTCGGCCGTTGCCTTCTCGCAGGGAGTGGACAGCACCGCTTCGTCGTGGACCAGTTCCTTGATAGCCATAAGACTTCCTTCGCTTCGACGCCGGCGCAAAACGCGTGCGGAATGCACAAGCCGACGTATTGCTCTACAATCGCTTTCGACATTTTAACGCATACGATGGTGCACATCAGGGAGGGTTTGGGTTATGGCGAAAACGGACGCGCAGCTTGCCGATGGGCAGGCGGCGAACGCCGCACGGCGCCGCACTTTTTGGGTCGGCATCGCCTGCGCGCTTGCAGGCGCCGGGCTGTGGGGCGTATCGGGCGCGTGCGCCCAGCATCTGTTCTCGCACTACGGCATCACGCCCATGTTCGCCACGGCCATGCGATCGCTGGTGGCCACGCTGTTCTTCTTCGGCGTGATGGTGACACGCCGCCGCTACATGCTCGAGCTGATTTGGAAGAGCGAACCACGCGTGAAGCTGTTCTTCCTGGTGTTCGGCGCCGCGCTGTTCGTCGACCAGTTCGCATACGCTATGACCATCGCGTTCACCAACGCCGGCACCGCCACCGTGCTGCAGATGCTCAGCACCGTGTTCGTTATGCTGTTCACGTGCGTGATAGGGCGGCATTTGCCGAAGGGGAACGAATTTGTGGGCCTGATCTGCGCCTTCGCAGCAACGGTGCTTATCGCCACGCAGGGCGACCTGGGCACGCTGGTGCTGCCGGCGGCTGGCTTGTTCTGGGGCCTTTTGAACGCCGTGTGCGTTGCGATCTACGTGCTGACCCCGCGCGTCGCGGGCCTGTTCGACCGTTTCGGCAGTTTTGCGGCCACGAGCGTCGGCATGCTGGTGACGTGCGTGTGCTCGGGAATCGCGTATGCCATTCAGCTTGCCATGGGCGCGGGAGCTCCTCAGGCGGTTGCAAGCATGGATGTGTTCGGCTGGCTGGTGCTCATCGGAGGCCTGGCGTTTCTGGGGACGTTCGTGTCGTTCGGGCTGTATCTGCGCGGCGTGGCGTTCGTGGGCTCGGTCACCGGCAGCTTGCTGGGCGCCGTCGAGCCGATCAGCGCCAGCGTGTGCGCCTGCGTGTTCCTGGGTACGGCGTTTTCCGGCTTCGATTGGGCGGGATTGGTGCTCATGCTGGTCATGCTGGTCCTTGTGACGCTGGCCGGGAAGCCAAGATAACATAAGATATATTATCGATATTATCTGGGCCTCGCTGTCACAGCGCCTGCAACAGCGCCAACGTTGCTCCATGAGTTGATGTCGCTTATTGCGCCGGATAGTTCTTTGCTGGCTTCGAAAGGTTTGCATGTAAGGCCCTGCATGAAATCTTGAGTCTTCCTGATTCGCTTGCGCAACGCTTAATGCAAATTCCAGGTCGCCTTGGATCTATACCGCCGCGAAACCTCGACAGCTCAATGCCGCAAAACGGGCTGGTCGGGTTTCTTCGCCGCTAGTTTCCCTCGGCGACCGAAAGCGATGATTGTTTTTGGCTGTTTTCGTAGAGTTTCGGGTACAATGCGCGATTGTGCCTTATGGCGCCTCAATTGCAGCAACATGCGCACGCACCTGCTGCACAGGAAGGGTTTTTGAGTTAGAGAGGGTTCACATGTCCAAGATCAACGACCTTGAGCAAGAGGTCAAAGCAGACGTTAAGGAGGCTACGGAAGCGGTTTCCGCCGAAAACGCCGACAAGCCGTGGTTCAAACGTCTTTCCCTTACCACGTGGATTTTCATTGCGTTGGCCTTGGGCGTCGTGGCCGGCCTTGCCCTGCAGGGCACCCCTGATATCGCCACCACCTACATCAAGCCCCTGGGCACCATCTTCCTGAACCTTATCAAGATGATCGTGGTGCCGCTGGTCATCTTCTCCATGATCGCCGGCGTCATCAGCCTGTCCGATATCAAGAAGGTCGGCGCCATCGGCGGCAAGACCATCGCGTACTACCTGTGCACCACCGCATGCGCCATCGTCATCGGCCTGATCATCGCGAACGTGTTCAACGTTGGCGGCGGCTACACCCTTACCGCCGACGAGCTTTCGTATGAGGCCAAGGCCGCGCCTTCTTTCATCGAGACCATCGTCAACATCTTCCCCAGCAACTTCGTGCAGCCCATGTCCGACGCCAGCATGCTGCAGATCATCGTGATCGCGCTGTTCTTCGGCTTCGGCATCCTGGCCGCCGGCAAGAAGGCGCAGCCCGTCGCCGACTTCGTCAACGGAATGTCCGAGGTGTGCATCAAGATCATGCACATGATCATCACCATCGCGCCGTTCGGTGTGTTCGGCCTGATCACCCCCGTGGTTGCCACCAACGGCCCCGACATCTTGCTGCCGCTGCTCAAGCTCATCCTGGTGGCCTACCTGGCCATGATCTTGCACATGGTGGTGGTCTACTCCGGCATGGTGAAGGCCATCGCGAAGATGGGCCCGCTAACGTTTTTCAAGGGCCAGGTCCGTGCCATGACGTTCGCCTTCGCATCCGCATCCTCCGTGGGCACGCTGCCCATCAACATGGAGTGCTCCGAGAAGCTTGGCGTGCGTCGTGAGGTCTCCAGCTTCGTGCTGCCGCTGGGCGCCACCATCAACATGGACGGTACCGCAATCTACCAGGGCGTTTGCGCTATCTTCATCGCCCAGGTGTTCGGCATCGACCTGACCATCGGTCAGCAGTGCGTCATCGTCATGACCGCCGTGCTGTCCTCCATCGGCACCGCCGGCGTCCCCGGCTCCGGCATGATCATGCTGGCCATGGTGCTGCAGTCCGTCGGCCTGCCCGTCGAGGGCATCGCGTTGGTTGCAGGTGTCGACCGCGTGCTCGACATGATGCGCACCGTTGTCAACATCACCGGCGACCAGTCCGCCGCCGTGTGCGTGGACTCCCTGGAGAAGCGCAAGGAGGCTCGCCAGGCCGCCAAGGCCGCGTAAACTGCGCGCCGCGACAAACGATCGAACCTTTCGGGATGGTTGCAGGAAATCTCTGCTGCCATCCCTTTTCTATTATGGTAACATCGAACACGTGTTCGTTCCAAGACTAATTTGAGCATGCCCTATCAGGTGAGTTCGTTTCGATCGAGAAGGAGGCAAGCAGGTCGCATGGCTACCAAGGTCGCACGCTCGTCGCAACACGGCGATCGGGTTTCAAACTATTTGGCGATGCTCGGGCATGCATGCTCGGACATCAACCAAGGTGCGCTTTCGGCAGTGCTGCCCTTCCTGGTGGTGGACGGCTATTCATACACGCAGGCCGCTATGCTGGTGTTTGCTGCCAATATCGTGTCGGCCGTGGTTCAGCCGCTGTTCGGCTGGATAAGCGACCGTCGCGCATGCCCGTGGTTCATGGGACTCGGCGTGTTGCTTGCCGGCGCAGGCATGGCGGGTATCGGCTGGTCCAGCTCGTATCCGCTTATCGTTGCAAGCGCCTTGGTGTGTGGGTTCGGCGTGGCCATGTTCCATGCGGAAGGCGGTCGCATCTCCAACTTGGCGGCCGGTGCGCGCAAGGGAAACGGCATGAGCATCTTCGCCGTCGGTGGCAACGTGGGATTCTTCATCGGCCCGATCATGGCCGCTGTTTCGCTTTCGGTATTCGGCATGCACGGGCTTGCCGTGTTCCTTGCGCCCACGGCGTTGTGTGCAGCGGCGCTCTTCTTGCATAACAGCCGCTTCAAGGCGCTGAACGCCGTTGCTGCGTTCAATGCGGCGATTGTCGAACGCCCCGAACGCTGGGGGTTGTTCGGGCTGGTCATGGTCACGCTGTCGCTTCGGTCCGTCCTCAGCTACGGCTTCATGGCCTTCATCCCGCTGTTCCTTATGAATGTGCTCGGGCAAAGCGAGGCGGCAAGTTCGCTGGCCATCTCGCTGTTCTCCATCGCCGGCATGGTGGGCACCGCGCTTTCCGGTCGCACTTCCGAAGCGGTGGGCGCGCACAGGCTCACCATTGCCTGCTTGAGCGCTTCCGCCATTGGCAGTGCCGTGTTCGCGCTGAACGGCTCCTCAGTCGGGTTGGCTTTGGCGTTGACCGCGGTGCTGGCAATTGGGATTGACTTGTTCTACCCTTCCGCGGTTGCGGTGGGAATGGGCTATGTGCCGCAGCATCTAGGCATGGCATCGGGTTTGACGTACGGCGTTGCCATCTGCCTTGGAGGTGTGGCGGAACCGTTCCTGGGTATGGCCGGCGACACTTTCGGGCTCACGCCCGTTATGCTCACGCTTGCCGTCATCGCCCTTGCGGCCGCGCTGCTGTCCATCGTCATCAAGAAGCTCGACGGCACCCAAGCCTGATCGGGCCATCGCCACGTTCTCGGACTGCTGTCAGCAGTCCATCCGGCTGGACTGCAATGCGATTCCTCGCGCGATGCCGCAACGGCTAACTCGTTATCAAACGCTTCTAACGGGTCTCGCTCAGCGCGTTGAGCAATTCCTGCTTGGAGTGGATGCAAAGCTTCGAGTACACATTGCGCGTATAGCTTTTCACGGTGTTTTCCGATAGGTGAAGTTCTTGGCTGATGAACGCCTTGCTGCGTCCTTGCGCCAAGTACCAGACCATGTCGGTTTCCCGATCGGTCAAATCGAAACGCGCCTGCAGCGCCGAGCAGCGAGTCCGCAGGCTATCCTCGAACGTTGCGCCTTCAGTGTCACAGGCATCTTGCTCGTTCGGCATTTCCCCGGACGCAGCAGCAACCGATGTCATCTGCGTTTCCCCAGCATCGCATTGCGCAGGTGCAGCTTCCGCCACCACGGTGCGCTCCAAAGCGCCCTTGCGCGCATCGGGCGTGCCGAAGGTGGCGAAGAATCTCCGCGCTTTCGGCTGGCTGCCCCGCAGCATCACGGCCATGCTCAGCGCAAGCAGGCATACCAGCGCGGCAATGACGAGCATCGATTGCCCAAGTTGGGGTCCAAGCAGGAAAACCAGATAGCGGCCAGCTTCGCGCGGAAGCAAATGGGCCGCCCAAACGGCGGCGAGCACCAGATACGACGGAATGGAGCTATGGCGGCAATAATCATATACGCCATACCACAGCAGCCCGATCATGAACGTATTCGATACGGTGATGAGCATCGCTCCGAATTGCGCCTGGTCAAGGGACACGATAAGCAAAACGCCGATAACCATGAGAGCGACCTCGAGCCACCACATCGCCCCGAAGCTCAAGCCACGGCCGCGCACGAGCACCCACCAGATGACGCCAGCGCACAGTACGGCCACGGCGATCTGGTGAGTTAGTTGGAACGAAGGCGCCAAAACGATGGAAGTGCCCTCCGGGAATCCGCGCGCCACGCCAAGTGCGAAATCAAGCAGCGCAACGGCGATAAGAATGCGCAGAGGAAGCGTGTTGCTCTCGTGGTCGTACACGCAGTCGCGCTTCGGTTCGGGGATGACGTCTTGCCGTGCATCAAGCATGTCCATAGCCTGTTTGAACAGCACGAACGACAGCGTCGGCATGAACAAGCCGATGGCGAATACGGCAGGTAGCGGCAGGAACCCCAGGACGAATCCCAAAACCGCGCTGATTCCCAGGCACGCGAACGAGTAGATGAGCGCCTCGCCCTCGTCTAAGCGGTCGAAGAACGTGATCCACATGCCGCCGCCCCATACGATGCCCAATCCCGCAAGCATGGATGCTGGAATACCGAGCGGCAACGTCGGATACTCTATTTGCACAAGCAAAAGCGCAGGCGCCAACGTCATCGCCGTTATCGATAGCACGTCAAGGACCCTTCGGGCGCGCCCGCTTAACGGGATGCGGGAGAACATGAGCATGAGGATGAAGATGAAGGCGACGCGCGTCATGTTGCCGATAATGGTGACGGCGCCTGAATCGGTTGCCGTATATCGATCATACAGGCAGCATTGCGTCCATACGCGAATGGCTATCAAGCCCAAGAAGCAGGCGGCGAACCTCGGCCCATACGTTGATCTGAACTCCTGCCAGCTTGTCGTATGCACGCGCCGCGCGGCCATGGAAATCTCGTCGTTCATGCGCCCCTCCCTCTTTCAAGCGCACAATTATAGCAAGCTTGCTCACCGAATCGGCGCAAGCGCATTGCTTTATATGCGATGCGGGTAGTCGGTTCCCAACGTTTCCCATCCCCGAAGCAAAGCCTCGTGCGAACCCCGCAACGTCATCCGCCCGATTATGTGCAAAAGCCGGAAGCGCGATTGCACGCTTCCGGCTTTCTCATAGGTGCTAAACGCCCTCTTTACGCGAACACGTAAGCGCACGCGGTTTCCTGTGCCTGACGGCCGTTGACGTTGATGTCGCACACGGCGTTGCCTCCCAGGCGGTTGCCGCCGTGGATGCCGCCGGTAACCTCGCCAGCGGCGAACAGGCCCGGAATCGCATTGCCTTCGGCGTCGAGCACCTCGGCCGCGGCGTTCACGCGAAGGCCGCCCATGCAGTGGTGTACGCCTGGCGCGACGGGAAGCGCGTAGTACGGTGCCTTCTCCAGGGGGTTCAGACTCTTCGTGCGCCCCATGGGGTCATCCACGCCGTTGGCGATGTTGTCGTTGTACGACGTCACCGTGTTCACGAACGCGTCAACCGGCACGCCCATCTTCTGTGCCAGCTCCTCGAAGGTGTTGGCCACGTGGATGAGCCCGCGCGAGACGAACTTCTCCTCAACCGACAGGTTGTTGTCGTGAACCGACTGGTCGAACACGGCGAACGCGCCGCGCCCGGGCTGCGCCCATTCTGCTTCCGACACGCGGTCGCGCGTGAGCAGCTCGTTGGTGAAGCGCACGCCGTCGGTGTTCACCAAAATGGCGCCGTCGCCGCGGATGTTCTCGGACAGCAGCGTCGCAGTGGTCTGCTCGACGGTCGGGTGCACCTGGATCTGGTCGATATCCACGGTGTCGGCGCCCACGGCCTGGGAGAACAGGATGCCGTCGCCCTGCGTACCCGGCTGGTTGGTGGTCACAGCTTCGCGAAGCTCGGGTCGGTACTGTGCCAGCATCTCGCTGTTGGCGCCGAAGCCGCCCGTTGCCACGATGAGCGCGCGGCAACGATACTCGATGGGCAGGCCGTTGGGGTCGGTGGCGCGGACTCCCGCCACCTTGCCGTCATCCATGACGATTTCCTCGACCTTCGTGTTGCACACAGCCGACACGCCGCGCTGGCGGCATTGCTCGGTCATGCCCTTCACGATGTACTTGCCGACGGCCTCGCCCGACTCGGGACGATGGATGCGCTTGACCGAAGCGCCGCCCGACGTGCCCAGTTTCGACAGCGTGATGCCCATGGAATCAAGCCAGTCGATGGCGTCGCTCGACCCGGCGCACATGTGACGGATGAGCTCCATGTTGCCCTTCTCATGACCGCCCGCGTAGGTATCGGAGGACATGAGGTCGACGCTGTCCTCGATGCCGGCTGCCTTCTGGAACTTCGTGCAGCATGCGTTCATGCCGCCCTCGGCGAAGCAGGTGTTGCCGCCCGCTACCGGCATCTTCTCCAAAAGCAGCACTTTTGCGCCCTGGTCGCACGCGCCCACGGCCGCAGCCATGCCTGCGCCGCCCGCGCCCACCACGACGATGTCGTACTCGCCGCCGTCGATGGTGTTCTGCGCGGCCTCCGCCTCAAGCGTTCGCGGCGTGCCGCAACCCGTCAGGCCCATCGCCATCGCGCCCATGCCGAAGGTCAGCGCGCCCGTAAGGAAACCGCGACGGGAAACATCGTTGTCCTTGACGTTCATAATCGTTCCCCTTCCCTATTTCTTCTCACGATACGGGATGCTGTCCCAGCCCTCGGGCACATCCTCGGCAGCCTGATAGTGGCACTCGGAGCAGGTGATGACGGATTGGCTGTGCATTTTGTGGCAGTCGCCGCAGTCGGTGACGCCGTGCTCGCTGAAGTCATGCGGATTCCAGGCCATCCACTCGGTCTTCTTCTCAAGCTTGTCAAGGTCCATGTTGTGGCACGATTCGTTAAGGCAGAACTCCTGAGTGGCGAACTCGCCGCTGCGGCTCACCAGATGCTGCGTGTCCTCGTCGAACGTGTAGTCGCCGGTCACCCAGTGCATACCCTCGACCACCTGCTCGTCGATTTTGGGTTCGTGACACGTCAGGCAGTCCTTGCCCGCCTTCATGTGCGCGTTGGCAAGCATGGTGCCATCAGTGTTGTAGTAGCTTTCCACATACGCGTTCATGGGCGTGTGGCAGATGCTGTTGCAGAAGCTGGGCTGGTTATGCCAAACCGCGAACCCCCCTACCGCCGCAACCGCCACGGCTGCGACCACGCACACTGTGGCAATGGTGCGATTGCGCTTGTTCCGCGACAACTTGCCCGTGTGCTCGCTTTCGCTCATAACATCCTCCTGTTCCTTCTTTGCTTCCCATTCGCCGCCGAGAAGCGGCTTTCGACAAGCAAGATAGTAGGAGGAAACCCCCTGATGCTGCACATCCGAAAAGGGTGGTTTAAGCCTGTGACCAGGGTGGTTTTCGAAGGGTGTGTGAAGTGCCGTTACTTCCCCATCATGCTAAGCAGCGCTTCCAGCTCACGCTGCACGGCGTGCTCGGTATTGGGGCCGATTACCTTGGTGGAGATCTCCTTGATGGCGGATCGGCCGTTGCCCATCGCGATGCTCGTGCCCACCATGCGCATGATCTCGTAATCGTTCATGGAGTCGCCGAACGCCACCACTTCCTCGGCCCGGGCGTGGCGCGCCTCCATCACCTGCTTGATGCCCGTGGCCTTGCTCACGCCGCGTTGCATGACGTCGATCCATTTGCGGCCGGACGGTGCGAACACGAAGTCCTCGCCCATCTCGCGCTCCAGGATGTAGGCCATATCCATGACGGCGTCGTCCACATAAATCGAGGCCTTGATGATGCTGGTATCGGGGCGCGGCAGGTAGCGCACGCGCAGCGGGTTCGGAAGGTTCTTGTCCAGCTCGCGCTCGAAGCGCTCCTCGTCGTCGAGCAGATAGGAGATCTTGCGGTCGAACACCACCAGATGCAGTCCGTCGAACAGGTCTGTCGCATTCTTGAGCCTGCGCAGAGCGGCATGGCTGAATACCTCGCGATCGACAAGCTGACCCGCAACCAACACCTGCGCGCCGTTGGAGGCGACAAAGTCCATTTCGCCGCTCACGGGGGCGAACAGCTCCTGCAGCGTGTCGAAGCGCCTGCCCGAGGACGCTACAAAGCCGATGCCCGCGGTTTTCAGTCGCTTGATAAGGTCGAACGTCTCAGGCGGCACATTGCCTTCGCCGTCCAGAAGCGTGCCGTCCATATCCGATGCGATGAGCTTGATCATGCTTGCCTCCTTCGCCGCGGCGCCCCATGCGCTGCGCGTTTCTTCCGTACCCTTCGCTTCGCCGCCATTGTACGGCGCGTTTCGCAAGCGAAAATACCGGCCACGAAACCTGCGCAGGATGCTTACCGGCTGTTAACGGGACGCTGAGAGACTGTTGACGGAGGCTCAATCGATACCTGCGGCGCTAGAGTTGCTTCAGCCGCGGTTATCGCGCTAGGCTCACCGAAACTTGCTACAATTTGCCAGCATCAAAACCATCGCGGCTGCGGGAGACAAGCGCGAACGTCCCCTTACTCGCACTCCGGGAAGACGCATGCGAGACGACGCACGGTTTCCGGCAGGCGCTCCGGCTCGATACCGGCGTAGTTCAGCACCAGCGCCGTTTCGCCCTTTGAATACTGCTCAAAACGCTTCGTTGTGCGCTCGCTCAACCCGTCGCCGTCGCGCAGCAGGTAGTCGTTGAACAGCGAGATGTTGAGCCCCTGCTCCGCGCCGCGCTGCCTGACCTGGTCGTGCGTAAGGCTCGTGCGCACATACAGCAAGAAGTGCGTGCCCGCGTTTCGCTCCTCCACGTGCGAGATTTCCGCCAGCGGCGATTGCGCAATCTCGCGCAAAACCGCCTCGCGTTGGCGACGATAGAAGTTGCGCGTGCGATTGATGTGCCGCTCAAGGTGACCCTCGTCGATGAAGCGAGCCAACGCGTACTGTTCAAAGCTGGAAACCGTGCACGAGTAGAAGCTCATGGTATCAACGTAGCGCGCTAGCAGCTTCGGCGGCAGCACCATGTAGCTGATGCGCAGGCTGGGCACCATGGTTTTCGAGAAGGCGTTCAGGTAAATCACCTTGTCAGACGCGTCATCGGCAAACAGCGGCATGATTAGGCGGCCGCTATAGCGGAACTCGCTGTCGTAGTCGTCCTCGATGATGTAGCGTTTGCGCGCGCGGTTCGCCCACTCGAACAGCTCCAGGCGCCGCTTGATGGGCATGACGATGCCTGTGGGGAAATGATTGGCCGGCGAAACGTGCACCACGTCGGCGCCCGATTCCTCAAGCTCGTCGACCAGCAGGCCCGACTCGTCGATGGGAACCGGCCGCCAGGGGTTACCGAACGCCTTGGAGATGGCGGCGAACTTGCGATAGCCGGGGTTTTCCATGGCGAACGTGGTGGTGGGCCCGAGCATTTGCAGCAGACGGCCGTACAGGTACTCGCTGCCTGCGCCGATGATGATGCAATCGGGCGAAACGTCCATGCCGCGCGTGCGCCGCAGATACGACGCGATGGCGCGGCGCAGCTCGGGCAAACCATTGAACGGAATCGACCGCAGAAGATTGTCGCTGGGAAGCGAAAGCGCCTCGCGCATGTAACGCCCCCACACCGTAGCCGGGAATAACGACACGCTCGTACGGTTAGCCTTCAGGTCCACGAAGTATTCCGGATCGCGGGCGCGCTCGATCGCTTGCGAGGTTTCGGCGGCGGGGGCGTCAACTCGGACGGCGTCTGCGGGGTTATTGCCGGTTTCTCGATCTCCATCGACGCGGCGCCCTGCATCGGCAGCAACACCTTCCGTAGTCGTATCTCGCGCGTCGCTTTCGGAATCGATACTCTTTTCCCCTTCGTTATTCAAGTCTCTGAACTGGGGTGCGACCGGTTTACACCGGAATTCGGAAACGTCTTCTACGAAATAGCCGCGGCGCTGTTCGGTGCGTACGAACCCTTCCGTGATCAGCTGATCGTAGGCGGCCGTTACCGTTGCGACGCCGATGTCGAGATGCTGGGCAAGGTTTCGCTTGGACGGTAGTTTCGTTCCGCAGGGGATTCGGCCGCGTGCAATGTCCTCGCGAATGGACTGGTATAGGAATTCGTAAAGCGAACTGGTGCCGCGCGAGCGCAAATCGTACGTAAGCATACCTGCGTGTTGAGATGCCGACATGGGCGGATCCTTTCGCGTACGGCCCCAAAAGCGCGTTTTTCGGTGCGCTTGCAGCGGGAACGGCCGGTTTGAGCGGTTGAACGAACTGGTGCAACTGGTCTATCTGGTACGTAAAACTATCACTGTTTTGGTTCTTTTGACCAAACCAAATAGCGATTACACTTATCTCGCTCATTAAATCAGGCCGCAACGATTCCTTGGCCGTTGCGGCCATTTTCATCTTCGCCAAGGGCACACGAAGACGGGAGACGAACATGGGTTACTTCACCGGCAAAACCATCATCATCACCGGCGCGGGCTTTGCAGCGCTGAAGGACGGTTCCGCGGGCTCCATCGGGTTCGGCATCGCCACCGCCTTCGCCAAAGAAGGCGCAAACCTTGCCATCACCGGCCGTAACGTGAAGAAGCTCGAAGCCGCCAAGGAGCGTCTTGAGGGCGAGTTCAGCATCCGCGTGCTGCCCATCCAGGCCGACGTGAACGCCCAGGCCGACAACCAGGCCGTCGTGCAAGCCGCCGTCGACCAGGTCATGGCCGAGTTCGGGCGCATCGATGCGCTGGTGAACAACGCTCAGGCATCCGCTTCCGGCGTCACCATCGTCGACCACACCACCGCCCAGTTCGACCTGGCGCTGTATTCCGGCCTGTACGCTGCCTTCTACTACATGCAGGCGTGTTACCCGTACCTGAAGGAGACGAAGGGCTCCGTGGTGAACTTCGCCAGCGGCGCCGGTCTGTTCGGCAACTACGGCCAGTGCGCTTACGCCGCAGCCAAGGAGGGCATCCGCGGTCTGACGCGCGTCGCCGCCACCGAGTGGGGTCCCGACGGCATCAACGCCAACGTGGTCTGCCCGCTGGCTTGGACCGCTGCGCTTGAGAATTTCAAGGAGCAGTACCCCGAGGCCTATGAGGCCAACGTGCATATGCCTCCGATGGGCCACTACGGCAACGTCGAGACCGAGATCGGTCGCGCCGTCGTGCAGCTGTGCGGTCCCGACTTCAAGTTCATGAGTGGCGAGACCATCACGCTGGAAGGCGGCATGGGCCTGCGCCCGTAACCCACCAGGTTGCACGGCCGAATCGGCCAACTAGTTCCCTACGGTTCTATCCGGACCCCTCCGGTGGAATATCGAAAGCGCCTCGGGCATCTGCGGTCCGAGGCGCTTTTGCGTGTTGTTGTGCTTCAAGGCGCGAACAGGGGACGGAGGTGCGTTCATGCGCTGCTCTCTACTCCCCTAGCGCCTCCGCGGCTTCGAGCCATTGCTCGTCGAGCTCGTCGATTTGAGCTTGGAAGTCGTCGATCTGCTGCTGGAACTTGCCAAGGGCCTCGAAATCCGATGGGTCGGCGGCGGCCATGTCGGCTTGGGCCTGCTCGATCTTGCCGCGCAGCGTGTTCGTCTTGTTCTCGCAGCTGCGCATGCGCTTCTTCAGCTCGCGGATCTCGCCGCCGGACAGCTGCGGGCCATCGCCGGCAGCAGCATCCTTTGCGCTCTCGCCTGCCGCCGCACCTTGCGGCGCCTTGGCATGCACCACCGGCTTCGGTGCGCGCGCCGACATCTCCAGATACTCCTCAACGCCGCGCGGCAAATGGCGGATATGCCCATCTACCAGGGCGAACTGGTGATCGGTGACGCGCTCCATCAGGAAACGGTCGTGCGTGACCAAAAGCAGCGTGCCCGGCCATGCGTCCAGCAGCTCCTCGATGGCGGCCAGCATGTCGGTGTCCATGTCGTTGCCCGGCTCGTCCAGGATGAGCACGTTGGGCTCGTCAAGCAAGATGAGCATAAGGGCCAGACGGCGCTTTTGACCGCCGGACAGGTCGCACACCGGCTCGTTAAGGTCGGCGCGCGAGAAGCCCAGCTTCTCCAGCAGCTGCGCAGGCGTCATCTCCTTGCCGTCGAGCATCATGCGGCGCGTGTAGTTGCTGATCACCTGGCGAACGCGGTCGTCGCCGAAGCGGGTGAGGTTGTCCAGATGCTGCGACAGCACCGCAAACTTCACCGTTTTGCCGATCTTCACGAAGCCCGACGTGGGTGCCTGCACGCCCTGGATCACCTTCAAAAGCGTGGTTTTGCCCACGCCGTTGGCGCCGACGATGCCATAGCGGTCACCAGGCCCGATGATCCAGTCCACGCCGTCGAGCACGGGCGCGGGCTTGCCGTCGAAGCGCACCGTGACGTTCTTCAGCTCAACCACTTGCTTGCCCAGACGCGCCATGGCCATGCGCTTGAGCTCCAGCTCGTTGCGCAGCGGCGGCACGTCGGCGATCAGCTCGTGCGCAGCGTCCACGCGGAACTTCGGCTTCGTGCCGCGGGCCTTCGGGCCGCGCGCCAGCCAGGCAAGCTCGCGGCGCAGGGCGTTTTGCCGCTTCTCCTCGGCCAGGGCCGCCAAGCGATCGCGCTCGACGCGCTGCAGGATGTACGCGGAAAAGCCGCCCTCGAATGGCTCAACCACGCGGTCGTGCACCTCCCACATGCGGGTGCACACCTCATCCAGGAACCAGCGGTCGTGCGTGACCACCAGCAACGCACCCTGGCCGGCGCGCCAGCGGTTCTTCAGGTGGTTCGCCAGCCAGGTGATGGCGCGAACGTCCAGGTGGTTGGTAGGCTCGTCAAGAGCCAGGATGTCCCAGTCGCCGATGAGCAGACGCACCAGGTCGACGCGGCGGCGCTGGCCGCCGGAAAGCGTGCCCACCTTCGCGTCCCAGGGGATGTCGCTGGCAAGGCCCGCGATGATGTCGCGGATGCGCGCATCGCCGGCCCATTCGTACTCGGGGATGTCGCCCACCACGGCGCGCTCGACGGTGTCGTCGTCGTTGAGCTTGTCGAACTGCCCCAGCACGCCCACGCGCACGGCGCCGTTGCGCAGCACACGCCCTTCGTCGGGCTCGAGCATGCCCGCCATCACCGACAGCAGCGTGGACTTGCCGTCGCCGTTGCGGCCCACGATGCCGATGCGATCGCCCTCGTCAACGCCCAGCGACACGCTTTCAAACACCGTTTTCGTGGGGAAATCCACGCGCACTTTCTCGCAGCCCAGCATAAACGCCATAGATACCAACTTCCTTGCATATATAAGCGTCTTGGCCGCGACCGCGCCGAAACGAAAGCGCGAACGCAGCCAAGGACCTGCATCGATTCCAACGCACCATGATAACAAATGCCCTGGCGACTATCGCCCGAGCCTCGCAATGCTGCCCGTCTACGACTTGGTCATCACGGCGATGGTCATCCAGGTGCGTTCGTAGGGACGGTAGTAGGTGTGGTATTCCACCAGGTTGAAGCCGTCTTTTTGGCTGAGGTCGGAAATGTCGCGCGGAAGGCTGTCGTTTTGCGCCTGGCCCAGGCAGATGAACGTGCCATGGAAGTTGTTGAAGATGATCTCCCAGCTCATTTTGCTCACCAGCGTGGGCGAATACGCCATGTACGCGCGGTCCCAGTTGCCCTTCTGCCAGTCCATATAGGTTTGCGGGATGTCGGGACACATGACCGACGTGACGCCCATGTAGCCAATGTCGGTGGAAACCACCAGGGGCGACTGGCCGCCGTTCTGGTCGGCAACGCGGTCGACCGTCTCGCGGAACTGCTGCACGGGGACGTTGTTGGCCGGGTCGTAGTCGTCGCGCACAAGCAGCGCCTGGTTCATGACGGAAGCTGCCAGCGTGACAGCAACCACGCCTGCCACCAACGGTTTCGTGCGCACATGCGACAGCACCGACGCAATGGCGAACAGCAGCGGGCCGATGGCCACGAACAGGTAGCGGTAATACAAGATCATGGAGTTCATGACCATCGACGCCGTCCAGGAAATGGCGAACACGCCGAAGTACACCACCAGCGCCGCAACCACCGGTGCAATAGAGTCGGAAACGAGCCATGCGTAGAAACGCTTCAAACGCAGGTGCTTTATGGGGCAGGCGGCAGCGGCAGTGCCTGCGAAGGCTCCCGCGACTCCGCCAGCACGCTGCGCCTTCGCCTCCGCAATCTGCTGCTTGCGCGCTGCGCGGTGCAGCCCGATGCGCCATGAGGCCCAGCGGGCGGCCCACGCGATCAAGAACGCCAGCACCACCGCGGCGGCATAACCGATGCCCTGCACGAGCACCTGCGGCACCACACCGTAGCTGCCGCGCGCCGCAAACGACAAGGGGCTCGTCAGAAACGCGTACGTGGCCAGCTCGATATAGGTGGTCGGGAACACGATCTTCGCCCAGTAGGTGCCACCTACCACACCCATCTGGCTGGTCACGGCGGTGACGATCCACGGCAGGTACAGCGCCACCTGGACAATGCAGCCGATAATCAGCACGCGAAGCGGAGCACCCGCGCGAACGGCCTGCTCAGGCAGCGGATGAGGGCCGCCCTTGCGATGCCGCCAGGCACGTGCGCCAAGGGCGAACAACAGCACGACGTTGATCATGAATGCCGACATGGCGCCGAAATAATGCAAGTACGCGCAAGCCAGGCTGGAGGCGAAGCATGCGATCCACCAGCGTCGCGGCGTGCCCGCCCAGCACTTCAGCCCCCGGGCTGCCTCGGCGATGCGCGCCGGCGGCGTGGCCAGCTGCGTGCCGATGATGCGCATGGCGTAGATGAAGCACAGCATCACAGCGAACGTTGCCCACGAGTACATGCGGATCTCAACGGCCATCAGCGATATATAAGGCGTGAACAGGGCGAAGAAGCTGAACAGCACGCCGGTCGCCCAGCCGGCGTCGCGGCGCACATGGGTGTAGCCCAGCACCGCCATGGCGATAGCGCCCGCCACGGTGAACAGGCGATATATGGTGATGTTCTGCCCGAAAACCAGGTTCAGCACGTGCAGCGCCCAGTAAATCAGCACGGGGTGCACGTCTCCGGAGCTGTAGTACCAGATGTCGGCGAAGCTGTGGTTAGCGATTCCCACCGAGTAGCTTTCGTCAAACCACACGTTGCCATGGAACGCGTCGGTGAGCAGGAAGGCGGCACCTGCGACAAGCAAGAGGATATGAAACGCGCTTGATGATAAACGTACGTGCGCGCCGCGTGAGAGCTTCATGTTGTTTGCCTTCGCCTAGAAACCTGTCATAATGCGCTGCTAGTCTAACATTGCATGCGCAAGCGGGAATAACCTGCGTAGAAAAAACCCGGGGGCTACCCTAGGGTTTTCATAACCGCAGGTAGATAAGGTAAGAGGGGCATTATGAGCGTCACGTTCCATGCGGACGACTACGGCATCACGGAGCAGCAGGCAGCCGAAATCCTCAAGCTGTCGCAGGTTTGCGGCGGCCAGGGCGCGCTGTCGTCGGTCAGCATTTTCGCGAACAGCCCCGCCTTCGAGGCGGCGGCTGAAATGGCGCGCCCCTACGTGGAATCCGGCAAGCTGGCCATGGCGCTGCACCTGAATCTGGTAGAGGGCCGTCCGTGCGCCCCGGTTGCGGAAGTTCCCCTGCTGGTTAACCAGCGCGGCACGTTTGCGAACGATTTCGTCGGCCTTTGGAAGCTGTCGATGGGCGCGCAGCGCTGGGCGTTCCGCCAGCAGCTCCAGCGCGAATGCGTCGCGCAGATCCAGCGCTATCTGGCCGCATTTCCCCAGATGAAACGCACGATGCGCGTGGATAGCCACCAGCATACGCATGCGGTGCCGGCCGTGTTCGACGCGCTTTCCCAGGCCGTGGCTGAGCTGGGCGTCGCGGTCACGCACCTGCGCTGCCCCATCGAGCCCCTGGCACCGCACCGTGCTGCCGGCAGCAACATGCCTCCTGTCAACCTGGCGAAGGATGCGCTCATCACGTGGCTGTGGCGCAAGAACCGCGGCAAGATGCCAGCAGGCTGCGAGGTCCCGCTGTTCTGCGGCGTGGTGCTCTCGGGCGCTATGGACACGGTCGACTGGCCGCTCCTGGATGCGTTCGAAAGCCTAGCGGCAGACCGCGGCAAGAACGTCCAGGTGCTGTTCCACCCGGTCAGCGTGCCGATCGAGCAATGCCTCGACCCGGAAAACGGTCCCTTCGCCGCCGCCTGCGCATCCGAAGCCCGCGACCGCGAAGCCGAACGCCTGCGCTACTTGGCCAAAGCCCGATAAACGCAACCTGGGGATTCCGCGGAATCGCTTTCCCTCTTCCCTTTTCGCCGCTATACTAACTTAGTTACGCTCAAACCACATCGGCCGGCAACGCGTCACAAGGCGCGTCATCGGCCGTTTTGCGGAAAGGAACCCCATGCCAACGCTGGCAGAACACATCGCGTCGCGTCGCACGTTCGCGATCATCTCGCACCCCGACGCGGGTAAAACCACGCTGACGGAGAAGCTGCTGCTGTATTCAGGCAGCATCCAGACCGCCGGCTCGGTCAAGGGAAAGGCAAGCTCGAAGCACGCCGTTTCCGACTGGATGGACATCGAGAAGGAGCGCGGCATCTCCGTCACCTCCTCTGTGCTGCAGTTCGAGCACGACGGCTGCTGCGTCAACATCCTTGACACCCCCGGCCACCAGGACTTTTCCGAGGACACGTACCGCACGCTCATGGCTGCCGACGCCGCCGTCATGGTCATCGACGCCGCCAAGGGCGTCGAGGCGCAGACGAAAAAGCTATTCAAGGTGTGCACGCTGCGCCACATCCCCATCTTCACGTTCGTGAACAAGATGGACCGCGAAAGCCGCGACCCGTTCGAGCTCATGGAAGAGATCGAAACGGTGCTCGGCATCGGCACCTACCCCATGAACTGGCCCATCGGCAACGGCCGCACGTTCCGCGGCGTGTTCGACCGTCAAACGCGCAACGTTATCGCCTTCGACGGCGAGGGTCGCGGCAACTCGTCCAAGAAGGTTGCCGAGATCGAGGCCGAGCTGGGAGACGCCGCCCTTGACGAGCTCATCGGCTCCGACAACCACCAGAACCTCATGGACGACATCGAGCTGCTTGACGGCGCCGCCGACGAGTTCGACCTGGACGCGGTGCGCGCGGGCAAGCTGTCGCCGGTGTTCTTCGGCTCGGCGCTCACCAACTTCGGCGTGGAGCCTTTCCTGAAGGAGTTCCTGCGCCTGGCCCCCGCGCCGCTGCCCTACACCGACACGCTTTCGGGCGACCTGGTCGACCCGCAGCGCAAGGAGTTCGCAGGCTTCGTGTTCAAGATCCAGGCGAACATGGACAAGAACCACCGTGACCGTATCGCGTTCGTGCGCATCTGCTCGGGCAAGTTCGAGCGCGGCATGGAGGCGTTCCACGTGCAGGGCGGCAAGAAGCTCAAGCTGGCAACGGGCACCTCGCTCATGGCCGACGACCGCGCAACGGTTGACGAGGCCTACGCCGGCGACATCGTGGGCCTGTTCGACCCCGGCATCTTCAGCATCGGCGACACGGTGTGCAAGGGAGAGCACGTGCAATTCCCGCCCATCCCCACGTTCTCGCCGGAGCATTTCGCGCGTATCACGCAGGTGAACACGCTCAAGCGCAAGCAGTTCGTGAAGGGCATGCATGAGCTGGCTCAGGAAGGCGCCGTGCAGATCTTCCGCGAGCCCGGCTTCGGCATGGAAAGCGTCATCTGCGGCGTCGTTGGCGTGCTGCAGCTCGACGTGCTTGAAACGCGCCTGAAGAACGAATACGGCGTGGAAGTGCGTCGCCAGGGCATGCCCTACACCGACATCCGCTGGATCGCCAACGACCTCAACGAACTGGACACCTCGCGCCTGAACATCACGCGCGACACCAAGCTGGTCGAGGACATGCGCGGCGGCAGGTTGCTGCTGTTCACGAACTCCTGGAACGTGAACTGGGCCATCGACCACAACCCCGACCTAAAGCTCTCCGAGGTCGGCAACGTCAACTTCTAGGAAGCGTTTTCCCAGGTAGAAGGCGGTTTCAACTGGAAGCATAATGCAACCGCGAGAAGTGCCTCTGATGAAACGGCAACGCGAACCAGGGTCCATACCCCGCAAAACACGGAGAATCTGGCGAAAAGGAACGCAAGCGACATCCTGCATACCCGGTGAATGGCTCGCAAGCAGGCACAAAGTCGAAGCGCTTAGGCTTCGGTACCGACTAGCCGGCTAACGCCGCTTCAAGCTGCGAGAGCGTTTCAGCCAAGTCGGCGTTGATGCAGATGGAGTGCTCGGCTATCTCCTTCGGCGCCAATGCCTCGCCCATGTTCAAGCAGGCATACGTGGCTTGCGGGTTTTCCAAGGTTGCGCGCCAAAACGGGTACTTGATGATCACGGGCGTGTTATACCCCACGCCAAGCTCCAGGTAAAGAACCCGCATGCCCCTATGGCGACGCTCGAAGTCGCGATAACGCGCCTCCGCCGCAAACCAGCCGTCATCCTGCACGAACGTGTCATCGGCACGCAGGTTCATGGACATCTCCGCGCCGCAATGCGGACAGCGCGGGATCAGCTCGCTGGGAATGCGCATATCGCGTTGGTGCTCGAACATGGCACGAACTGCATCTTCGTTATCGAACGTTTCGCGACAGCATGGCTTGCTACACTGGAACAGGCCATAGTCGCCCTGTGTGTAGAACAGGCGCTGCTTGTCGAATCCGGCCAGCTGGAACTGATGGTCCACGTTGGTGGTCAACACGAAGTAGTCGCGCCCCACAAGCAGTTCGCGCAACTGCACGTACAGCGGGTTCGCACCCAAATCGTAGCGGTTCACCATGACGTAGCGGCTCCAAAACGCCCATCGTTCCTCAGCGGTGGCGTAAGGGTAAAACCCGCCCGAGTACATATTGGTGAAGCCATAACGTTCGCGAAAATCGGCAAAGTGCTGCTCGAAGCGAGGGCCCGAATACGTGAACCCCGCCGCCGTCGAAAGCCCGGCACCCGCGCCCACGAACACAGCGTCGGCGGCGTCTAGCGCCTCGGCAAGCCGCTTGACGTCACACGCCGTGGCATCCTTCTCGACCGCTCGGCCACATCCCAAGATCATCTTCGAACCTTCCTACCCTTCTCACTTGTCGCCCGTATAAACGCAGGCGCTTACTCCACGATACGCGTTCGTCCCGCACGGCGCGGCTTGCGATGCAGCAGTTCGCCGTCGCGGTAGCCTAGAATCACAAAGCACACGCACTCGTATCCGTCCGGTTCCGCATGGCGAAGCACCGCATCAGCAAACGTGAAAGTATGCTAATCGACTTCCTTCCAGCATTGCGGATCGGGGGCGTACATGTTGCCGGTGTAGCCGGCAGCTACCGCCGGACAGCCGCGGCACCATCCCGCCAGCTCGCAACGGCTGCATTTCTCGAATTTCGAAAACTCGCGGTGCGCTTCCATGTTCTGCCCCATGAACAGGTCGTACATGCTTTCCTCGTGCACGTTGCCGATCTTGCTCTCCATGCGACGGCACGCGTAGACGTCGCCGGTCGGCAGCACGGTCATGTGCGCGATACCGCAATGGCAGCCGTCATAGACCTTGCCGCACTGCGCGCCTTCCGGGATGCGGAAGCGGCCCTGCTCCCAGTCGAGCAACGTCCACAGATGATCCTTCTTCTGGAACGTCGTCTTGCAGCCCGCGGCCTGCAGCTCATCGATACGCTCCTGGCAGGCCACGAGCAGCGCGCGGTACTCGAGCGGCTCCATATGGAACTCCTCGAGACGCTGGCCCTTCGTGGGACAATATCGGCCGAACGCGAATACATCGGCGCCGATACGGGCGGCCAGGTCGATCATGTCGGGCAGCTCGGCCGCGTTCATGCTGCTCACGGTGCTCATGAGCGCCAACCACATGCCGGAGCGCTTGATGCAGGCCGCCGCGCGCAGCGTGTCATCGAAGCTGCCGGGTTTGCGGAACAGGTCGTGGGTGGCGGCGTTCGATCCGTCAAGGCTCAGCTGATATTTGCGGCACCCCAGCTCGTGCATGCGGCGGCACACTCCGTCGGTCAGATGGAACGGGTTGCCCATGATGCACCACATGGCGCCGCGCGCATGCAACTCCTCGGCCAAACGCCAGAAGTCGCGATGCAGGATGGGATCGCCGCCGGTGATGTAGAAGTAGGGCTGGCGGCCCATATGCTCGCACAGGTCATAGCAGCTGTCCAACACATGCAGCATGTCTTCCCAGGTCATGGACACACACGCCATGCGAGCATCTTCACTGAACAAGTAGCAATGCTTGCAGCGTTGATCGCATTCGTCGGTGATATGCCATTGGAAGGCAAAGGTTGGACGCAAGTCCTGTGAGGGTTGCACATTACGGTGACCGGTTGTGACCGACTTCGATCCTTGCTTGTTCAGTTCGGGTTTCTGATCATGCTGCATGGCTATGCTGCTCCTTTCCATTCGTGTTCGCGTTCCCTGAAACGCAGTTTGACCGCATGCCGGATTCATCTCGTGCGCGATCGGCTTCCGGGCCAGGCGACGCATCCTGCGCGGCGGCACATCGCCGAGCCCGCGGTCGGCCTACTCCCCTACGCGTTCGATGGCGTCAACGGGACAAGCCTCGAAGCACGCGCCGCAATGCAGGCAGTTCTGCGTGCGGATGCGGAACGGCTCGCCGGGCTCACCTTCTTCGATGACTCCTTGCGGACACACGCCTTGGCAGGTTCCGCAGCCGATGCACGCGTCGGTGATGCGATAGCCGCGAGCCTGCGGCGCATCCCCGTCCAAGCGATAGGTTTCGCGAAAGATCGGGTGGACGCCCAGGTTGAAGTACTCGATGGACACGTCGCGGATTTCGAAAATCACGTTGATATCACGCGTTTGGCCAGGGTAAACGTTTGCTAGATAGGGCTGCTCGGCATAGATGAGATCGCGAATGCGCACGCCCTCGGCGCCCGCAACCTCCCGTACGGTACCCGACAGTCGCAGCATCTCGTTGAAGCGCGTGCGCCCCACAGCCTGCGCGCGCCCATCACGGGCAAGGTCGCGTGCGAACGGCTTGCCGCGCGAGGTGAGGAAGTACACGGCATCGGGCTCATAATGCAGCGCGCTGATGCAGCGCACCTGGGGCGACCCATCCTCGGCCACGTTCGCAAAATCGAGCGTGCCGATGAGCTTGAGCTTCTCAAGACAGGTTTGCAGGTTCATGATTTGGCCTTTCGACGGGGGATTTCAGGGTGATTGGCAACAGGGTCTTCGTGCGGGCCTGTTGCGGTGCGGTCAATAGGCCCGACTTATCCGCGCATCGCAGGGTGTGCGGATAAGCCGGGCTGATCGCCGACCGTAAGCGCCCGCGCAGCGGGGCGCAGCCGGGGCGGTTGGACCCCAGCTGCGCCCTTCGCGCAAGTGCGTCTAGGAGCCCGATTACGCTATTCGGGATCCTTCGTGCCGCAAGCGGGCGCCGGGTCGGCAGAGCCGCAAGCCGGGGCGGGATCAGCAGAGCCGCAAGCCGGGGCGGCCTTCGGATCGGCGGAACCGCAAGCGGTGCCGCAAGCCGGGGCGGGATCAGTGGTGCCGCAAGCGCCGGAAACGACGTTGTCCAGATTGCTCATTTTCTTCTCCTTCTGATTCGTGACGCCTCCTTGGCGGGCGTCTATAATGATTGTCCAAAACAACCGTCGAATCCGGAAGTAGCCACTAATCTATTAGGTACCCACCTTTATGTAAGTAGGCTTTGACCTGCGCGAAAGGAATCGCTCGTGCTCACTAAGGAAGAACTGCCGCCCTGCCCCGTTGCCACCACGCTCATGCTCATCGGCAACAAATGGAAGATCTTCATCATCCAGCAGCTCATGGATAAACCCTTCCGCTTCAGCGAACTGCGGCGGGCCATCCCCGGCATCAGCGAGAAGGTTCTTACGGATAACCTGCGCGCGCTGGAGAAGGACTGCCTGATCACGCGCACCGTGTTCCCCGAAATCCCGCCGCATACCGAATACGCCTTGAGCGACTTGGGTGAAACCATGCGTCCCATCATCGAAAGCATGGCAACCTGGGGCACCGGCTATCAAAACCTCGTTCGCTCACAATAGCCGCCCCGCATCTGTTACTCCGCCACCAAAAGCACCGAAGCCGCACGATGCCCAGTCCCCATGCCTGGGGGCACGGGGACATTGGAGGAGGTTTCGGGGGTCATTTCCCTCTTAGCTCTTGCACAGTTGGACGCGCCGTGCATACTGTTCAATTTGAACGGTTTCTACGATGATCTGCGTGCGCTTCTCAATCGAATGAGCGATATGGGGCTTTCCTCGCCGCGCAGGCAGCGGGGCATCCATTTCGCGCATTCGCTTGAAGAAGTGGCCGACATCCTAGCTCCGTTGCATTAGCAGTATCGTTTTCCGAGTTGCCAGGAGCGTGAGCGATCATGAGCGTCCCCGACAAGCAGTACCCGCTGACCGTATACCGCCTCATCCTCATGACGGCGGCCGCGGTTTGGGGCCTGGGCTTCGTGATCGGCAAAAGCGCCATCGCCACCGTGGGCGCCACATGGTTTACCGCTATCCGTTTCCTTGGGGCGGGCATCGTGCTTGTCATCCTCTTGTTTCCCCACCTCAAGCGCAATTTCTGCCGCAAAACGCTGAAGGCGGGCCTAATCATCGGCGTTGCCACGTTCGTGGGCTTCTGGACGCAATTCCTAGGTCTGGGCCTGACCACGCCCTCGAAGAACGCCTTTTTGAGCGCGTGCTATTGCCTGACCGTGCCGTTCATCTGGTGGGTGGTCTCGCGTCGCCGTCCGCCCGCAAAAACCCTTATCGCCGCGGCCATCTGCACCGTCGGCATCGGGCTGGTGTCGCTCACCGAGGGCTTTTCCATCAGCTTGGGCGACGGCGTCAGCATCGCCTCGGCGTTCCTCTACGGCGCCGAAATCGTGATCATCGGCCTGGTCATGCGCGACAACGACGTCCTGACCATCACCGTTATCCAACAGTTCACCGCCGGAATCCTGGCCCTGCTGCTCGCCTTTACCACGCAGCCCATGCCCACCATGACGCAGGTTGCCACGCCCGAGTTCATCGGCGCCATGACCTACGTTGCCATGCTCTCGGCGGCCTTCGGCGCCGTGGCTCAGAACACGGCCCAGGCCCACTTATCGCCCTCCGAGGCGGGCCTGCTCTGCTCGCTTGAAAGCGTGTTCTGCGCCCTGTTCAGCGTGGCGTTCTTCGGCGAGGTGCTCACAGCTCGCATGGCGGTGGGCTTCGCGTTCATCTTCGCCGCCATCGTGGCAACCCAGCTCGGCGACAAGGGCGGCGAAGCGGCCGTGGCCGACTCCGCAGCCGGTGGGTCTTCGGGTGGCGAAAGCCCCACATCGGGAAAGCCCGCCAAGCGAAACCGCGGTCGAATCGCCCGCTGATCTGCGGGTTCGGACCTACTGGGGCTAGCTGGCGAAAGCAGTGAGACTGCTGCGATGCCCGCGATGCCATGTCCACCTTTACCCAACCGATGGCATTTCGGCCCCGTTCCGACGGGCCCGTCGCCACCAAACGCGCCTGCCCCATACCCCCGACAGTAAGTCCGCCGTGGGCAACACTTTGTTTCCGGCTTGTTTCAGCGGCTTCGGGGCTATAATGCCCAAGGAGGCAGCTATCTTTTATCCCTACGAACGTGCCGCGCGACAAGCAGCTGCAATGCGCGCCGGCAACCATGCACCCAAGGAGAGAGAAGCATGACGAAGTTCAACCATGTCATCATCCGCCGCCCTGGTAAGTCGCTGTGCGACGGCATCACCAGCGCACCCGAGCTGGGTCAGCCCATCTACGAGCGCGCCATCGAGGAGCACTACGACTACGAGCATGCCCTCGAGCAGTGCGGCGTCGACGTCACCGTCCTGCCTGCCCTCGAGCAGTTCCCGGACAGCTGCTTCGTCGAGGACCCGGCCGTCATCACCCGCTGCGGCGCCATCATCACCAACCCCGGCGCTGCCAGCCGCAACGGCGAGAAGGACGAGATCGAGCCCGTGGTCCGTCGCTTCTTCGACGACGAGCACGTCAAGCACATCGTCGCCCCCGGCACCCTTGATGGCGGCGACGTCATGATGGTGGGCGACCACTTCTACGTGGGCCGCTCCGCCCGCACCAACGAAGAGGGCATCCGCCAGTTCTGCGAGATCCTGGCCGGTTGGGGCCTGGAGGGCTCCGAAGTCCCGCTGGAGGAGGTCCTGCACCTCAAGACCGGCGTGAACTACATCGAGGACAACAACATGCTGGTATCCGGCGAGTTCATCGACAAGCCCGACTTCGCCAAGTACAACAAGGTCGTCGTGCCCGAGGACGAGGCCTACGGCGCGAACTGCATCTGGGTCAACGGCACCGTCATCGTGGCGGAGGGCTACCCCACTGTGCTCAAGGCCGTCCAGGACCTGGGCTACAAGACGCTGGTGGTGGACACCTCCGAGTACCGCAAGATCGACGGCGGCCTGTCCTGCCTCAGCCTGCGCTTCTAGCACACGCTTAAAATGCCCGGTCCCGCAAAACCCAAGTGTTTCGCGGGACCGGCGACAGAAAGGCCCGCAGGCACTTGGGAAACCGAGCAAGCCCGCGGGTCTTTCGTATTCGGGGAACCGAATCGTAAAACACGAAGAGCCTGATTCCAGATGGGAATCAGGCTCTTCGCTTTCAGGGACGAGGAACCGTCCGCAAACCCCCGCTATATTTGTAACTACGTCGCAATGCGCCCCGTCCGCCAGGGATCGTCTTACCCGGCGATCGCGTGCAGCTGCTCGTCTTTCGCCTCCGGCGTGGGCACGTGGTAGGTGTTGCTCAGGCGCATGCCGTTTTCCGCATAGCGGGCAACCGAGATGATGAAGCCCTCCTTGCGCAGACGCAGGATGGCGCGGTCGACGGTCTTCAGGCTGACCTGCAGCGCTTCGGCGATGTCGCGCTTGGACTCGGAGCAACCCGCCGCGCCGTAGGAAGCGATAAAGCCCAGGATAAGCAGCTGCGAGTTCGTCAGCGTGCGCTTGCCGTCCGCAAGCGTGATGTCGTCGTCGATCTCGGTCGTGGTCTCATCGGTCATCTCAGTCGTCATAGTCCTTCTCCATAGGTTCGCGTTCCAATGCTTATGACCCCCGCTCGCCAACAACGCAAGGCGAGCAAAACCTGCAAGCTGAACTGGAGAAATAAAAAGCAGCCAGCTGCAGTGGCTCCCCGAAAGGGGAACTGTGCAACTGGCTGCCATTTCAGGCCCTATAGCTTTGCGTCATCACCTTTCGATGATTTTGCCGATTCGAAAAATAGCACGCGGCAAATCGATTGTCAAGGGGTGTCCGCCCCTCCCCATGGCAGGCCCCCTACCACGGGTTGCATCAACTCCCCGAAAGGCAGAACGGACACGTGGGACGAACCTCCCGATAATCAAGAAACGCCACGTCAACACGCCTTTCTACAGCAAATGAGCAGGACACGCCAGAGGACGATTCCCAACTCAAACCCGACATTCCGGCATCCCTACAACTCCCCGGTGTCGCACCCTCGCACCCCTCGTCTTCGGCCCCTTCCGGCCGTACGCACCCACACTTTTCGCAATCTGTGGATACCCGTTCCGCATACGCTTGCGATTCTGTATTAACTCTTCATTAATTTACGACAATGCCGTAGTTATGCAGCTTGATACGTTATAAGTTGCGATAATCTATCTTCTTAGCATTTGGCAGGCGTTCGGCCACCTGCGGGTGCTGCAATCAACCGCTGAGCAGCATCTTCAAAGAAGAACACGTTCGCATAGTAGGTCAGGAGTCACACATGAGAGACATACGTGTCAGCGACATCACGATGAGGGAGGCCATCGCCTCCAAGGCGCTTTCCCTATCCTTCAAGGAAAAGCTAGAAATCGTGAAGATCCTAGACCGTATCGGCGTGAGCTCCATCGAGGTCGAGGGTATCGAATCCTCCAAGGTTGACAGCTTGCGAATCAAGTCCATCGCCTCCCTGGTGAAGAACAGCACGCTCGCTGTGCCGGTGAAGATGGACGAGGACAGCATCCAGGCCGTCTGGAACGCCGCGAAGGGCGCGAAGCACGTCCGTCTGCAGGTGGAAGCGGCCGTCAGCCCCTCCTGCATGGAGTACATCCAGCGCAAGAAGGCCGACACGCTGATCGCCGACGCCGCCGAGGCGGTGGCGAAGTGCGCCCAGCTCACCGACGACGTCGAGTTCGTGGCCATCGACGCCACCCGCACCGACGTGGCCTACCTGGCCCGCGTCATCGACGCCGTGGTCGCCGCCGGCGCCAAGACGGTCACCGTCTGCGACGCGGCCGGTTCCATGCTCCCCGAGGAGTTCGCCCAGTTCATCGCCGACCTGTACCAGGCCGCGCCCCAGCTCAAGGACATCGACCTGGGCATCTCGTGCTGCAACAACCTTAATATGGCCGACGCCTGCGCCGTGGCCGGCGTCATGGCCGGCGCCTCCATCGTCAAGGCCACGTCCTACCCCATGGGCGTCGTCGCGCTCGACAACGTGGCCCGCATCCTTGCCGCCAAGGCCGACGCCCTGGGCGCCCAGAGCAAGGTGCGCGTGACCGAGCTCAAGCGCGCCATGAACCAGATCTCCCGCCTGTGCTGCGACGACCGCTCCAAGGCGTCCCTGTTCACCGGCGCCGTCTCCGAGGCCGTCGAAGGCGTGGTGCTCACCGCCGGCGACGACCAGGCTACCGTCATGCAGTACGTCGAGCGTCTGGGCTACAGCCTGTCCGACGAGGACGCCGAGGCCGTGTTCGAGGCCTTCAAGAAGATCGCCGCCAGTAAGGAGCGCGTGAGCGCCACCGAGCTGGACGCCATCGTGGCCTCCGCCGCGCTGCAGGTGCCGCCCACCTACACCCTCGACGGCTACGTCATCAACTCCGGCCTGAGCTTCAAGGCCACCTCGCACATCTCGCTGCGTAAGAACGGCGAGCTCATCGAGGCCGTGTCCCTGGGCGACGGCCCCATCGACTCCTCGTTCAAGTCCATCGAATCGGTGGTCGGCAAGCACTACGAGCTTGACGACTTCAGCATCCAGGCCGTCACCGAGGGCCGCGAGGCCATGGGCGAGTCGGTCGTGAAGCTGATCGCCGACGGCAAGGTGTATTCCGGCCGCGGCATCTCCACCGACATCGTCGAGTCCAGCATCCGCGCGTACATCAACGCGCTCAACAAGATCGCCTACGAGGAGCAGAACTAATGAAGCTTTCCTTTTCCACCCGCGGCTGGGCTGACCACTCCTGGGACGAGTTGGTAGGCACCGCCCTTGAAATGGATTTCTCGGGCATCGAGATCCACAACCCCATCACCAACGCGGCGTTCACCGGCAAGGGCGGCCCGCTTGACCGCTACAACACGCAGGCGACGGCTCGCGCCCTGCGCGACAAGGGCCTTTCCATCCCCGCGTTCGACTCCTCGGTCGACATCTCGGCGGGCGAGCAGCAGGTTCAGGACGCCAAGGACCTTATCGACCTGGCTCAGGCCGCAAGCGTGGGCATGGTGTGCGTGGTCGTCCAGCATGACGACGAGGATGCCATCCACGCCGCGCTCTCCCAGCTGGTCCCCTACGCCGAGGAGCACGGCGTGGTGCTGCTGATCGAATCCAGCGGCATCTTCTCCAGCACCTCGCGCCTGACCGGCATCATGGACCGCTACGCCAGCGACTACCTGGGCGCTCTGTGGGACGTCCACAACGTCTACCGCGTGGGCGGCGAAAGCCCGGCGACCACCATCAAGAACCTGGGCGCCTACGTCAAGCACGTGCACATGCGCGACTCCGACGACGACGGCTCCTTCAATCTGGTGGGCGAAGGCACCCTGCCCATCGACGAGGTGGTACGCGCACTGTCCTCCATCGACTACGACGGCTTCGTGTCGCTTGAGTGGGACCCTGCGTGGATGGCCGACCTCACCGACATGGAGGTCATCTTCCCCCATTACGTCAACTACATGGAGCAGTTCGAGGACACCCGCGGCAAGCGCCGCACGCTCTACCTCAACCACGACGGCACCGGCGAGTACGTGTGGAAGAAGGACGAGCTCATCGACCTGACCTTCCCGCAGGTGCTCGACAAGATGGTCGAGTGCTTCCCCGACCAGTACTGCTTCAAGTACACCACGCTGGACTACACGCGCACCTACGAGGAGTTCCGCGACGATGTTGACACGTTCGCCCGCGCGCTCGTGTCGATGGGCGTCAAGCCCGGCAGCAAGGTTGCCATCTGGGCCACCAACGTACCTGCCTGGTACATCACGTTTTGGGCCGCCACGAAGATCGGCGCCGTGCTGGTCACGGTGAACACCGCCTACAAGATCCACGAGGCCGAGTACCTGCTGCGCCAGTCCGACACGCACACGCTGGTTATGATCGACAGCGCGCTGGACTCCAACTACCGCCAGATCATCAACGACCTGTGCCCCGAGATCGCCGACACCAAGCCCGGCGACCAGTTGCACTGCAAGCGCCTTCCCTTCCTGCGCAACGTCATCACCGTCGGTTTCGACATGCCCGGCTGCCTGAACTTCGAGCAGGCCATGGAGCGCTCCGAGCTGGTGCCGCTTGAGAAGATCCAGCGCATGGCCGCCGAGGTGCGCCCCGACGACGTGTGCAACATGCAGTACACCTCCGGCACCACGGGCTTCCCCAAGGGCGTCATGCTCACGCACCGCAACGTGGTCAACGACGGCAAGTGCATCGGCGACCGCATGGGCCTTTCCACCGCGGACCGCTTCATGATCCACGTGCCCATGTTCCACTGCTTCGGCATGACGCTGTCCATGACGTCGTCCATGACCCACGGCGCCACCATGTGCCCCATGCCCTACTTCAGCGCGAAGGCGTCGCTGCACTGCATCACGCAGGAGAAGGTGACCGCGTTCAACGGCGTGCCCACCATGTTCATCGCCATGTTCAACCACGCCGACTACCGCAAGACCGACTTCAGCCACATGCGCACCGGCATCATGGCCGGCGCCGGCTGCCCGCCCGAGCTCATGAAGCGCGCCGCGCAGCCCGATGAGATGAACATGACCGGCATCGTGTCGGTGTACGGCCAGACCGAATCGGCCCCGGGCTCCACCATGAGCGCCTGGACCGACCCGCTCGACCTGCGCACCGAGACCGTCGGCTACGCGTTCCCGCACGTGCAGTGCAAGATCATCGATCCCGAAACCGGCGAGGAGATGCCCGACGGCCAGATCGGCGAGTTCTGCTCGCGCGGCTACAACATCATGAAGGGCTACTACAAGATGCCCGATGCCACCTTCAAGACGGTGGACGAG
>CAKTWI010000018.1 GCA_934630815.1 uncultured Senegalimassilia sp.
GCGAAGTGGCTCACGCCCATCGATACCCCGCCGTTCTACGGCATCCATCGCCATGTTCGCGTATCGGCCATCGTGTCTGGCGTGAACGTCGATAAGCACATGCAGGTGCTCAAGGATGGCACCGAGGAGCCGATTCCCGGTCTGTTCGCCATCGGCAACGTTGCCGGTAACTTCTTCGCCGGCGTCGATTACACCATGTGGATGCCGGGCTTGTCCCTTGGCCGTGCCCACACGCAGGGCTACGTGATCGGCAAGTACGTGGCCGAACTGTAAAAACTCATGACCTTCGGATAGGCGTTTCAAAGCGACCGTTCACGCTCAAACACCTCCGAACGGATCATTCCCCCTTAGCTGAGCGCCCCCATCTCCCTCCGGGCGCTCAGCGTCTTGATTGAACCGAAACTAAAGGAGCACACCATGGAAACGCCGACCAACGGCGCAGACGCGCGCAGCAAGAAGAACCAAAAACCGCTGATCGCGGGTATCGTCGTTGCAGTTGTGGTGCTGGCGGGCATCGGTTTTTGGACATGGCACAACACGCCAGGTTTTTGCGGCGTGTGCCATACGCCCATGAGCACGTACGTTGCAACGTACGAAGCGCAACCTAACACGCAAGCGACGGACAAATGGGGCAACGACGTGACGAATTCGAACGCCATGTTGGTGGTCACGCATAAAGAAGCCGGCGTGGAATGCCTGTCGTGCCACGTCCCGAGCATCACCCAGCAAATCGGCGAGGTGACCGAGACTATCACGGGCGATTATTACTACCCGCTATCTGAAGTCAGCATTTCCGCTTTGCAGGAGAATTCCGGACAGAACGCAAGCGACGAGGCCGCCTTCTGCCTGAAAAGCGGCTGCCATACTGATGCGAGCGGCACCGAGATCTCCACGCGCGAGGACTTGATGAAGGCGACTGCAGACAAAGCGTTCAACCCGCATAGCAACCATCACGGCGAAGCAATCTGCAGCGATTGCCATAAATCGCATCGCGCATCGGTGATGCAGTGCACGCAGTGCCACAACGACGCCGCGGCAAGCATGCCGGAGGGCTGGGTTGATTACAAGACTGGAAAGCAGATCGCAGAATCCGCCGTCAAGTAAACCCGCCGCCAAGCATGGCGCGCATGATCGAAAACAGTCGGCGAGCCAAAACCTTGCGAAGACATCGCGACTCGTCGCGAAAAGAAGGGAGCTTCCACGTGGGAGCTCCCTTCTTTTCACAGGAAGAACCTACACTTGTCGGAAATAGCGAGCCTACGCTTGGCGAAAGAAACAGAGAGCTCCCTTATTAGGAGCCCTCTTCTCATTTCGCGCTCTTGCTCGAGGCGAACCCCAATTTCGCAAATAACCCCTACGCACATCGGACGAAAAAGGGAGCTCCCGCATGCGAGAGCTCCCTTCATGATGCGACTATTGCGTAAACGCTAGCCTACTGGGCCTTCTTGGCCTCGATGGCAGCCTGGCCGGCGGCCAGACGGGCCAGCGGCACGCGGTAGGGGCTGCAGGACACATAGTCAAGGCCGATGGCGTTGAACGTGTGGATGGAGTCCGGATCGCCGCCGTGCTCGCCGCACACGCCGCAGGTCAGGTCGGGGTTGCCCTGGTGACCAAGCTCGACGCCCATCTTCACCAGCTTGGCAACGCCGGGGTCGACCGTTGCGAACGGGTTGAAGGGCAGCAGGCGCTCCTGCAGGTACTGCGGGATGAACTCTGCCTCGACGTCGTCGCGGCTGAAGCCGAACGTCGTCTGGGTGAGGTCGTTGGTGCCGAAGGAGAAGAAGTCGGCCTTCGTAGCGATCTCATCGGCGGTGACGGCCGCACGCGGCAGCTCGATCATGGTGCCGATCTGGATGTTCAGCTCGACGCCCTGCTCGGCGGCAACCTCGGCGATGGTCTGCTCGGCGACCTCGCGCAGCTTGGCCAGCTCGGGGACCACGGACACCAGCGGGATCATGATCTCGGGCTGCGGGTCCAGGCCCTCCTTCTTCAGCTGGGCGGCGGCGGTTGCGATGGCGCGCACCTGCATCACAGGGAGGATGGGGTACACGATGCCCAGGCGGCAGCCGCGAAGACCCAGCATGGGGTTGGCCTCGGCCATGGCGTCGATCTGCTCCATGAGGGCGCGCTTCTCGGCGATGACGCCCTTATCGCCACCGGTGGCCTCAAGGCGTGCGATCTCCACATCGAGGGCACGCGGGCTCTCCAGGAACTCATGCAGCGGCGGATCGAGCAGGCGCACGATGACCGGCAGGCCGTCCATGGCCTTGAACATGCCGTAGAAGTCGCCCGTCTGAGCCTCGAACAGCTGGTCGACGGCCTTCTGGCGGATGTCCTCGTCCTCGTTGAGGATAAAGGTCTGGATGATCTGCTTGCGATCGCCCAGGAACATGTGCTCGGTACGGCACAGGCCGATGCCCTGCGCACCGAAATCGCGGGACAGCTGAGCGTCCTCGGGGTTGTCGGCGTTGGCGCGCACACCCAGGGTGCGGAACTCGTCGGCCCATTCCAGGATGGTGTCCAGGTCGCCGGTGAGCTCGGGAAGCACCAGCTCGACGGCGCCGAGCACCACGATGCCGGTGGTGCCGTCCAGCGAGATCATATCGCCTTCCTTGATGACCACATCGGTGCCGGTGACGACGGCCTGCTTCTTCTCAGCGTCGATTTTGAGGGCCTCGACGCCGCACACGCACGGTGCGCCCATGCCGCGGGCGATAACGGCAGCATGGGATGTCTTGCCGCCATGGCTGGTCAGGATGCCCTCGGCGGCGATCATGCCGGCCAGGTCGTCGGGGTTGGTCTCCCAGCGGACGAGCACGCACTTGCGGCCGGCCTCTGCGGCGGCCACGGCGTCGGCAGCGGAGAACACGGCCTCGCCGACGGCAGCGCCCGGGGAGGCGTTCAGGCCGCGGGCGAGCACGTCGTACTCGGCGTTCTTGTCGAACTGCGGGTGCAGGAGCTGGTCGAGCTGCTCGGGCTCGACGCGCATGACGGCCTCCTCCTTGGAGATGAGGCCCTCCTTCTCCATCTCGATGGCAATGTGCAGCGCGGCGGCGGCGGTGCGCTTGCCGACGCGGGTCTGCAGCATGTACAGCTTGCCCTGTTCGATGGTGAACTCGATGTCGCACATGTCGCGGAAGTGGTTCTCGAGGACGACGAAGATCTCCTCGAGCTGCTTGCCGGCCTCTTCAAGGCCTTCGACGTGCTTCAGCTCGGCAATGGGGCTGGTGTTGCGGATGCCTGCCACGACGTCCTCGCCCTGGGCGTTGACCAGGTAGTCGCCGTAGAACTCCTTCTGGCCGTTGGCGGGGTTGCGCGTGAACGCGACGCCGGTGGCCGAGGAGTTGCCCTTGTTGCCGAACACCATGGACTGCACGTTAACGGCGGTGCCCAGGTCGTCGGCGATCTTGTTCTTCTTGCGGTACAGGACGGCGCGGGGGTTGTTCCAGCTGCCGAACACGGCCTCGATGGCGAGCTTCAGCTGCACCATGGGGTCCTGCGGGAAGGCGACGACGCCGTCGACCAGCAGGCTGGGATACTCGACGCCGGAGACGTTCTCGGAGAAGATCTTCTTGAACTCGGCAACGAGCTCCTGCAGGTCCTCTGCGGTCAGGTCGGTGTCGGAAGCGGCGTTGCGGCTGTTCTTCATGACGTTGATGGCGTTCTCGAACAGATCGCCGTCCAGGCCCATGACCACGTTGGAGAACATCTGGATGAAGCGGCGATAGGAGTCCCATGCGAAGCGCGGGTTCTCAGTCTGCTTGATCAGGCCGTTGATGGACTGATCGTTCAGGCCCAGGTTCAAAACCGTGTCCATCATGCCCGGCATGGACATGGGAGCGCCGGAGCGCACGGAGACCAGCAACGGGTCCTCGGCGTCGCCGATCTTCTTGCCGATACGCTTTTCCAGGTCAAGACGATACTCGTGAATGGTGTCGAGCGCGCCCTCGGGCCAGGTGTTGTCTGCGTTGGCATACTCCATGCAGGTTTGGCACGTGATGGTGAATCCCGGAGGCACCGGCAGGCCGATGTTGGCCATCTCGGCCAGGTTGGCGCCCTTGCCGCCAAGGATGGCCTTCATATTGGTATTGCCCTCGGTGACGTTGTTGCCCTCGGCGTCCTTGCCGAAAGCGTACACACGCTTGACTTCTGCAGTCACTTTCTTACTCCTAACGTAAGGTCGTCCGAAAACGGGACTTAGTTCAATCAGGACCGTATTACTATATCAGCACCTTGCGGGTGAGCCCGTTCGTAGTACCGCAAAATCTCTTGAGCGGTTTCCTCAACGGCGCGATTTTCGGTGTGAATGACGATGGCCCCCAGTTTTCGCATGAGCGCACGGGCGCGGTCGAGGTCCTCGTAAACGTATTCGGGGTCGGCGTATTTCGATGCCGCCACAGCGGCGTTGCCCAGACGGCGCTGTCGGATCCCTACCAAAACGTCGGCGGTGGTCATCAAGCCGAACAGGCGCGAACGATCGACCTCGAACACCTCCTTGGGCGGCTCGGTGGACGGGTCGAGGGGTATGTTGGAAACCTTATAGCCCTGCTGGGCCAGGTAGATGGAGGTTGGCGTCTTCGACGAGCGCGACACGCCGAGCAGCACGATATCGGCCTGCGTCATCTCCTGCGGGTTGCGACCGTCGTCGTGGGCGATGGTGAACTCGATGGCCTCGATGCGGCGGAAGTAGTGCTGGTCAGCCACATGCAGGCCGCCAGGGCGCTTCGACGGGGTCTGCCCCGACAGCTTGGCGATGGCGTTCATGGCGTCGGTCATGAGGTCGACCGCCACCACGTTGGGCAGGCTCTCGCAATAATCCGACAGGCTGCGGCGCAGGTCGCCGTCGACGAGCGTATAGAAGATGAGCAGGTTCTCGTCGCCTTTTAGGCGCTTGTGCAGCTCGCCGTGCTCGGCGATGAACTGCTTGACCTCCTCGAACGAGCGCACGTGCGGCAGCACCTCGATGTTGGGGTTCGTGACGCCGAACTGGGCGGCCGCGGCACGAGCCAGGGCCTGGGCGGTAAGCCCCACCGAGTCGCTGACGACATGGATGGTGGGCAGCGGCGTGGTGTTCTCATGCACGATGAACTCGCCTTGCATGGGCGTCCTCCTTTAAGACGGTGTCTTGCGGATATGGAAAAGGGCGGCAGGCCGTATCGGCCGCCGCCCTTGAAGTGTACACGCTTTCGCGTTGCGGGGTGCGCGAGGTTGCCCTCACCTCCCCTTCGCTACCGGTTGAAAACGGTGACCGGCTTATTTGGACTTCGCCATCTTGCCGAAGTCGGCCACGTTGGCGAACACCGCGACGAAGCGGTTGAGCAGGCGCAGGCGGTTGTCGCGCAGAGCCGCGTCCTCGTCCATGACCATGACGTCGGCGAAGAAGCCGTCGATGGGCGCACGCAGGGCGGCCAGCTGGGACAGCGCGGCTGCGAAGTCGTCGGACGCAAGCGCGGCGGCCACGGCCTGCTCGGCGGTTGCCACGGCGGACGCGAGCGCACGCTCGGGATCGGTGAGCAGGGCATCGTCCACGTCTTCGCCCAGTTCCGGCTTGCGCAGGTTGTTCGCACGGGCGTAGGCCGTGGCCAGGTTGTCGAACGTCTCGGCGTCGTTGGCGCGGGCATCCTCGAGCGCGTGGGCGCGCTGGCTGATGACGGCCGGCTCCTCCACGCCCGCGGCCAGCACAGCGTCGATGGTGTCGGCGTTGATGCCGGCGTCGCGCAGCATGACCTTGGTACGGGTGACGAAGAAGTCGACCACCTCGGCGCGCACGGCGGCCGCGTCGAAGGCGACGCCCTGGGCGGCGAAGCTGGCAAGGGACTCGTCGATGGCGGCGGCAAGCGAGATAGGCAGGCCCGCCTCGAGCATGTTCACGATGCCGATGGCGCTACGGCGCAGCGCGAACGGGTCGGAAGAGCCGGTGGGACCCTGGCCGACCGCGAACAGGCCGCAGATGGTGTCGAGCTTGTCAGCCAAGGCGACCAGCTTGCCCACCGTGGTGTCGGGCAGCGCATCGCCGGCGAAGCGCGGCTGATAGTGCTGGCCGATGGCCTGGGCGACCTGCGGGGTTTCCCCGGAGGCGGCGGCGTAGTAGCTGCCCATGACGCCCTGAACGCTGGTGAACTCGATGACGGCATTGGTGACCAGGTCGGCCTTGCACAGGCGCGCGGCGCGCTTCGCATCGGCTGCGTCGGCGGCGTCAAGCTGGGCGTCGGCGGAAAGGGCACAGGCCAGCTTCTCCAGGCGCTCGGCCTTCTGGCGCACCGTGCCCAGGGACTCCTGGAACACCACCTTGTCGAGTTTCTCGATATAGGACTCCAGCGGATGCTTGAGGTCCTCCTCATAGAAGAACTTCGCGTCGTCGAGACGGGCGCGCACCACGCGCTCGTTGCCGTCGATGATGGTGGCGGCGCATTCGGGGTTGCCGTTGGAGACGATGATGAACTTGTTCGTCAGCTTGCCAGCCGCATCGTAGAGCGGGAAGTAACGCTGATGCATGAGCATGGCGTCGACGATGATCTCCTCGGGCACCTGCAAGAACTCCTCGTCGAAGGTGGAGACGAGCGGCTGCGGGTACTCGGAGAGGTTGACCACCTCGAGCAGCGTCTTCGCGGGAAGGTCGGCGGTGAAACCGGTTTCGGCCTCGATGGCGGCAACGCCCTCGCGGATGATGCGCTCGCGCTCAGCCTGCGTGGGGATCACGTAGGCGGCGCGGATGACGTCGAGGAGGTTTGCGGCGGTGTCGACAACATGCTTGCCGGGAGCCAGCACGCGATGGCCCATGGTGAAGTTGGAGGACTCGGCGCCGGCGTAGCTGACGGGCAGCACGACGTCGTCGAGCATGGCCACGATCCAACGCACCGGACGCACGAAGTACTCGCGATATGCGGCCCAGCGGCAGGAGCGGGGCCACTTGATGGCGGTGATGAAGCCCGCCAGGACATCGGGCAGCAGGTCGGCCACAGGCGTTGCCGGGATGTTCTTGGTGGCGAACACGTACTCGGTGCCGTTGACCTCGCGGCGCTCGAGGTTCTCGGGCGAGAGGCCCTTGCCGCGGGCGAAGCCGATGGCCGCCTTGGTGGGGTTGCCGTCGGCGTCGAAGGCGATCTTAGCCGCAGGGCCCTTGTACTCCTCCACGAGCGCCTCGGTGGCGTCGGCCACGCCGTAGGCCATGACGATCAGGCGGCGGGGGCTGGAATGAATCTCGATGGAATCGTAGGGGATGCGCGCATCGGCAAACGCCGCGGGCACCATCTTCTCCAGCTGCTTGTTGGCGGAATCGAGGTCGAACGCGGGGATCTCCTCAACGCCGATCTCGAACGCGAGAGTGTGCTTATCGGCCATGGTTACTCCCCTTTCTCATTCTGATCGTCCTGATCGTCGCCGACGACGGTGGCGATGTAGGAGGCGCAGCACTCCTTGACCATGGAGCGCACGCGCAGGATGTAGGCCATGCGCTCGGTTGCGGAGATGACGCCGCGGGCGTCGAGCAGGTTGAACGTATGGCAGCACTTCAGCACCCAGTCGTAGGCGGGCAGCGGCAGGTTGTGCTCCAGGCACAGGCCCGCTTCGCGCTCGTACTGGTTGAAGGCCTCGAACAGAAACTCGGTGTTGCCCACCTCGAAGTTGTACGTGGAGAATTCGCGCTCGTTCTCCAGGTACACGTCGCCGTAGGTGAACTCCACGCCGTCGTCGCCGCGGGCCCAGATGATGTCGTAGACGCTGTCGACGCCCTGGATGTACATGGTCAGGCGCTCAAGGCCGTATGCGATCTCCACGGGCACGGGAGCGCACTCGAAACCGCCCACCTGCTGGAAGTAGGTGAACTGCGTGACCTCCATGCCGTTGAGCCACACTTCCCAGCCAAGACCCCATGCGCCGAGCGTGGGCGACTCCCAGTCGTCCTCGACGAAGCGCACGTCATGCTTGTCCGGATCGATGCCGATGGCGCGGAGGCTCCCCAGATACAGGTCCTGAATGTTGTCCGGGCTGGGCTTCATGAGCACCTGGAACTGGTAGTAGTACTGCAGACGGTTGGGGTTCTCGCCGTAGCGGCCGTCGGTGGGACGGCGGCAGCCCTGCACGTAGCAGGTGCGCCACGTGTCGGGACCCAACGAACGCAGCGTGGTGGCCGTGTGGTTGGTGCCAGCGCCCACGGCGCCGTCGTAAGGCTGCAAAACGACGCAGCCCTGGGCGGCCCAGTAGTGCTGCAGGTTCATGACGATGTCCTGGAACGTGGGCGGCTGCGAGCCGGCACATCCCGTTGTCGCGTTCGCGGCGAAGGTTTCGGTTGACATGGTTCTCCTTGTCTGGTTCCGCTGGTCCTTGCTTGCCTACTTGAAAACTATCGGGCGACGCGCCCCTACTCCAGCAAGCCGAAGTCGGGCACGGGCCAATATACCAGCACGCCCCTGCCCGTTACCGAGCTTGCGGGGACCGCGCCGAAGTATCGCGAATCCTGTGAGTTGGTGCGATTATCGCCCATCACCCAGATGTAACCGGAAGGAACGGTGTACGGGAAGGTGATGGTGGAATTGGTGAGCGGCAGCGTGGGCTTGCCGTGGGTGTAGGTTTCGGTTTGAGCCACGCCGTCGATGTAGAGGAAACCGTCGCCGTCGATGTTAATGGTCTGGCCGGCGGTGGCTATGCAGCGCTTGATGAGCGTGCGACCCGGGATCTCGGGGTCGGAGAACGTCACGATGTCGCCCGGTTGCGGGTCGCGGAAATAGTAGCTGACCTTTTCGGCGAACACCATGTCGCCGGTCATGATGGTCTCCTCCATGGAGCCGGAGGGGATCTCGTAAGCGGTGAAGACGTACGTGCGCAGCGCCCAGGAAAGGCCCAGGACGAACGCGATCATGATGAGAAGGCTCACAAAGGAGCGCAGTATTCCGCCCTTTTCCCCGGTAGCGTGCTGACCTGCGGCCATGATGGTGTACGTTTCCTTTCTACAGGGCCCGCGCAAGCGGCGCCCGATAAGCGCTTAGCTGCCTATGATACCGCGCTACGGCTACTGCTGCTCTTCGGTTGATAAAGATTGCAGAAATGCCCGGTCGGCGTCGGGCAGCTCCATGCCCTCGAGCAAGTCGGGGCGCAGGCGATAGGTGCGCTCGAGGCTTTGCTCGCGGCGCCATCGGTCGACCGCGCCGTGGTTGCCGGACAGCAGAACCGCCGGCACCTCCATGCCGTTGAAGTTGGCAGGACGCGTATACTGCGGGTATTCCAGCAAGCCATCGGCGAAGCTTTCGCCCAAAGCGCCCGTTTCGGCACCTAGGACGCCGGGGAGTTTGCGCACCACGGCGTCAATGACCACCATGGACGCCAGCTCGCCGCTGGTGAGCACGTAATCGCCCAGCGAGATGACCTCATCGGCCAACGCGTAGGCGCGCTCGTCGATGCCCTCGTAGTGGCCGCAGATGAACAACAGGCGGTCCTGCTTGGCAAGCTCGCAGGCGCACGCGTCGTCGAAGCGGCGGCCCTGCGGGGCCAGGAAGATGGTGTAGGGCTTGGAAGACGCCCGACCTGCGGAGGCAACGTCGGGGCCGTCGCTAAGCGCTTGCTCGACAGCGGCGGAGTCGGAGCCTTCACCGGGCGTCTGAGCGGCATCGGAGCTGTCGCCGGGCATCTGGCCGGCAGCGTCGGCAGAGCCCTCCCCCGATGCCCTATCGACCGCATCGGGGCCACCGCAAGGCGCACCGCACAGCGATTCGTAGGCTTCGAAGATAGGGGCGCACTTCATGACCAGGCCGTCACCGCCGCCGTAGGGCTCGTCGTCGGTGGTGCGATGGCGATCGTGCGTCCAATCGCGCAGGTCGTGCGCCTTGAATTCCAGGATGCCCTTCTCCTGGGCGATGCGCATCATGGAAGCGCCCATGACGGATTCGTACATATCGGGAAACGTGGACAACGTTTCGATGATCATGGGTACCTCCACAGGTTACAGATCGAGCAGGCCTTGCGGCACGTTGACGTATATGCAGCGCGTCTGCTCATCCACCCCTTCGAGAAATTCGTCCACAACGGGAATGAGCACGGTGCCTTCCTGGCCCTCGCGCGCAACTTCCAGCAAGTGCTGGCCGGGCATTTCGTTGATGGCCACGGCGGTTCCGATGGTGCCGGCTTCGGCATCCACCACCGTAAAGCCCTCGATGCCGCCTTCCTGCAGCTCGAGCACGTCATCGGGAAGGTCTTCCCGACGTGCCAGAACATAGCAGCCCACCAGGGCATCGGCCTGGTTGGCGTCGACGACGGTATCGAAGAACACCGTAGCGCCGCCCCGGGCCTCGGGACGGACCTCCACCACGGTGCCTTGACGCGGAACATCGATCACCGGAGGCACGAAAGCGCAAAAGAGGCCCTCTTCAAGCAAAAAAGGGAGACCCGCCACGCTACGCGCGACGAGCCCTCCCTTCAAGTGCTTAGCTTTCGTGAATTCGGCTACGCGAACCCAAGCGCCCATTAATCGAGCAGCTCCACGTTGACATGGGTGTTCGTGGAAGAAGCCGCAGCACGCGCAAGCGTGCGAATGGCCTTGATCACGCGGCCCTGACGGCCGATGACCTTGCCCGCGTCCTCCTCGTTGACACGAACCTCGACGAAGATGGAGCCATCTTCGGTTTCGCGCGCATCGATGACCAAGTCGTCCGGGTTATCGATGAGCGGACGGATCACGGACTCTACGAGCCCAGCGATTTCCTCGGTCTGCGCTGCCATAAGCTTACGCCTGCTCGCGGAACTTCTTGATGAGGGCGGCAACCGTGTCGGTGGGCTGAGCGCCGTTGGCCAGCCACTTGTCGCACTTCTCAAGGTCGATCTTGATCATTGCGGGCTCGGTCAGCGGGTTGTAACGGCCGATGTCGTCGATGAACTTGCCGTCGCGCGGGCAACGGGCATCGGCAACGACGATACGGTAGTACGGACGCTTCTTGGCGCCGTGACGGGCCAGGCGAATCTTAACCATGAAGAGTAACTCCTTCTTGTTCTTACTTGAATCCTCTTTGCCAGCCCGCAAAAAAGCGCGCAGCAAAACAGCAGTTGTTTATGATAAGGCGAAACGCCTCGATTGACAAGCCTTCGGTTCGGTTATCACCAGGTGTTCACGAATAAAGCGGACAAATGGAGGGTCGCGAGAGATGCCCGAAAGCCTCCTAGCAACCGCGAGCCGCACCTTCTAACGAACCGGATCGCGTGCGCTCGTGGCAACCTTGCGATTGCCGGCGAAGGGAGTCTGCATTCCCCACGCCTCTAGAACCTCTAAACCCGACCGGGCGGTCGTTCAGCCTCAGCAGGGCTGGGCGGTGTCGAGCGTGTCGATGTAGTAAATGAACATGTCCTCGTAGCCGCCGAGGCCGTTGATGAAGCCGCCGGGAATCATGCCGACCTTCGTAAAGCCCATGGACTCGTAGAGGTGCTGGGCTGCCTCGTTGGAGGCGACCACGGCGTTGAACTGCAGGCCGCGGAAGCCCTTCTTACCGCAGGTCTCGATGCAGTTCTCCACCAGCTTGCGGCCAAGGCCGAGGCCGCGCGAGGCGGATGCCACGGCGAAGCTGGCGTTGGCGATGTGCGCGCAGCGCCCGATGCCGTTGGGATGCAGGATGTACATGCCGAAGATGATGCCGTTCACATCGGCCACCATGGTAGCGGTCTGAGCGGAGAAGAACTCGTCGGCGTTCTGCTCAGTCAGCGGCGTGACCTGCGGGAACGCGTCGCCCGCTTCCACAACCTCGTTCCAGATGCGCACCATGGCCTTGATATCGTCTGCGGTGTACGGACGGATCTGCAGCTCCATTGGTTTCCCCTTTCATTTTCAGACGCTCCCCTGTTGCGCCTGCTAGGTTTCAGTTTCGCACATTATGCCAAGCCCTGCGCGTGTCACAGGAGCAAGCGCTTCTGGCGCCGGTGTCCCGGCAAGGCCGGCAAGGACGCCGACGATGCATCGCATTCCGACAAAGCATCGCGAGCACGGGCCTTATGCGCCACGCCCGCAAAGCCGATGACGGAATGCCGCGTGCCGCAGTCTCGTGAGGTGCCGGCAACCGCATTGTCGAGCGGCGCTAGCAACCGTCACGCGGACCGGTGCTATTTGATGTCGCCCATCATGTCCTGGATCTTCTTGAGGTCCGACATCTTCATACCGCCCATGCCCGGGATGCCGCGGCGGCGCTTGCCCTTCTTGCCCTTCTTGCCCTTGCCGCCCATCTCCTCGACGGCCGGCATCATGCGTTTCATCATCTTCTTCGTCTCATTGAACTTCTTCATGAGTTGGTTGACCTCGGTGACCGACACGCCGGCGCCGGCGGCGATGCGGGCGCGACGGCTGCCGTTGAGCAGGTCGGGCTTCTCGCGCTCGGCCTTGGTCATGGAGTTGATAATGACCTCCATGCGATCGAGCGCGCCCTCGTCGACCTGGCCCTGGCCTAGGGCTTTGTCGCCGCCGGGAAGGGCGCTGATGAGCTTGGAGACGCCGCCCATCTTGCGGATCTGGCGGTTCATGGTGACGAAGTCGTTGAGCGTGAGCTGGCTTTTCATGAGACGTTCGGTCTCGGCCTGCTCCTCTTCCTGCTGCTGGACCTTCACCGCCGACTCGATGAGGCTGAGCATGTCGCCCATGCCCAGGATGCGGCGGGCCATGCGGTCGGGATGGAACTCCTCGAGCGAATCAGGCTTCTCGCCGGCGCTGATGAACTTGATGGGCTTGCCCGTGACCTCGCGGATGGAAAGCGCGCCGCCGCCGCGGGCGTCGCCGTCCATCTTCGACATGATGACGCCGTCGAAATCGACGCGTTCGGAGAAGGCCGCGGCCACGTTGACCACGTCCTGACCGGTCATGGCGTCGACGACCATGAGGATCTGATCGGGCTTGACAGCGGACTTGATGGCCTGGGCCTCTTCCATCATCTGCTCGTCGACGTGCAAACGGCCCGCCGTGTCGACGATGACCACGTCGCGCAGGTTGTCGATGGCGTCCTGCACGCCGCCCTTGGCGATGGCCACCGGGTCCTTGCCGTCGCCGCGGAACACGCGCACGCCGATTTCATTGCCGAGCGTTTCCAGCTGGTCGGCTGCGGCGGGACGGTAGACGTCGCAAGCGGCCAGCAGCGGGCTGTGGCCTTCCTGCTTTAGGCGGTACGCCAGCTTGGCTGCCGCGGTGGTTTTACCGGAACCCTGCAGGCCCACGAGCATGATGACGTTGGGAATACGGCTGGAGAGCACCAGCTTGCTGTCGGTGCGGCCGAGCAGCTCGGTAAGTTCGTCGGTGACGATCTTGATGACGTTTTGCGTCGGGGACAGGGAGTCGAGCACCTCGGCGTCAAGGCAGCGCTCCTTCGTGCGCGCCACGAACTGCTTGACCACCTTGAAGTTGACGTCGGCTTCGAGCATGGCCATGCGCACCTCGCGCATGGCGGTGTTGATGTCGTCCTCGGTCAGGCGGCCCTTGCCGCGCAGGCCCGAGAAGATGCCTTGCAGGCGATCGGAAAGGTTATCGAACATGAAGCGCCTCTTCTTGCGTGTCACGTGTGTTTACAATCTTTTGGATTATAGCCGAAGGGCGGCGGGCGGAAACCTTTGGCCGGCAAAACAGCGAAGCGAGCCCATAAGGGCCCGCTTCGAGCGAGTCAGAATCCAACTCGCAAAGGCGAAACAGTCGAGACGCAGGTGCAGGGGCGTCCCATGTTCACGTCCCGCCACCTGCTGCGATAACCGCTGTTTACTTCGCAGATTCGTAGAGCTGAATACCGTCGCCGTAGGTCTTCGCTGCAATGCTGCCGTCTGCCACGAGGTGCTTCAGGTACACGATGCCCTGGGTGAGCATGATGTAGCGCTGCATGATGGGGATGTCCTCCCAGTCGTCGAAGGGCACGTTCCACCTGATGGCGCGGATGATCTGATACCCCGACAAGCGCGGGTTGCGCGCGACGATGCCGCGCACCTCGTCAAGGCGCTTCAAGTGATGCTGGGCAAGCCAATCGAGGCGCTGCTCGAAATCAGGGCGGATAGGGCCATGCGAATGGAACAGCTGCGAGATATGCAGGTCTTGCACGCGCCTGATGCTGTCAAGGTATGCCTGCAGCCCGTCGCCTTCGCGCGGGAACAGCGCGACGGAAGGGCTGATGACGAACAACGCGTGGTCGCCGCCGAACAGGATACGGCTTTGCGGCTCGAACAACGACAGATGCCCGGGCGTATGGCCGGGCGTTTCCACGACCTGAAACTCATAGCGACCCACCGTCACCGTGTCGCCACCGCGCACGAAGGCCGTACGCAGGCGCTGCGGGTCGAATAGAGGCTGCTCGATACCCAAGCGCGCGGCCGTGGTGGCGTCGGACAGCGCCACGCCCTGCTGGCGATACGTCCGCGTAAGCGCATCGACGAACACGCCGGTGCGCGTGACGCGCGCCTCGCCCAGCTCGACGCCGCCCACGAACAGCGGCGCGCCCTCGGGGACCACGCGGTCGATCAGGCCGGCATGGTCCAGGTGGAAGTGCGTAAGGAACCACTTGGCGCGGCCGCGGTCCACGCCCAGCTCGTCTAGGGCGTCCGACAGCACCTTCGCGCCCTCATCGGAAGGCGCTCCGGTATCAACCACAAGCGCTTCGCCCTGGTCCATGATGACGTAGCAATTGGTGGCGGAGGTGGAGATGTTCTCGAAGGGCACCTGCACAAGATACACGTCGGGCGCGTGGAACACCTGCTCGATGCAAGCCGAGGTATCCATGGCGGTTACGCTTGACGCTGGTCGAACGCGCCGACAAGAGCGCGCGCGAAATCATGGGCATCGAAGTCGCGCAGGTCGTCAAGGCCCTCGCCGACGCCGATCTTGATGATGGGCAGCTCAAGCTCGTGGCTGACGGCAAGCGCGATGCCGCCCTTGGCCGTGCCGTCGAGCTTCGTGACGATAAGCGCGTCCAGCTCGAGCTCGCGGTTGAACTCGCGCGCCTGCTGCAAGCCGTTCTGGCCGGTGGTGGCGTCGATGACGAGCACGGTGTAGACGGGCAGCTTCGAGCGCTTGCGCACCACGTTGACGACCTTCGCCAGCTCGCGCATGAGGTCTGCCGAGGTGTGAAGGCGCCCGGCGGTGTCGATGAGCACCAGGTCGGCGTCTTCGGCCTCGGCGCGCTCGATGGTGTCGTAGCACACGCTTGCCGGGTCGGCGCCGCGCTCGCGCGTGACCATCTCAACGTCGGCGCGCTTCGCCCACACCTCGAGCTGCTCGATGGCGGCGGCGCGGAACGTGTCGGCGCTGCCCAGGATGACCTTGCGGCCGGCGTCGTGCGCTTCCTTGGACAGCTTGCCCACCGTGGTGGTCTTGCCCGTGCCGTTGATGCCCACGAACAGCACGCACGCCGGGTCGCCGCCGAGGATCTCCTGGCCGCCTTCGGTGAACGTATCGGCGATCTGGTCGTTGAGCATGTCGAGCACGGCATAGGCGTCGGGCAGCGCCTTGCGCGTGGCCTGGTCGCGCAGGTTCTCCACGATGTCGCACGCCGCCGCTCCGCCGATATCGGCCAGGATGAGCGTTTCCTCCAGGCCGTCCCAGAACTCCTCATCAAGGTCGGGACCGCGGTCGAGGAGGACGTTCATCTCCTCCTTGAACTTGTCGCGAGAACGTTGCAGCCCCTGGCTGATGCGGTCGAAAAATCCCATGTTGCTCCCCTTGTGTCGCAAACCATCGCATAGTGCGCGATGCCCGCCGGCGCGGCCGGCCTATCGCATGTCCGCAAGCCGGCCCGAACTTCGCCGGCTTGCCGCAAAACCGACCCAGCCGACATGTCGGGCAGATCGACCTGCGGCTGGTCGGACGCATCGCACGTTTGATTCGGGAAGAAGTATACCCTGCTGCCGCGCCCTCGGCATCCCGAGCAGCCGGCGAACACGAATTCAGCGGGGACAGGACCGGTTACAATCGGTAACCGGTCCTGTCATCACGCACGATATTCGCCTTTTGGCCGTTTCGCACTGAGCGCTCTTCACGCCTGGTTCGATTCATGCAAACCCGGAACCTTGGGAGGAATCTACACGCCCCCACCAGAAAGTACCCGGCATCGCGCCCAGCATCACCGCATCTCCCAGCGCGTTGCCCTACGCGATACCTTCCCTATTCCGCGTACTTCAGAGCGTGGTCGAGCTTCTGGCTGATCACTTTGGTGACGCCGTCGGATTGCATGGAGACGCCGAACAGCACGTCGGACATTTCCATGGTACGGCGCTGGTGTGTGATCATGATGAGCTGCGTATCGTTGCGGATGGACTGCAGATACGCCGTGAGCCTGCGCAGGTTGCTGTCGTCGAGCGCCGCCTCCACCTCGTCGAGGATGTAGAACGGCGCGCTGCGGATACGGTAGACCGCGAACAGCAGCGCAAGCGCCGTAAGCGACTTCTCGCCGCCGGACATGAGCATCATCTTCGTGATGCGCTTGCCCGCAGGCTGCGCGCTGACCTCCACGCCGGTGTTCTCCAGGTCGTCGGGGTCGGTGAGGATAAGCTCGGCCGAGCCGCCCGGGAACAAGGTGGCGAAGATGCTGCGGAAGTTGTCGTTGACCGCGTTGAACGTGCTGACGAAGTCGTCTTTCATGCGCGCATCGATGACGCGGACGATCTTGGCCAGGCTGCGACGCGCGCCATCGAGATCGGCCAGCTGGGCCGCCAGATAGTCGTAGCGGCTGCGCAGCTGCTCGTATTCCTGGGCGGCATCGGGGTTGATGGCGCCCATGTTGGCGATGCGGCGGCGCAGCTTGTACGCACTCTCCTCGGCGGCCCCGCGGTTTTCAAGCTCCGGCAGCGCGAGCGCCGTCTCAAGCGGCACTCCCATATCCTGGACGATGGAGTTGACGGCGGCGTCGACGCGCACCTCCAGACGACCCTTTTCCACGCGGGCGGCCGACAAGCGCGCGTTTACTTCATCGTAAGCGTCATGAGCCGCTTTTGCCTGCTCGCGTGCAGCGGTGACCTGCGCATGCAGCCCGGCGGAGGAATCCTGCGCCTGCTGGGCCCGCTGCTCAAGTTCGTGCGTCCAGCGACGGGCGCTTGCAGTGAGCTCCTCGAACACCGCCAGAAGCGGCGCGATTCGCTGCTGCGCCACGATCTTGCGCGCCAGCTGGCTTTTCAGCTCGTCCTCGGCGGCGTCCACCGCGGCCACGTCGCGGCCGCGGGCGTCCACGATGCGCACGGTATAGGTGTCGCGCTCGCGCAGCGTGGCAGCCGAGAGCTTGGCCTCGGAAAGGCCGTCGCGCAGCTGCGCCGCCTCCTTGCGAAGCGGCACCACCTTGGCCTCAAGCTCCTCGGTGCGCACGGCGCGCGCCTGAGCTGCTTGCGCAAGCTCGGCCAGCTGCGCCTCAAGCTTGTCGACGTTGGGGCGCGCCTCGGCGACGGTTTTATCCGCCTGCTGGCGCTGGCGCTCGACGTCGGCGAACTCGCGACGCGTGGACGCGAGCGCATCGGCGGCGCGCTTCGCTTCGGCCGATGCCGCCTGCGCGGCGCCACGACGCTCGGCCAACCTCTGAGAGAGCTGCAGGCTTTCCGCCTGGGCGGCGCGCAACGCCTCTTCGGCTTCACGTTCCGACTGCTCGACGCCCTTATGCTGTTCGGATGCGGCACGAAGCGATGCGCGCAGTTCGTCGAGCTGTCGCGCGCGGGCCAAGGCGCCCTCGGCGCCCGCGTCCACCGTTCCCACCGTGAGCTTGCCGCTGGGCCAGGCGATGCACCCATCGGCCGACACGAAGCGCACGGGCGCGAGAGCGCCCTCCCGCAAGCGCGCGGCCTGAGCCTGACGCGCCGCTTCGAAGGTGTCGCATACCACCACGTCGCCGAGCAGGGCCTCCACCGTGGGCGCAGCCTGCTCGGGGTATTCCAACATGTCCACAAGCGCCGTGCCGCCGCAGGCCTGCGCGGCCTGGCGCGCAGGGGCGCCGGGGCGCATGCCGCCGGCGGGAAGCAGCGAAACCTGACCATCGCGGCCGCTTTCCAGCACGCTGCCCGCAAGGCCGGCCGCCGCATCGACGGAAGGGGCCATAAGCGCTTCGGCATCGCCGGAGAGCAGATGCTCCACAAGCGCCTCGAAGCCCTGCGGCGCGCGCACCGCGCGGGCCAGCGGCTCGAGCTGCTGGCCGGATATGCGCGCATGCTCGATGAGCCATGCGCGGGCAGGCCCGGCTGCAGCCGATGCGCGCTCTACCTCCTCGAGCGCGGAAATGCGGCTTTCGAGCGAGGTGACTTGGCGATGCGCCTGGTCGAGCACGGCACGGGCGGCATCGCGCTCCTTAATAGCTGCGGCAACGGCGCCGCGCGCCTGCGATTCGGCCTGCTGGGCATCATCGAGCGAACGCTGGGCGGCCGCACGGGCGTCCTCGAGCTTTTGAGCCTGCTCCTCGGCGTGGCCGAGCGCCAGCTCGAGCTCCTTGGCGCGCCCCTCCACCAGCTTGGCATGGGCCAGGCCGTTTGCCAGCGCCTCCTGGGTTTGCGACAGACGGCGCCGCGCGTCCTCGGAAGCGCGATCGTCGGCGCGGCCTTGGCGCTTGAGCTGATCGAGCTCGTCCTCCACGCTGCGGCGGGCCTGGGCGTTCTCGCGACGGGAGTCGTCAAGGCGCTCAACGGCGGCCTGCGCGGCGGCAAGGTCGCGGCGCACCGCCTCAAGCTGGGCTGCCGCCTGCTCGCGCTCGGCAACGGCCTCGGCGCGCTTAGCTCGGCCGGACTCCAGCTTCACGCGCACATCGGCCTCGAGGCCCTGCGCCCCGCGGCGCTTCTCATGCAAAAGCAGCACGGCACCGTCGAAGCGCTCGACTGCCGACGACGCACGCTGATAGCTGCGAGACAGGTCGCCTGCATTCTGAGTTTGCTTGCGGATCTGCTCCTGCAACGCCTCGGCGGCGGCTTCGGCAGTGGAAATGTCCTGATGACGGGCCTGAAGGTCTTCCACCAGCTGATGCTCGCCGGCGCAGGCCTCATCCCAGCTTTGGCGCAGGCAGCGCAGGTCGTCCACGGCCAAGGCCAGGCTGACGTCGGTCAGCTGCCCGGAAAGCTCCTGGTAAGCGCGGGCCTTCTTCGCCTTGCGCTCGAGCGGTCCGAGCTGGCGGCCCACCTCGCCCGCCACATCGCGCACGCGCGCGAGCGTGGCGTCCATGGCGGCCAGCTTGCGCTCGCTTTTCGCCTTGCGCTGCTTGTGCTTGAGCACGCCGGCGGCCTCCTCGATGAGCGCGCGACGGTCCTCGGGCTTGGATTGCAGGATGGAGTCAAGGCTGCCCTGGCCGATGATCGAATGCGTGCCGGTGCCCAGACCGGAATCGTGCAAGATGTCAAGCACGTCCATACGGCGCGCCACGCTGCCGTTGATGAGATACTCGCTTTCGCCGCTGCGATACATGCGGCGCGTGATGGAAACCTCGTTGAAGTCGACCGGCAGCTTGCCGTCGGAGTTGTCGAGCACCAGCTCAACCTCGGCAAGGCCCGTGGCCTTTCGGGCCGACGAGCCTGCGAAGATGACGTCTTCCATAGCCTGACCGCGCAGGTGCTTGGCGTTGCGCTCGCCAAGCACCCACAGCACGGCATCGGAGATATTGGATTTGCCGGAGCCGTTCGGACCCACCACTGCGGTGATGCCCGGCTCCAAGGAAAGCGCGCTTCTGTCGGCGAACGATTTGAAGCCCTTGAGCACGAGCGACTTCAAGTACATGCGTTAGCCCTGTTTCATGCTCTTATGCAGCTCGCGCTCGTGCTTCTTGCGCGCCTTCTCCTCGGCACGGGCCGCAGCCTTGTCGGCTTTGGCCTGCTTGGCCGCGGCGGCCTTCTCGGCGCGGGCCTGCTCGTCCATGCCCAAACCGAAAAACTCGCCGAGACGCGACAGCGTGGACTTCGCCGCCTGGCTTTCCGCTTCCTTCTTCGTACGGCCCGTTCCGCGCGCCAGGCCCTGATTGCCTGCGAACACCTGCGCCACGAACGTGCGGTCATGCGGGGGGCCCTGCGTTTCCACCAGCTTGTAGGTAGGCGTGATGCCGTCTTCCTGCAGGCGCTCCTGCAGCGCGCTCTTGGGGTTTTCGGGCTCAAGCGCCATATCCTCGGACATGCGCGGGATGAGCGTGCGGTAGATGAAATCGCGCGCCGCCTCCACGCCGCCGTCCAGGTACAACGCGGCCACCACGGCCTCGTAGACGTTTTCGAGCGCGGAATGCAGGCCGCGCTTGCCCGTGCCCGTTTCCGAGGAGCCGAACACGATGATGTCGGCGAAACCAAGGCCCGACGCCACATCGGACAGGCTTGCGCCTGACACGAGCGCCACCTTGATGCGCGTCAGACCGCCTTCGTCGAGCTCATGGAAGCGCTCGAAAGCGACGTCGGCGACGATGGCGCCCAAGATGGAGTCGCCCAGAAACTCCAGGCGCTCGTAGGAATACTTCACCGCACGGCCTTCGGTGGCCGATGGGTGCGTGATAGCGGACAAGATGAGCTGCTTGTTGGAAAACGAGTAGCCCAGAACCTCCTCCGCCCTCTGCAGTTTTGAAGCTTGTTCTTCTGTAAAGGTCATGCAACCTCCGAAACCGGTATGAATGAGAATCGATGATGATACGACCATACCGCATAAAGCGGCTGGTTCACATGGTGCTACTTGATTGTATCCGAGCCGTTTCCAGCCTGGGCCATGTGCTGAATTATTTCAGAAACGCCCTGGCGCACCACGCGCGCCGTGGTGAGCACGCCGTTTTCGATGGCCACCGCGCCCGAGCTTCCATGCCCGACGATGCAGGCGCCCTTCACGCCAAGGAGCGGGGCGCCGCCGTAGGTGTCAGGCGACACCTGGCTTTTCAGGCCCTTCAGACCATCTTTGACGCACAGGGCGCCGATCTTGCCCTTCGTAGTGGACATCATGGCGTCCTTGATGGCGCTGAACAGCACCTTCGAAGCGCCCTCGATGGTCTTCAGGCACACGTTGCCGGTGAACCCGTCGGTGACCACCACTTCATACTGCGCGCCGAGCACATCGCGGCCCTCGCAGTTCCCGGCGAAGTTGGTCAGGCGCTTGGCCATGAGCTGGTGGGCCTCCTGGGCAAGCGCGTTGCCCTTGGTGTCCTCCTCGCCGATGTTGAGCAGCGCGGCCTTAGGCGAATCGTAGCCCAAGATCTTCTGCGCATACACGCTGCCCATCTGGGCGAACTGCACCAGGTACTCGGGCTTGCAATCGGCGTTGGCGCCGACGTCGCACAGCACGATGGGGCGAACGGGGCTGGGCACGACCGTTGCCAGGCACGGGCGGGAGATGCCCTTGATGCGCCCCATGACCAGCGTGGCGGCCGCCAGGCAGGCGCCCGTGGAGCCGGCGGAGAAGAAACCTTGGGCTTGGCCTTCCTTGACCAGACGGCAACCCACCACGATGGAGCTGTCCTTCTTCTTGCGCACGGCCTGCGCGGGATGCTCGGCCATCTCGATGACCTCGGCGGCAACCTGCGCGCGGCAGCGTGCGTGCTGCGCGGCGAACGGCTCGACCACGTCGGCGGGACCGCACAAGATGACGGTAAGCCCCTCGTCGGCGGCAAGCGCCGCCGCCACGCCCTCGAGCACGACCTCGGGAGCGTTGTCGCCGCCCATGGCATCCACTGCGATGGTGACGTTGTCTGTCATGTTGACACCCTTTCCCTAGCAGGCGTTGCGCGCCGAGCGGACGGCGCTGCTAAACGCAAGAAAGCCTCTCTGCGCCAATGGCGCCGCAGAGAGGCTTCAAGTTGCAATTGCACGCTGTGACGGCGTTACTCCGTCTCGATGACCTCGCGGTTCTTGTAGAAGCCGCAGTTCGGGCACACGCGGTGGGGAAGCTTAGCCTCGCCGCACTGCGGGCACACGGAACGGGAAGGGGCTGCGATCTTGTCGTTGGTGCTACGACGTGCATGAGTGCGGGCGCGGCCCATTTTTTGCTTAGGTACTGCCATGATCTATCTCCTTGCTTTATGTCGGGCGCGCGTGGCGCTCGCTCGTTCGCTTGGTAAACACGCGAAGCGATATACTACCAAAGTGTTCCTGCGCATGCAAGTGCCTGTTCGCCAAGCGCACACAAACCCATGCAGGTTCCATAATCCGGGCAGCTACTCGCCCAAATCAAGGTCCTTCAACGCGGCAAAGGGGCTGACGCGGCCGTCGGACATGCGCGGCAAGCCGTCATCGGGCTGAGCGGAGCATGCGCACGGCCCCTCGTTGAGGTTGGCGCCGCACTGCGCGCACAAGCCGGCGCAGTCCTCTCGGCACAGGGGCACGAGCGGGGCCTCCACCAGGAGTGCGGCGATGATGAGCGGCTCCAGATCGAGGATCTTGTCGGCGCCGAGCACCTCGAACTCGTCGTCGTCCATGTCCTCGGGAGCCGGACCGTCCTCGGAGAGCAGGAAGTAGCCTTCCACTTCCCCGTTGAGGTCCACCTGGAAGTCATCCAGGCAGCGCGCGCACGCGACCGTTGCCGTGCCGCGGGCGCTGCCCATGACCAGAAGCGCGTCACCGGTGTTGGTGACGGTGACGCTCCAGTCGACGGGCTGCGAGAACGTATAGGTATCGGGGCCCGCTTCAAGCGCTCCTAAGGCAAGCTGCCCCGCAAAAGAGGAGCTCTCCGTGGTAACGAAGAGCTCCGGCGGGACCTCGAACTTCACGGCGTCCATTATTGGCGACCCTGCGCCATGGCGTTGGCGTTAAGACGGTCGCGGCAACGGCGCACGTTGTTGAGCAGCGTATCGAGGCTTTGCTCGACGTGGCCGAACACCTCGTCGGCGTAATCTTCCGCACCGGCGCGCGTCTGGCGCTCGAGCTCGCGCGCATCGGCGACCAGCTGGTCGGCCTGCTGCTGGGAGATGCGCACGATCTCCTGCTCGGAGGCGATGGTCATCGCCTGGCTGCGCGCATCCTCGATCATGCGGTTGGCCTCGGCCTCGGCATCATCGAGCAGGCTTTGACGCTCGCGCACGATTTGGCGCGACTGCGAGAACTCGCTGGGGAACGTGTCGCGGATCTCGTCCATGATCTCGAAAGCTGCAGCGATATCCACCTGGCGCAGGTTGCCCTTGCCGAACACCGGCTTAGAGTCCTCAAGCAGAATCGAGAGCTCTTCCAAAAGCCCCAGAACCCCTGTTTCGTCCATGATGATCCTTCCACCCAGGCTTGCTGCGTTTGAAAACTGCGTTTAGGCACACGGGCATAAGGCCACGCATGCAGATAAGCATGATAGCATGCCGCCCGCCGCTTGCGCCTGAAGAACAAAGCATGCACATACGATGCGCCCCGCCCTAGCTCAGGCGAGGCGCATCCAACCTGCACAAGCGCGCGATGCCGGCAAGCGCATCGTCCGCACGAATTCAGACGGGCGGCAACGGCCCTACGCAGGACGGCACCACGGCAGATCTTCGCCCGCCGGCGAACGAGCCGGCAGAGGCATCCACTCTACTGCAGGTTCGCGTACTTCTTCTTGAGCGCCTCGTAGACGCACGGGGGCACGAACTGCTGGATATCCCCGCCCATCTTCGAGATCTCGCGCACGATGGAGCTGGACAGGTACATGTACTGCGGCGGGGACATGATGAACAGCGTCTCGAGCTGCGGGGAGAGCTGGTAGTTCATGGCCGTCATCTGAAACTCGTACTCGAAGTCGGTGATGGCTCGCAGGCCCTTGACCACCACGGTGGCGTCAAGCTCCTTGGCGAAATCGACGAGCAGGCCCTTGAAGGGCTCCACGCGCACGTTGGGCAGATGCGCGGTGGCTTGACGGACCAGCTCGACGCGCTCCTCGAGCGTGAACAGGGGGCCTTTCTTCTGGGAATCGGCCACGGCGACCACTACCTCGTCCACCAGCTGGGAGGCGCGGGCGATGACGTCGAGATGCCCCGAGGTGATGGGATCGAACGTGCCGGGGGTCAATGCGCGTTTCATGACGCTGCTCCTTCTTAGTCGTTATCGGACGCGGCGCGCTCGCCGGCGCGCAACACGTCCACGGTAGTATCGCCGTACTTCTTGCGGGATGCAAGTTCGAAGCCCAGCTCGGCGGCGGCCAGAGCGGCGGCATCGTTGCCGGCAAGCGAATGCTCGTAGACCACGATGGCGTCGGGGGCGGCCACACCGCGCTCCACCAAACCCGCCGCCATGCCCAACACCGCCATGGCGTCGTAGGCATAGGGCGGATCCAGGAAAATCAAGTCGAACGGCGGTCGAGCGAACTGCGGGGCGCGCTCGATGACGTCGGCGCGCGTGACGGTGGCGCGGGCCGGCTCGAGCCTCAGGTTCGCCACATTCTTCTGCACGACCTTCGCCGCCTCGGGGGCGCACTCGTAGAACACCGCGCGGGCCGCGCCGCGCGACAGGGCCTCCAGGCCGAGCGCGCCCGACCCGGCGAACGCGTCGAGCACCACGGCGTCCTCGAAGCCGCCGCGCTGGCTGAACACGGCGCTCATGAGCGACTCGCGCACGCGGTCGGTAGTGGGACGGGTGCCGTCGCCCTTAGGTGCGGCCAGCGTTCGACCGCGGAACTGACCTGCGATAATCCTCATACCTACCTCTTTCTGGAACCGCGTCGTCACAGAACGCGGCTCGAAACGTATCGGTTATCTTGCGGGCGCCTGCTCGGGAAACGTGCGACGAAGCTCGAGCGCGAGCGCCTGATGATCGGGCTCGGCAAGCCCAGGGTCTGCCGCCATAATGGCGGCGGCATCGGCGTGCGCGGCCTGGATGACCCGCTCGTCGCGCACGATGTTGACGAGCTTCAACGCGCTCGCTCCGCTTTGCCGGTTGCCCAGGATGTCGCCCTCGCGCCGCAGCGACAAGTCGTACTTCGCCAGCTCGAAGCCGTCATCGGTGCGCTCCATGGCGGCAAGGCGCGCCAGGGACTGCTCGGATTTCGAAGCGGAGACCAAAAACACCTGCGCCGGCTTCTCGCCGCGGCCCACGCGCCCGCGCAGCTGATGGAGCTGTGAGAGCCCGAAACGGTCGGCATCCATGACGATCATGACCGTGGCGTTGGGCACGTCCACGCCCACCTCGATGACGGTGGTGGCCACGAGCACCTGGGTTTCGTTATCGCGGAATCGGCCCATGACGGCGTCCTTGTCGGCGGGCTTCATGCGCCCGTGCAGCAACTCCACGTGCCAATCGGCGAACACCGTCTGCTGCAGGTAGGACGCCTCCTTGGTTGCCGCCGTGACGTTATCGCCGGCGAAATCGGCGTCCGATTCGATGCTGATGGACGCGAACTCGTAGGCTTCCTCGTCGGTTTCCCTGCCCCGACCGCCGGCCCGTTTATCGCGCGCTTCGGAATCCTGCCCGATGAGCGGGCAGACCACGTACACCTGCTCGCCGCGGGAAAGCGCCTCGCGCGCCACATCGTATGCCCTGCCCTGATCGGCCTTCGATACGACATGCGTGGTGCGACGGGCCGAGTCGTTGGGACGGTGCTTGATGTAGGACAGCGTCATATCGCCGAACACCGCCAGCGCGAGCGTGCGGGGGATGGGCGTAGCAGTCAGGTAGAGCGCATCAGGGGCTTGCCCTTTGGAAAGAAGCGCCGCACGCTGTTCCACGCCGAAACGCTGCTGCTCGTCGATGACCGCGAGCGTGAGGCGCTTGAAGCGCACATCGGGCTCAAGCAGGGCATGCGTGCCGATGAGCACGCAGATGCCGCCGTCGGCCGCGCCTTCAAGCAGACGGGCGCGCTCGTCATCTGGCGTGGAACCCGTGAGCAGGCCCCAGGTGACGCCCACTTCGTCGAACCACTTCCCCAGCGATGCGGCATGCTGGCGCGCGAGCACCTCGGTGGGCGCCATGAGTGCCGCCTGGGTGCCCGTGTCGGCCACTGCGGCAAGGGCGAAGGCCGCGACGGCGGTTTTGCCCGTGCCTACGTCGCCGAGCAGCATATGGTTGGCCGCCTCGGGCGCCGCCATGCACGCAAGGATATCGGCGCGGGCCTGCTGCTGTTCTTCGGTGAGGGTGAACGGCATGACGCAGTCGAGCGCCGCCGCGCACGGGCCGTCCACCACATGCGCCGTCGGCTGCGCGTCGGCTGCGCGCTGCGCGGCCTGCGACATGAGCGCAAGCTCGAGCAGCAGCAGTTCCTCGTACACCAAGCGGCGGCGCGCTTCGGCGGCCTCCTCCATGGTATGCGGGAAATGGATGCACGACAGCGCGGCGCCGCGGGCCATGAGCCGATACCGCACGCGCAGATCGAGCGGCAGCGGATCGTAGCAGCCCTGCACGGCATCGAGCGCGTTTCCCACCAAACGGCGCATCCACGCAGCCGAGATCTTCTCGCATGCCGGATGCACGGGGATGATCATGCCCTCGGCCATCTGGCCATCGCCGAGCTGCTCGATGTAGGGGTTCACCATGCGCTTGAAGCCGTAATCGAACTCCACCTTGCCGGCGACGGCGATATCCATGCCGGGCTTGAGCTGATCTTTCAACCAAGGCTGGCGAAAGCAGGTAACCATGAGCACGCCGGTTGCGTCCACCACCGAGATCTCGACCAAGGTAAGGTTGGGGCGCGGACGCTTTAGCTTCACCTCGTGGACGGACCCCTGGATAGTGCACGACCCGCCGATGCGCGCGCCGGCGACGGTCTCGCGCTTCGACAGGTCTATGTAGCGTCGGGGAAAGTGCGTGAGCAGGTCGCGGACCGTGCGCACCCCCAAACCCGCAAGCGCCTGCGCGCGAGCCGGGCTGACCAGCTTCACGCGCGACGCGGGTTCATCTAAGGCTAATGTTGCTGCGAGCCTATCGGCCACGTTGCCGCCCTACTCCACGGAGAAGACGATGGGATACAGGGGCTGATCGCCGCGATGCGCGTCGATCTCCAGATCCTCGTAGGCTTGCTCGATGCGCTCCTGCAGCGCCTGGAAGTCCTCGTCGGAGAGGTCCTCGCCGGCGAGCAGCGTGCAGGTGTCGCAGTCGTCGGCCTCCATGTGCTCGAGCAGGCCCATGACGACGTCGGAAACGCTGTGGCCCACGGCATGGATGGCGCCGTCGGCGATGCCGATGACGTCGCCGTCGGCGATGGCGTTGCCCTCGGCGTCCTTGGAATCCTTGATGGCGGTGGTGACCTCGCCGGTCTTGACGTCGACGAACGCGTCGGTCATGGCCTCGACGTTATCCTCGAGCGACGCCTCGCCGTCCACGCCGAACATGGCTGCGAAGGCCTGCGGCACGGACTTGGTGGGCACAACGCCCGCCGGGATGTCGGACAGCTCGCAGGCGGACTGGGCGGCCATGATGATGTTCTTGTTGTTCGGAAGGAAGATGATCGCGTCGGCGTTGACCTTGGCAGCGGCATCGAGCAAGTCCTTCGTGGAGGGGTTCATGGTCTGACCGCCGGAGACGACGACGTCGACGCCGAGCGACTCCAAGATCTTGGCGTTGCCCTGACCGGCCGCAACCGCCACGAACCCGAGCGGCTTGCGCTCGGCGTGCTGCTCGGCCTCGAGCTTCTCGGTGCGCTCCTCGGACTGCAGCTTCATATTGTGGATGAACACCTCGGAGATCTGGCCGCGCTCCAGGAAGTACGCCAGCACCTTGTCAGGCGTGTTGGAGTGCACGTGCACCTTGAACTTCGGGGTCTCGCCCACGCACAGCTCGCAGTCGCCCATGGTTGCCAGGAAGTCCAGCGCCTCAGCCTTGTCGAGCGTGTCGGAATCCACCAGGAACTCGTTGCAGTAGGTGAACTCGCTACCCTCCCAGTCGTTGATCTGCTCGATCTCGACCTTCGGAGCGGCGTCGCGCGCGAAGGCCAGCTCGTCGACGAGCGGGCCTTCCTTGCCCGTGAGGGCGGCCACGAAGCCGTCGATGAGGATGGCCAGGCCGTAGCCGCCGGAGTCCACCACGCCGTTCTCCTTCAGCACGGGAAGCAGCTCGGGCGTGCGCTGCACGCTGGCATACGCCTGCTCGACGACGTGGGACAGCGCCTCATCGGCCGACATCTTCTTCTTGCGGGCATACTTGGCGGCGGCAGCGGAGTCCTTCAACACGGTGAGGATGGTGCCCTCGACGGGCTTGCGCACCGCGTGAAACGCCACGTCCTGGGCCTTGGCCAGGGCGGACTCGATGGACTCGGCGCTGACGGCGTCGAAGCCGTTGGAGCCTTCGCACAGGCCGCGCAAGATCTGCGAGGTGATGACGCCGGAGTTGCCGCGCGCGCCCATGAGCGCGCCGGTGGTGATGGCCTTGCGGATCTCGGCGGCGGAGGCGCCGATGGGCAGCTTGGCCAGGCTTGCAACGACGGATTCCAGCGTCAGCGACATGTTCGTGCCGGTGTCGCCATCGGGCACGGGGAAGACGTTGAGGCGGTTGACCTCGTCTTTGCGCGCGCTGAGGTTTTTGCTGGCGGCCGCGATGGCGTTGACCAGGTCGTTGCTGGTATAGGTACTAGACATTGATGGGATTCTCCTTCATTGGGGCAGGCGGCAAGGCGCTTGGGCGCGCGCTACTTGCGGACCTTCACGCCCTGCACATGCACTTCAACCCCGTCCAGCGGGACGCGCGCATACTCCTTCAAGACGAACGTGACCTGGTCGACCAGGTTCTGGGACACCGTGTTGATATTGGTGCCGTACTCGATGACGACGTACAGCGCCACGTGCACGCCGGCATCGGTGGCGGTGACCGTCACGCCGCGGCGCAGGCGGCTGGCGGGCAGGATCTTGGCGATTCCGTCGGCAGCGGAAGGTGCGGCCATGCCGACGACGCCGTAGCACTCGAGAGCGGCGTTGCCGACCATGTCGGCCAGGACATCGTTGGCAACGTGGAGGTTGCCGGGAATGGTATCGTTCATGGCGTTCCTTTCTGGCTCGCATATGCGGGCTCGAAACTTCTGCTGGCAGTATAGCGCATGCAATTGTGCAGACGGTATGCATGCATGGCGCATGCAAGGCATAAACACGAAATAATCTTGTGATGCTGCAAGTACGTGTGGTATAGTTGGAGGGCTTTTTGTGCAAGAGCGGCGTTCGCGCCGATACATGCAACCTAGGTACATGGAGTGATGAATAATGTCTAAAGTTTGCGAAATCTGCGGTAAGGGCCCCGTTGCCGGTCGTAACGTCAGCCATTCCCACCGCGTGACGAACCGTTGGTTCCGTCCCAACATCCAGAAGGTCACCATCAAGGACGCCAAGGGCCATGTCCGCAAGGCCAACGTCTGCACCAAGTGCATGAAGGCCGGCAAGGTCACCCGCGCGTAACACCTTCGCGAAACATCCCATACGGGAAAACGAAGGCCCCCGCTCTGCGAGCGGGGGCCTTCTTACGTTCGGGGGTTTATTGACGGGCGGAACTCCGCCAAACGGAATCATATGCGCGCCCGATTCTACGCGGTCGCCTGTGCGGGGACCGGATTCTCCGCCTTGCAAGCACCCGACCCGAGAACGCTTGCAGCTCCGCTCTGGCAATAGAAAGCGGCGGCCCCGCCCCGATCAGGGACGGGGCCGCCGCACAAACCCGTAATCGATGGTAAGCGAAGCAGCACCCTAATGCGCCTGCAAGATGAGCAGGCGACCGCAGTTGGGACAGGTTGCCACATTGCCCTGGGCGCGCATGTCGATCACGCGGCCATGCTCGATGGGCGTGCGGCATGCGCCGCAACGCTCTTCCACAAGCAAGGCCAAAGGTACGCCGGCAGTGGCTGCGGCGGTCCGCTCGTAGAGCTTCATATCTTCGGCGGGCACGCGTTGAGCCATAGACTTGCGCTTGGCCTGCATGTCGGCGATGCGCTGCTTCAGCTCGCCGCCTTTTTGCGCGAACGCGGCGCCGGCGCTGTTCTCGATGCCCTCGAGCTGCTCTAGTGCCGCGGCGACCTGGGCGCGCACCGCCTTGATCTTCTCCAGCTCGGCATCGACGGCGCGCATATCCTCCTCAAGGACATCCCGGCGCTCCCGGACGCCCGTCAGCTCCTTGGTACGCGCATCGACGGTGCGGAAATCGCCTTGGGCCTGCTCGATCTCGTCCTGGATGCGGCGGGCCTTCTCGGCCAGGCCGTCATCCTCCTCGGTGATGCGCGCAAGCTTGTCCTCTGCCTTAGCTGCAAGCTTCTCCACCTGTTCCGCCTTGGCGGCGACAGCGCGCTTCTTCGCCATGGCATCGGCGATAGCCTTGCGCTCGGGCAGTTCCTGGAGCTGCTTCTCGGCGCGGATGATTTGCACATCGAGTTCCTGCATATGCAAAAACGCGGCCAAAACCTCGGAGTCGATCCTCATGCGAATCCTTTTCGTTCGGGCGCCCCGCGTGCAGCCATACCGCGGCGCAGGGCGCGGTTTGCAAGTTACACGCGCACGGCCTCGGGGTAGGACCACCTGTCGCGCTGCGACACCACCGCGACCAGCTCATCGGGCACCCCGGCATCGCGCACGCTGGCGGCGAGCACGCCGCAGAACGGCAGCTCGGAGGTATCGTGACCAAGGTCGATCACGGCCATGCCGGCCTGGGACAGATCGAGCGCATCATGGTATTTGACCTCGCCCGCCACGAGCACGTCGGCGCCGGCGGCAAGAGCAGCGCGACCCGTAGGGCCCGCCGATCCCGTGCAGGTGACGACGGTCCGCACCACGCGATCGAAGCTCCCCCACACGCGCGGCGCGCGGCCGAACACGCTCGTGCAGCGCGCGGCAAGCTGGCCAAGCGTCATCTTCTCGGCGGGAGCGCACAGCTGGCCGTAGCCCTTCTCGGCGCAGCCGGCCTTCGGCTCCACCACCCCGCGCAGCGACAGCCCCAGCATGCCGGGCAGCATGCGCTGGGCGCGGGCGGAAACGTCGAGGGCGGTATGGAAGTTCATGAGCGCCACACCGCGCTGGATGGCGCGATACACCACGGCGCCGGAGTTCAGCGCCGGCGACGATGCCGGCTGGAACGACGTGGGCGGCGTCAAATAAGCCGGATGATGCGTGACGAGCACGTTCGCACCCGCGTCTGCGGCCGCATCGATAGCGCCTACCGTAGGATCGAGCGCCACGGCCACCGCTCGCACCGGCGCGGCAGGGTCGCCCACCAGAAGGCCGGTGCGGTCCCACTCCTCGGCGTCGGCCGCCGGAAACTCAGCCAAGAGCGCCTGCTCAAGCGCGCCCACCGAAAGTTGGAAGCTTTTGGCACGCAAACCGCCGACCTCCACGCGCAACAGCTCAGACTTGCCTTCACCCTGCACGCCCTTTTCCTTGGAACCTTCGATCTTGATCTTCTTCGAAGCCATGTCCATCAAGTCCTTCCATGTGATGAGGCTTCCCTTGGAATGACCGGGGCTGCATGCCCCGGTCATGCGCCCCGACGCTTCGACGGGGCTTTCGCCGCTTTTACTCTAGCGCAATCTGGCGCCGATCGCCTGTTGAGGTGGGAACCGTCACGCAGCGGTAGCCCGCCTCGTACATGGCCGCGAGCCCGGGCATGAGGTTGCGATCGACCACGGCCGGGTCGTGCGCGTCGGTGCCGATGGAGCACGGGATGCCGGCGCGGCAGAACGTGCGCAGAAGGTCGGGCGCGGGGAACAGCTCGGCGCACGCATAGGTAAGCCCCGAGGTGTTCACCTCCACCATGCGGCCGCTCGATTGCACAGCCTCGGCAGCTTCATCGTAGAGCGGCTGAGGGTTGAAGCTGGGACGATAGCCGAACTTCTTCACCAGGTCGGGATGCGCCATGCACGTGAAGGGCATATCGGTACAGCTGGCGGCCTGGCACCACACCTCGAAATAGCGGCGCCATACGGAATCGACGCCCACGTCGTGCCAGCGCGCCTCCTGAGCCGGGTCGTCGAAGGCCCAGCCGTCAAGATAGTGCACGCTACCGAGCACGTGGATGAAGTTGGAGAAGTCGAGCGCGGAGAAGTCGCGGTCCTCCTGCGCGCCGAGCCAGTCGATCTCGCAGCCGGGGATGACCTGCATCTCGGGATGCGCGGCGGCCGCGGCGGCGATGTCGATGAGGTAATCGGGCAGGCGGTCCCACGCCATGGAGACCACGTTGTCGGGATCCATGGCCGCCGACATGGGGTAATGCTCGGTGACGGCAATGGCGCCAAGCTTGGCTGCCGCGGCGGCGTCCACCAGCTCGGCAACGGTGCCGTGGCCGTGGCCGGTGTAGTTCGTATGCGTGTGCATGGTTACCAGTTCCATGCGGGCTCCTTTCATTATGCGATGCCGCCGACGCGAAACGGCAGATGCGCGGCCGGCGGGTTCGCTTGGCGAAGCGCGGCATCGCAGGGGGGGCGGCTGCCGCAGGCGATGAGCGACGGTGAAAACCGTTGCGCTCAGCAGCCCGTCGGCGGGGGCGAACCTAGTCGGGGCCGCCTTCCGGCAGCCCCGAACGATTCCCTATTCCCAGTTCAAAACCGAGTCGATGGCGTCCAGGAACGCCTGCACGTCCTCGGCGGTGGTGTAACGGCCCATGGAGATGCGCAGCGCCCCGTGGGCGGCGTCCGCATCGATGCCGATGGCACGCAGCACGTGGCTGGGCTCAAGCGAATGCGAGCTGCACGCCGATCCGCCCGAGACGCCGAAGCCGCGCATGTCGAAGCGTAGGATGAGCGTTTCGCTTTCCAGCGCATCGACGAGCACGTGCACGATGTTGGGCAGGTAGTCCTGCGAGCCGGGATCGACTTGAACCGTAGGACGGACGCCGGGCTTTTCGGCAAGCGCGGCGTAGAGCTTGTCGCGAAGGGACCCCAGGCGCGCCTGCTCGTCAGCCTGCTTCTCCTGGACGACCTGGATGGCCGCGGCGAAACCCGCCGCGCCGCAGACGTTCTGCGTGCCGCTGCGACGACCGGCCTCCTGGCCGCCTCCAAGCATGAAGGCGTCGAAGGGGGTGCGGCTTTTCACGTACAGCGCGCCGACGCCCTTCGGGCCACCCACCTTGTGAGCGGAAAACGATGCGGCGTCGCAGCCCCAATCAACCACGTTGACGGGCACCTTGCCAAGCGCCTGCGTGGCGTCGGTGTGGAACAGCGCGCCTGCGGCGTGCGCCGTGCGGGCAAGCTCGGCCACGGGCTGCACCGAACCGACCTCGGAGTTCGCCGCCATGACGCTGACGAGCACCGTTTCGGGGCGCATAACCTGCTCAAGCGCGGCTACGGTTATGAAGCCGTTGCGATCGGGCTGCACGCGCGTGACCGAGAAGCCCATCTGCTCGAGGCGCTTGGCCGGGGCCAGGACCGCATCGTGCTCGATGGCGCTAACCACCACGTGCGGCTGGGCGCCGCCCGCGCCGCCGAGGCGTCGGACATGGGCTGCCGCCTGCGCCAGCCCGATGATGGCGGCGTTGTCGGCCTCGGTGGCGCCGCTGGTGAGAACCACCTCGTCGGGACGCGTGGCGCCTAAAGCGCGCGCGATAGCGCGACGAGCATCCTCGAGCGCGGAGAACGCCGCGCGGCCGGGGACGTGCAGGCTGTTGGCGTTGCCGCCGAAGGCGATGTTTGCGCGGCCGGGCACCATGTAAGGCGCCATAGCCTGAGCAGCTTCCTCGCAAAGCGGGGCCGTTGCCGCGTAGTCAAGGTATACGTAGTTTTCCGGGACCTTCGCCACCATGGGACGCCTACGCCTCCTTGGATGCCAGCGCGGCGACGCGCGCCGCCTCTGCAGCCTGCGTGACCTGCGCGATGGCAGCCGCAGGGTCTTCGGCGCCGCACACGGCCGAGCCGCACACGAGCACATCGGCACCGGCAGCAGCCACGAGCGGAGCGGTTTTCACGCCGATGCCGCCATCGACCTCGATGAGCGGCGCCGCGCCCACCGCGCGGGCGAGCTCGACCGTGCGCGCAACCTTGCGCTCGGAGCCCTCGATGTAGCTTTGGCCGGAGAAGCCGGGCTCTACGGACATGATGAGCACCATGTCGAGCTGTGCCATGACCGGGGCGAGCACCTCGACGGGGGTGTGGGGTTTGACGGACGCGGCGGCCTTGGCGCCGGCGGCGTGGATCATCTCGACCGCGCGCTCGAGCTGGTAGCCCGCGGCGGCCTCGGCATGCACGGTGACGATATCGGCGCCCGCCTCGAGGAACCACGGCAGCTGCTCAAGCGGATTGGAGATCATGAGATGCACGTCGAGCGGCATGTCGGTGATCTTCTTCAGCTGCTTGACCACGGGCACGCCCATGGTGAGGTTCGGCACGAAATGGCCGTCCATGACATCGACATGGACGTAGCCGGCGCCGCCGGATTCGATGGCGGCGATGTCGCGCTGGAGGTTCATGAAGTCCGCCGACAGGATGGACGGCGCGATTTTAACCGGTTGGAACACGTTTGGCCCCTTCCCTTCCAAGCTCTTAGGTTATGTGCGTATTCTACCGCACCTGCGCCAAGGCAGCGGCGGCGCGGGCGCGGCGGGCATATAATGCTGACAAGAACGAGGAAAGGGGCTTCATGGACGGCGACCGCCCGACATATTACAGCTACTTCACCCCCGCCGGCCCTATCACCGTGGCGGCGAACGGACGGGCTATCACGCGCATCGCCCTGGGAAAAGCCCCGCTTGCGGGCATTTGCGCACCAAGTGAGCTGACGAACAAGGCCGCGACGCAGGTGCAGGAGTATCTGGCCGGCAAGCGCACGTCGTTCTCCCTGCCGCTGAGCCCCTGCGGCACACCGTTTCAACAGCAGGTATGGGAAGCGGTGGCCGACATTCCCTACGGGCAAACCGCAACGGCGGCCGATATCGCCTGCCGCATCGGACATGCCGGCGCGCACCGGGCGGTGGGCGCGGCGGCGCGCGCATGCCCGTTCGCCATCGCGGTACCGCTGCATAGGCTGGTCCGCGCCAACGGCCAACCATGGGGCGAGGGAAAACCCGCGCGCGTGCGCGGCGCTTTGCTCAAGCTCGAGCAAAGCCGCTGATTCCGAAGCGACCTGCCGGGACGAAGACGGCGACGAGCTTCGCAGCCGCTTCGGCATCGCGCAGACCGCGAATAGCGAGGAAGCCGCCGGCTTGCAGACACCGATCGGCAACGGCGACGAAAGGAGATCGCGGACATGTCGAAATTCGTGATGCCCATAACCACGGCGGTATTGCTGTTCCCGCTGATAGCGGCGCTGATCACCGCCCCGTTTCTCATCTACAAGTATCGCAAGGTGGGGAGCGTTCCGTGGCTTCATGCCGCGGCGATGTACTCGTTCGTGTTCTACCTGATGTGCGCATACTTCCTAGTGCTGTTGCCGCTGCCGGCCGATCGCACGGCGGTGGTCGCGTACGCTCAGACGCCGCAGCTTGTCCCATTCCAGTTCGTGCGCTCGTTTCTGGCCGAAACCACCGCACGCCTCGACGATCCCTCCACCTGGCTCGCCGCCATCTGCGACCCGTATATGTACGAGGCGTTTTTCAATGTGCTGCTGCTAGTGCCGCTCGGCGCGTACCTGCGCTACTACTTCCACCGACCTTGGTGGCAGACGCTCCTGATAGGCTTTTGCGTGACGCTGTCGTTCGAGACGACGCAGCTCACCGGCATCTGGAGCATCTACGAGCACCCGTATAGGCTCTTCGACGTGGACGATTTGATGACGAACACGCTGGGATGCATGGTCGGGTTCTGGCTTGCCGGGCCGGTCATGCGCGTGCTGCCCGATGTCCGCGTTGCCGCACGGCAGGCTGCCGAGCGCGGAACGACCGCATCCGCCACGCGGCGCGCGCTGACGTTCGGACTCGACCTTGCGCTTTCGCAAGCGCTTGCCGGGTGCGGCTATTTCGCCGTGCACGCTGTGAACGGAAGCCGGCTGCTTTCAGGCTTCGGTATCGAGCACGCCACGTTCTGGACATGCGAATGCGCGGCCATCGCCGCGGTGTTCGCCTTGTTCCCTGTGATCACGCGCGGACAGACGCCCGCGCAAAAGCTGCTGCGCCTGCGCATCGTTCGACCCGATGCCGCGCCCGCATCCGGCGGGCAGATCGTCTGCCGTTACGCCACCTTGTTCGCCATCGTGCTACTGCCCGCATGGGCGTTCGGGCTGGTCGCAGGCGTAGACGATATCCCTACCACTCCCGCCGAGCTGCGCGCGCTCGCGTCGCTGTGCGTGCACGATAAGACGGCCTTGACCCTTATATGGTGTGCTGGCGTGCTCGCATGGGCGGCCACGCTCGCCGTGCGCGCATGGCGGGCCTGGCGCGGGCGGGCGCCGTTCATCATGCTCAACGGCCTTATCAGCGATACCCGCATCATGACCGAGGATGGCATCAAGCAGATTCGCGAGCGCAAGCACGTGCTCGATGTGGGCAAGGTTGCCGAATTGGAGCAGCGCATCGCGGCTGGCGGAACTTCGCTTGGCGCATTGATGGAGCGCGCCGGATGCGCCATAGCCGACCAAATGCGATCGTGGGTTCCCGACCCAGCGCCGATCTTGATCTTAACGGGAAGCGGGAACAACGGCGGCGACGGCTGGGTATGCGGACGTGCGCTCGCGCAAGCCGGATGGCCCGTTGCGCTTGCGTGCCCGCGACCGCCCGAGCAGCTTTCCGCCGAGCCTGCGCGAACGGCTGCGCTCGAGGCGGTTACCGCCGCCGAAGCGCACGGATGGCCGCTTTCCGTGCTGGTCGCGCCGACGCCGGAAGAGCTGTCCCGCGAGTTCGATCGCGCCAGCGGCGTGGTCGACGCCATCCTTGGGACGGGCTTCTCCGGTATGCAGGTGCGCGAACCGTACGCAACCTGGATGCAGCTTGCGAACCGCCGGCGATTCCACGGCAAGCTGACCCGCAAGCGGATAGGCGGCGCGCGGCATTCGCAGGCCGGCAAGCGCACGCCGGCTCATGCGAAGGCGGCGGGCAAGGCGAAGGACGCGCCGTTCACCATAGCGGCCGATGTCCCCTCCGGCGTTTCGGCGCAAACCGGCGATGCCGCCCTACCCCGCATCTATGCCGACGAAACCGTCACCATGATCGTGTACAAGCCAGGCCTGCTTACCCGCAAGGCCGCCCCCATGACCGGCGCTGTGCGGCTTGCGCCCCTCGTTGATGACGTCGAGCGCTACCTTGACGCAATGATGTAATCGGGGCGCGCGCCACGTGGCAGGGCGCGCGGAGCCGATCCCACCTGACGGTAATGCGAGCCGAGGCTTCGGTGCACTTGCCTAGCAGTCTCTCCTCTTCGCTTGCTACGCGCCCTGAACGCTACTCCTCGCCGTGCATTTCCCGCAGGAACTTCGCCACGGGGCCGAACAGGTTGTCCTTTTCCGTAAGACGGAAATACTTCAAGGGCAGCTGCAGCTTGCGCTTGTCCGACAGATAGCGGCCGCCGGCGCGGCGCACGGGCACCATCTTGTCGCGGGGGATGTCGATGGGTTCCACCACCAACTTGCCGGCAACCACCGACACCGTTTTGATGTGGTGCTCGTTGGCGAACGCCTTGATGCGCGCCTTCTCGAACAGGTTCTGCGCCTCCTGAGGCATATCGGAACGCTTGCCCGCCAAGTCGTTGTAGATGTCCTCCACGGCGCCCACCGTTGCAGCGCTTGCGATCTTGCGATACCACAGCACCCGCTCGTCGGCTTCTGGCACATATTCCTCGGACAGATACGTGCGGCCCGGCAGGTTCACGGTGATGTCGGACAGCGCCGGCGGCAGCCCCTCGGCGGCCTTCAGGTCACCCTCGCGCGTGGCGTTCACGGCCGCGCCGAGCATCTGCGCGAACAGATCGAAACCCACCGCGGACATGTTGCCGGACTGCTCGGCGCCCATCAGACTGCCGGCACCGCGAATCTCAAGGTCGCGCATGGCGATGCGCATGCCGCTTCCCAGGTCGGTATGCTCGTCCAACGCCGTCAGACGTGCCTGCGCCTCCTCGGTAAGGTTGACGTGCTCGGGGAACATGAAGAACGCGTACGCCTGGGTGGAGCCGCGGCCCACGCGCCCCTTCAGCTGATACATCTGCGCCAGGCCCAAACGCTGCGAATCCTCGATGATGAGCGTGTTCGTGTGCGGGTTGTCGATGCCGGACTCGATGATGGTGGTTGCCACCAGCACATCGAGCTGTCCGGCGGAAAACTCCTCCATCACCTTCTCCAGCGAGTCCTTGTCCATCTGCCCGTGCGCCACGCCCACACGCGCCTCACCGGCTGCGGCCTGCACGCGTCTCACCGCTTCCTCGATGGATCGGACGCGGTTGGAGACGTAGTACACCTGGCCGCCTCGGGCAAGCTCGCGCCTGATGGCGGCGCTGACCACATCGGGATCCCACTCGCCGACGTGCACTTCGACGGGGCGGCGGTCGTCGGGCGGCGTGAGGATGAGGCTCATATCGCGCACACCCGACAGCGACATCTGCATGGTACGCGGAATAGGCGTTGCCGAAAGCGTGAGCACGTCAATGCTCTCGCGAAGATTCTTCATCTGCTCCTTGTGGCCTACGCCGAAGCGCTGCTCCTCGTCGATGATCACCAGGCCCAGGTCATGGGGGTTCACATCGCGCGACAGCAGGCGATGCGTGCCTACGAGCACATCCACGCTACCGTCCGCGAAACCTTTGAGCGCCGCAGCCTGCTGCTGCGGCGTGCGGAAGCGGCTGAGCACCTCGACAGTCACGCCGAACGGCTCGAAGCGGTCCTTGAAGTTCGTGAAGTGCTGCTGCGCCAAGATGGTGGTCGGGCACAGCACCATGACCTGCTTCTTATCCTGCGTGGCGGCGAAGGCGGCGCGCAGCGCCACCTCGGTTTTCCCGAAGCCGACGTCGCCGCACACCAGGCGATCCATGGGCTTGGCGCTGCGCATGTCGGCCTTGACATCGGCGATGGCGGCCAGCTGATCTGGGGTTTCCCGATACGGGAACGCCTCCTCCATCTCGATCTGCGCCGGCGTGTCGGGACCGAAGGTGTAGCCTTGCGCACTGGCCCGACGCGCGTACACGTCAACCAGGTCGAAAGCAAGCTTTTTAGTGGCCGCGCTCGCCTTCTTCATGGCGCGCGACCAGTCGGCCGTGTTCAGGCGGGTGCATCGCGGCGTGGAGCCCTCGGGGCCGACATAGCGCGTGACCCGGTCGAGCTGTTCGACCGGTACAAACAGCTTGTCGCCTTCGGCGTATTCCAGCAGCAGGTAATCGCGTGCCGTGCCGTCGATCTCGCGACGCACCAGCTCCTTGAAGTGCGCGATCCCGTGCTGCGCGTGCACAACGTAATCGCCCGGCTTGTACGGAAACGTGATCTCGGTGATGTCGATATGGCGGCTAGGACGCGCGGTGGAGGCCCCTTGGGTGTCGGACACGCTGACCATTCCCAGCTTCGCCTTCGGGATGATCATTCCCAACGGGATGTCCACGTCGACGACGTTGACGACCCCGCGGCGCAGGCGGCGCTTCTTCTGCCCGTCGGTGTCATCCGGGTTTTCCTCGGCATCAAGCCATTCTTGAATAGGAAGGCCGTGATCGACGAAGGCGAGCATCATATCGGCACGGCTTCGGCGGTTCGGAGCGCTGAACACCACCGTGTAGCCGTCATCGACGAGCGTGCGCAGACGGCCGAACAGCTTATCGGGATGGCCCGCCGCCTCGACGCGCTTCACCGGCAGCTCGACATCCACGTTGCCGCCCACGCGCATGATGGATACGTACGTTGCACGCTGGCACTCGCCAAAGCTGACCTGCGGAGCCGGGCAGAACAGCCCCTCAAGGGCGATGTTGGTGCCTTTGGCCTTCGCTTCCAATTCCTCGCCGGCGTGCATCATGTCATCGAACAGGCTTCGCGGCTCGATGAGCACCGAAAGCGCATCGCGTCGCAAATAGGCGCCCAACGTGACCGGCTTGTCATAGAGATACGGCAGCAGCACGTCGCTTCCCTCGAAGCGCAAACCGCCCTCGGCGTTTTCCAGATGCTCGGAAACGCTGCGAAGCGCAGGGTTGGTTCCCGCCAGCGCCGCAAGCTTCTTGCGTGCGCGCGCCAGGCCCGATTTGCTACAAGAGAACTCAACGACGGGATAGATTTCCACGCTTTGCATGCTTGAAATGGTCTGACCCGTGGAGGGCACGATGCGGCGGATCTCGTCCAGCTCGTCGCCGAAAAAGTCAAGGCGAACGGGAAAGCTCAAGTTTCCAGGGTATACATCCACGGTGCCACCACGCGTGCAAAAGGTGCCAGGGCCGTCAAGATCGCCGGTATTGGAGAACCCACGCGATTCCAAGGCATGGATAAGACCGTCGAGATCCTGGATGCCCGCAGCCTGCGCGCCCGGCATGTCTGCAAGCTCCTGGCCGCAGACGAAAGACAGCGGCGTCGATGCGTTGGCATTGGCCGGCGGCAAGGTGCGCAGCAACGCCCGCGCGCTTGCGACAACGACCACCTGCCGTCCGGTCTGCAGCGCATGCGCCGCCTCCATACGCCGAGCAACGGTGGCAAGATCCGCGTGCTTCTTGTCGAACGGCAGATCGGCGCGCTCGGGGAAGCGCAGCACCTTGTCCTCGCCCAGATAGGCCGACAAGCTGCGAGCGAACGACACCGCCGCATCCTCGCCAGCCACCACCGCAAGCGTGGACTGCGGTTTATGCGAGAATCGCGCAGCGACCATGAACGGCCGTGCGCTGTTCGCGATGCCCAAGGTGCCATCGTCGCCGGCATCGAGATTGGACCAAAACCCATCCAAGCATTCCGAGCGCTCGAGCGCGAAGCGCAGAGAATCGATAAGCATACGTTGCATTCCCCTATCACCATCGGCCAGCCCGAATACGGCCATACGCGTTCGGGCCTGCTTGCGCAGTTTTCCTTCGATGAAGCTGCGCGTTTTTCAAGGTGAAAAGTGTATCACGCACCTTCTTCATCGCTCGAGATGCTAAGCCTAAGTCACACGTAAACAGCAACATCTGTTCGTGTTCCGAACCTTCGCGGCGGCCTCCCATCAGAACGAACAAAGCCGTTATACGGAGCCGAAGGAGCCGACCGGACAACCACGCCAAACGCTCGAGCAGGCAGGTTTGATATCAGAAAGAGAATGCATCGTAAATTTTTGTTTCAGCTGGTTTTATTCGGTCTTCCCTATGTGAATCTTGGTTGCTTCGGTTCTATTTATATATCCAGATAACATAACGATTTTGCAGCGTAAAAGCTGCGTACAACATCATTCGATATACTGCTGTTGAAATGACCCGGAATCGGAAGGATCGCCCATGCCGCGCGAATTGATGAAGGATAAAAGGGAACGCGCGATAGCCATCGCCCAAAGAATGGACGAGCACTTTCCAGCTGCTGAATGCGCGCTGCATTATTGTGGCGACCCCTTCAAACTGACTATTGCGGTATTGCTGTCGGCGCAAACCACCGACAAAGGCGTTAACAAGGTCACGCCAGCCTTATGGGAACGCTATCCAACGCCGCAAGCACTTGCCAATGCCGATGTGAACGAAGTCGAGGAGATCATCCGCACCATCGGCTTCCACCAGGCGAAAGCCGCGAACTGCGTCAAATGCGCTCGAATGGTGATCAGCGACTTCGGCGGAGAAATCCCGCAAGATATGACGTTGATCCAAAAACTGCCGGGCGTGGGACGCAAAACCGCCAACGTGGTGCTCAATGAAGCCTTTGGCATTGTAGAGGGGATTGCAGTAGATACGCACGTGTTCCGTATCGCGCACAAGCTGAAGCTGGTGGGACCCTCGGCGGATACACCCCAGAAAACCGAAGACGCGCTCCTAAAGCTGTATCCGAGGCAGTATTGGGGACCGATTAATCACCAGTGGGTGCTGTTCGGCCGCCAAACATGCATCGCCCGTCGTCCGAAGTGCGAAGAGTGCTTCTTATCCGACCTCTGCCCCGCCGCCGGCAAAAAGTAATGCGCATTGGGTCGTAAAGCAAAAACAGCTATGCCCGCATCCGCAGGCGACGAAAGACCGAGCATAGCATGCTGCCACCAAATTGATCGCAGCATAGATAAACCAATCTCCGCGATATTACTCCCCGAAATCGAAACGAGATTAACCAGGAAACACAAGGAATCTGGGACGCCTAATGCCGCACACAAAGTGAATATAGGATGCTATGCACTGTGACCTGGTATAATAATGAATGTTGGATAGCGATCAGCGCCAACCGAGCAGTCCTTCACCAGCATGTTTCGCGGTGCGCCTGCCGCCATTGCAATGCGTCAAGGAGGATTCATGGCCAACGTTGGCGATATCGTCGTTTTCAAACATCACGTCTGCACCATTGCACAAAAACGCGAACGGTATTTCGATAACAAGGATTACTGGGAGCTGCATGCCGTGTTCGAACGATCGCTTAAGCTGTTCGTGGCATGCGACGCCGCAAAACCGCCTATCATGCGTCCTGTCATGCAAAAACAAGAGGCTCTCGACCTCATCGACTCGATAGCCGATGCAAAACCCGCCAGCCTGGACGATGAGCTAGCCAAAACAGCAAACGCCTCTTCGCTTCAACAACGCCAAATGAAGGAAATCTACGAAGACTACCTGAAAACGCTGTCCCCGAAAGACCTGGTGCCGATTATCAAAACCTGCCACGAGCGCACCATCACGCGCAAGGAAGCCGGACATCAGGCCACATCGGTCGATAAAAAGTACCTTGATTTGGCCGAAGGCCTTCTTTGCGACGAGCTTTCGATTTCACTTGACATGCCACGTGATACAGTGAAAAGCTATTTTGTCGAACGCATCAAGCAGGCGGAACTCAAGTCCCATTCCAAGGCTGCAAACCTACGCAACAACTGACACAGGACGATGAGAAACTATTCTGGGCGCTTCAGCGAAGCGCCCAGCTTGTTATCGGAGAACATGTCACTTTGCGGAAAGAGGGCACCCCAGCCGTGCCAGTTCGCCGACCACAACGTCTACCAGAAGCGGCAACGCATCATGCACAGGCTTAGTAAGACCCTCGGTTGCTTCGGCAGGAGAAGCGTTTTCCACCTGCATACCCAAACACAGACCCTCGGCCTGATATCCCAGCAACGCTGCGGAATCGAACAGGTCGATCAGCTTCAGGTCATGCAAGCTTGCCGTAATGCCGACATGTCGCGCCATCGCATCAGGCGCATAGCGAAGCACCGTGCCGGCAGGCTGACCGGAATCGTCAACCGCGTCCACGGTCATGATCACGTCGAATTCTCGCACACGATCGATCATGGCAAGCGACAAGCATCCAAGGTCCAACAGCTCAACGTTATCCGGGATGTCGTACGAAGACATAAGCTCGTCATAAACGGCGGGTCCAATGCCATCGTCAAGCATCAATCGATTGCCAACGCAAAGAACGGCCACTCGCTGCGGGCGCAAATCCTCCGGAACGGCCACATTACTGGCAACGTACTCCCGCAAACCCCAGCTATCTTGCACATCTGCCATAACCTACCCCTCCATACCCGGACGGATCATCAGGTTATACCACGTGGCGAAACCGAGCATCGCAAGGCCAACAACAACGCAAATCACCGCCCAAATGCGTTCACGACGCACGTACGTTTCCCTGCAAACGCCGCGAGCTACCGCACGATGCGCTGCAAAAGGCTGGCTCAGCCGAGAGAACAAAAACGTGACCGCAACTAACACAGCACCGATGATCACGGCAAACGCGATTGCAAGCGGCGTACGCTCCGAGTACGCAGCATAGAACAAATTGTCAGCAACAAGCCACAACGGGTAAAACAAGATGGAAGCCCAGAAGCCGTGTGCCGGACCCCAAATGGGAGGCAGGAACAGCGCTCCGATGTTCCACCGTGGAATACCTTCTAGAAACTTCTCTTCGCAAGCAATCTGCTCTTTGGTTAGCTCAGCCATACATAACCAATCTATCAGGGGATATAACATAATTTTATGGAATAGGATAATTGTAATCGCAATGCAGTGGATCGCTGTCGCTAGGCCAAAATCGCCTATAGGATTCCACGCACCGCATCATATTCATCGCACCTGAAGAATATGGCGGTACAGCTGCGGCCCAAATCATCAACTCGCACATCGACCAATAATGCGTGTTCCATCTTCAACGAATGCGAACGAGACGGAACGTCCACCAACTCCTAATAATGCAAGCCACCGTTTTCGCCATAGACCCCACAACTCGCCAATTCAGATATACCCCAAAAAGCAAAAAGACCCGGCCACCGAAGTAGCCGGGTCTTCAAATCACATGCAACCGCGCACAGCGTGAAAACTAGTGCTGCTTGCCGTGGCCCATGTCATCCTCGCCGATGATGTTGTGGATATCGGGATCGTAGACCAGGCCGCCATGCTCCTTATGGAAGAACATGAGCAGCGTAGGAGCGATGCCCTCAACGTTGGCCAGGTAGATGTGGATGAACATGAAGCAGATGAACACGAACATCATGAAGTAGTGGATGATGCGCATGCTCATGATGCCGCCCACCAGGGACGTGCCCGCCGCGAAGAACGGGATCTCGGAGGTGGGAACCCACAGAGCCAGGCCCGTGTAGAACATCAGGATGATGAGCACGGGAATGAACAGGTAGCTGATCTTCTGCGGAACGCCCAGCTTAGCGGACAGCGGGTGATCCTTCTTGAAGAACAGGTAGTACTTGATCCACTGCGG
>CAKTWI010000019.1 GCA_934630815.1 uncultured Senegalimassilia sp.
AAGGCCCGCAGGGGGTATCCCCCCTGCGGGCCTTTCTCGCGTGTTGGGGCTGTCACGCGGGCGCGGGGCGCTGTACGCCGCCTATTTAGCTTTACGGGCCCTCGGCGCGGTTAGACGGCGGCAGCTTGGTCTGCGCTTTCTCGGCACTCTGCGGCATCGAGTGGGTTGCGCCCCGGACTTTGACCGTCATGGTGGCGGCGCTATGTCCCGCGTTTGTCGGAGGGTCTCGGCGTATATGCTTCTTCGAGCCGTATCGTGTCTATCTTGCTGTTGGTTTGTGCGGTCGGTTCTGCGATCAGTTATTTTGGTGCTACACTTTTTGGTGAATGTTTTCGACAGCTGATTTTTGGCATTTGGGGGTTTGCATGACTGTGGTTCTGGACACCTTGGAGGATGCTGCTTTGGCCTTGGTTGACGGTCGAGCTTGCATATTCCCGACTGACACAGTCTATGGCGTGGGTGTTGCGGTTCACGCAGCGTCCGGTCCGGATATTCTCTTTGATGTTAAGCAAAGGGATGCGGGGAAGCCTATCGCTTGGCTTGTTGGGTCGATTGATGATCTGCAACGGTATGGCAAGAATCTTCCGTCAGCTGCCTGCAAGCTTGCTCAGCGGTTTTGGCCTGGAGCCCTTACCGTTATCGTTGAAGCCTCGGATTTAGTGCCGGCATCTTATCGATCGGAGTCGGGCACCATCGGGCTACGTATGCCTGCAAATGAAACCACGCTCGCATTGATTCGCCGCGTAGGGAACCCGCTTGCCACGACGTCTGCCAACATTAGCGGTAAAGCTGCGGTGTCTCGATTCGAGTCGCTCGATGCGGAATTGCTCGCCAGGGTGGGGTGCGCCTTGCGTGTTCCCATTGAATCGTCGCACAGCGGCGTGGCATCTACGGTTATAGACTGCACTGGCGGAGGCTTGAGGATGGTCCGCGAAGGCGGAATCTCCTTTGAGGACATTGCAGCTCATTCATAAGGATTGCGTGGGTAATGTTTTTGAGCAGGTGCGACAATATATGCGGGTGTACTATCGGCTTTGCAGGCATCTATCAATGGAAGGCGTAGATACATGAATATCAGCATTGCAAGCGACCATGCAGGTTTTGATCAGAAGCAGTTGCTGGCTGCGTACTTGAAGGAACTTGGTCATAACGTTATCGATCGCGGGCCGGATTGCGATGATCGCGTCGATTATCCGGATTTCGCCAAGGTCGTTGCCAATGATGTTGTCAACGGCGAAGCTGAACGCGGGGTGTTGGTGTGCGGCACTGGCATCGGCATGGCTATCGCCGCAAATAAGGTTGATGGGATTCGTGCGGCAAATATCGTGTCTCCCGCCTTCGCCGCTCTGTGCCGTGAGCATAACGATGCAAACGTCATCACGCTTTCCGGTCGCTTTGTCGATCTGTCGGCCAACAAGGAGATTTTGAAGGCGTTCCTTTCCACCGAGTTCGGTGGAGGACGTCATGCGGGTCGTGTCGAGAAGATCATGGCGCTCGAAGGAAAGTAGCGGCAATCAACGGTTTTGCTTATTGAAAACGGTCGACGATTCGTCGGCCGTTTTTCCGTTTAAGGCCGTATCGTTACCGGATGATTGCGAGGATGTGCATACCCTGTGGGACCGTGCGGTATGTGCTAGAGTACGGTTTGTAACGATTCATCAATAGGAAGGGTGTCCTCATGGCTATCGATCATGTGAAGCAAACCGATCCGGAAGTGGCAAGCGCGCTTGGGCAAGAGCTGTCTCGTCAGCGTTCGTCCGTCGAGCTGATCGCATCCGAGAACTTCACGTCTCAAGCCGTGATGGAGGCTATGGGCAGCGTTCTCACGAACAAGTACGCCGAAGGCTTGCCGGGTAAGCGCTATTACGGCGGTTGCGAGAAGGTCGACATCGTTGAGAACCTTGCACGCGATCGCGCTTGCAAGCTGTACGGTGCAAAGTACGCGAACGTCCAGCCGCATTCCGGCGCAAATGCCAACCTTGCCGCATATTTCGCCACGGTGAAGCCGGGCGATACAGTTATGGGCATGAGCCTGGATAACGGCGGTCATCTGACTCATGGCAGCCCGGCGAACTTCTCCGGCAAGCTGTACAACGTCGTTTCTTATGGCGTTGATCCGGAAACCGAGACCATCGATTACGACGAGATGGAGAAGCTGGCGAAAGAGCATCAGCCTAAGCTGATCATCGGCGGCGCCTCCGCCTATCCGCGCATCATCGACTTCGAGCGCATGGCCGAGATCGCGCACGAGGTGGGTGCTTACCTTATGGTCGACATGGCCCATATCGCCGGCTTGGTTGCTACGGGCGCGCATCCTTCTCCGGTGCCTTATGCCGACATCGTCACGTCCACCAGCCATAAAACTCTTCGCGGCCCGCGCGGTGGCTTCATCCTCACCAACAACGAGGATCTGTTCAAGAAGATTAACTCCGCCGTGTTCCCGGGAAGCCAGGGCGGCCCGCTCATGCATGTTATCGCCGGCAAGGCCGTTGCCTTCGGCGAGGCGCTGCAGCCGTCTTTCAAGGAGTACATCGACCATGTAGTGGAGAACGCCTCCGCAATGGGTCAGGGTATGACCGAGGGCGGCCTGCGTCTGGTTTCTGGCGGAACGGACAACCATCTGTGCTTGGTCGACTTGACTCCTGCCGATGTCACCGGCAAGGATGCTGAGAAGCTTCTGGAGAGCGTCGGTTTGACGGTGAACAAGAACACCATCCCCAACGAGCAGCGCAGCCCGTTCGTTGCCAGCGGTATTCGCGTGGGCAGTGCCGCCGCTACTAGCCGCGGCTTTACCAAGGAAGACTTCTATGAGGTGGGTCAGTGCATCGCCGCGACCGTGTTCAATGCCGCCGATGAGGCGAAGCTGGCTGATATCAGGAAGAAGATCGACGCCATGCTGGAGAAGCATCCGCTGTATCCGGGCCTGGAGTATTAGCAGTAAGTAAAAGGTATGAATCGACGGCCGGGCAAGGTGTCCTTGCTCGGCCGTTCGTGCATGGAAGGGGAGGGGCCGATGCCCGGGAGCACTGATCGCCGTCCGAGCTGGGACGAGTATTTCATGACGCTTGCCAACGAGGTCGCTACGCGCACCACGTGCCTTCGCCGCGCCGTGGGCGCGATCATCGTCAAAGATCGCAGAATCTTGGCCACAGGTTACAATGGCGTTCCCACGGGGTTGGCCCACTGCGCGGAAACGGGCTGCTTGCGTCAACAGCTGGGGGTGCCAAGCGGTCAGCGTCACGAGATCTGCCGAGGATTGCATGCGGAGCAGAACGCAATCATCCAGGCTGCACGTTACGGTATCAACATCACGGGCGCCTCGATTTACATAACCACCCAGCCATGCGTGGTGTGCGCGAAGATGCTCATCAACGCCGATATCGAGGAAATCATCTACTCGAACCCCTATCCGGATGAACTGGCGATGTCCATGCTTCGCGAAGCAGGCATCAAACTGCGTGTGTACGATGACGCTATGCAAAATAATGCAAATGCATAAAAACTGAACACTATCACGGTTTTGTTAATAAGAGAAAAAGTAGAGCAGGGTAAATGGTAGGTAAAATCGAATAAAATCACGCCGTTTGCCAACGTTTTGTGGCGATTGCGGAGTTTAGAGGGGGCCTGAGTGGTTCTACGTTATCATTAGCTCTGGTTTTTTATGCGGGAATCTTGATCAACGAAAGGTTTGGGTGAAACGCAGGTAATGGTTGCTGCCATCCTTATCGGTGCCATAACCGGTTTTGTCGGCTTTTTGCCGTTGTTCGCGGCTCTGCGTTTGGCTCGGAAGCATCCTTCGGTATCGATCGCCAATGCGGCGCTATACGGGCTAGGCGGCACATTCGTGTCTCTTGTAGTCGTTGCGGTCGCATTGATCGTATGCGCGCTCGTCGCGCGTCCGTCTGTGTTTCCCTTCGGCATGGCCGAAATCGTTTCGCTTATCGTTTGTACCGCAGCGTACGTGTGGCGTAAAAACGTTGCACGGTAATGTTGGATTCGTTTATTGGAAAGGCTGGGATGATCTGAGATGGGCGAGGCGCTCAACAAGTTCGTCGAAGAGGCACGGCACCTCTCCGAAACTTTCGATTCCCACACCGTATTCTCTATCGGCGGTTGGGACATCAGCCAGTACACGCTGTATATGTTCTTCATTTTGGCGTTGGTGCTGATGGTCGTTCTGATCGGAGGCCGCAAGCTTCAGCTGGTGCCGAAGAACAAGTTCCTGAACACCGTCGAGTATGGCTACGACTTCGTGAACACGAGCATCGGCCAGGACGTTATCGGTGAGGGTTTCAAGAAGCACATCCCGTTTTTGTGCACGCTGTTCTTCTTCATCCTCATCGCTAACGTCGTGGGTCTGATCCCGGGTGCGAAGGCCACCACGGGCACCATCTCCATCACGTGGGCGCTCGCAGCCATCTCGTTCGTGTACTTCAACTTCTACGGCCTGAAGACGCTGGGCGTGTTCGGCTACATCAAGAGCCTCGTGCCCTCCGGTGTTCCCGGCCCCATGGTCCCGATCATCTGGTTCCTGGAGTTCTTCTCCATGGTCATCCGTGTTCTGACGCTGGCCGTTCGTCTTTACGGCAACATGCTGGCAGGCCATATGGTTCTGGCCGTGTTCTCCTTGGCAACCACCGTGTTCCTGCAGCAGGCTGTTTTCAGCATGGACTTCGTTACCGCGCTGCCTGCTGTCGCATGGTTCGTTTTGCTGGTCCTCATGTATGCCATGGAGTGCCTGGTGGCGTTCCTTCAGGCGTACGTGTTTACCATCCTGTCCGCTTCCTACATCGGTATGGCGGTTCATCCCCACTGATGCGCGGACCGGCGGTCAAGCCGCCACCCGTTATGTTTGGCACCACAGCTGACGTAAGTAGATCAGCTTGGGCATATTGGCATGAGCACGGAGAAGGCTCCGGGTTCAACGAAGGAGGTAATTATGGAAATCACGCTCGCTGCGCTGAAGGTCGTCGGCTATGGCCTCGCCGCCATCGGCCCCGGCATCGGCATCGGCGTTGCAACGTATGGCCTGTGCGTGTCCGCTGCACGCCAGCCTGAGATGAAGGGCACCCTGATGGGCTACTTCTTCATCGGCGCTGCTATGTCCGAGGCTCTGGCACTGCTGGGCCTGGTCCTCTTCTTCATTGGCTAACAGGTTTTCGACTCAAGCAAGACCTATAAGCTAAGGAAAGGAGGCAAGCGAGTTGAACGTTAAGAACAAAGTGCTCCGTGGTTGCGGCAGCGCAGCCGTCGCATTCGGCGCGGCAAGCGCTATGCTTCCTGCTCAGGCATTTGCCGATGAAGGCAGCGGCGTTGCGGCTATCCTGCCGCAGATGGATGAGTTCATCCCCATGCTCGTTGCGTTCATCATCTTGTGGATCATCCTGGCGAAATTCGGTTGGCCGCTGTTCGAGGGCATGCTTGTCAAGCGTGAGACCACCATCAAGGACGCTCTCGAGCAGTCCGAGAACGCTCGCGTTGAGAGCGAGCGCGTGCTCGCCGAGTACAAGCGCCAGCTGGAGGAAACCAAGGCGCAGTCCGCGCAGATCATCGCCGATGCCAAGAAGACGGGCGAGGCCGTCAAGGCCGATATCACCGCCAAGGCCCAGGCTGAGGCTGCCGGCATGATCGAGAAGGCCCATGCCGCCATCGAGGCCGACAAGAAGGCCGCTATCGCCGAGCTCCAGGGTTCGGTGGCCGACCTGTCCGTCGCCGTGGCTTCCCGCCTGATCGGCGAGGATCTCAACGATGACGAGCACCGCAAGATCATCGAGCGCTACGTGAACGAGGCGGGCAGTTTCAATGCCAACTAACCGCCATGTTCAAAAGGAAAAGGTTGCAACCTATGCATCCGTTCTGCTGGATGCCGCTTTGGCGGCTGGTGGCCAGGATGCGGTGCTGGAGGTTCGCGACCAAGCCGAGCGCATTATCCGCATTATGCGTTCGAACATGGATCTCTCTAGCTCTTTGCAAGACAGCTCTTATACGCCCGAGCAGAGGAACAGCCTTGCGCGCAACGTGTTCGCGCAGGCACATCCGGTCCTTATCGATGTCTTGGCCGTCATGGCCGAGCGCGGGGACTTCGCGTTGCTCTCGCGCGTATGGGAGAGCTACGGAGAGCAGGTCGAACGCAAGCTGAACGTCACCGTGGTCGACGTAACCACCGTCGTGCCGCTCGACGATCACCTGCGCGAGGTTATTACGAAGAAAGCCGAAGCCGACTTGGGCACCAAGGTCGTATTGCGCGAAAGCATCGACAAGTCCTTGATCGGCGGCATTTTGATGAGCGCCAACGGCAAGCGAATCGACGCCAGCATGACGTCGCAGCTTGAGGCCGCTCGCAACGTGCTGAAACATTCCACAGATGGAGGTGAATGCTAGTGACTGAAATCACCGCACAGTCTATTGACGCGGCGCTGCGCAAGCAGCTCGATGCGCTGAACACCAGTGTGGAATCCCGCGAGACGGGTTCCGTCATCCAGGTGGGCGACGGTATCGCTCGCGTTGATGGCCTGAAAAATGCGATGGCAGGCGAACTTTTGGAGTTCACCAGCTCTACCGGCCAGGTTGTCTACGGTATGGCACAGAACCTCGAAGAGGATGAAGTGGGCGCCGTTTTGCTGGGCGATGTCGCGGCAATCAAGGAAAACGACGCGGTCAAGACCACCGGTCGTCTGGTTGAGGTTCCGTCCGGCAAGGCCCTGCTCGGCCGTGTCGTGAACCCGCTGGGCATGCCGCTTGACGGCAAGGGCGAGATCAAGGCCGAGGGCACCCGCCCGGTCGAGTTCAAGGCTCCGGGTGTTATCCACCGTAAGCCCGTTCACGAGCCGATGCAGACCGGTATCCTGGCCGTCGACTCCATGATCCCGATCGGCCGTGGTCAGCGCGAGCTGATCATCGGCGACCGTCAGACCGGTAAGACCGCTATCGCCGTCGATGCCATTCTGAACCAGAAGGGCAAGGACATGGTCTGCATCTACGTCGCCGTGGGCCAGAAGGCCTCCACGGTGGCCAACGTGCAGGAGACCCTGGAGAAGCATGGCGCGATGGACTACACCATCATCGTTAACGCCTCCGCTTCCGATTCTGCTCCGCTTCAGTACATCGCTCCTATGGCCGGTGCTGCAATGGGCGAGTACTTCGTCTACAACGGCGAGGACGGCAAGCCTGCCGGTCCGGAGAACCCGGGTCGTCATGTGCTCATCGTCTACGATGACCTGACCAAACAGGCTGTGGCTTATCGTCAGATGTCTCTGACCCTGCGTCGCCCGCCGGGACGCGAGGCTTACCCGGGCGACATCTTCTACCTGCATTCGCGCCTGCTGGAGCGTGCTGTGAAGATGAACGAGCAGAACGGTCTCGGCTCCATGACGGCACTGCCGATCATCGAGACCCAGGCCGGCGACGTCTCTGCCTACATCCCGACGAACGTCATTTCCATTACCGACGGTCAGATCTACCTGCAGACCGACCTGTTCTTCCAGGGTCAGCGCCCTGCAGTCGACGTGGGCATTTCCGTGTCCCGAGTTGGCGGCTCCGCGCAGATCAAGCAGATGAAGCAGGTTGCCGGTACGCTGAAGCTCGACCTGGCCGCGTTCCGCGAGCTGAAGGCCTTCACCCAGTTCGGTTCCGACCTGGACAAGGCCACGCAAGATCAGCTGACCCGCGGTGCTGCCATGACCGAGCTGCTGAAGCAGAACCGCTTCTGCATGATGGACGTCTACGACCAGGCCGTTGCCATCTACGCTGGCGGCAAGGGCTACCTGGACGACGTTCCGACCGAGGACATCGTGCGCTTCCGCACCGAGCTGCTGGAGTTCCTGCATGCTTCCAAGCCGGAGGTGTTCGACGAGCTGGCGAAGGCCGGTAAGTGGACTGGTGACGTCGAGAACCTGACCAACGCTGCGATCGAGGCTTTCAAGCTTCAGTTCGCTCCCACGGCGTAAGGTAGGTAGAGATGCCCAACCTTCACGACATTGAAAGGCGTATCGGCTCCGTCTCCTCGACGAAGCAGATCACGCGTACCATGGAAATGGTTGCTGCTGCGAAGATCCGCCTTGCCGGTGAACGCGTGGCGGCGGCTACGCCGTACGCCGAGTCCATGGTCGAAATGTTGGCCAACGTTGCCAAGCGTGTAGGTGGCTCCGAGAATGCGCTGTTGCGCAAGCATGACGAGGTCAAGAACGTGCTGATCGTCGTCGTCGTGTCGGACCGCGGTCTGGCCGGCGGCTTCAACAGCAACGTGCTGCGCCAAGTCGATCGTTTGATGAAGAGCAAGCAGGCGGCCGGCGCTGAGGTCAGCGTCGTTGCCTGCGGCAAGAAGGCCATCGGCTATTACACGTATCGCCGTGTCGAGCCGGTCCTTGCCTTCGCTGGCCAGTCCGCCGACCCTACGGTCGAGGAAGCGGACGAGATCGCCGCGTATGCGGTTGATGCTTACGCCAACGGATCGATCGACGAGGTCATCGTGGTGTACAACCACGCGAAGAATTCGGCAGAGCAGCAGCTTCGCGAGGAGTTGCTGCTCCCCGTCGACACGTCGGCCATCGAAGCCGCTAAGGCTGAGACCGCTGACGAGTCCGCGGGCGAGAAGCTTGAGGGCGATGTGATCTTCGAGCCGAGCCCTGAAGCTGTTCTTGACCAGCTGCTGCCGGCGTATGTTCGCACTACGCTGTATCATGCGCTGATCGACTCGGCAGCTGCTGAGCAGGGCGCACGCCGCAACGCCATGATGTCGGCAACGGACAATGCCACCGAGATGGTTAACACGTTGACCAGATTGTATAACCGCGTACGCCAGGGCGCTATCACGACCGAGATTTCGGAAATCGTCGGTGGCGCTGCTGCTTTGGAGGATTAAATGGCTGAACATTTGTTTACTAAGGAGGAGGTCGAGGCCAGCAAAGGCGCCACGGGTCGCATCGTGCGTATCGTCGGTCCTGTTGTTGACGTTGAGTTCCCCCCTGATCAGCTGCCGGCGATTTACAACGCGCTGACGGTTGACGCTAAGACCGAGGCGGGCGACCTGCACGTCGTCCTCGAGGTCGAAACCCACCTGCCGGGCAACATCGTCCGTTCCGTCGCCATGAGCTCGACCGACGGTCTGATCCGTGGCCTGGACGTCCTGGACACGGGCCATCCCATCATGATGCCCGTCGGTCAGGAGACCCTGGGCCGCATTTGGAACGTCATGGGCGAGCCCGTTGACGAGAAGCCCATGCCCGAAGTCACCGGCTACATGCCCATCCATCGTCCTGCTCCCGAGTATGACGAGCTGGTCACGAAGACCGAGATCTTCGAGACGGGCATCAAGGCCATCGACCTGATCGAGCCGTTCGTCAAGGGCGGTAAGACCGGTCTGTTCGGCGGCGCCGGCGTTGGCAAGACCGTTATCATCCAGGAGCTCATCAACAACCTGGCTCAGGAGCACGGCGGCACTTCCGTGTTCACCGGCGTTGGCGAGCGTACCCGTGAGGGTACCGACCTGTACCTGGAGATGAGCGATTCTGGCGTTATCAACAAGACCTGCTTGGTCTACGGCCAGATGAACGAGCCTCCGGGAGCCCGTCTGCGCGTCGGCCTGGCTGGTCTGACCGAGGCCGAGTACTTCCGTGATCAGGGCCAGGACGTTCTGCTGTTCGTGGACAACATCTTCCGCTTCACGCAGGCCGGTTCCGAGGTGTCCGCACTGCTCGGCCGTATGCCGTCCGCCGTTGGTTACCAGCCCACGCTGGCTACCGAGATGGGCGACCTGCAGGAGCGCATCACGTCCACGTCCACGGGTTCCATCACGTCCGTGCAGGCAGTTTACGTGCCCGCCGACGACTTGACCGACCCCGCTCCGGCCACGACGTTTACGCACCTGGATGCGAAGACTGTTCTGTCCCGCTCCATCGCCGAGCTGGGCATCTACCCGGCCGTCGACCCGCTGGAGTCCACCTCCCGCGCTCTGGATCCCGCAATCGTGGGCGAGGAGCACTACCGTGTGGCCACCGGCATCCAGGAGCTGCTGCAGAACTACAAGGACCTGCAGGACATCATCGCCATCCTTGGTATGGACGAGCTGTCCGAGGAGCAGAAGCTCACGGTTTCCCGTGCGCGTAAGGCTCAGCAGTTCTTCGGCCAGTGCTTCCACGTGGCAACGCAGTTCACCGGCCTGCCCGGCAAGTACGTCAAGATGGAGGACACCGTCCGTTCCTTCGCCGCCATCCTCGACGGCGAGTGCGACGAGATTCCCGAGCAGTGCTTCCGCCTGAAGGGCGGCATCGACGACGTCTACGCTGCTTACGAGGAAATGAAGAAGGAAGAAGCGTAGTATGGCTAGCTTCAAGTGCGACATCGTCACGCCTGCCGAGAAGCTTGCAGCTTGCGAGGTTGAAATGGTCGTCGTCCCGGGCGTCGAGGGCGAGATGGGCTTTCTGGCCGGTCACGCTCCGCTGGTTTCCGTGCTGGCTGATGGCGAGATCCGCCTGACGCCTGCAGAGGGCGGCCCCGTGCAGCGCTACGAAGTCAAGGGCGGCTACGTGCAGGTTACCGACGACAAGGTGATCATCCTTGCCGATAGCGCAACGCCTGTTGCTGCATAGCCTGGGTGTTGGCTTGAGCATCTGAACCCGCGGCCGCTGGTGCGACTGCTGGCAACGCGACGGTCGTATCCATCGGCTGTTCACCTGAAACGGCTCCCGCCGAAAGGCGGGGGCCGTTTTGCGTATGGCCGCATGAAACCCCGCGCGAAATCCATCGTTTGTTCGAACACGCGTGCGCTAAAGGCTGCTATGATGGGGAACCGGAAAACCCTGCTTCGGTCAATCGGCGCACAGCCTGACCGAAGCGCAGCACATCACTTGCGAGAAGATTCGAGGCGCATCCATGGCGTTCGTTCATTTGCATAACCATACCGAGTATTCGTTGCTTGACGGCCTGACCCATATCAAGGATATGGTGCGCCGCGCGGCCGAGCTCGACATGCCTGCTGTCGCCATTAGCGATCATGGTGTTATGTCGGGCGTTCCCGAGCTGTGCGATGCCTGTGCCGCCGTCGAGAAGGAAACCGGCAAGAAGGTCAAGCCGATTTACGGTTGCGAAGTATATTTCACCACCGACGAGGAGCTTCGCAAGGATGTGAAGCCCAAGCTTTACCACTTGCTGCTGCTCGCCAAAACCAACGAAGGCTATCACAACCTGCTGAATCTGGTCAGCGAATCTCATGTTGACAACTTCTATTACAAGCCGCGTACCACGTTCAGCATGTTGCAGAAGTATGGCAAGGGTATTATCGGCTCGTCTGCCTGCATCGCGGGCATCATTCCGAAACTGCTGGATAACCGTCAGTTCGATGAGGCGGTGGAGTGGGCAAACAAGTTCGCGAGCTGCTTCGAACCGGGCGATTTCTATATCGAACTGCAAAACCAGGGCATCCGCACCGACGGTGGGCTTACGCAAACCGAGCTGAATCACCAGCTTACCGAGGTTGCTCACCGTGCGGGCCTGAAGACCATCGCAACGAACGACTTCCACTACCTGCTGCAGGAAGACGCGAAGGCGCAGGATATCATGCTGTGCATCGGCACGGGCTCTGCCGTTAATGATACGAATCGCATGAAGTTCGAGAACGACCAGTTCTATATGAAAACCGAAGAGGAGATGCGCGAGGCGCTTCGCGATTTCCCCGAGGCATGCGATACCACGGTGGAGGTTGCCGAGAAGTGCAACGTCATCCTTGAGCGCGATTCCATTCTGCCGAAGTTCCCGCTTCCCGAGGGCGAGACGGACGAGAGCTGGTTCCGCCATCAGGTGCTCGAAGGCATGAAGAAGCGCTACGGCGACCCCATTCCGAAAGAGCCGCTTGATCGTGCCGAATATGAGATGAGCGTCATCATCCAGCAGGGCTTCCCTGCGTACTTCCTGATTGTGCAGGAATACTTGGATTGGGCGCGAAGCCAGGGCATCGGTGTTGGACCAGGCCGTGGTTCTGCTGCCGGTTCGATCGTTGCATACGCCATGGGCATCACCGACTTGGAGCCGCTTTCCAATGGCTTGCTGTTCGAGCGATTCCTTTCCCCGGAACGCGTTGAGATGCCCGATATCGACTGCGACTTCGAGGATGAACGTCGTCAAGAGGTCATCGAGCATATTCGCGAGGTGTACGGCGCCGATCACGTTACGGGCGTTATCACGTTCGGCAAGCTGCAGGCGAAAAACGCCGTGCGTGACGCGGCGCGCGTGCTCGACTATCCCTACAGCGTAGGCGACAAGATCTGCAAGATGATCGGCGACGAGCTGGGTATCACTATCCAGAAGGCGCTGGACACGAACCCCGATCTGAAGAAGGCCTACGACACCGAAGAAGATGTCAAGGCGGTCGTAGACGCGGCGCAGTCCATCGAGGGCCACGTGCGCGGCGAGGGCGTGCATGCGTGCGCAACCATCATCTGCCGAGACCCTATGGCCGATCACGTGCCGGTCAAGCGTGATACCAAGGGCGGCGGCATCATCACGCAATATGACGGCCATTACACGCCGGACCTGGGCCTGTTGAAGATGGACTTCCTTGGCTTGCGCACGTTGGGCGTGCTTTCGCGCGCGTGTCGCAACGTGGAGATGACCACGGGTCGCAAGATTATCCCCGAGGAGATTCCCACCGACGATGAGGCGGCGTTCGCCCTCATGCGTTCAGGCAACATGGACGGCTTGTTCCAGGTTGAGGGCGGCTTGTACGTCAGCCTGTTCGCACGTCTGCCACCGAAGAGGTTCAGCGACATCGTCGCTTCTATCGCTTTGAATCGTCCGGGCCCGTTGGAGTCCGGCATGGTCGACGACTATGTCAAGGTTGCAAGCGGCAAGACGCCTGTGCACTACTACGACGAGCGTCTGCGCCCGGTGCTTGAGGAAACTTACGGCACCATGGTGTACCAAGAGCAGATCATGCAAGTGTCCATGGTCATGAGCGGCTTTTCCGCCGGCAAGGCAGACAAGCTGCGCAAGGCAATGGGCAAGAAGAAGCTCGACATCATGCGCATGCTGCAGGAGGACTGGAACAACGGCGCGGTCGAGAACGGGTACTCGCTTGAGATCGCAAAGAAGATCTGGGACGACGCGGAGAAGTTCGCAAAGTACGCGTTCAATAAGTCGCATTCGGCTGCGTACTCGATCCTGGTTATGCGCACTGCTTACCTGAAGGCGCATTACCCGAACGAGTATATGGCTGCAGTGCTGTCCAGTTACATGGGCAACACCGACCGCTTGATCCGCTATATCTCTAGCTGCAATCACAACGGCACGCCCGTGCTGCCGCCGGATATCAATTCGTCGAACGCCGAGTTCACGCCGGTTGAGAACGGCATCCGCTTCGGCCTGGTCGGCGTGCGCGGCGTTGGTCGCAACGTGGCGGACGAGATCATCGAGGAGCGCGAGAAGAACGGCCCGTTCACCAGCTTGCACGACTTCGTGAACCGCGTCGACGCGAAGTGCTACAACCGAAAGACGCTCGAAGCGCTCATCAAGGGCGGTGCGTTCGATTCGACGGGGTACACGCGCAAGCAGCTCATGTACTTCATCGAGGAGACGCCGCTTCTGGAAGGCGCTGCGAAGCGTCAGAAGGACCGCGATCGCGGCCAGGTGAGCATGTTCGACCTGTTCGCAGACGATGCAGATTCGGGTTTCCAGGAAGATGTGCCCGCCCCTGACGGAGTGGAGTGGCCGAAGCGCCAGCTGCTGACGTACGAGAAGGAGATCATGAAGATCTACGTCTCGGACCATCCGCTCACGCCGTACGAGAACTACATCTCGCGCATCACGAAGTGGCAGTTGGGTGATTTGGCCGAGCGCACGAAGGAGATCAAGTCCGCGGTGTTCGTGGGTATGGTGTCCAATGTTGTGACGAAGCTGACGAAGCGCGGCACGAAGATGGCCACGTTCGACCTGGAAGACACTACGGGCCACGTGGAGTGCATCTGCTTCAAGTACGAGGAGAACGCCGAGGCCATCCAAGAGGATGCCATCGTCAAGATCAAGGGGAAGTTCGAACATTCCGATCGCGGAAACCAGATCATGGTGTTCGAGACGGAAACGCTTGAGCTGAGCGAAGAGGACGCGAAGCCTCGTCAGCTGCGCCTGAGCGTGCCGATGTCGGACTTCGACCAATCGAAGTCCATGCGCTTGAGCCGTATCTTGAAATCGTATCCGGGACGCGATGGCGTGGTGCTGTTCGTGAGGCAAAACGATGGGCATAAGTTCCGGGCGGAGCTTCCGGTCACGGTGGATGCGGAAAGCCCCATCATGCGCAGCGAGCTGACGGATCTGTTCGGCTACAACGTGCTCACTGCGTAGCGGGCATGCCGCTTAGTATTGGATATCCCATGGGACCCGGATTTGAATCCGGGTCCCGTTTCTTTTGGCGGGCGTTGTCGCGTATCATGGACCGCATGGATAAAACGATTGAGCATATCGAGAAAACGTTGCAAGCGGAAGCTGCGACGATGCAGGATGAGGGCGCAACGGCGTATGCCGATGCCGCACGGGCGAGCGACGCCGTGGGCTTCGAACGTGAGGATGCTGAGCGCACCTTGTCGCTGACGGTGTCCTACAATGGCGGCCCGTTTTGCGGCTTTGCCCGTCAACCTGGCAAGCTTACCGTTCAGGGAGAGCTTGAGCAGGCGCTGTCCCTGGTGATGCGCAGGCCGGTGGAAGTGGTGTGCTCTGGTCGCACGGATGCGGGAGTGCATGCGCTTGGCCAGGTGATCAGCTTCAACGTTTCCGCCAAGGAGCTTGAAAGCCGTAGCCTGTACAGCCTACGCCGAAGCCTGAACGCGTTGACGCATGAGGACATCACGGTGCGCAAGGTCGAGGAGCGTGATCCGGGCTTCAGCGCGCGGTTCGACGCGCAATGGCGCGAATACCACTACCATATTTGCCTGGATGACACGCCGCCGCTGTTCATGCGCGATTTCAGCTGGTTCGTGCATGCCGACCTGGATATACCGGCGATGCAGCAGGCTGCGCGCTACCTGGAAGGCGAACACGACTTCAAAAGCTTCTGCATGGCGGCCAGCGCCGTGGGCAAGCCCACGTGTCGCAACGTGCACGAGATCTCGCTTTCGCGCGAGACCATCATGGGCGAGGAGGTGTTGACCATCAAGGTGGTGGGTAATGCGTTCCTGCATTCCATGGTGCGCACCATCGTGGGCACGCTGGTCATGGTGGGCCGCAGCCTGCGCAAGCCCGAATGGGTGCGCGAGGTGCTTGAAGCTCGCGACCGAACCGCGGCGGGGGAGAATGCTCCAGCCGCCGGCCTGGTGTTTTGGAAGGTGCAGTACTGATGGCGGGTAAGCAGGAGGCCAAGCGCTCCGGGAGCAAGGCGGAAAGAAAACGCCATCTTGCGAAGTTTACCCATCTATACGAAAGCCGGGATAAGCGCTTGTGCGTGTTCGAGGATGAGCACGGTCATCTGACGAGCGTTCGGACATCTCGCTTGGCATGACGAAGGGTTCTTCAGTCTTCGTCCTGCCGTAATAGGAAGCTGGTCGCGTGAGCTGGCGAGGCGCGTATGCGGCAGCTCTTTTCCGACCTGCCATCTTGGCTGTTCCTGCTAGAGGAACATGTCGATTAGCGAGAAGGGAAGCGAGAGTGAGCCGTCGTTTTCGAATTTTGCGGTCCTAGGGTGGTATCGGCTGTCGTCCGCGTTGCCATCCGAGGGTCTTGCCTAAACTAAGAAGCCCCTTGCAACCTGGTAGGTTGCAAGGGGCTTCGACGTTACGGCATTGCGTCAGCTAGCACGCTTCCGGCTTTTCCGGCACCGTTTTGTCAACGAAGTAGATCTTATACCACATGAGGAACATGTAGACGATCCAGATCTTGCGGCTACGGTCGGCACCGGCCTTGTGCTCGTCGAGCAACCGCACCAGCTCGTCGGTGTTGAAGAACTCGCGTGCGATGTCGCTGGTGAACCATTCCTTCACCTGGTTGTAGTAGCGGTCCTGGCGCAGCCAGTTCACCACAGGCACGGGGAAGCCGAGCTTCTCCTTCTGCGCCCAGTCCTTCGGGATGGCGCGCTCGGACGCCTCGCGCAGCGTGAGCTTGGTTTGCGTTTCGTTGGCCTTGAGCGGCGTGGGGATGGTTGCCGACACGTCGAACACGCGGCGGTCCAAAAACGGTACGCGGGACTCCAGCGAGTGGGCCATGGACATCTTATCCGTTTTCAGCAGGATGTCGCCGACCAGCCAGAAGTACAGGTCCACATACTGCATGCGCGTGGTCTCGTCCAGGTCCTTGACCTCGGCGTATACCGGCGCGGTGAGCTGCTGGGGGGTAGGGGCGTTGCAGCCGCCGCGCAGCAGTTGGGCACGCTCCTCCACGGTGAAGGCGACGCCATTGGCGTTGGTGTAGTACCAGTCCTCGGGGGTTTCGCTGGCGCGCTCAAGGTAGTTCGCTCCGCGGATGCCCAGCTTGCGCATGACGCCGGAAGCGCCGCGCAGCAGACCCTTCGGGGCCCAGGAGAGCTTCGCGTTGGAGAACGGCGTTTGATAGATGCGGTAACCGCCGAAGAACTCATCGGCGCCTTCGCCGGAAAGCACGGCCTTGACCTGCGTTGCCGCAATCTGGTCCACGAAGTACAGCGCCACGGCGGAGGGGTCGGCGGATGGCTCGTCCATGTGCCACTGCACGCGGGGCAGGCTTTCCCAGTACTCGTCCTCGCCGATGTACTTGTTGGTGTTAGCGATATGCAGCTCGTCGGCAAGCTCGTGGGCCCACGAGATCTCGTCGCGCATCATGCCGCCGGCGCCCTCGGCGTTGTTAGCGGCGGCGTTCTTGTAGCAATCGAAGCCTACAGTGAACGTTTTGATGTCGGGGTTTTCCTTGGCCAGGCAGGCCGCCATGTAGCTGGAGTCGATGCCCGAGGACAGGAAGCTGCCGACCTCGACGTCTGCCACGTTGTGGTAGCGAACGCTGTCGCGCACGGCTTCGTCGATCGCCTCGACGGTATCCTGGCGGCTGCGCTGCGCGTCGAAGTTGTACTCGGGGCGCCAGTAGCGGCGCTCGGTGATGGAGCCGTCGGCGTGCACGGTCATGCAGTGTGCGGGAGCCAGCTTGAATATGCCCTTGAAGAACGTCTCGGGAAGGGCGCTGAACTGGAAGCACAGGTACTGCTCGAGCGCTTCGCGGTTGAGCTCGCGCGTGTAGTCCGGATGCTCGAGGATGCACTTGATCTCGGAAGCGAAGATGAAGCGGCCGTTTTGCTGCGTGTAGTAGAACGGTTTGATGCCGAAGAAGTCGCGGGCGCAGAACAGCTCGCGCGAGTCGCGGTCCCAGATGGCGAACGCGAACATGCCGCGCAGGCGGTCGAGCACGCCTTCGCCCCACGCCAGATAGCCCGTGAGCAGGACCTCGGTGTCGGAGTTGGTTTGGAACTGCCAGCCCTGCGCCTCGAGCTCGGTTCGCAGATCGCGGTAGTTGTAGATCTCGCCATTGAATACGATGGCGAAGCGGCCCTTGGCGGCAGCCTGCTCGGGCGTGCCGCACGGGGTGCCGTCAAGGCGCAGCGCCGGCGAGGTGATGACGGCGGCGTGGTCGCCCGTGGAGCGCACCATGGGCTGGTTGCCGTTGGCAAGGTCGATGAGCGAAAGACGGCGATGGCCCAAGGCGATGCCGCTTTCGGCGTCGATGTACTGACCTTCGCCGTCGGGCCCGCGATGGGCCATGACGTCGCACATGGCTTTCAGGGTGGGCAGGCTTGCATCATCAGCCTGCGTAAATCCGCAGATACCGCACATGGTGAGGCATCCCTCCAATCATATATAAAGGTAAGGTTCATCATAACGAATGGGGCGGACGGTGGCACGCCTCCCGCGAAAAGCGCAGATTTTCCTACACCCGGTGCTGGGCGGGAAGGTGTTAGGCTTGGCGCGTGCTACACTGCGGGGAAAGAATCGCTTGTGCGAAAGGGGCGCCTGCGCCGGTTGGCTGACGGAGCTTGCGGGGAGGGTCTGCCTGGGCCGATGGAGCTTGCGGTCAAGAAGGGCTTGCCGCGTCTGCTCGAGCAAGTTGCGTTTTGTTTAGCGCGGCGCAGCGAGGCGGATTGTTCGCAAAGGCGTCCGTGACGTTGAAAACGTTGATGGGGAAGGAGCGTGTCATGAAGGTGCATGTGGAGTTGGATGGCGGCTTGCTGGCGGATAGGTTCGGGAAGTATGCGTCCGATCCGGATCGGCTGGAGGGCTTTCCCGTGCGTTCGTTCCCCATTGAGATAAGCGAAGTGCCGCAGGAAGCGCGGACGCTTGCCCTGGCGTTCATCGATTACGACGCCATCCCCGTGGGCGGCTTCTGCTGGATTCACTGGACCGCATGCGATTTGCCGGCGACCACGACGCTCATCCCTGAGGATGCCAGCCGCACGGGCGCGATTGCCATGGTGCAGGGCCGCAACAGCAATTGGTCGCCTATGGCGCATGGCAGCGATAATCCGCAGGTGCATTCCCGCTATTGCGGTCCGCAGCCGCCTGATGCCACGCACAGCTACACGTTGAACGTGTACGCGCTCGATTGCGAGCTGGGGCTGCCGGAAGGCTTTTATCTCAACGAGCTGCGTCGCGCGATGAGCGGCCATGTGCTTGAGCAGGCGTCCGTGGAACTGCCGAGCCGTGCCTAGAAAATGCGGGAGCAACCTCCTTGATTCGCTTCATTAGGGAGATTCTTACAGTAATGAAACGGATTCTATGGTTTGGCGTTGTACGGAGTAGCGCAACAGGTGGGGTATTTTACAATGACGGGTACGCAATAGGGCGCCTGTCGTCTTGACGTTTGGGCGTGGGCGGTCTGCCGTGGGGGGTGGCCGCCCGCGCTTGTTTTCGCGATGGCGCCGCAAGGTTATGAAACCGCGCTCGATAGCGCCGGCTATGGAAGAGGTACCGCCTGCTATGAAAAACGTTTTGCACGTGCTCGGCCGCGACCTGCTGCGCCTTTTGAAGGCGCCGGCCGCCCTGGTGGTGGTCGTGGTGCTGGTCGTGCTGCCGTCGACGTACACGTGGTTCAACGTCATCGGCTTTTGGAACCCCTACGACAATACGGGAAACATGCGCGTATGCGTGGTGAATCAGGATGCTGGATTCGAGAACGACTTGATGGGCCAGATGAACCTGGGCAACCAGATCGTGGATACGTTGCATGAAAACCACCAGCTGAAATGGGAATTCACCGATTACGACGACGCGATGCACAAGGTGGAATCGGGCGAGGTGTATGCGGCGTTCGTTATACCCGAGGATTTCACTGCCAACCTGTTCACCATCGTGACGGGCGATTTCCAGCAGCCTAACCTGCAGTATTACGTCAACGAAAAGATGAACCCCGTGTCGCCGAAGGTGACCGATGCGGGTTCCTCCACCCTTGACGAGACTATCAACAGCCAGTTCGTGTCCACGGTCAGCTCGGTGGTGGCGGACACGCTCAACGATAAGGTCGCCGAGGCTGAGCAGAACCTGGGCACTGCGCAGAACGATTCGGCCGCGCAGCTTTCGCGCGCCGTCGATTCCGTTTCCAACGCGCGTGCAACCGTGAGCGGCTTGGCTGCATCTACCGAGGAGGCCCGCCAGAAGGCGCAGTCGGCGAAAGGCCAGCTTGAGCAAGCTCGTGCCGACGCCCAGACCGTGCAGAATCAGCTGCAACAGGTGAGCGACCTTTCCCTGACGCTGCAAAACAGCCTGGGCACGTTCACGTCGGTGGCCATGCCCGGCATGTCGAACACGAACCTGATGCTGTCCCAGGTGGCCTCGCAGGCGGTCGGGGCAGTCACCGATGCTTCCAACGCCATATCGGGTGCGCAAGGCACCGTTGATGCCGCGGTCGATCGTGCCCAAGGCGTGTTGGACATGAACACCGCCGTCATCGAGCAGTTGCAGATCGTGCACGACCAGATGCCCGACTCCGATCCGAACAAGGAGCAACTGCGATTCGCCATCGATTCCCTGACCGCCCGCAACGCCGAGCTGCAGCGCGATTTGAACGACCTGAAGACGCTCAGCGGCGACGTGGACGCTACGGCCGCCAGCGTCGCGGCCGCTGCCAATACCATCAATGCTGCCGCGCAAAATGCAATCACCGCTTCGGGGGCATACCAGCAGCAGCTGTTCGGGAGCGCCTTGCCGCAGGTAAGCAACGGTATCTCCCAGGTTGGCATCGCCGCCGCCAGCCTTAAGGGGGCCATCTCGAACCAAGGCTACCTGATCGACGAGACCTCGGGCGTGATCGACCAGCTGTCGGGGACGCTGCATGTGGCAAGCGACGCCATGGCACAGACCGACGTGCTGCTGTCCAGTCTTGAGGGGACCATGCGCCAGGCGCGCAACGACGTGGCCCTTCTGGGAACGTCCTCCGCGGTGTCTGAGCTGGTCGACAACGGGCGCATCGACCCGGAGAAGATCGCCGAGTTCATGCAGGCGCCTACGCAGGTGACCACCGAGAAGCTATACCCGCTCAACGCCTACGGTTCCGCCATGGCCCCGCTGTTCATCAGCCTGAGCCTGTGGATCGGCACGCTGATGCTGTGCGTCATCTTGAAGCTGGAGGTCGATAAGGAAGGCGTGCCCGGCCTGACGGTGATGCAGGGCTATATCGGCCGCTGGCTGTTCTTCGCTTTGCTGGTGACCCTGCAGGCCGTGGTGTGCGTGGCGGGCTGCCTGTTCATCGGCGTGCAAGCTGTATCGGTGCCGGCGTTTTTCGCAACGGCTATCCTGCTGTCGCTTTCCTACCTGTGCATCACGTACACGCTGTCATCGTCGTTCCAGCATATTGGCATCGGCTTGTGCATCATCATGGTGTTCGTCCAGATCCCGGGCGGCACGGGTTTGTACCCGGTTGAGATGACCGACGCCTTCTTCCGCACGGTGTACCCCATGTTCCCGTTCACCTACGGCATCAACGCCTTGCGCGAGGCCATCGGCGGCTTCTACGGCACGCAGTGGCTGGGCTATTGCGGCGTGCTGCTGCTCATCGCGCTATCCATGGCGCTGGTGGGCCTGTTCGTGCGACCGCATCTGACCAACCTCAACCGCCTGGTGGCGAAAGAGATCGAGCAAAGCGACCTGCTCAACGTCGAGGAGGCCTTGGTGCCCGAGCGCCGTTACCGTATCGGGCAGCTTATCCGGGCGTTGTCCGACCATGACGAGTTCCACAATGCGGTGCGCCAGCAGGCCGATTCGTTCCTGAGGCATTATCCTCGCTTGAAGCGCGGCGCGCTCATTTTGGGCATCGCCGTGCCGGTGGCGGTCTCGGTGGTGTTCGCCGTGACCACTACCGAGAAGGTGGTCATTCTGACGGCATGGCTTATCTGGCTTGTCGTCCTTATCGGCTTCTTGTTGGGATTGGAGATGGTGCGTGACAACATCCAGCGCCAGGCATCCATCGACAGCATGAGCGACGACGAGCTGCGCGGGCATCTGGCCGATCGGGGCAAGAAGGTGGTTAAGGAATTGGTGCCTGCCGCCATGTCGACGGCGCGCGTTTCGGTGCCCGTCGACCGTTCCGCCCGCGCGGCGGGTGTGTCCGTGCCGCTGCCGCCTGTGGGCGTGGCTGCCGACGACCTGGCGGACCAGCCTGCTTCGGCGTGCGGCATCGATGATGCCGGGCGGGGCGTTGCCCGCAAGCCGAAGGATGCTTCGGGTAAAGGCGCATCGCTGATGGACTTGGCGGCCAAGGGCAAGCCGGCGTACTTCGATGGCCCGTTTTTGACCGATGAGGAGGCGCACGGCGAAAGCGGCAAGGGCGATGAGGAGCTGCTCGAGGCGGAGGTTCCCGCTCTGGAGTTGAGCGCCGAGGACCTTGAGGCGCTTGCGCAGCGCAAAGCCGAGCGCGGCAAGCATGGCAAGAAGCACAAGAAGCATAAGAAGAAGGGCGATTCGAAGAAGGGGGGCGGCCATGCGTAACGTGTTCAAGCTGTTCTCCTACGATATCAAGCACCTGTTCGGCAACGTGATAACTGTGGTCATCGTCTTGGGCCTGGTGTTCTTGCCGTCCATTTTCACGTGGTACAACGTCATCGCGTGCTGGAACGTGTTCGACAACACGGGCAATCTGAAGGTGGCCGTCGCCAATTCCGACGAGGGATATCAAAGCGACCTGCTGCCCACGAAGATCAACGTGGGCGACAGCGTGGAGTCGGCGTTGCGCGCCAACGACCAGCTTGACTGGGTGTTCACCGACGAGGAGGACGCCATCGACGGTGCGCGATCGGGCAAGTACTATGCGGCGGTGGTCATCCCGCAAAGCTTCAGCTCCGACATGATGAGCTTCTACTCCGACGACGCCGAGCATGCCGAGCTTATCTACTACGAGAACGAGAAGAAGAACGCCGTGGCGCCGCGCGTGACCGATCAGGCGTCCAGCAAGGTTGCCGCCCAGGTGAACACCACGTTCGCCGAGACCATCTCCGATGTGGCCCTGGGGCTGATCGACTCGCTGGGGACGGTGGCCGACGATGCCGATGCGGCGGGGCGGGTGGCTAAGCTTTCGGGCACCATATCCTCGTCCGCCGATCAGATGCGCACCGCTGCCGACGTGCTCGAGTCGTACGCGAACCTGGCGGGGACGGCGCAGGCGCTCGTGGGAAGCTCCACCCAGCTTCTGGGTAACGCGCAAAACGCGGTGAAGGACGCGCAACAGCAGGCCTCGGGGGCGAAAAGCGGCGCTGAAACCATCGGCGATGCGCTGACGACGTCGGTTTCGTCTTTGTCCGACGCCCTGGCACAAAGTTCCGACGGCTTCAACCAGGTGCCCGCGGCTATCGATAAGGTGTATGCGCAGGTGGATACCGACAAGGCGAACGCCGCGCAAAGCCTTCGCGACCAGGCGGCCGACGTGGATTCCCAGATAGAGCGCTATCAGCAGCTCATCGAGGTGCTCGAATCCATCAAGCCGCAGCTCGACGAGCAGTACCGCCCCGCGGTGGATGCCGTGGTTTCGCAGCTGAATACGTCCATATCCTCGCTTGGGAAGCTGCGCGACAGCTTGACCTCGGCAGCGGACAAGATGGCTGCCGGCAATGACCCGGAATCCTCGTCCCGCGCCGATATCCAGGCGAAGCTCGACGAGGCGAAGGCGAACGCCGACAAGCTGAAGAACGACTACGAGAACAACCTGAAGCCGGGCCTTGAGAGCTTGGCGAGCTCGGTGGCGCAGGCGGCTCAGTCGCTTTCGGCGCGCGCTTCGCAGCTTTCCGGCGTGGGCGACGGCCTGAATGGCGCCGCGTCCTCGGTGTCGTCCGACCTTGCGGGCGCGCAGAGCTCCATCCGCGCCATGTCCGACGAGCTGCATGGGTCGGCTGACAAGATGTCGGCGTTGTCCCAACGCGTCAACGAGGCGTTGGCCAGCGGAAACGTGGAGCAGCTGAAGCAGATCATCGGATCGGACCCCGAGGCGCTCGCCAAGGCGGTGTCCGCCCCTGTGGGGGTGGAGCGCATCGCCGTGTTCCCGGTTGAGGACTTCGGCTCTGCCATGGCGCCGCTGTACACCACGCTGGCCTTGTGGGTGGGGTCGCTTCTGATCATGGTCCTGCTGAACCCGGTTCCCTCCGAACGCGCCAAGCGCGAGGCGGGGCTGGTCGAGCCCAAATCTTGGCAGCTGTTCTTCGGGCGCTACGGTGCGCCGTTCATTCTGGCATTCATGCAGTCGACGGTGGTATGTCTGGGCAACATGCTGTTCGTGGGGGTCCAGGTTGCCAACCCGCTGCTGTACCTTGTGTGCTTCTGGACGGCGGGCTTCGTGTTCAGCTTCATCATCTACACGCTGGTGTCGCTGTTCGCCAACCTCGGCAAGGCGCTTGCCGTGCTGCTGCTCATCATCTACGTGACCGGCGGCGGGGGCAGCTTCCCCTTGCAGCTGCTGCCCGGCTTCTTCCAGGCCGTCAGCCCGTTTTTGCCGGCGACGCACGTCATCAACGCCATGCGTGCGGCGAGCATGGGCGTGTACCAGAACGATTTCTGGGTGCAAATCGGCATAACGCTCGCCTTCATCGTGCCGTTCGTGATCATGGGCATCCTGCGGCCGGTGCTCTCGCGCTTCACATATTGGTTCGTGGAGCAGGTGGAGAAGTCGAAGGTGGTTGCCTAGCCGGTGGCCGATGCGCGGGTTTGGTTTCTCGGGGGGCGTGGTCCGGTTTCGGGCCGCGCCCTTTTCGCGTATGCGCGTGCGTTCGGCCCCGTTCGGCGGTTCGCCTTGCCTTGCGGCGGGGTTCCGATCGCGGGTCAGCGGCCCGTCGCGCGCTGCATGGAGTATAATCATGAGCAGGTTCAACACGGTGCGTTACCTGCTTGAACGACGGCAACGTAACGGTTGGGTCCGAAAGCAAGGCGCCAAGGGGCAAGCCTTGCGCATCCGGCGGTCTGCCGCCGGTTTCAAGCCTGCGCGGCGGGGTGCCGCTGGGCGCTTTTGAGGGAAGGAGCCCGTTATGATGTTCCGTCATGTCATGGTCCCCTACGATGGGTCCGATCACGCGAAGAACGCTCTGAACTACGCCAAGGACCTGGTTGCCGGCGATGCCGACGCCAAGCTGTCCGTGGTGCATGCCGTGCCGTCCAGCTACATGGGCGTGGACCGCATGGGAACCGATGGCGCGCTTGATGGCGTGCCCTACGGCATGCTGGATTACGAGGAGTATCAGGGCGTGGTCAAGCGCGTGCTCGACGAGGCGCAGAAGCGCGTTGCCGAGGATCTGGGCGATGCTCTGGCCGATCTGGGCGACCGTGCCCAGGTGGAGGCCGTTGCTGGCGCTTCCCCCGCAGATGCGCTGTCGCGCTACGCCGAGGAGCATGATTGCGACCTTATCGTCATGGGCCGTCGCGGTTTGGGTGCCATCCGCGGCATGCTGGGCAGCGTCAGCTTCGGCGTGCTGCGCGCCACCGATGTGCCGGTGCTCACGGTGAAGTAGCTTCTGCCCGTTGTTTTGGCTGATCGGCCGCCCGCAACGCTTGCCGTTGCGGGCGGCTTTTCGCGTTTTCGGGGCGCAAGGCAAGGCTCGAGCGCTTGCTGTCGAATCGGATTTCGCGCTCGGGCATCATGGCGATGAAGCATTGCGATAGCGTGTCAGGTGCCGAGGGCGTTGCGGAGACAGGGGCGTTGCGATTGCGTATCGGCTTACGTCGCGATCGGGCGCCGTTTGCCGCTAAGCCGCTTGCGCCCCGAGCGTCCAGCGCACCAGCATCTTGCCGGCAACGACGCCTAGCACGCACGCGGCCAAGCTGCCGAGCGCATAGGCGCCGCCTATGGCGTATTCGCCGCGCTCGAGCAACCCGAGCGTTTCAAGCGAGAAGGTGCTGAACGTGGTGAAGCCGCCGCACAGGCCGGTTTTCAGGAACAGCACGGCGTTTGCAGGCAGCATGCCGGGACGGATACTGGCCGCCTCCACCACGGCGCCGATGACCACGGCTCCCGTGAAGTTGATGACGAAGGTGATGAGCGGGAATTGCCCCTGATAGGGGAGCAGTCCAAGCAGATAGCGCGCGATGGCTCCGCAAAAACCGCCTGCTCCGACGCATAATGCCGCGATCATGGCACATCCTTTCCAATGCGTGTTCTTCGGGTTCGTATTGTAGTGCAACCTGTTGGCGCATGCGTTGGTTGCTAGACTGGACGGGAACGAAAGGAGCTGACGATGGCGGATGAGATGATGGATAAGGACCCGGCTTCGACGCAGATGGGATCGGCGGAGGCGAGCATCGCCTTGGCAGATGTGCGTGCGGCGCATGATATGGCGGCGTTCGTGCAGGAGTGCCCGAGCATGTTCCATACGGCGGCGGCCGTGCGGCGGCGTTTGGATGAGGCCGGCTTCGCCTACCTGCCCGAAAGCAAGCCGTGGGAGGTTCGGCGCGGCGGGCGCTACTATACCGTGCGCAACAACTCGAGTATCATCGCGTTCAAGGTCGGCGCGAAGCTTGACGCGTATCGCTTTCAACTTACGGCGTCGCATTCCGACTCTCCGACGTATAAGGTCAAGGCGGCCCCCGAGCTTTCCGGTTCGGCGGGTTATTTGCGCTTGAACGTGGAAGCATACGGCGGCGTGATGGACCACACCTGGTTCGACAGGCCCTTGTCCGTGGCGGGCCGCGTGCTGGTGCGTTCGGGCAGCCGTGTGGAAAGCCGCCTGATCGCGCCCGATGCTGATCTGCTCATCATCCCTCGCGTGCCCATCCACCTTGATCGCGAGGCGAATTCCCGCTTCTCCCCGAACCGCGCCGTCGATCTGTGCCCGGTCATGTCGGCAGGGGCGCTTCAACCTGGGTCCTTCGACAAGCTCATCGCCCAGGAGGCGGGCGTCTCACCCGAGCAGGTGCTGGCGCGCGACCTGTTCCTGGTGAACCGCCAGCAGCCTTCCGTGTGGGGTTGGGGCAACGAGTTCGTAAGCGCTCCGCGTTTGGATGACCTGGGGTGCGCCTACATCTCGCTTGCCGCGTTCCTTGCCGCAGGCAACGACGACGCCGTCTCGGTGTTCTGCTGCTTCGATAACGAGGAGGTGGGCTCGAACACCAAGCAGGGCGCCATGTCCACGTTTTTGCGCGATTCCCTCGAGCGCGTGAACGCGGGCCTGGGGTTCACGCCTGAGCAGCTGCGATGCGCGCTGGCGAAGAGCATGCTGGTCAGCTGCGACAACGCCCACGCCGTGCACCCGAACCATCCCGAGCTCTACGACGAGGGCAACCGTGTCATGCTCAACCGCGGTCTTGCGGTGAAGGAGGCGGCGAATCAGAAGTACTGCACCGACGCGTTCAGCCGTGCGGTGTTCTGCGCGATATGCCAGGATGCGGGCGTGCCCCTGCAGCGCTTCGCGAACAGAAGCGACATGCCAGGTGGGTCGACGCTTGGGAACTTGTCGAATATGCAGGTGAGCATGCATGCCGTCGATGTGGGCCTGCCTCAGCTGGCCATGCATTCCAGCTACGAGACGGCGGGCGTTGCGGATGTTGCCTTGGGAACCGCCGCGTTGGAGACGTTCTACAACGCCGACATGCGCATCGAAGATGCCGATTTCGCGGAGCTGCGCCCGTAGGGACGTTGAATACGTGGCCGGATCGGCGGGTTGCAAGAATGCCGATTGTAAGGTGACGGTTGCGTTAATGGACATATTGCTGCAAGATGGGGTGTTGCGCACGGGCGAAACGAGCTCGTGCGCAGTCACGCGATTCGCAAAACGATAGGAGCATTTTGCAGCAGCGATCAACCGGCGCCGACGCGCCTTGTGTGCATATCATCACTGATTCGGCCTCTGACCTGGTACAAGGCGAGCTTGACGGCATAAGTGCCGTCGTGCCGCTTTCCATCGCGTTCGGCGATGAGGAGTACTTGGACGGCGTCGACCTGTCCCATCACCGGTTTTACGAGAAGCTGGTGGAGTCCGACGAGCTTCCGCGTACCAGCCAGGTGACGCCGTTCGCGTTCTCTCAGGTTATCGAAGGCGTGCTCGGCGCGCCCGATGCCGGCGGCACCGACGAGGCGGTGGTCATCACGCTGTCCGCGAAGCTGTCGGGCACGCACGAGAGCGCGCTTGCCGCGGCGCAGGCGTGGGGAGGCCGCGTGCACGTGGTTGATTCCACGAACGTGACCATCGGACAGAAGGCCCTGGCGGCATATGCGGTACGTTTGACGAAGCAGGGCATGTCGGCGGCCCAGATCGCCTCCGAGCTCGACGATGCGAAGGGCCGCATCCGCTTGGTCGCGCTGCTCGATACGTTGGAGTACCTGCAAAAGGGCGGCCGCATCTCCAAAACGGTGGCCTTTGCCGGCGGCGTGCTGTCCATCAAGCCCGTGGTCGCCATCCAGGACGGCGCCGTTGCGGTGCTCGGCAAGGCGCGCGGTTCGAAGAAGGGCAACAACCTGCTTATCCAGCAGGTGAAGGAAGCCGGCGGCATCGACTTCGACATGCCGTTCTTCCTGGGCTATACCGGCTTGGGCGATGACTTGGTGCGCAAGTACATCGAGGATAGCCGCGAGCTGTGGGAAGGTCATGTGGAAAGCGTCGGCTACTCCACCGTGGGCGGCACCATCGGCACGCATGTGGGGCCGGGCGCCGTGGCGCTGGCGTTTTTCGCCAAGCAGTAGCGCATCACCGGCAAGCGTTTCGCCCCGGTATCGTAACCTTGCGGTTACGATACCGGGGCTTTTTTATCCACAGCCGGGCACGGACTGTAATCGGCGATAGCCGGAACCTTTTTGCGGCCGTTTTGGTAGCATATGCCTTCATACGCGTATGACCTGCAGTTTTAGTGGTATTACCCACGATATTCCGTATGTTGTGCGAGGGGGTTGCAATGAGTCCGAGCATCGAGCAGCTTGATCGTTTCGTCAGATCGGCGCGTGCGGGTTCCTACAGCGCCGCTGCGCAGGAGCTGTACGTTTCCCCGCAAACCGTTTCGAAATCCGTCCACGACATGGAGCACAAGCTCAACATCGTGTTGTTCGAGCCGACGGGGCGCCGTCTGCGCCCCACCGCCCGCGGCGCGCAGGTGCTTCATCGTGCCTCCAAGGTCCTCGAGGGGGTGGACGATATCCGGCGCATCTGCGGCGACGGCGGCCTGTCGGGCGCGGCGGGGGCTTCCCGGTTGCGCGTTGCGGTGGCCAGCTCCCCTTTGCGCGGCAGCGTGATGCTCGAGCGCGATTTCCGCGGTTTCCGGCGACGCTGCCCGCATATCGCGCTCGACGTGTCCTTCCTTTCCAGCGGTTCGTGCTTGTCGGAGCTGGAATCCGGTGCGGTGGACGCGGCGGTGGTGGCGGGACGTCCGGGGGCCGAGAGGCTTGTGTCGGAGCGTGTGGGTACAGTCGAGTTGCGGCTGTTGGTGTCGCGTGGGCATGCGTTCGCCTCACGCAAGTCGCTTGCCCTTGCCGACCTGGAAGGCGCCCTGCTTGCCGAGCCGTATGATTCCAGCTTCCTTAAGGCGACGGTGCTCGAGCTTCTTTCCCGGCACGGGGTGCGTCCGCGCATGGCGCCGCTGGAGATGTCGGCGGCGCGGCATCATGGCTTTCTCCATGAAGACGGAGGGGCGGTGCTCGTGGTGTGCGATGGCCGCTATCCCGAGCAGTTCCCGGATGTGGAGGCGGTGCCGTTCGCGGAAGGGGAGGGCATGGAGCTGCCCGCGCACCTTGCATGGCGACAGGAAGCGGACGCTGCGCGGATGGGCGCTTTGGCGGAATGCTTGCGCGGCTCGAGGTAACGACCCGGGGCGGGTGCGCCGATCAGGTGCGCCCGCCCCGGGTTTTTCGCGTCTTGGAGGCATATGGCCGCGGTGTGAGCGGGTGCTGGCAAGGCGCTACCTTGATTGCGGCGTTTTCCCTTCCTTGTCGGCCATCGTGTCGGTAAACGGCGGAAACGGTCTCTTTTTCGGGTAAACAAGGTGGTTTAACGAGCAAATTACACTATCTGGGTGATGGAATACCCCCGTTGTTTTCGATATGGTTACCGTTAGAAAGCAAGGGATAAACGCTTAAGGAAAGGGGAGGGCCTGTGAATACGAAGACGAAGCGTCGCATGATGGCGGTAACCGGCATCATCGTTATCGTGCTGGTCGTGATCTTGGCCGTCGTCGGCGGCTCCGGGGCTGCGAAGTCCGCCACCGTCGCCGACGCCGTTGCGGGTAAGTATGCAGACCAGAAGATCCAAGTGACGGGCAACGTGGTGGAGAACTCCTACGCCACCAACGACAACGTGCTCACGTTCGCCATCTACGACAAGGACGGAAACCCCGGCGATCAGCTCGAGGTGCGCTACGAAGGGGGCGTGTCGGCCACGTTCGGCAACGACGTGACCGCCATCTGCACGGGCAAGATCGCCGACGACGGCGTGCTGCATGCTACCGAACTGGTGACGAAATGCCCCTCGAAGTACGAGAACGCCTCGAGTGCGTTGAGCGTCTCCCGTCTGCTCGAGTACGGCGACCAGGTCGTCGACAAGCCGGTGAAGGTGTCCGGCACCGTGCAAGCGGGTTCCCTGAAGGCTGCCGGCGCGGGCGATCGCTTCGTGCTGGCCGACCCCGATTCCGGCAAGACGCTGTCCGTCGCGTTCGACGGCGCGCTGTCCGACGAGATCGCGGAAGGCAGCTCGCTTGTGGTCACCGGCAGCATGTCGGCCGATGGCAAGTTCACTGCTACCGATGTGGCGCTTGAGGGCTAGAAAGAGGTTTCGCACATGTCGACTATCGGCCTTATGGGCCTGCTGGTGGCGTTCGCCGGCGTGGCTGTATCGGTGCTGTGCCTGCTTGCGGGCGCGATCTTGGGGCGCAAGGGGGAAAGCTCGCTTGGCGAGACCCTGACGTGGGGCGGGCATATCGCCTCTATCCTGACCACGGTGGCGCTCACCGTATGTTGCGGCATCCTGGTGTACTGCTTCTTTGCGGGCGACTACTCCATCGAGTACGTGCTCAAGCAGCACAGCAACGCAGAAGGCGCGCTTGGCTGGCTGTTCAAGCTGTCCGGCCTGTGGGCCGGCCGTGAGGGTTCGCTGCTGTTCTGGGCATGGCTTATCAGCGTGTTCAACTCCGTGGTGGCCATTCGCGACCTCACAAGCCCGCGCAAGCTGGATTCCATGGCGCTTATGGTGTCGCAGCTGGTGTTAGCGGCATTTGTGGGCGTGCTGCTGTTCAGCGAGAGCAACATGCCGTTCACGGTCACGCCGCAGAAGTACTACAACGCCGACGGCACGCTGACCAATGCGGCCAGCATGCTTGGTATGAACTCCCTGCTCGAGCATTGGGCCATGGCCATCCATCCGCCCACCTTGTTCGTGGGCTATGCAGGCCTGACCATCCCGTTCGCCTATGCCATCGCCGCGCTCATCGTGAACGACCCGTCCAGGGAATGGGTGGTGCGCAGCCAGCGTTATGCCCTGTTCTCCTGGTTGTTTCTGGGTATCGGCATCGGTCTTGGCGCCGTGTGGGCCTACGTGGTGCTCGGCTGGGGCGGCTATTGGGGCTGGGATGCCGTGGAAAACGCCAGCCTGCTGTCATGGCTGGTGGGCGTGGCGCTCATCCATAGCTTCACCGTGTACCGCCAGCGCGGCGCGTTCAAGCGTTGGAGCGTCATGTGCGCCTGCATCACGTTCGCGTTCGTCATCGTGGGCACGTTCATCTCCCGTTCCGGCCTGGTGCAGTCCGTGCACGCTTTCGAGGGCGACCCGGTGTCGCTCGTGCTGTTCGGCGCGCTCATCGCCGTGGCGCTGCTGGCCGGCATCGTGGGCCTGGTCGTTCGCTGGAAGAGCTTCGGCCCGGCAGCCGACGGCTCCGACGAGGTGGAGAACCTGCTGTCCAAGGAAGGCGCCTACTACTTCAACAACGTCATCATGGTGGTGTTCGCTACACTGTTGGCGTACCTGACCGTGTCCTCGGCGTTGCCTGAGTTCCTGCCGTTCGGCGGCCAGACCGTGTCCTCGGGCACGTTCAACGCCATCGCCCGCCCGTTGGGTGTGATCTATCTGGCCATCCTTGCGGTGTGTCCGCTGCTGGCCTGGGGCAAGACGCTGCGCTCGAAGTTCCTGAAGCAGGCGCGCATCCCCGCCATCTGCGCGCTGGTTCTGTTCGCGGTGCTGGCGGTGTACTGGGCCACGTACCTAGTGCCCAGCTACAACGCCATCATCGCCGCAGGCGGCACCGCCGCCGAGGAGCTGGCAAGCGATGGCCCTGCTTGGTACTACAACGGCCTTGCGCTCGTGGGCTTCTTCGTGGCAAGCGTGCTGCTGTTCAACTCGTTGTTTATGTTGGGTCGCATCGTGCGCTCGTACAAGGAGTCGCATAGCTGCGGCGCCGTGGCAGCCTTCGGCGGGTGCCTGCGTAACCGCCCCGCAAGCTTCGGCGGCTTCCTGTCGCATGCGGCCATGGCCGTCATCCTGGTCGGCCTGATCGGCTCGTCGATGTACGTGACGGAGAAGGTCGCCTACATCGGCTATGACGAGGCAACCGACACCGCGTCCGAGACTTTCCAAATCAAGGACTATACGCTTGAGTACGTGTCCAACTCCGTGACGGAGGTCAATGGCGGCGACGCCATCATGTACACCGTGAACTACGATGCCTACAAGGACGGCGCCTTCATCGGCCAGGTCAGCCCGAGCGTGCAGCTGGCACAGAAGACCCAGCAGCAGAAGCTGGTCGCCAGCGTCATCTCGCTGCCCACCGAGGATCTGTTCGTGGTATACCGCGGTGTGAACAACGACGGCGCGTTCTCCATGGATGTGCGGGTCAATCCGCTCATCTCGCTGGTGTGGGCGGGCTTCGGGCTGCTTATGATCGGCGTGTGCGTGGCCACGGCGGGCCGCAGGCGCGCCAGCCGCAAGCTCACCGACGTGCAGCGTGTCGCCGCCGATGAGGCATTGGGCGATTCGGCGGCGGGCGCGGCGTAGGCGCCCAAAGCCGACGCGGTCGCTCGCGCGGCGATCGTCATTTGCGTTAGACTGGCGTGCAAAGGGCTCGCACGCATCCAAGATGCAGGGGAAGGGGGGCCGATGGAGGAAACGGCTGCCATCAGGACCAGGAAGCTGTCGAAGGTGTTCGGCACGCGCAAGGCGGTGGACAAGGTGTCCATCGAGGTTCCGCAGGGGGCATTCCTTTCCATATTCGGCCCCAACGGCGCCGGCAAGACCACGCTGCTGCGTATGCTGTCCACGCTGACGCGCCCTACGGACGGTTCGGCAAGCCTTATGGGCATCGACCTGCGGGAAGACCCTGAAGCAGCCCGCGGGCGCATCGGCCTTATCTCGCATAACGCCATGCTCTATCCCGACCTTACCGCCGAGCAGAACCTGCTTTTGTATGCGAAGCTTTACGGGCTGGCAGATCCGCAGGCGCGCGTGATGGAGCTGCTCGAGGCCGTCGAGCTGAAGCACCGCCGGCTTGACGTGGTGCGCACGTTCTCACGCGGCATGACGCAGCGCCTGTCCATCGCCCGCGCCCTTATCCACGACCCCGACGTGGTGTTTTTGGACGAGCCGTATTCCGGCCTGGACCCGCACGCCGTGGACATCTTCGATCAGCTGATCGAAAAGCAGCGCGAGGGCCGAACCTTCGTCATGGTGAGCCATGACCTGCGCAAGGGCTTCGACATGTGCACGCACGCGCTGGTGTTGGCGCGCGGGCGCGTGGTGACGTTCGGGGCGAAGGACCAGCTTGATTTCGACGAGTTCTCCGAGCTGTACCGCTCCACGGTGGGAATGGGGGTGTCGTAAATGGTGCGCAAGCAAAGCATGGGCGCCGATCGGGCGCGCGCCGGTCAGGTGACCTTGAGCATGCCCAGCACGTTCGCCCAGTATAAAACCCTGCTTGCGAAAGACCTGCAGCAGGAGTTCCGCACCAAGGAGATGCTCACGTCCATGGGCATCTACGCGCTGCTCGTGCTTATCGTGTACGGCGCGGCGCTCGGGCAGACGGCGCAGGCGACCGATGTGCTGCAGCTTTCCGGCGGGCTTCTGTGGGCGCTCGTCGTGTTCACGTCGCTGCTGGGCCTGAACCGCTCGTTCAACCACGAGAAGGAGCAGGGCTGCATGGAGGGCATCTTGCTCGTGCCCATGGACCGCAGCGTGATCTTTCTGGCGAAGGCAACCTCGAACTTGCTGTTCTTGCTGGTGGTCGAGGTGATCGCCGTGCCGTTGTTCTGGTTCTTCTTCCTGACCACCGCCCAGCCCGGTCCCGATTTCATGCTCATGGCGGTGCCGCTTGCGGTGGGCACCATAGGCGTGGCCGGCATCGGTACGCTGCTGTCCACCATCACCGTGAACACCCGCGGCAAGGACGTCATGCTCGCCGTGCTGTTCGTGCCGCTGATCTTCCCGCTGCTCTACGCATGCGCGTCGGCGACCACCGCCGTGGTGGTGGGCGCCGAGGGGTATCTCGACGTGTTCACGCAGTCGATGGCGCTTGCCGGCGGCTACGACGTCATCATGCTGCTGGTCAGCTGGGTTCTGTACGATTTCGTTATCTCCGCATAGCTTTCAACCTGCGATCTTCATAAGGAAAGGAAACCAATGACGAACAAACCGGTGAAGCTGCCCGAGGCGGGGCAGTGGCCCGACAAGGTGGCGCCGTGGGCGCTGCTGGCGGGCATCGTGCTTTCCACGCTGGGCTTTCTCATGGCGTTTCTGTACGCCGGGCCCGTCAACGGCGCCGCCGTCGACGGCGTGGAGCTGATCGGCGGGCAGATGGTGGCTAACAAGCTGCTGCTGTCCCAGAAGATCTTCTACTTCCATATGCCGGTGGCCCTGGTGTCGTTCTGCGCACTGGCGTTCGCGTGCTATTATTCCGTGCGCTTCCTGGCCACTAAAAACCAGCGCTTCGACACGTGCGCGAAGGTGTGCATGGAGATCTCGCTCGTGTTCGTCATCTGCACCATGATCACGGGCGATTTGTGGGAGCGCTTCGAGTGGGGCGTGTGGTGGACGTGGGAGCCGCGCCTGACCACCTACCTTATCCTCATGCTCATCGTCATCGCGTACTTCGTGCTGCGCAACGCCATCGACGAGCCTGAGCGCCGCGGCGTGTACGCCGCCGTCATCGGCATCATCGCCATGGTGGACGTGCCCATCTGCTTCATGATCACGCGCCTTATCCCCTCGGGCGTGCACCCCGTGGTGTTGCGCGAGGGCGGCATGTCCGGCGATATGGGCATGACCGTGGCCGTGTGCTTGGCGGGCCTTATGCTCGTCGGATTCGCGCTGTACCGTTTCCGCTTCCGCCAGGTCCGCCTGCAGGAGCGTCTGCAGGCCCTCAAAGATGAGGTGGAGGTTTTGGAAGAGCAGCGCTAGGCGAAAGCTGGGCGATCCCCGTTACCCGTTAGCAAACGTTCGCGCCTCAAGGGCGCTTGATCGAAGGAGCATCCCATGAATCCCGTACTTGCCGACATCTACAGCACCGTCATCCCGTCCATGCCGTTCATCATCGCGGCCTATGCGCTTATGTGGGCCGTGCTGCTCATCTACGTGTTCGTTTCCATCAGCGGCTTGAAGAAGACCGAGAAGCAGATCGCCGTGCTTGAAGAGGCTGTGGCGGAACTGAAGGCCGAATAGCCTGCGTGCTACAATTGCCGAAGCGAATCGACGAAGCGCCGCGTCTCGCGGCGCTTCGCGTCTATTCCCCCGAAGAAAGGTAAACCTTATATGAAGGCTATCATCCCTGCCGCCGGCCTCGGCTCGCGCTTCCTGCCGGCCACGAAGGCCCAGCCCAAGGAAATGCTTCTCGTCGTGGACCGTCCCGTCATCCAGTACATCGTGGAAGAGGGCCTGGCGTCGGCCGCCGACGAGGTGGTTATCGTGAACAGCCGTGAGAAGAAGTCCATCGAGGAGCACTTCTCGCCGAATCCCGAGCTGGTGTCCATGCTGCGCGAGCGCGGCAAGGACAAATACGCCGACGCCGTGGAGCATGCCGGCAACCTTAACGTCAGCTACGTGTACCAGGACGAGCCGCTGGGCCTGGGCCACGCCGTGCACTGCGCCGCCGAGAAGACGGGCGACGAGCCGTTCTACGTGCTGCTGGGCGATGTCCTGGTCCCCGACAACAACATGCTGCCTGCCATGCAGAAGGTCTCCGACGAGCACAACGGCGCTTCGGTCATCGCCGTCATGCCCGTGCCCGACGACCAGGTGAACCGCTTCGGCGTCATCGCCGGTTCCGCCATCTCCGACGACGTGTGGAAGATCGACAGCCTGGTGGAGAAGCCCGCGCTTGAGGATGCGCCCTCCAACCTGGCCGTGTTCGGCCGCTACCTGCTGTCCGCGCGCGTGATGGAGCTTCTGGCCGAGGCCAAGCCCACCGTTGGCGGCGAGATCCAGCTGACCGACGCGCTGGACGCGGTGCTCAAGGAAGAGGAGATGTACGCGCTCGTCATCGACCCGCAGGACGGTTTCGACACCGGCACCGTGGAAAGCTGGCTGGAGACGAACAACATCCTGTTCGAGCGCAAATACGGCAAGAAGGCCTAAGGTCTTCGGCGAAAACCTGCGACGGCTGGGCCGCTCGGTAATGCACCGGGCGGCTTTTTCGTTGTCAGGGGGGGCGGTTCGGCTAATGGGAAAGGGGCGGTTGTGGAAGGCGATAGCCGCCATTCGGCTTGGGAGAGCCGGCGGTGGTCGTGGATGATCGCTCGGCGAAAGGAGCGAGTTTATCGCGTGAACACACCTCCGTCCCCTGTTCGGAAAAAGGAGCGGCCCCGGCAGAAAGGGGAACCTGCCAGGGCCATAAGGAGGGGATATACGGTGCCGGTTCGTGGGCACCGATTAACTGCTTTTAAGGAGAAAGCAGTGCGACGGAGGAAGGAGGGGAACCTTTCCGTTCGCTGATACGCAGTATAGCCATCGACATTGAAGGCGCTATGGCAGCGGCTTGCGCATTTTGTGAAGCAACCGACGGGCTCGTTACAAGTTGGTGAACAACAGGGCGTGATGGTCTTATCCGACGGTAGGAGGCGGGGCTCGTCGGGGTGGGATGCCGGGGCTCTGGCAGGTAAGGCGGCTTGTGCGGATGCGGACCGATATGATCTTCCGCTTGCGACGTTGCGCGGAGACCGGCTTCTCGGCGGCGCGGTTTCGTGCGTTGGCGGTTTTCGCCCAAGAAAAGGGATGGGCCGCAAGTGAAAAGGGGGAAACTTGCGGCCCGAAAGGAGGGGAGGAACGATGCTTTAGCATCGCGATCTGCTATGGGGAGCAGACAAGCGGTGGAAAGGGGATGTCCCGCTTGCAAAGCTTACTATACCGGCCGATGTTGAAGCGGGCGTGTCCGGGGAGTGGCTTTGGGGTGATGCGCTCGTGAACGGAATGTGAATGCCCAGGAGACGCCGTTACCGTTCCGTTGCCAAGCAGACGGGAACATGGTGGTAAAACAGCGGTTTTCCCTGATGAAAGCAGATGTTCTCTTCCCGTAACCTTGTGAAGCGCGGGCGTGGGGCGCGCTTGTGTGCCTGCGATGCCCCTTTGCCTGGCTCCTTGGGCCCTTTGGTATCATGTTCAGGTCGAAAGGAAACATCCATGCCTGATATCCAGCTGCGGTTCCACCGCGATATGCTCGTGCTGTCCAGCCCCGTCGCCCCCGTGCTCGCGCGCCAGGGGTTCGAGTTCGACGGCGATGTGGAATATGCCACGCTTATGGAGCCGGAGGCCGTCGAGGACGCCCTTCGCCTGAACCTCATGGCGGGCGTGCAGTGCCTTGTCACCGAAACGACCGGCATGACCCCGGCGCGCCTGGCGCATCGGGGCATGGCCGAGCGCCTGCCCGAGCTTGCCCGCGCCGCCGTCGCGTACGCCGCGAAGCTGCGCCCTCAGCATGTGCTGGTGGAGCTTGGGCCGTGCGGTTTGCCGCTCGATGCGTCCAGCAAAGCGTCGCTCAACGAGAACCGCGACCAGTACGCCCGCGCGGCGCGCGCCTTCGAGGGCCTTTCCCTTGACGGCTTCTTCTTGAACGGGTTCTCCAACCCAAGCGACCTGAAGTGCGCGCTTATGGGCTTGCGCCAGGTCAGCGGCCTGCCCGTGTTCGCATCCGTGAACGTGGGCGCCGACGGCATGCTGGCGGACGGCAGGCATGGCTTCGACGAGGCGCTCGACGTGATGGCCGAGTTCGAGGCGAGCGTGGCCGGCTTTTGCACGCAGGCTCCCGTCGAGCGCGCCTGCGAGCTCGCGCAGCAGGCGGCGAAGCTGCCCCTGCCCGTGCTCGCGCAGCTCGACGTCGTGTGCCACGATCCCCGTCAGCGTCAGGCAACGCCGGAAAACCCGTACCATCGCCCCGACGTCATGATGGAGGCGGCCCAGCATCTTCGTGCGGCCGGCGCGCAGTTCCTGCGCGCAATCGGCCAGGCCACGCCCGCCTATGCCGGTGCCCTGGTTGCGGCAACCGAAGGCCTCGATGCGCATCGACCCGACGTGGAGGCGTAGCCGCTATGGCGAAGCTTGCGATGAACACGCGCCGCAGCGAGCATTACGGCCAGCTGCAGCGCGTCGTCGATTCGGTGTTCGCCGACGGCGGGAAGTTCGTGCGGCGACTCGACGTGGTCGTCACGGCCGAGTCGTTCGACCTGCCCGACGACCTCGACGAGATCATCGCCTTGCTGCCGCCGGGCACCTATACGCGCCAGCGCCTGTGCGATCAGCTGAACTCGGCTATCGGCGGGCATGCTTGGGGTCAGGTGTACGGCACGGTGGAATAACGGTTCTTGCGGGGCCGCGTCCCGGTTCGGGCGTGGCCCCGTGGTTTGAAGCGGGTCATCCCGCGGAAGGGGCTTTCCTTATATGGAGGATTTCGAGCACGGCATCATATCGGCGGTGGGCAACGCGTGGCTGGGCACGCTCATAACCGCCGTAGTCATCATCGTGATCACGGCGGTGGTGGGGCATCTGCTCACGAAGTTCCTGCGCCGTGTGCTCAACTACTCCGACGATCTGCCCTCGTCGTCGATCTTCATCAACATCGGGCGCGCCATCGTGTGGGTGGTGGGCGGATCTGTCGTGCTGTCCACGTGCTTCGGCGTGGACGTGTCGGCGGCCATCACGGCGCTGGGTATCGGCGGTATCGCCATCTCGCTGGGCTTCCAGGACACCATCTCCAACCTCATCGGCGGCGTGCAGGTCAGCCTGCTGCGTATCGTATCGCCGGGCGACAACATCTCGGTCGGCGGTGCTGCGGGCGTTGTGAAGGACGTGAACTGGCGCCATACCACCATCACCAACTCCAAGGGCGAGACGGTGGTCATCCCCAACTCCATCATCAACAAGACGTCGCTCGTGCACCTGCCGCCCACGGGCAAGGTGACGCTTTCTCTGGTGGTAGAAGGCGCCGGCGAGGACCTTGACGAGAGGGCCGGGCTCATCGAGCAGGCGGCGCTCGCCGCGGCGCGTCGGGTGGGCGCGGTGGAGGCGGCCCCGCGCCTGTGGTTCACCGAGGTCGTCGACGTCGGTTTCGCCGGGTCGCTCATCTTCACCATGGCAAGCGGCGAAGACGCCACGCCGGCGAAGGATGCCGTGTTGCGAGCCATCGCGCCTCTGACCAGGCAATAGACGGAAATCTCATATGAATGGGCCGAGGGCTCCGGAGGCAGATGCTTCCGGAGCCCTCGGCTGTTTTGCGCTTTGGAGGGGCTGTGCTCGTTCGTTTCGGCGATGTCTGCGCCGTCCCCTCGCCTCGATATGTTCGGGCGGGTCCTGGCGTCTGCCTCGTTTCGCCTGCGGGCGTGCGAGTTTCGCAAATCGCCTGCTCTTTCGCCTTGTCCGTGCGACAGGCCCAGGTAAAGCGCTCGCGGCGAAGCGGGCGGTTTGTAAAGCGCCCCGGTCCGGCTTGTAAACCGCGCGTAAAACCCTGTCACGCTTCGGTCATGGACTGCGCTTGCGGCGGTGTGCTCGCCGACGGAGCGCGTACTATCCCCACCTGCAAGCTCGTTTTGCATGAGAAGACATCCGAAGGGAGTATACGTACTATGCAGGGTTCTTACATCAGCCGCCGCAGCTTCATCGGCATCGCCGGCATGTCCGCGTTGGCCGTCGCCGGTTTCGGCCTGGCAGGTTGCTCGGGTTCCAACGGCGGCTCCGCCGAATCCGGTAACGCCGCCTCCGGTAAGAAGGCGCTTTCCGGCACCATCACGGCGGTGGGCTCCACCGCGCTGCAGCCGCTGTGCGAGGCGGCCGCGGAGCAGTTCATGGAGGAGAACCCTGGCGTCCAGATCATCGTCCAGGGCGGCGGTTCCGGCCAGGGCGTCACGCAGATCGCCCAGGGTGCGGTTCAGATCGGCAACTCCGACGTGTTCGCCGAGTCCAAGCTGAAGGATTCCTCCGACATCTCCAAGATCGCCGATAACAAGGTGTGCATCGTCGGCATGGGCCCGATCGTCAACGCCGACGTCACTATCGACGACATCAAGCTCGAGGACCTGAAGAAGATCTTCACGGGCGAGATCACGAACTGGAGCGAGGTCGGCGGCGCCGATTCCCCGATCACCGTCATCAACCGCGCTTCCGGCTCCGGCACGCGCGCCACGTTCGAGGACGTCGTCCTGGCAGGTACGAAGGTGCCCGATTCCTTCAAGCCGCAGGAGCAGGATTCCTCGGGCACTGCCGCCAAGATGGTCGCCAGCACCCCCGGTGCCATCTCCTACGTGGCCTTCTCCTACTTCGACAGCAGCTTCAAGGCCCTCAAGGTCGACGGCGTGGAACCGGATGCGCAAAACGTCGAGGACAACTCCTGGAAGATCTGGTCCTACGAGCATATGTACACCGCTGCCAGCCCCGACGAGGCCACGAAGGCGTTCCTCGAGTACATGATGGGCGAAGAGGTGCAGGGCGGCCTGGTGGAGCAGCAGGGCTACATCCCCATGTCCGGCATGAAGGTGGAGAAGGACGCTTCCGGCAAGGTTTCCAACAAGTAGGTTCGCCATACCCGCATCGAGTCAACTAGTTTCGAAAGGAGACGCGCGCATATGGCCTTGATGGCGAAAGCACGCGTCGAGCGGGTCGGTCAGGGCGTCACGGGCGCGTGCATCGCGCTCGTGACGCTTCTTGTCGTCACGCTTGTCGCCATGGTCGCCGGACGCGGTATCGCAACGTTTACCGCCGACGGGATCGACCTCGGTTCGTTTTTGACGGGGACCACATGGAACCCGCACCAGGAGGACGCGAACGGCATGCCCACGGTGGGCGCGCTCCCCATGATCGCGGGCTCGTTCTCCGTCACGCTGCTGTCGACGCTGTTCGCGTTGCCCATCGCGTTCGGCAGCGCCATCTTCGTGGTGGAGGTGGCCCCGCGCTTCGGGCGTCGCGTGTTCCAGCCGCTCCTTGAGCTTTTGGTGGGCATCCCGTCGGTGGTCTACGGCCTTATCGGCCTGACGATCATCGTGGCCTGGGTGCGCGATGCGGCGGGCGCCATGGGGCAGACCATCACCGGCTTCGGCATCTTCTCGAGCGCCGTGGTGCTGGCCATCATGGTCTTGCCGACTATCACCAGCCTGTCCATCGATGCGCTGGCCGCCGTGCCGCACGAGTATCGCGAGGGCAGCTACGCGCTGGGCTGCACGCGCTGGCAGACCATTTGGAACGTGGTGCTCAAAAGCGCGGTGCCGTCGTTGATGACGGCGGTGATCTTGGGCATGACGCGCGCCTTCGGCGAGGCCTTGGCGGTGCAGATGGTCATCGGCAACGCTATCCAGATGCCCGCGGGTTTGTTCACGCCCGCTTCCACGCTGACCAGCGTGCTGACCATGGGCATGGGCAACGAGGCCATGGGAACGGTCTACAACGACGTGCTCTGGTCGCTGGCGCTGCTGTTGTTGGCCATGTCGCTCGCGTTCATCATGATCATCCACCTCATCGGACATAAAGGGGCGGCAAAACGTGGCTAACTTCGATATGTCGGCGCACGTGCGCCGCATCAACCGGCAGGATCGCATCGCCACCGGCGTGCTGGTGGGCATCGCCGCCTTCGTCATGCTCATGCTCGCGGCCATCGTGATCTACATCCTGGTGGCGGGCGCGCCGAAGCTGTTCGACCTGAACTTCCTTACTGGCAAGCCCCAGCAGTTCAAGGAAGGCGGCGGCATCGGCCCCGAGCTGTTCAACAGCTTCTACCTGCTGATCCTCACGCTGCTCATCAGCGTGCCGCTATCCTTGGGGGCGGCCATCTTCCTGTCGCAGTATGCGCCCGACAACGCGGTCACGGCGATCGCCAAGACCGCCATCGAGACGCTGTCCAGCTTGCCGTCGGTGGTCGTGGGCCTGTTCGGCTTCTTGTTCTTCGTGCTGTACATGGGCTGGGGATTCTCCATCATCGCCGGCGCGGTGGCTCTGACCATGTTCAACATCCCCATCCTGGTGCGCGTCATCCAGCAGGCGCTCGAGGACGTGCCGCGCAGCCAGCGCGATGCAGGCCTTGCCATGGGTCTGACGCGTTGGGAGACCACCATCCACGTGCTGCTTCCCGCCGCCATGCCCGCCATCGTCACCGGCGTGGTGCTCTCCGCGGGCCGCGTGTTCGGCGAGGCCGCGGCGCTGATCTTCACGGCGGGCCAGTCCGCCCCGGTACTCGACTTCACGTGCCTTGACTTCTCCAGCCCCTCGTGTCCGTGGAACGTGTTCCGCCCGGCCGAGACCCTGGCGGTGCATATCTGGAAGATCAACAGCGAGGGCGTTGTGCCCGACCTGACGGCCATCTCCAACGGCACCGCGGCGGTGCTCATGGTGTGCATCCTGGCGTTCAACATCCTGGCACGCGTGATCGGCAAGTATCTGGAAAGGAGGCTGACCAGCGAATGAGCAGGGAAAACGAAATGATAGGCGCTTGTGCGCCCCAGGCGGGCGACGGTCGGTCCGACGGTGGGACGCTTCTGAGCACGCGCGATCTTACCGTATGCTACGGGAGCAACGAGGCCCTGCATCCCACGTCGCTCGACTTCGCGGCGGGGCAGGTGACGGCGCTGATCGGCCCGTCCGGTTGCGGCAAGTCCACGTTTCTGCGCTGCCTCAACCTTATGAACCGGGAAATCCCCAAGTGCAAGATCGGCGGCGAGGTGCTCTATCATGGCCGCAACATCAACACGCGCAAGGAGAACCTGTTCGAGCTGCGCAAATCCATCGGCATGGTGTTCCAGCAGCCCACGCCGTTCCGCAAGTCCATCCGCGACAACATCCTGTTCGCCCCCAAGCGGCACGGCCTGGTGAGCGGCAAGGAGGATTGCGATGCGCTGGTGGAGCAGAGCCTGCGCGCCGGTGCGCTGTGGGACGAGGTGCGGGACAAGCTCGACGAGAGCGCCTATGCCCTTTCCGGCGGTCAGCAGCAGCGCCTGTGCATCGCCCGCACGCTTGCCATGCATCCCGACGTGGTGCTGTTCGACGAGCCGTGCAGCGCGCTTGACCCCATCTCCACCTTCACGGTGGAGGAGACCATCCGCTCCATCGCCGAGTCAGGCATCTGCGCCATCATCGTGACGCACAACATGGAGCAGGCGACGCGCGTTTCCGACAGCACGGCGTTTTTCTACGTGGGCGATATGGTGGAGACCGGCCCCACCAAGCGCCTGTTCAGCCAGCCGGAGGATAAGCGTTTGCAAGACTATCTGACGGGAAGGTTCGGCTGATCATATGACCGATTTCGAAAACGAGCAGGGCGCGGCGGTGCGCGATGCGGGCGCCCAGGTCGACGAGCCCATGATCTCCATTCGCGATTTCAACCTGTGGTACGGCGATTTCCAGGCGCTTAAGGGGGTTACGCTCGACATCCCGAAGAACCGCGCCACCGCGTTCATCGGGCCTTCCGGCTGCGGCAAGTCAACGCTGCTGCGTACCTTCAACCGCATGTGCGACTTCGTTCCCACCGTGCGCACCGAAGGCGTCATCGAGGTGGCAGGGCGCGACATCTTCAGCGGCGATGCCAACGAGCTGCGCGTGAGGGTGGGCATGGTGTTCCAGCACCCCAACCCGTTCCCCATGTCCATCCGCGACAACATCCTGTACGGACCGCGCCGCATGCGCAGGCTCGGGCGCGCCGAGGCCGACGAGCTGGTGGAGAGGTGCCTGCGCGATGCCGGCCTGTGGGACGAGGTGCGCGATAAGCTGGGCCAATCGGGCCTGGGGCTTTCCGGCGGCCAGCAGCAGCGCCTGTGCATCGCGCGCGCTTTGGCCACGCAGCCCGAGGTGTTGCTCATGGACGAACCCACGAGCGCCCTCGACCCCATCTCCACGGCGCTCGTCGAGGAGCTGATGGTGCAGCTTGCCCGCGAGCGCACCGTAGTGGTGGTCACGCATAACATGCAGCAGGCCGCGCGCGTGGCCGACAAGACGGCCTTCTTCTACCTGGGAGAGCTGGTGGAATCCGGGCCGACCAAGCAGCTGTTCGGCAGCCCCGTGCAGCAGAAGACGAAAGACTACCTGACAGGAAGGTTCAGCTGATGAAGACCCGTACCCGTTATATCAACAAGCTGGAGGAGCTAGGGGCGCTGGTCAATCAGCTGTCCGAGAAGACGGTGCTCGATGTTCGGGCCTCGGGCCGGGCGCTTGCCGGCGACGCCGATGCCGCCGAAAGCGTGCTTTCCGGCAGCAAGGCGGCGCGCAGGCTG
>CAKTWI010000020.1 GCA_934630815.1 uncultured Senegalimassilia sp.
ACCAAGCAGCTGTTCGGCAGCCCCGTGCAGCAGAAGACGAAAGACTACCTGACAGGAAGGTTCAGCTGATGAAGACGCGTACTCGTTATATTAGCAAGCTGGAGGAGCTAGGGGCGCTGGTCAATCAGCTGTCCGAGAAGACGGTGCTTGATGTCCGGGCCGCGGGTCGGGCGCTTGCCGGCGACGCCGATGCCGCCGAAAGCGTGATTTCCGGCAGCAAGTCTGCGCGTAGGCTGCGCGAGGCCATCGAGGACGGCTGCCTTGACATCATGCTCATGCAGCAACCGCTGGTGGCCGATGATCTGCGGGAAGTGACCGGCGCGTTTCGCCTGGTCAGCGACTTGGCGCATATCGACGAGATGACGCGTGACGTTGCGTACCTCTCCCAGCAGCTCACGCCGAAGGCCGTCTCGCACCTGCAGAGCGAGTTCGCCGAGGCCACCGACAAGGTGTCGAACATGGTCTCGCTTGCCACGAAGGCGTTCTCCCAGGCAGATGCCGCGCTTGCCCAGCGCGTGTTCGCTATGGACGACGGGGTGGACGAACTGTACGATCGCTGCGAGCGGGTGGTGGTCGATCTGATCCGCAACGAGACGCAGGGCGCCAGCCATCTGCCGGAGCTGCTCATGGTGGCGAAGTACTTTGAGCGCATGGGCGACGATGCCGAGCGCATCGCAAGCTGGGCCGTTTTCCGCGCAACGGGCGAGCATACGCTAAACTCTGCGGGTAAGGAAAACGCCGAAGGGTAGCGCGCCGCGGCAGCGGGGAGCAGGGTTCGCGTCGCGCCCGGCGCTTCGACTGTGGAAGGGGTGCGTGGCAGGTGACTGTCTACTATGTCGGACAGCCCGGTGGGCTGTCCGATCCCCGAGCACCGCGGCAGCGGGGCGCAGGGTTCGCGTCGCGCCCGGCGCTTCGGCTGTGGAAGGGGTGCGTGGCAGGTGACTGTCTACTATGTCGAGGATGATGAGAACATCCGTCAGCTGGTGCTGTACGCCTTGACGCAGTCGGGCATCCAGGCCGAAGGGCAACCCGATGACACGGCGTTTCGCGCCGCATGCGCCAAAAGCATCCCGGATGTGGTGGTTTTGGACATCATGCTGCCGGACGTTGATGGCCTGGAAATCCTCAAGCGCATCCGCAGCACGCCCGGCAAGCTCTCCCGCGTGCCCGTTATGATGGTCACGGCTAAAAACTCGGAGCTGGACATCGTGCGGGCGTTGGATGCCGGGGCCGACGAGTACATCACGAAGCCTTTCGGTATGATGGAGATGGTGAGCCGCGTGCGCGCCATGCTGCGCCGTGCTCCCGATTGGGGAGGCGGCCGTTGCGAGGACGTTCTGAGCCTGGGCGCCCTTTCCCTGGATTTCCAGGCGCGCGAGCTGCTCGTCGACGGGGCGCCCGTGGCGCTTACCATGCGCGAATTCGATTTGCTGGCGTATTTGATGCGCCATCCCGGCGTCGTGCTGTCGCGCGAGAAGCTGCTGCAAAACGTGTGGGGCTGGGATTTCGGCGGCGGCAGCCGCACGGTCGACATGCACGTGCTCACGCTTCGGCAAAAGCTCGGCGAGCATGCCGATGCCGTGGAGACGGTGCGTGGGGTCGGTTATCGCTTGGCGGGCCCGCGTCCAGACGATTCGGTTGTGGAATAACGAGGTGCAAGCATGATCTACTACTTGGAAGACGACACGAATATCCGCGATTTGACGGTGTACGCGCTCAAGCAGGCGGGCCTTGAGGCAGCGGGCTTCGCCCATGCCGGCGACTTCTTCGATGCTTGCCGAGAATCGCTTCCCGATCTGGTGTTGCTCGACATCATGTTACCCGAGATCGACGGACTCGAGGTTCTCCGCCGCCTGCGCGAGGACCCGGCCACCAAGTTCCTTCCCGTCATGATGCTCACGGCGAAAGGCACCGAGTTCGACAAGGTCAGCGGCCTTGATGCGGGCGCCGACGATTACCTGGCCAAACCCTTCGGCATGATGGAGCTGGTCAGCCGCGTGAACGCGCTCTTGCGCCGCGCCGCGGCGCCTACCGCGCCCTCCGGCGATGTGCTGGAGTGCGGGCCCATCGAGCTGCGCGTGCTCGAGCACACCGTTTCCGCAGGCGGCGTCCCCGTTGAGCTCACGCTCAAGGAGTTCGACCTGCTGCGCGCGCTGCTTCGCAACGTCGGGCGCGTGCTGTCGCGCGGTCAGCTGCTCGAGGACGTATGGGGCATGACGTTCGTGGGCGAGACGCGCACCGTCGACGTGCACATCCAAACGCTGCGCCAGAAGCTTTCCGCCGCATGTCCGGGCGCCGATGCCTGCATCAAAACCGTGCGCGGCGTGGGTTACAGCATCAGACAGCCGGAATAGAGGTTTGCCGCATGAGCCCTTCGCCCGATCACGTTAAAAGCCTTGCCGGCCGCATCTTCACCACCGTTTTGGCGTTTTCCCTGGGAATCCTTTTGGCCTTTTCCGCGGTGATGGTCAGCATCTTCTATTACTCCTACGAGCATGATGCCGAGCAGGCCCTGGTCCAGGAGGCCAGCCGGGCGGCAACAGCCCTTGACGAGGCTCCGGCCGCTGATGTGACCACCATCTTGTCCCAGCAGTTCAGCGGTATCACCCGCTACACGCTTATCAGCGAAAACGGCCTGGTGCTCTACGATAGCCAGGCAGACGCCGGTCAGATGGATAACCACGCCTCCCGTCCCGAGGTCAGCAAGGCCGCGCGCACGGGCGAGGCGGTGAGCATGCGCTATTCGGAAACTTTGGGCACCGATACGGTGTATGCCGCTGAGAAGCTCTCCGATGGGCGCATCGTCCGCCTGTCTGAAACCCGTCATTCCCTGTTCGCCTTTTTGGGCGAGATGCTCGTGCCCACGCTGTTCGCGCTCGTGGTCGTCGCCGGCTTGGTGTTCTTGTTGTCCCGGCTGCTCACGCGCCACATCATGAAGCCTATCGACGCCCTTGACATGGCGGAGCCTTTGGAAAACGACATCTACGGGGAAATGGTGCCCCTTCTTCAGCGCATCGACGATCAGCAGACGCAGCTCAAGAAGCAGAACAAGGAGCTTGCCGAAGCCGAAAGCATGCGCCGCGATTTCTCCAGCAACGTCAGCCACGAGATGAAGACGCCGCTGCAGGTGATATCGGGCTATGCCGAGCTTATGAAGAACGATATGGTGCTGCCTGAGGACCGGCAGAAGTTCGCCGGCCTTATCTACGACGAGGCGCAGGCGATGCGCGGCCTTATCAACGACGTGCTCACGCTTTCGAAGCTCGACGAGAGCGCGTTCGCGCGCGAGGAGCGGCCCATTGACGTGACGTCCGTTGCCCGACGGATGGCAGGACGCTTGGAGTCGTTCGCCGCCGACGAGGGCGTATCCATCTCCGTGAAGGGCGGGTCCGCCTACATCAACGGTAGCGAGACGCTTGCCGAGGAGATGCTGTACAACCTTATAGAGAACGCGGTGCGCTACAACCATGCCGGCGGAAGCGTGTCGGTGCGCGTGTCGCAGGGCGCTGCATCCGAGGAGGTTTTGGAGGCGCTTCGCGCGGCAGGGGCGGAGCCGGACCCCGAATCGGTGGTCACGGTGCGCGTGAGCGATACCGGGGCGGGCATTCCCGAGGAGATGCGCGAAAAGGTGTTCGAGCGGTTCTTCCGTCTGGATAAAAGCCGTTCGAAGGAAACAGGCGGCACGGGCCTGGGGCTTGCCATCGTCAAGCATGCGGTGCAATACCACCACGGCACGATTTGCGTGGAAGGGGCGCAAGGCGAGGGCACCACGTTCGTGCTCAGGCTGCCTGCGGCATAGCTGCTTTCCGCAAGATGGTTGCGGGTGCGATGGCGGGGCGGGCCGGATTCGGGCATGAAAAAAGTCCCACCCCCGGCCGGAAGGATGAACCCACCTCAACAAGGTGGGTGCTCGCAGCTTGCTTCCCGGCTTTCGTGCCAACGGGCGCGAATCTCCGTTTCACTTGCTATCTTGAGCTCCCTCGGAAATAGCATCGGTCCATCGCAAAAAGTACGGCGACAAGGGTGGAACCTGATATCGAGTATATGGGACCTCAAGGCAAAGTAAAGTCTTGACAGAATCGGTAAAGCAGGTGTAGGCAAGCCGTTGCTTTTCGAGCTGAACGAGACGTCCTGTTATTACTCTGGGCAAACAAACGTTCGCGTGCTATCATGGTTTGCCAATCAACAGGCAGGGGTGGTCATGGACACGCTATTCACGGCAATGGAGAACGAACGCAAGCAGCAGGTGGCGCCGCTGGCGGTGCGTATGCGCCCGCGAACGCTGGAAGACGTGGTGGGGCAGCAGGATGCCGTGGGCCCGGGTAGCTGGCTGCGCGCGGCCATCGAGCAGGATAACGTCAGCTCGGTCATCCTCTACGGCCCGGCGGGAACCGGCAAAACCTCCATCGCGCACGTCATCGCCGAATCCACGAAGGCCACGTTCGTGGAGGTGTCCGCCATCGGCGGCACCGTATCCGACCTGCGCCGGGAAATCGACGCCGCCGAAAAGCGCTTGGCGCTCAACGGCTCGCGTACCATCCTATTCGTGGACGAGATTCATCGATTCAACCGCAGCCAGCAGGACGCGCTTCTCCATGCGGTGGAAAACCGCACCGTGGTGCTGGTGGGCGCTACCACCGAGAACCCTTTTTTCGAAGTGAATTCCGCGCTGATCAGCCGTTCGCGCGTAGTCGGCCTTAAGGGGCTCTCGGATGGCGACGTGGCGCAGCTGGTCGACCGGGCCGTTGCCGACCCTCGTGGGCTTGATGGGCTGTACAAGCTCGACCCGGCTGCCCGCAGCGCCATCGTGCTCTTGGCGGGCGGCGACGGCCGCGCATCGCTTACCACCCTCGAGCTTGCGGCGGGCATGCAGCAGCCCGGCACGCGCGAGAACCCTGCCGTTATCACGAAGGCGCAGGTGGAAAGCGCTACGCCGCACCGCGCATTGCCGTATGACAAGAACAAGGATATGCACTACGACATCATATCCGCCTTCATCAAGTCCATGCGCGGTTCCGATCCCGATGCGGCGCTGTATTGGCTTGCCCGTATGATCGATGGGGGAGAGGACCCCAAGTATATCGCTCGCCGTATGCTCATCCACGCGTCCGAGGACGTAGGCAACGCCGATCCCCAGGCATTGCTGGTGGCCGCGGCCGCGTTCAAATCGGCGGAGGTCATCGGGTATCCCGAATGCCGCATCAACTTGGCGCAGGCGGCAACCTATATCGCTCTTGCGCCGAAAAGCAACGCGTGCGAGGCGGGCATCGATGCTGCCTTGGCGGAAGTGCGAAACGGGCCTAAGCGCGATGTCCCCGACTATCTCCGCGATAGGCACCGTCCCGGCTCCGAGCGTTACGGTGCGTACAAATATCCGCACGATTATCCTGCAGGCTGGGTTGATCAACGCTACCTGCCCGAAGGGCTTGAGCGCGGCTGCTTCTATCATCCCTCCGAGCGCGGTTGGGAGGCTTACCGGGTGGATGCCGCGGCGCGCGATCGGGCGCAGGCCATGCATGCGGCGGCTCGAGATAGGGCGCAGGCTGCCCATGCGACGGCAGGGGGCCATCATGGGGCTGGGTTGCCGAAGGGTAAGCCGGTCGATGTCGAGGCGCACGGTTCGCGCAGCGGGTCGAAGAAGCCGGGCGCGCGGGATGCTTCCGAAGACGAGGAAACGGGTGCCCGTTAGGCGTTTCTTCTTAAGGAGCGAAAGGCAAAACCCCACGTCTTTTCGAAGGTAACCGCACTGCAACCGCTATGAACGGCGGGTGTAAACGCATGCGTCGGCGAGGTAGAATCCAAGACCGCATGCTATAGTTGGCGGCGTATATGGATATATGAAGGAGGCGTCTGGTGGATTTCGGCGAAATTATGGGCGTGGTTTTGCCTATCGTGTACGTGGTGCTCGGCGTGGCTTTGGTGTGGTTCGTGATCGAGCTTGTGATCACCGTGCGCAAAACGCGCACCACGGTCGACAAGATGAAGGAGCAGCTCGACCCGACGCTTGAAAGCGTGCAGCGCATCACGAAATCGCTTGAGCCCGCTATGGACAAGGTCGATCCGCTCGTCGATCGCGTGTCCTTGACCGTGGATGCGGCGAATCTCGAGATCATGCGCCTCGACCAGATCTTGGAGGATGTCAGCGACATCACCGACTCCGCTTCCAATGCGGTGGGCGCGGTCGAGGCAGCCACGAACGCCCCCATGGAGATCATGAACAACGTCACCTCCAAGGTTCGCGAGAAGCTCAAGTCCAAGCATGCCAGCGATGAATCGGTCGCCCTTGGCGAGGCGAAGGCGAAAGCCCAAGCCGCCGCATTGGCGGGCGTGCCGGACGAAGGCGATGATGCTCAGGATGGTGCCCCCTCCAAGGTCCAGACGAACGACGACGATGCGCCCCAGCAGGTCCAGTCCGATGACCAGCCTGAGCAGCCTGCGTACTTCACGTATGCTCCCCAGGCGAATGATTCCTCCCAGGAGCGCTAGGAGCTGGTATCCATGGCCACCAATCCCGATGTCGCGATGGAGAAGGCCCGCCGACGGTTCCTCGTAGTGTGGACGGCGGTGGGCGCCATCCTGCTCACAGGCGCAGCGGTCTACCTCATCAACATCCTCAGCGTCCCGATCGGCATCCTGCTTTGGACGCTGGTTATCGTGTTCTGCTTGCGCGGCACGGTGAACAAGCTGGAATCCAAGGGAGTGCCGCGCGCAGCGGGAACGGGCATCGCCTATCTGCTCATGTTCGCCGTGCTGGCGATCGTCAGCTTCCTTATGCTCTCCCCGGCGTTCGGCTTCGGCGAGCAGTTCTCCGATCTGGTCCAGAGCATCCCCGGCTACATCAACGACTTCATGGGCTGGGCCAACGGCGTGTACGCTCGCTATTCCGACGTGTTCCAGAACAACACCGTGCAAACGTATATGAACGAGGCCTTGTCCTCTATGGGCTCGGCGGCGTCCGATGTGGCGCGTCAGAGCGCCACGGGCGTGGTCGCCATCGGCGCCGGCGTGGTGAACACGGGTATAGCGATCGGCTTTGCCCTGGTCATAGCGTTTTGGATTCTCATTGAGCTTCCTGCGCTCGGTCGCGAGACCATGCGGTTGGCGGGTCCGTCCCGTCGTGAGACCATGGATATGCTGCACGTCACGTTCACGCGCGTCATGGGCGGCTATATCAAGGGCACGCTCATCCAGTGCGGCGTCATCGGGGTGGCGTGTGGCGTGCTGTTCGCTATCTCGGGCATTCCCAATTACGCCGCGCTCGGCATCATCGCCGGCATTTTGAACATCATCCCCATCGTGGGCCCGTGGCTTGGCGGAGCGCTGGCGGCGCTTGTGGGCGTGTTCGTCAGCCCGTGGATTGCGTTGGTGGCGCTTGTGGGCACCATCATCATCCAGCAAGCGGTGTATACGTTCATATCCCCGAAAATCATGGCATCATCGGTGGACATCCATCCGGCGCTCACCCTTATCGCCTTGGTTGCGGGAAGCGCGATCGGCGGGGCCATGAGCGGATTCACCGGCTCGCTTGTGGGCATGCTGGCCTCTATTCCCGCCGTGGCGGTTATGAAGTCCGTTTTCGTGTATTATTTCGAGAAGCAAACCGGGCGCCAGCTGGTTGCCGAGGACGGTGTGTTCTTCCAAGGCACGCCTCGATCCGACGGATCGCTCGACCCCATCGCCGATGCAACGTCCCCTCATCCGGACGCTTCGACGGGCTTCTCCCTTCCGAAGGTGGGCCGCGGCAAAGAGCAACGTCGCGACGGCGATCGGCAATAGGGCGCACGCGCGCCGATTTAAGGCAAGGCATAGTTAGAAAGACAGGCACATGGAGTACATGACTAGCGCGGAAATCCGCGAGAAGTACTTGAAGTTCTTCGAGAGCAAGGGCTGCAAACGCATGCCGTCCTCCTCTCTTATCCCCGATGATCCCTCGCTGCTGCTTACCAGCGCAGGCATGGTGCAGTTCAAGCCCTACTTCCTTCACCAGAAGGAACTCGACTCCGCATATATCGGCACCACCACGGTGCAGAAGTGCGTGCGCACCAACGATATCGACAACATCGGCGATGCTCGCCACCTGTCGTTCTTTGAGATGCTGGGCAACTTCAGCTTCGGCTGCTACTTCAAGCACGAGATGTGCTCATGGGCCTTCGAGTTCTCCACGGAGGTGCTCGGCCTTCCGAAGGACAAGCTGTACTTCACCGTGTTCGAGGATGACGACGAGACCATCGAGATTTGGAAGTCGCTCGGCGTGGCCGAAGACCACATCTCCCGTTTGGGCGAGGACGACAACTTCTGGCGCGCCGGACCTACCGGCCCGTGCGGCCCGTGCTCCGAGATCTACTTCGATCAGGGCCCCGAGGTGGGTTGCGGCAGCCCCGACTGCAAGCCGGGCTGCGATTGCGACCGCTTCCTGGAGTACTGGAACTGCGTGTTCACCCAGTACGACGGCCAGGAGGACGGCACGCTGGCCCCGCTTAAGACCAAGAACATCGATACCGGCATGGGCCTTGAGCGCATGGCCGCCATCATGCAGGGCGTCACGAACAACTATGACACCGACGTGCTTCGCAGCCTGGTCGGCGTGGGCGAGCGTTTGGCCGGCGTCGAGTACGGCAAGGACGAGGCTGCCGACCTGTGCCTGCGCATCATGGCCGACCACAGCCGTTCTGTCACGTTCATGATCGCCGATGGCATCCTGCCCTCCAACGAGGGCCGCGGCTACGTGCTGCGCCGTCTGCTGCGCCGCGCCGTCATGAAGGGCCATATGCTTGGCCTGGACAAGCCGTTCCTCAACGAGTACGTTGACGAGCTGGTCAAGCTCATGGGCAGCGTGTATCCCGAGGTCATCGATAACCGCGAGCTCATCCGCGGCATCATCTTGTCCGAGGAGGAGCGCTTCGGCGCCAACCTGCGCCAGGGCCGTGCGTTCCTGTCCGAGTCCCTTGATAAGCTCGAGGGCACCACGCTTCCCGGCGAGCAGGCGTTCACCCTGCACGATACCTACGGCTTCCCCGTGGACATCACGCGCGAGCTGTGCGAGGAGCGCGGCGTCGTGGTGGACATGGAGGGCTTCGAGCGTTGCATGGAGGCGCAGCGCGACCGCGCTCGTGCGGCCAACGTCAAGGACGCCGAGGCGGCATGGTCGACGTACGGCGGCATCCACGCCGAGCTGCTCAAGGAGCTTGGCGCCACGAAGTTCGTCGGCTACCAGGAGCTTTCCGCCCAGGCAACGGTCAGCGCGCTTATCGCCGACGGCGAGCGCGTGAGCGAGCTGCAGGCCGGTCAGACCGGCGAAGCGGTTCTGGACGCGACTCCGTTCTATGCTGAGATGGGCGGCGAAGTGGGGGATACGGGCGTTATCGAGGCCGATGGCGTCAAGGTCCAGGTCGTCGACACGAAGGCTCCCGAGAAGGGTCTTGTCTGCCATGTAGTGAAGGTGCTCGAGGGCACCCTTGCACAGGGCGCTGCCGTCACGGCCTCCGTGGATGCGGACCGCCGTGCGCGCGTCACGCGCAACCATACCGCCACGCATATCCTGCACGCCGCGCTGCGTCAGGTCCTTGGCGAGCATGTCTCCCAGGCCGGCAGCTACGTGGGTCCCGACCGCTTGCGCTTCGACTTCACGCATTTCGCCGCGGTCACGGCGGAGCAGCTGGCGCAGGTCGAGCGCGTTGCCAACGAGTTCATCATGTCCGCAACGCCTACCAACATCTACGAGACCTCGCTTGACGCGGCCCGCGAAAGCGGCGTCACCGCGCTGTTCGGCGAGAAGTACGGCGACCAGGTGCGCGTCGTCGAGTGCGGCGGGTTCTCCCGCGAGCTGTGCGGCGGCTGCCATGTTGCCAACACCGCCGAGATCGGCATCATGAAGATCACGTCCGAAACCAGCGTGGGCGCGAACGTGCGCCGTATCGAGGCCGTCACCAGCTACGGCGCCCTCGATTACATCAACAAGGTGGAGGCCGAGCTGAAGGAATCCGCCGAGGAGCTGCGCGTTCCGCTGTTCGACGTGTCCGAGCGCACCGCCGCCAACGTCAAGCAGCTGCGCGAGTTCCAGAAGAAAGCCAAGCAGACCAAGGGCATCGTGTCCGACGACAACATCACCAAGCTCGTCGACTCCGCCGTGAAGTCCGCTGCCGGCTACCCTGTGGTCATCTCCCGTGTGAAGATCGCCGATGCGGGCGGCCTTCGCAACGGTTGGGACGTCCTGTCCGCCCGCATGGCCGAGCCCGGCGCATGCGTGCTCATCGGCGAGAAGGACGGCAAGGCCGTGCTGATGGCCGCCGGCACGCCCGAGGCCGTCGAGGCCGGCTTCAACGCCGGTGCCGTCATCAAGGCCATCGCGCCTTGCGTGCAGGGCGGTGGCGGCGGCAAGCCGGCCATGGCGCAGGCCGGTGGCAAGAACGCCGCGGGCATCGATGATGCGCTCGAGGCTGCTCGTAAGATGCTGCTGTAGCTTTTGATGCAGCTTTCACGCCCCGCTGCCCTTGGCTGCGGGGCGTTTTTCTTATCCGTTCGTTGCGTAAGGTTAGGTCGACAATGAGGATTCTTGCACTGGATATCGGTCAGACGCGCATCGGCGTCGCCATCAGCGACCCGCGCGAGCGCGTGGCGTCGCCCGTTTGCGTGCTTCCCGCGAACGAGGTGCTTTCCAATGCGAAAAGCTGGAAACGCGTGCTCGAGGACTGGGAGCCGGAGCTTATCTTGTCAGGCCTGCCGTATACGCTTTCGGGCGAGGAGGGGCCTCAGGCCGGCCGTATCCGCGGTGTCGCGGCAAGCATCGGAAAGGCCGCCGGTTTGCCGGTGGAGTTCACCGATGAGCGTCTCAGCTCGCAGGAAGCGAAGCGCAGTTTGCGTGAAAGCGGCATGTCGGAGCGCGATATGCGCGGCAAGATAGATATGATTGCAGCAAGTGTGTTCCTTCAGGCGTGGCTTGATGCCCGCCATGCAGGCGAAAGGTAGTGTAAATGTCCCCTCGTAGGCAAGTGACCTATTCCCGCCGCCCGAACCATGCGGCACGCTCGGCGCACGCGCGCGGCGACCGTATGTTCCGCACGTACGACACCAGCTATATCCAACCCAAACGGTCCAACGTTCCGCATTACGTGTTCCTTGCGGTGCTGGCGCTTCTCGGCATCGGCATCCTGTGGTTCGTCGGCTCCTCGGTTGCCAGCTGCGTGTCGCCGAAGGTCGAGCTTCTGGCGGAAGGCCAGCAAGCCACTATCACCGTCAACGAAGGCGCATCTGCCAACACCATCGGCTCTTCGCTGGTGGATGCTAAACTGGTGGGGTCTGCCAAGGAGTTCACCGAACGCGTGAAGGACTTGGATGCGGGGTCTGATCTCAAGCCCGGCACGTACACCTTTGCCGGCGGTGCGACGGTCGACGACATCATTTCCGCATTGCGCAACGGTCCGGTTTCCGATGCCGTGCTCACCATTCCCGAAGGGTATCGCCTGACCGAGATCGCGTCGGCGGTTGACAGCGCCACGAATGGGCGCATCAGCGCCGATTCCTTCAAGCAGGCGGCGTCGGATGCCAGCGTGTATGCAGGCGATTACGGCTTTTTGAAATCTGCGGGCACGAACAGCCTTGAAGGCTTCCTGTTCCCGAAAACCTATGATGTTGCCGCCGATGCTACTGCCGACAGCCTGATTCGCGCCATGCTCACCCAGTTCCAAACCGAAACGGCGGGGCTTGACTGGTCCTACCCCGAATCCCAGGGCCTTTCCGTGTACGATACCGTCAACCTGGCGTCCATCGTGGAAAAGGAATCCAGCGGCGACGAAACGGTTCGCGCCCAGGTGGCGGCCGTGTTCTACAATCGTCTGACCACCAAGGGCGAGCCGAGCAACGGCTATCTGCAAAGCGATGCCACCACCGCCTACGAGGTCGGACACGATCCCTCGGCAGACGAGGTGCACGCGAACAGCCCGTACAGCACCTACACCAACGCCGGGCTTCCGCCCACGCCCATCTGCTCGCCTTCTATCGAGTGCCTGCAGGCCGTGTGCTCGCCTAACCAGGACGCACTGGGCAAGTACTACTTCTTCTACTTCCAAAACGATAAGTACACGTTCAGCGAAACCTACGACGAGCATCAGGCCGCGTTCTCGTAAGGGGATCAATGCCATACTTGCAGCCGGAGCGCTACTTCTCCCGCATATCGCATATCAACATAGAACGGGACCTGCTTTCATGCGGGTTTCGCCATGTATTGCTGGATATCGACAACACCATCCTGTCCCGTGCAACGCATGACGTTCCGCGCGACGTGGGCCTGTGGCTTGCGCAGGCGCGAGACGCCGGCGTGAGCTTCTGCCTGGTGTCGAACAACTGGCACAAAAACGTGTACGAGCTTGCGAACCGCCTATCCATGCCTATTATCGCGAAGGCCATGAAGCCCTTGCCCGTGGCGCTGTTCGCAGCGTGCTCCATGCTGGGGGCGAAGCGCAGCGAGACCGTCATGGTCGGCGATCAGCTATCAACCGACGTGCTTGCCGCGCACAACGCCGGCATGTCGGCGTATCTGCTGGCGCCGCTTGCGGAGCAGGACCTGCGCCATACGAAGTACGTGCGCATGGTGGAGCAGGCCATCTTAGGCGGGGCGGTGCCCGAGGGCGCACCTCAGCCGGCGCAAGCGAGCATGGCCGATAAGCCCGCCGCCCAAAACGCCCTAGCGCAGGAAAAGTAGCGAAACCGCCCATTTGGTGGGCGCCGTGGTCGAATTAACCCCTACAAAAGTAGTCTGCATTGGTATGATGAAATCCCTGCTAACCTGCAGGCCCTTGATCGACCAGGAAGGAATTCCATGACCGAGCAGAGCGAAGGCGAACGCCTCTATATCTTGGGGCATCCGGTCGCGCATTCGAAATCGCCGGTAATGTACAACGCGTTATACGAAAGGCTGGGTCTGCCTTGGACCTATGCCCTTGCCGATTACGCCGAGCTGGATGACGCCCGCGCCTTTTTGGATGCACGGGAGTTTCTGTCCGTGAACATCACCACCCCCTATAAGCCGTTGGCCTTCCAGGCTGCAACGCGCAAAGCGGCAACCGCCCAGCTGGCGCAGGGCGCTAACGTGCTCGTTCGCAAGGATGATCAGCTGATCGGCTTCAACACCGATGGCGATGGGTGCGTCAAGTTCCTGGAGCTTGCGGGCGTGACCTTCAAGGGCAAGCGCGTGGTGGTGTGCGGAACGGGCCCTACGGCGCTCTCCATCCTTCATGCGTGCGCTATCGCCGGCGCCGATGTGCTGTTGCTGCTCTCGCGCGACAAGGAGCGCGCGCATAGCGTGTTGGATGCCTATCTCGAGCGTTTCGGCAAGCTGGCCAACGCGACCATCGATTTCCCCGCTATCAAGGAAGGGCATCGCAGCTTCCGCGAAGCATACACGAAGCCGACGTTCAAATTCGGCAGTTATACCACCTCGACGGGGGCGCTGGGTTCTGCGGACATCGTCATCAACGCCACCCCTGTGGGCATGAAGCCCGACGATCCGGCGCCGTTCGATACGGGGCTTTTGCGTCCGGGCCAGGTGGTCATGGACGCGGTATACGCATCGGGGCGCACGAAGCTGGTGGCCGACGCCCTTCAAGCTGGTTGCAAGGCGGCTTTCAACGGCGGGGGCATGCTGGTGGCGCAAGCGGTCGCTTCGGCGCTCATCGTGTCCGACATAGCGGAAGTCAAGATGCCGTATTCCGAAGCGGAGCTGTTCAACCTTATGGCAGATGCCGCCGGGTTCGATTGCCCGCGCGCGTGATCGAAGCATAGTCATCCGTATTGGCGCGGCGCAAAGCTCAAGCCGCGCACTAGCACGAAAAGAGAACAGCATGCGCTACTACACAGCAGGAGAGAGCCATGGACAGGGCCTGGTCGCCATCGTCGAGGACGTGCCGGCGGGCCTGAAGATATCCGAGGAGCAGATCAACGTTGATTTGGCGCGCCGCCAAGCAGGCTACGGCCGAGGCGGGCGCATGAAGATCGAGCATGACACGGTGCAGGTGATCTCCGGCGTGCGCTTCGGGCGCACCATCGGAAGCCCCGTGGCCATGCTCGTGGCAAATAGGGATTGGGCGAACTGGACCGATCGCATGGCCCCGTTCGGCGAGCCGCCGCTCGACCTGGTTCGGGAGGTGACCCCTCGTCCGGGTCATGCGGACTTGGTGGGCGCGTTGAAGACGAACACCGACGACTGCCGCAACATCCTCGAGCGCTCAAGCGCCCGCACCACCGCGCCGCGCGTTGCGGCGGCGGGCATCGCGCGCGAGTTTCTGGCAGATCTGGGCGTGGAAATCTTTTCTTACGTCACCGGCATCGGAAGCGCCGTCATGCGCGAGGCCGATCCGTTCATGAACGCGGCGCGCTACACGCCGCTTGAGATCGAGACGAGCGAGGTCCGCTGCCCCGATGCGGAGGCCAGCGAGGCCATGAAGCGCGAGATCGATCGGGCCATCAAGAACAAGGACAGCCTGGGAGGGACGTTCCGCGTGGTCGTGCGCGGTCTTCTGCCGGGCGTGGGCGGCTATGCCGTGCCCACCGAGCGTCTGACGTCCACCATCGGCGGCGCCCTGTTCAGCATCCCCGCCATCAAGGGCGTGGAGTTCGGCATGGGCTTCGAAGCTGCCCGCAAGCCAGGTTCGCAGGTGCACGACCCCATTTTGCTCGATCGGACGAAAGCCGAGTTCACGCGCGCGTCCAACAACGCCGGCGGCCTTGAGGGCGGCATGACCACGGGCATGCCCCTGGTGGTCACGGCGGCCATGAAGCCCATTCCCACGCTCATGCAGCCGCTGCAGACCGTGGACCTTGATACGCTCGAGGTGGCCCAGGCCTCCAAGGAGCGAAGCGACGTGTGCGCCGTGCCGGCATGCGCGGTGGTCGCCGAAGGGGAGGTCGCCTTCGCCATAGCCGATGCCTATATGCGCAAGTTCGGCTCCGACAACATGGCCGACATCAAAGCGGCTATCAAAGCCTACAAGCAACGTTTGAACACCGTATCTCGTTAAAGCAGCCAGGAGGACCATCATGGAACAGCAGGAAGTCAAGGACGACGCCATCACCCCGGAAAGCAATCCGATAGCCTACACGCTGTCGGTCACCACCCCCGACGAGGTCGTCGCCGTCGTCAACAACCCCGAGATCAAACCCCATGCGCGCCCGACGTACGAGTTGACGCGCAACGTGTTCTTCGTGGGCTTCATGGTCGCGGGCAAAACCTCCACGTCGCGCCGCCTGGCCCGTCAGTGCGGCCTTGCCACAATCGACCTGGACGCCTACATCGAGCGTCGTGAGCGTAGGGCCATCAACCAGATCTTCGCCGAGCAGGGCGAGCAGGCGTTCCGCGATATGGAAACCCAGGTGCTCGACGAGTTCGCCCACAAGGGCCCCATGCTCGTGTCGTGCGGTGGCGGCATCGTGCTGCGTGAGGAGAACCGCGAGATTCTGAAGAACAACGGTTTCGTAGTGTATCTGCAGGTCACGGCTGAGCAGGCCGTCGAGCGCGTCGGCGACGTGTCCACGCGCCCGCTGTTCAAGAACCTCGAGACCGCGCGACAGACCATCGCCGGCCGCCTGCCCATGTACGAAGACGTTGCCAGCGTGTCCATCGACACCGTGGGCAAGTCCATCAACGTCGTGGCGCAGGAGATTCAGGAGATTTTGGAGAAGGAAGGCGTGCTGTGCCTGCGACAAGGGTAGTGGTGAACATTCCCGGTGAAGACGCGTACAACGTGCGCATCGGCGCCGGGGTGCTCGATGCGCTGGGATCGTCCATGCGCGGCGTGCCGGCCGTCGCCGATGCGCGGCAGGTGCTCGTCATCACCGACGTCAACGTCGGCCCGCTGTACCTGGCCCGGGTGAAGGCGTCGCTCGTTCAAGCGGGCTATCGCGTTTCCGACATCTGCGTTCCCGCAGGTGAAGAGGCGAAATCGCTCACGGTGCTCGGCGAGGTTCTCGAGGCCATGGCCGCTTTGGCGCTTGAGCGCGACTGCGTGGTGGTCGCGCTCGGCGGCGGCTGCGTGGGCGATCTGGCGGGCTTCGCCGCGGCAACCTATATGCGCGGCGTGCAGGTGGTGCAGGTTCCCACCACGCTTCTATCCATGGTGGATTCAAGCGTGGGCGGGAAGACGGGCGTGAACCTATCCGCCGGAAAGAACCTGGTGGGCGCGTTCAAGCAGCCCGCGTTCGTATGCGCCGACACCGAGGTGTTGGCAACGCTGCCGCCTCGCGAGTGGGCATGCGGTTGCGGCGAGGTGGCGAAAACCGCGCTCATCGACGGCGACGAGTTCTTCTTCTGGCTTTCCGACCAGGCGTCGGCCGTGGTCGACCGCCAGCCCGATGCCGTCTCCGAGGCCATCGCCCGCTGCGTGGTGTTCAAGGCCGACGTGGTGGCGCAGGACAAAACGGAAAGCCGCGGCGTGCGCGAGTGCTTGAACTACGGCCATACCCTGGCACACGCCATCGAGAAGCTTTCGGGTTACGGCACGTACAGCCACGGGCATGCGGTCGCCGAGGGCATGCGCTTCGCGGCCCGTATGGGCATGCGGCTCGCCGATATGCCGGCCGAGCTCGCCCAGGCGCAAGCGCAGCTGCTCGACGACTTGGACTTGCCCGAGCTTGATTGGGAGGCTTCCCCGGCGCAGGTGCTCGATGTCATGAAACGCGATAAAAAGGCGCGTCGCGGGCAGGTGCGTTTCGTGTGCTTGCAGGATGTTGGGCAGTGGCAACTCCAGGATGTGGCCGATGGCGTGATTCTGGAAGAGCTGGAGGCGTATTTCGCGCAGAAGCGGCGGTGACGCCCGACCGGCGTAAAGTCTGGCCTGCAAACGGCCGACCATCTTGCAGGCTGGCTGGGGAAGGCAGATGCGGCGATGGCCGCCGTTTCAAGCTGCTGTCGAACACGGCGACGGAAAGCAACGAAAGGCATGCAACATGAAGAAGATCTTGCTGATGAACGGGCCTAATCTGAACATGCTCGGCATCCGCGAGCCGGGCGTGTACGGCAACGATACCCTGAAGGATTTGGAGGCGGGCTTCTGCGAATATGCCGGCGCGCACGGTTGCGAGGTGGAGTGCTTCCAGTCCAACCATGAAGGCGACCTGGTCGATAAGATCCACGCCACGCACGGCACGTGCGACGGCATCGTGTACAACCCAGGCGCGCATACGCACTATTCCTATGCGCTGCGCGACGCTCTCGGCAGCGTGAGCACGCCGTGCGTCGAGGTGCACATCTCCGACGTCAGCACGCGTGAGGCGTTCCGCCATATCTCGGTGATCGCCCCGGCGTGCGTGGCTCAGGTCAAAGGCCGCGGCTTCGCCGGCTACAACGATGCGCTCGACATCCTGTTGGAAGGCGTGACCGAGCGTCTGGGCGAGGGCTTCGAGGGGCGTTATACCCCAGGTCAGGTTATCGTGGCAGGTCGTGATCTCATTGACGAATAGCATGAAAGCCCAGGCCGCAGGGCGTTTGGAGCGGCTGCGCAACGCGGCGGCGGAAAACGGCATCCGCACGTTTTTGGTGCGCGACACGGCGAGCATCGAATGGCTGACGGCTTTCGACGACGTGTTCGACGACGAGCAGGCGCATGCGCTTCTGGTGACGCCGCATGACGCGGTGCTGCACACCGATTCCCGCTATAGCGGCGCGGCGCGCAAGGCGGCGCAAGGCGAAGGCGTCATCGCCGTCGATGACGCGCGTCAGGGTCACGGCGAATGGGTTGCCGACGTGTTCACGCGTCGGCATGCGGCCGCACCCGCCGGCTCGCCGGCGCCTGAAAGCATCGTGCTTGGCATCGAGGACTCCATGACGCTTGCGGCGTTCCGTGCGCTTGAGGTCGCGTTTGCCAAGGCGCCGGCGTCCCCGCAACTGCGCGAGACCTCGGACTTCGTCCGCTCGCTGCGCGCGGTCAAGGAGCCGTCGGAGGTTGCGCGCATGAAAGCGGCCCAGGCCATCACCGATGCGGCGTTCTCCTATATCGTCACCTACATGAAGCCGGGCATGACCGAACGGCAGGTGCAGATCGAGCTTGAGGACTGGATGCTGCGTCATGGCGCGTCCGGCCTGGCGTTCTCCTCCATCGTGGCCTGCGGCGCCAACGGCGCGAGCCCGCATGCCATCCCGGGCGAGGCAAGGCTTGAGGCGGGACAGTGCGTGGTCATGGATTTCGGCGCTCGCGCTCACGGGTATTGCTCGGACATGACCCGCACCGTGTTCGTCGGCCAGCCCGATGCGCGGATGCGCGCCGCCTATGAAACGCTGCGCGAAGCCAACGAGCAGGTGGAGGCCGCGATAAAACCTGGCGTCACCGGTGCGCAGATGCACCAGATGGCCGAGGACGCCCTTGCCGCGGGCGGATTCGCCGGCAAGATGGGTCACGGGCTGGGTCATGGCGTGGGCATCGACATCCATGAGGAGCCCGTGCTGTCGCCTCGCAACAAGGAGCCGCTCGTCCCCGGCAACGTGGTCACGGTGGAACCTGGCATATATCTGGAGGGCGATTTCGGCATGCGTTTAGAGGATTTCGGCGTGGTTACCGAAACGGGATTCCAGATTTTCACGCAATCTACGCATGACATGGTTATAATTTAAGGGTTGAACTAAAGGGGCGGCCTTGGTCGCCTGAACGGTTGAAAGGATCTACCAGTGGCTATCTCTACTGCCGATTTCAAGAACGGAATGTGCATCGTCAATAACGGCAAGATGTGCACCATCGTCGAGTTCCAGCATGTCAAGCCCGGCAAGGGCGGCGCCTTCGTCCGCACGAAGCTCCGCGACATCAAGACCGGTCGTGTGGTCGACTACACGTTCAACGCCGGCACGAAGTTCGACACCGTGCGCCTGGAAACCCGCAAGATGCAGTACCTGTACAACGACGGTTCCGATTTCTACTTCATGGATCCCAACACCTTCGACCAGATGAGCATGCCCGCGGAGACCGTCGGCGACACCGCCAAGTGGCTCAAGGAGAACGACGAGGCCAGCCTGCTGTACGCCGGCGAGGAGCTCATCAGCATCGAGCCGCAGATGTTCGTCGAGCTGGAGTGCACGCACACCGAGCCTGGCTTCAAGGGCGACACCGCCACCAACACCACCAAGCCGGCAACCTTCGAGACCGGCGTCGAGCTGCAGGTGCCCACGTTCGTCGAGATCGGCGACGTGTTGCAGATCGATACCCGCGACGGCCGCGTCATCAAGCGCGTCTAGTTCGCATCGCCTCGGCGGTCGATGACCGCGCTTTCTCATCGAACGGCTTTTGCTGCGCGGCTGAAGCATGGCAAAAGACGTCTGCGAAGCCGGTATCTGCCCATGTTTGGCGAGCCGAAGCATAAATCAAGGTTCGTCAAGTGCGACGATATCTCCGAATGCGCCCGTTCAGGGCGCATTCGCTGTATTTAGGGCGGTTCCTTTCGGTGTGCGAAGGTCGTCGCCGTATGTGCGGATCATCTCGGCCGCTGGGCTTGTGGAGCGCGCCGCCTGGGCGGCGTTTCTGTTTCTTGCCCGTGAATTCACCGTGCGCGCACGGTATCGGCTTCGGTATCTTCTATAATCCTGGTTTCGATCAATACGGTCTGTATCACTTGAAAACGAAGGGGGTGCGAGTTCATGTCAAGGCTTCAGATCATGGATACCACTATCCGTGACGGCCAGCAAAGCCTGTGGGCCACGCGCATGAGCATCGGCGACATGCTGCCGATCCTGCCGAAGATGGATCGCGTCGGCTACTGGGCCATCGAGGCATGGGGCGGCGCGACGTTCGACTCGTGCATGCGCTTTTTGGATGAGAATCCATGGGACCGCCTGCGTTCCATCAACGCGGCAACTCCGAACACGCCGCTGTCCATGCTCACCCGAGGTCAGAACCTGGTCGGCTATAAGCATTATTCCCGCGAGATCGTGAACCGCTTCATCAAGGCGTCCAAGCGCAACGGCGTGCACGTGTTCCGCGTGTTCGACGCGCTCAACGATATCCGCAACGTGGTGGATACCGCTGAGGCCGTCAACGAATGCGGCGGCCACTTCGAGGGCGCCATCTCCTACACCATCTCCCCGGTGCATACGCTTGACAGCTACCTTGAATATGCGCAGCAGCTCAAGGAGCTCGGCGCCGACTCCATCTGCGTCAAGGACATGGCCGGCCTTATGACGCCGTACCGTGCCGAGCGCATCGTGAAGGCCCTCAACGCCGAGATCGGCCTGCCCGTGCATCTGCACTGCCACTACGTCGGCGGCATGGCCCCGGCCAACTACCTCAAGGCGGCCGAGGCGGGCGTGTCCATCGTTGACACCGCATCCGCCCCGCTGGCCTTCGGCAACTCCCAGCCCGCCGTCGAGATGATCGTGGCGGCACTGCAGGAAAGCCGTTACGACACCGGCCTTGATCTGGACCTGCTCTTCGAGATCGCCGAATACTGGGAGGAAGTGCGCAAGCGCAGCCACTATAAGCGCGGCGTGTCCTCGCTCATCCATATGCAGGTGTACTCGCATCAGGTGCCCGGCGGCATGATGTCCAACCTAATGAGCCAGCTCGAGGTGCAGAACGCATCCGATCGCCTGCCCGAGGTCATGAAGGAGATCCCGCGCGTGCGCGCAGAGGTCGGCTATCCGCCGCTCGTCACGCCCATGTCGCAGATCGTGGGCACGCAGGCCGTGTTCAACGTGCTCACCGGCAAGCGCTGGGGCGTCGTGTCCAAGGAGATGAAGGATTACATCTGCGGCTACTACGGCAAGGCCCCGGGACGCATCGACCCCGAGATCATGAAGAAGGTCGCGGGCAACTCCCAGGTGCTGCCCGACGATGTGGCTCCGTCGAGCCTGGTCACCACCACCTATGACGAGGTCGTCGAAGAGGTCGGCGATCTGGCCCAAAGCGAAGAGGACGTGCTTATGTACGCCCTGTTCCCCAACGAGGCGCGCACCTTCCTGAGCAAGCACCGCGCATCCGAGAAAGTCGACTTCCTCATGCAGGAGGAGTCCAGCAATACCAAGGAGGACGATTACGTGGATATCAATCAGATTCGCGAATTGGTTCGCGTTGCCGAGGAAAGCGGCGTAGGCGAGATCGTGGTCGAGGACGGCGGTCAGCGCATCGCCGTGCGCATGCCCGGCGCCATGCCGGCAGCCGCGCCGGTTGCAGCCGCTCCGGCGGTCGCTGCCGCACCTGCAGCTCCCGCAGCCGCGCCTGCTGCTCCGGCCGCCGCTGCCGCCGAGCCCGAGCGTCCTGCCAACTGGTACGCCGTGAAGGCCCCCATGGTCGGCACGTTCTACGCCGCTCCCGCACCGGGCGAGCCCGCGTTCGTGAAGGTGGGCGACGAGGTTGCCGCCAACCAGACCCTGTGCATCGTCGAGGCCATGAAGCTCATGAACGAGATCACCGCCGAGGAGATGGGCACCGTCCGCGAGGTGTGCGTCAAGGACGCCGACCCCGTCGAGTTCGGCACCGTGCTGTTCTACATCGAGCCCCATTCCGTCCAGCCCGTTTCGGAGCAGTAACATGTTCAAGAAAGTACTCATCGCAAACCGCGGCGAGGTGGCTCTGCGCGTCATGCGCGCCTGCAAGGAGCTGGGCGTCAAGACCGTGGCGGTGTACTCTACCGAGGACGAGAACACCTATCCCGTGCAGTATGCCGACGAGAAGGTGTGCATCGGCCCCGCCCAGGCAACGAAAAGCTACCTGGTGATGTCCAACATCATCGCGGCGGCCAACATCACCGGCGCCGACGCCATCCACCCCGGTTACGGCTTCTTGGCGGAAAACGCCGACTTCGCCCGCGCATGCGCCGACAACGACCTGGTGTTCATCGGCCCCTCCGCTGAGTGCATCGAGCGCATGGGCGACAAGTCCTCCGCCCGTGAGACCATGAAGGCCTGCGGCGTGCCCACCGTCCCCGGTTCCGATGGCTGCATCGACACCGTGGAGGAGGCTCGCCAGTTCGCCGAGAACGTGGGCTATCCCGTGCTCATCAAGGCGACCGCCGGCGGCGGCGGCAAGGGCATGCGCGAGGTCCACGACCCCGCCGACCTTGAGTCGCACTACAAGGCTGCTCGCGCCGAGGCCGGCGCCGCGTTCGGCAACGACGAGGTGTACCTGGAGAAGCTCGTGCTGCGTCCGCGTCACGTCGAGGTGCAGGTGCTCGCCGACGACTTCGGCAACAACGTGGCCCTGTGCGAGCGCGATTGCTCCGTGCAGCGTCGTCACCAGAAGCTTATCGAGGAGGCGCCTTCTCCGGCGCTGACCGACGAGCTGCGCCGCGCCATGGGCGTTGCCGCCATCAAGGCCGTGCGCGCCGTGGACTACCGCAACGCCGGCACCATCGAGTTCCTGCTGGACACCACGGGCAAGTTCTACTTCATGGAGATGAACACGCGCGTGCAGGTGGAGCATCCGGTGTCTGAGCAGATCACGGGCACCGACATCATCAAAGAGCAGCTGCGCATCGCCTCCGGCGAGCCCATGAGCTGCGCCGATAGGGCACCGTTCACGCCGTTCGGCCATGCCATGGAGTTCCGCATCAACGCCGAGGATCCCGAGCACGGCTTCCGTCCGTGCCCCGGCACCATCACGCGCTTCGAGCCCCCGGCGGGCCCGGGCGTGCGCGTGGAGGCCTATGTGCATTCCGGCTCGAAGATCAGCCCGTTCTACGACTCCATGGTGGCCAAGCTCATCGTGTACGGCCAGGATCGCGAGGAGTGCCTGGCGCGCGGTCGCCGCGCCCTTGACGAGTTCGTCATTGAGGGCATCCCCACCACGCTGCCGTTCCATCGCCGCGTGCTGGATAACCAGGTGTTCTGCGCCGGCGAGGCCACCACGGACTTCATCGAAACCCAGATGGGAGATGTGTTATGAGCGATTTGACCGTTGACGGCATGGCGCTCGCGCCGGGCGTCGTCGAGACCATCGTCTCCATCGCCGTGGCCGATGTGGACGGCGTCGCCAGCGTGGGCAACGCCCCCGCGGCAAGCCGCGGCATCCGCGGCGTGCTCGGCGGCAAGCCCTCCACGTCCGGCATCGAGATCGCAGCGGACGAAAACGACAAGCTGCAGATCTCGGTGCGCATCGACGTTTATTATGGACATGTGCTGCCCGACGTGGCGGCTGCGGTTCGCCAGTCCGTGGCGGACGCCGTGGCAAGCCAGGTGGGCGCGCAGGTTGGATCGGTCGACGTCTACATCGACGGCGTCCAGTTCAACCGTTAGGAATAAGAAGAAGCACAGGGGATTATTTGCACATGGCATCGAAAAGACACGAGCGCACGACGGCACGTCGCGTCGCGCTGCAGGTTCTGTACACCGCCGAGATCAAGGGCGCATCCGCTGCTCAGATCGTGGCTGAAGGCGTCTTCCCGTCCGAGGAGGGCCCGCTTTCGGAATACGCTCAGGACCTGGTGCGCGGCGTCGAGCAGAACCGCATCGTCATCGACGGCAGCCTGAAGGCCGCTGCGGAGAACTGGTCGCTGGGCCGTATGCCCATCGTCGACCGCTCCATTCTGCGCTTGGCCGCCTACGAGATCATGTTCGTTCAGGATGTGCCCACCAGCGTCGCCATCAACGAGGCGGTGGAGCTGGCGAAGGATTTCGGCGGCGAGGACGATTCCCCGCGCTTCGTCAACGGTGTGCTGGGCCGTATCGCCAAGGACATCGACGATGGGGCCGCTGCGGCTCCCGCAGGCGATGACCCGGCGCAGCCCCTGGTGCTGTAAAGGCGCGATTCGGTGGCATTGGAATCGTACGGGTCCTTCGAGGAGCTCAAAAGTCGCCTCGATGAGATCGTCGAGGCGGTAAACGATAAGGATTTGCCCTTGGACCAGGCGCTTTCCCTGTATGAGGAAGCGGTTGGGCTAGGGCTTCGCGCAAGCGATCTGCTTGAGCAGGGCATCGACGAGGCCAGCGTCCAAGAAGCGCTGGCCTCCGAGGCCCCGGCAGGGCTTGCCGATGATTCGGCGCAACCCGCGGCGTCTGCTGCGGGCGCGCATAAGGAAGGTCAAGCGGACGGCGGCGCGGCACAGCAAGGCCAGGCCGCCGCTTCCGTCTAGGTCGCGCAAGGCGATCGGATGGCATGACAAAAGGAAAGGCGCAGCATGAGCGATAAGCGCATTCTGGACATAATCGCATCCCCTGCCGACCTGAAGCTCCTCAGCAATGAGGAGTTATCTATACTTGCGGGCGAGATTCGTCAGGAGATCGTGACCACCACCTCGAAAACCGGTGGTCATGTTGCCTCGTCGCTGGGCGCGGTCGAGATCATCCTAGCGCTGCACAGCCTGCTTGATTGCCCCAAGGACAAGATCGTGTTCGATGTGGGGCATCAGGCGTATGCGCACAAGCTGGTCACCGGACGCTTAAAGGACTTCGGCACGCTGCGCACCTATGGCGGCCTTTCCGGTTTTCCTAAGCCCAGCGAGAGCCCCTACGACGTGCACTATTCCGGGCACGCATCCGACTCGCTTTCGGTGGCGCTTGGCTTGGCGGAGGCCCGCGATTTGGCGGGTGCCGACCAGAAGGTCGTCGCGCTCATCGGCGATGCGGCGCTTTCCGGCGGCATGGCCTTCGAGGCGCTGAACAACATCGGCCAGGCCCAAACGCCCATGGTCATCATCTTGAACGACAACGAGATGTCCATCTCGCACAACGTTGGCGCGCTCATGAAGCACTTGGGTTATATGCGTGCATCGTCGCAGTACCGTCAGGCGCGCGACAACGTGCAGGAGCACCTGGAGAGCAGCGGTCCGGTGGGCAAGGCCATCACCAACTTCGGCCGCAGCATGAAGGAATCGATGAAGCAGTTCGTCATTCCCCATTCCATGATCTTCGAGCAGCTGGGCATCGTGTGCACGGCCCCGATCGATGGGCACAACATCGCGCAGCTGCGGGAAACGCTGCGAGCCGTGCTGAACGCCGATGGCCCGGTGCTCATGCACGTGGTTACGCGCAAGGGCCAAGGCTACATGCCTGCGGTGCGCAACCCCGAGAAGTTCCATGGCATCGCGCCTTATAACATCGCAACAGGCGAGGTCATCAAATCGAGCAAGCCCTCCGCGCCGAAGTACACCAGCGTGTTCGGCAAGGCGTTGGTCGCCGAGGCGGAGAACAACGCCGACATCGTCGCCATCACCGCTGCCATGAAGGGCGGCACCGGCCTCGACGAGTTCGCCGAGAAGTTTCCGAAGCGGTTCGTGGATACGGGCATTTGCGAGGAGCACGCTGTCGGTTTCGCCGGCGGCCTGGCAGCGAATGGTAAAAAGCCCGTGGTGGCGCTGTACTCCACGTTTATGCAGCGCGCTGTCGATCAGATGATCATCAACGTTGCGCTGCCGAAGCTCGATGTCGTCTTCGCCATCGACCGCGCCGGCATCGTCGGTGCCGACGGACCCACGCACCATGGCGTGTTCGACCTGGTGTATGCCCGCATGGTGCCCAATATGCGCGTGTTGGCGCCTTCGAACGAGGCTGAGCTTGTGCATGCGCTGCATACGGCGCTTGCCATGGGCGGCCCGTTCGCTATCCGCTATCCGCGCGGCGAGGGCGAGGGCGTTGCGCTGCCCGAGGCTGCCGAGGTGCTGCCGGAGGGCAAGGCGCGTGTGGTGCGCGAAGGCGAAGATGTCGCCATTTTGGCGTTCGGCCGCATGGTCGGCCAGGCTTCGGCCGCCGCCGACGCGCTTGCCGAGCAAGGGATTCGCGCCCGCGTCGTCGATATGCGCTGGGTTAAGCCGCTTGATGTGCAGGCTATTCGAGCAGCCGCCGAAACGAAGCTTGTCGTCACGGTGGAGGAGGGCGTCATCGCCGGCGGCGTCGGCGAAGGCGTGCTGGGCGAGATGGCCCGTATAGGCTTGCATACCCCGGCAATGAACCTGGGCATCAAGGATGCCTTCGTCACGCAAGGCGGGGTCGGCCAGCTGCTTCATGAGCAGGGGCTTGATGCCGAGGGCATCGCCGCCAGCGTGGAAGAGCGCTACCGGGTATTGTAGCCGGCAGCGCCGATAGCCGCTCGTACGAAAAGGCCCCGCGCCATTCGGAATCCGTTCAAGCAAGCCGTATGCGCTTGCGTTTGCCGCTAGGATACGGCGAACGGAACCGAAGGTTGCGGGGCCTTTCTTATGCCGTAAAGCCGCTGAGAGCTTCACGGAGCATAGAGGAAAGCGCTTACGCTTCCTTTTCCATCACGTAGTCATCCATGGCGAATCCGTTGCCGATGTCGTTCTTGACGGATTCGATGGTGACGAATCCTTTGCCGTAATAGGCTCGAATGCCCAGATCGTTCTGCTTGTTCACGGTCAGATACATGCTATGCAGATCGCGGGAGCGGCATATATCGGTGTAGAACTCGATAATCTGCGACGCATAGTGCTTGCCGCGTTCTTCGGCGAGCAGGTAGATCTTGGAGATGAAGTAACGGCTGGTCTCGGGTTCCTCGCGGCCGCCGGTGTAGCCTACGGTTTTGCCAGCTTCGTCAATCACGAACCAGTATTCATAGGCATGCTCTGCCATGTCTCGCTTGATGGCTTCCAGGCTTTGGAACTTTTCGACCATATAATCGGTTTGCGCATCGCCGATGATCGCGGGCCAATACTCGTGCCAAATCTCGTCAGCTAGCTTTGCCAGCTTTTCCTGATCTTCGTCCGTTTCAACGGCTACGAATCGCACGCCCATAAGCCCGTTCCTTTCGAATAAGTTCGCCTGTTTCCACATTGTAACACCCGCGTCTCGTGCTCGTTACAAAGCGTTTCCCAGAGCGTTAACAATGGCATATCACACAAAAGGCCAGGTCAACCAGTGGCACTATCGAATACGTAAGAAAACAGGTGCTCAGAGGGAATGGGTATCGGAAAACGAAGGAGGTAGCGCGATGTATGACACGGGTTCAACGGCATTCATGCTGGTGTGCGCCATGCTCGTCTTGCTCATGACACCAGGCTTGGCGTTTTTCTATGGAGGTCTGTCGCGTCGAAAGAACGTTGTGAACACGATGATCATGGTGTTCTCGGCAATCGGCATCGTGGCGATCACGTGGACGATCTGCGGTTGGTCGCTAGCGTATGGCGGGGACGGCTCAAGCCCGTTCTTCGGAGGTTTTGATCAGCTCGGCTTCCTGGGCGGCGTGACCGACATGCTCGCCGAGGCCGAGGCGGTCCCTGAGGATGCGACGTATCCTGCAATCATCGACTTCATCTTCCAGATGGCGTTCTGCATGATCACCACCGCCATTATCACGGGTTCTCTTGCCGGCCGTATGAAGTTCGGCGCGGTATGCGCATTCGTGGCAGCGTGGACTATCGTGGTGTACCCGCCGCTCGCCCATATGGTTTGGGGCGGTGACGGAAGCCTTATCGGCGACACCATCGGCGCGCTCGACTTCGCAGGCGGCGATGTTGTGCATATCTCCTCTGGCTTGACCGGCCTTATCCTGTGTCTCATGCTTGGCAAGCGCAAGGGTTTCGGCATGATGAGCTACCGTCCGCATAACGTGCCCTTCGTGGCCCTGGGCGCAACCCTTCTGTGGTTCGGTTGGTTCGGCTTCAACGCCGGTTCCGAGTTCGTTGCCGACGGCGTTGCGGGCCTGGCCTTGATCAACACCGTGGTCGCCTCCGGCGCGGCGCTCGTCTCCTGGATGATCGTCGAACGCGTGAAGGTCGGCAAGCCCACGCTCGTCGGCGCTGCCACCGGCCTTGTCGCCGGCCTGGTCGTCATCACCCCGGCTGCCGGCTTCGTCGAGCCTTGGGCTGCGATCATCATGGGCCTGATCGTCTCTCCCATCTGCTACTTCGCCATCTCGTTCTGCAAGGCCAAGATCGGCTACGACGATGCTCTCGACGCCTTCGGCTGCCATGCGGTCGGCGGTATCGTGGGCGGCATCTGCACCGGCATCTTCTGCGTGCCCGAGCTGTCCTGGACCGACTTCGGCGGCCTCCTATACACCGGCGATGTGAGCCTGCTGTGCAGCCAGATCGCAGGTATCGCCATCACCATCGTGTTCGTCGGCATTCTCGACGTGGTGCTCGCCTTCATCGTGAAGGCCTGCTTCAAGGGCAGCCTGCGCGTCAGCGAGGAGAAGGAAGCGCAGGGTCTCGACATTGCAGCCCACGGCGAATCTGCTTACCCTGCATACATCGGCCTGGATTAAGTTGCGGCTAGCGTTGGAAGGAGTTGAACCATGAAGAAGATCACCGCTATCGTTCGCCCTGAAAAGCTCGAGCCGCTCAAGGATGCCCTGTTTGCGGCGAAGGTTTCGGGCATGACCATCTCGCAGGTGCAAGGCTGCGGGTCCCAGCATGGCTGGAAGGAGTACTACCGCGGCACCGAGGTGCTATTGAACATGGTGCCGAAGGTGAAGTTCGAGATCATCTGCGACGATGCCGAGGTTGATGCCCTCATCGACGTGATCAGCGCCACTGCTCGAACCGGCAGCGTGGGAGACGGCAAGATCTTCGTCTTCCCGGTTGACGAGGTGGTACGCATCCGCACTGGCGAGCGAGGGGATGAGGCGATCTAGCCTTTCGCAGGCCGGTTGCGACGGCGACGCGCTCATAACTGCGATGTGCTCATAAAGAGCTTGAAGACCTCCCATTTCCCGGAGTTGGGAATGGGAGGTTTCCTTATGTGCGCGGCGAGGGAACTGCAAACCTGTTCGGAGCATAGGAGCCATCCCGCCTCCCGGAACGAGTGAAATGGGAGGGCTCCTATGCTTGCCGCTTTCCACGGAACCGCGGCGATTGCGAATTTGCTTGGAGCTTGAGCTTCCCTGCTCCCGCTTTCGGGAGCAGGGAAGCTCCTTTGTTTCGCGAAGCCCGATGGAATGGTTGTGAGCGAATTGCACAAGGTTTACTAGCGAGATAAAATCCTATTAAGAAGAAAGCCTGACAAAAAGGATAGGAGCAACGCGATGACTGCGAACGATCAGGTCCAAAGCCCGCGCGGCTCGCGCAACACCAAACAGCGCGCGGTGGTGCTCGAAGCGGTGCGCTCGCTGCATAACCATCCGACGTCAGCGGATATCTACGACGTGGTTCACCGCGATCATCCCAACGTGTCCCGTGCCACCGTGTACCGAAACTTGGGCGTGTTATCGGATCGCGGGGAGGTTTTGCGCATCCCCGTGCCCAATGCGGCGGACCGTTACGATTTCCGTTGTGATAACCACTTCCATGCGAAGTGCAGCCGTTGCGGAGGCGTCTTCGATATTGAGACGGAGGGCATCGACCCCTTTGCGCGAATAGTGAACGACTACGGGTTCCAGGTAACGGGCTTCGACCTGGCGTTTTCCGGCGTGTGCCCTGATTGTCGCCGCAACGGGGGCGAATAGCGCGTAGTGCGTTGGTTCTCGTCCTCTAATCTGGTTGTTGAGGAGGTTTGAACTCGAAACGGCCGATCGTCGCGCAGCGCGCGGCCAGGGCGCAAGGTTGCGGGTGCGGGCCAAATCGAGCACCTTGCCATTCCGCGTAGAAATCGTGCAGGGCGGAACGCTGTTGGAAAATAATGGTTTGGATGGCGCATTGCGCATGGTATACTCGATTGGCTTATGGGAAGGTCCCGTAAGCATTGGTAATGTAGGCCCCCGAGACATGTTTGTTGCACTGCTAAAAGGGAGCATCTCCTGCAAGCGAACATGGTTTATGTAGCAATCATTCATGACGAAGGGTCCCCGGCAAAGTATGGAAGGGGTCCGTTTTGACCGACATCAAGAACACGTCCGTCATCGACTTCGAGGACATCTCCGACGATCAGATGAACCAGATGATCGACGGCACGCTGACCGAGTTCGACGAGGGCGACCTGGTCAACGGCACGGTTGTCAAGATCGAGCATGACGAGGTGCTGGTGGACATCGGATTCAAGTCCGAGGGCGTTGTGCCCGTCCGCGAGCTGTCCATCCGCAAGGACGCCGATCCGTCCGAGATCGTCAATCTCGGCGACGAGATCGAGGCTCTGGTCCTGCAGAAGGAGGACAAGGACGGCCGTCTGATCCTGTCCAAGAAGCGTGCCGAGTACGAGCGCGCCTGGATCAGCGTCGAGGAGAAGTTCAAGGCTGGCGAGACCGTCACCGGCGAGGTTATCGAGGTTGTCAAGGGCGGCCTGATCCTGGACATCGGCCTGCGCGGCTTCCTGCCTGCGTCTTTGGTCGACCTGCGTCGCGTCAAGGACCTGGATATGTACCTGCACACCGAGATCGAGGCCCGCGTCATCGAGATGGATCGCAACCGCAACAACGTTGTCCTGTCCCGTCGCGTGCTGCTTGAGGAAGGCCGCAAGAACGAGCGCGCCGAGATCCTCTCCAAGCTGTCCAAGGGCATGCGCCTCAAGGGCACGGTTTCCAGCATCGTCGACTTCGGCGCCTTCGTTGACCTGGGCGGCATCGACGGTCTGGTCCACATCTCCGAGCTGTCCTGGAACCACGTTAACCATCCGTCCGAGGTCGTCAAGGTCGGCGACGAGGTCGAGGTCGAGGTTCTGGACGTCGATCTGCAGCGCGAGCGCATCTCCCTGGGTCTGAAGCAGACCACCGAGGATCCGTGGATCAAGCTGGTCGAGAGCTACCCGGTCGGTTCCATCGTTGACGGCAAGGTCACCAAGACCGTCCCGTTCGGCGCCTTCGTCGAGTTGGGCCAGTCCATCGAGGGCCTGGTGCACATCTCCGAGATGGCTATGCGCCACATCGACACGCCTGCTCAGGTCGTCAAGCCTGGCGACATGGTCAAGGTCAAGGTCATGGAGATCAACCCCGACCGTCGTCGCATCAGCCTGTCCATGAAGGCTGCTGCTGCTGAGATGGGCTTCGAGATCCCCGTGGACGAGTCCATCCAGGTTGAGGAGAAGCCGGCCAAGAAGCGCGAGAAGAAGGCTGACAAGCCCGCTGAGGAGCAGGCTGAATAAGCTGACCTAAGCCTCAAGCTTTAAGCTGAAGCGTGAATCCTGCAAGGCCCCCGGCATACGCTGGGGGCCTTGTTGCGTCTGAGGGCTGCCGAAGGATTCCCAAGGCCGGAACTGTAGGGCGACAAGGTATTCGGTCGATGCCGTAGCTTTATGCCATATCTTTGCGCTGCAATAGGCATCCTTCTCTTAGGCGCGAGAAATGCCGGCAAAGCTACAGCGTATTTGCCTTTAACGCGACTTCATCGTTCATGGTTATCTGAAACCTTAAAGGCCGGAAAACGGTTGCGGTGAGCATGAATCAAGCAGGAGGCGTGCGTTAAGGGCCCTATCATCAGCGCTTTTCTCTTAATGCAGATCGGGCCGCACGCCCGTTGGTCAGGATGCGCCTATTGCTGCGGGTGCTCCCCTAGGCTGTTAGCGATGTTGGTGGCAATGGAGGCAACGGCTGCCTGCTGGGCTGCGATGGCCTTCGAGGTTGCAGCTTCCATAGGCGTTTCAGCATGTGCTACCTGGTCGCCTTCCTTGTGCTCGGGCAGGAGGCCTCCGATGGCGTCGTGGACCATGTCGATATAGGCTTGCGCGCCTTCCGAGGACAGATGCGTGCCGTCGCCGTCGAACCAGGTGCCGTGCGATGCACTTAGGTCGTACCAGTTGATAACCTGCACATTGCTGTAGCGCTCGGCAGCGCGGTCGAGCGCAGCGTTCGTTTCCGCCATCCAGCTTTGCGGGCTGCGGGTGTTCACGAAGAACACGTGCTTGTCGGTGCCCACCACGCCAAGCAGGTCGTCCAGCTGCTCGTCGGTGGCCTGCCCGTTCGTTCCCAGGGCGAACACCACCACGTTGCCCACGATATCCTGCTCGGCATAGGAGCGGTACACTTCCTCGCCGACAGTGAGTTGACGGTTCACGGCGGCATCGATGGCGCCGTAGGGGAACGTTTCGGTGAAGTTGGGGATGGCTCGCACCGATACCGAGTCGCCGATCATGAGCACGTCGAGCTTGGGCTTTTCGGCTGCTGCGGTGGCATTCGACGTATCCGCAGGCAAGCCTGCGACATGCGCCGATTCGTCCTTCAGCAGATCGCCGCCCTCAAGCGCGGAGGTGTTGGGCACGAAGATCAGACCGCCGATGCAGACGATGGTGAGAACGGATGCCGCAGCCGTGGGCAGGGCGTGGGTGCGGAGCCAATCGGCAAGCAGGATCTGCCCGCTGCGCACGTCGCCCACGAACTTCCCGATGGCGCCATGGCGGATGGGGTCTTCCACGAACTTATAGGAGAACCATGAGATGGCGAAGATGATGGCAAGCTCCACCAGGTACATCCACCATGGGGTGCCTTCGATGTTGCTGCGCGGGTTCATGAGCAGAAGGATGGGGTAGTGCCACAGGTACATGCCGTAGGAGTGCAGGCCGATCCACACGAGCGGTTTTGCGGCGAACACCTTCGCCAACAGGCTAGACGGGTGCACGATGACGGCGATGATGACCATGGTGATCACGGAGGCGAGCAGGATGCCGCCGCGGTACATGAACGCCGACGTGCCATCGATGCCTGCCATCATGGCCACCAAGCCTATGAGCGCGATGCCGCCCACGGCGTCGAGCGCCAGCCGCACGTTGCGGTCAAGGTGGATCTCATTGTTCGCGCCAAGTTGGTTCGACGGCCATACGAAGGCAAGCCATGCGCCGATGAGCAGGCTGAACGCGCGGGTGTCGGTTCCGTAGTACACGCGCGAGGGGTCGACGTCGGGGTTGAACAGGATCGCCATCTCAAGCGCGGAAGCAAGCGCGAGCACGAAGGTGGCGTTGCGCATATGGGTGCGCTTCACGCCGAACTTGTGCGCAAGGATAAGCACCACGGGCCAAACCACGTAGAACTGCTCCTCGATGGCGAGCGACCAGAAATGCGTGACGGGGCTAGGGGCGCCCAGGGCGTCGAAGTAGGACACGTCGCGTAGGATGTACCACCAGTTGGTCACCCAGCAAAGCGCCGCCCACATGTCTTCGCGTAATTTCGTGAGCAGGCTGTGGTCGAACAACGTGCAGAGCACGGCGGTGACTATGATGACGAAGGCGATGGCCGGGAACAGGCGTTTCACGCGGCGTAGCCAGAACTGGGGCAGGTCGATGGCGCCTGTGGAATCCCATTCGATGAGTAGCAGGCTGGTGATCAGGTAGCCTGACAGCACGAAGAACACGGTGACGCCGAGCAGGCCGCCGGGCATCCAGGCCATGCCCATGTGATAGGCGATGACGCCGAGCACGGCAAGCGCGCGCAGGCCGTCGAGGGCGGGGATGTAACGCGATTTCTTCCGCTTGGGTTGTTCTACGCTGCCGGATGCGCGCGAGGTCCGCGGCGATGCGCCGTGCGCGTTGCCGTGACGGCCGTCCGTTGCGGCGTTTGCGCGGCGGGTGTCGTGCGATGCGGTGGCCGGGGCGCTTGAGGCGCGGCCGTGCATATTGGAACGGTTTTGCGTGTAAGAATCCGATGCGGGGCTTGCGTATGCGCTTCGCGAGCGGTTGCGTGCATGGCTCCCAGCCGGCGTTTCCGGCATGATAGTTCCCTTCTCATCTGCTGCGCTCCCTTAATCCGCAGCACATCGCCCCAGTATACCAGTGCCGCCTACCGTAACCTGTCGGCAAATGATGGCAAGTGCCGTGCGTTTCGGCTGCGTGGTGCGTGTATCATATGAAGAAGATATGCGTGAAGGTAACGCTGCGATGCCGACAAAGGAGGCAGGCATGGGTATGAAGAAGCTGTTCGTCATCGGCGGCATGGGCGCCGGCAAGTCGACGGCCCGCAAGGTTCTGGCCGAGCAGGGAGTCCCGTACATCGACCTCGACAAGGTCGGTCATGACGTGCTGCTGTGGGATACGGTCAAAGCCGACCTGGTAGAGGCGTTCGGCGCCGATATCCTGGGCGCCGACGGCCAGATTGTGCGCTCGAAGGTGGCGGCGAAGGCCTTCGCCACGCCGGCGGAGACGCGCAAGCTCAACCGCATCACCATGCCGCGCATCGAGGAGGCGTTCACCGATCAGCTCGACGAGCTTGAGCGCCAGGGCAACAAGGCCGTGGTGGTTGAGTACTCCGTGTTCAAGAACCGCCAGGTGTCCATGGCTAACGGCGCTGATGTGGTCATCGCCGTGCTGGCCCCGCTTGACGATCGCATCGAGCGCGCCGTTGCAGGCGGCTGGGACGAGCAGGACGTGCGTCGCCGCATCGCCCGCCAGATCAGCGACGCGGACCGCATCGAGCAATCCGACGTGGTGTTCAACAACGACGGCACGCCCGAGCAGCTGCGCGAGCAGGTCGAGCAGTGGTGGCGTGAGTACAGCAAGACGCTGGACTAGGACGGCATCGCGCTGATGGGCGCGATCGTTCGAAACGTTATAGGCCCCTGCGGCACGGCACTTGGTTTTGCTGGGTGCAACGTGCTGCAGGGGCCTTTTGCGTTGTCGTATATGTGAAGCGAAAACGTACACTTGTTCTTTTCCGTGCGCCGTGCTAGACTTCGAACACTGATTCGAAGGAAGCGCCTGCGAAGGACGTGATTGCATATGAGCAGCCATCTGAAGAACATCGAGGGCATGACAATGGAGGGCAAGCTGCCCGAAGTGCGCCTTGCGAACACGCCGTTTCGAGCGGTCAGCCCTTATGAGCCTTCAGGCGATCAGCCGCAAGCCATCAAGAAGCTGGCACAGGGCGTAGAGGAAGGGCTGCGGTATCAAACGCTTCTGGGCGTTACGGGCTCGGGCAAAACATTCACCATGGCGAAAACCATCGAGGCGGTGCAGCGCCCCACGCTTGTCATGGCGCCGAACAAGACGCTTGCCGCTCAGCTTGCAAGCGAGCTGAAGGAATTTTTCCCCGACAACGCCGTGGTGTATTTCGTCAGCTACTACGATTATTATCAGCCAGAGGCGTACGTGCCCTCGTCGGACACGTTCATCGAGAAGGACGCCTCCATCAACGAAGAGGTGGAGAAGCTGCGCCATGCCGCCACTAGCGCGCTTCTTTCCAGGCGCGACGTCATCGTGGTGGCGTCGGTCAGCTGCATCTACGGCATCGGCAGTCCCATGGACTATGCAGGCATGGCCGTATTCGTGGACAAACAGAAGGAAATGGATCGCGATCAGATGATCCACGACCTTATCGACATCCAGTACGATCGCAACGACTACGAACTGAAACGCGGCACGTTCCGCGTGCGTGGGGATAACCTCGATGTGTTCCCGCCATATGCGGACAATCCGGTGCGCGTGGAGTTCTGGGGCGATGAGATAGAGCAGATCTCCGAGATCGACAACGTCACGGGCGAGGTTCTGCAAACCTATGAGGCCCTGCCCATCTGGCCGGCATCCCATTACGTGACGGCGCGCCCGAAGATGGAGCATGCTATCCAAACCATCCAGGAAGAGTTGCGCCAGCGCTTGCAGCAGTTCAAGGAGGAGGGCAAGCTGCTTGAGGCCCAGCGGTTGGAGATGCGCGTGAACTACGATCTTGAGATGCTGGAGACCATGGGGTTTTGCAGCGGCATCGAGAACTACTCCCGGCACTTGGACGGACGCGAGCCCGGAGAGCCCCCGTACACGCTCATCGATTATTTCCCGGACGATTTCCTGTGCATCATCGATGAGAGCCATGTGACGGTGCCTCAGATCCGTGGCATGCATGAGGGCGACCGCAGCCGCAAAATCACCTTGACCGAGCACGGGTTCCGGCTGCCCAGCTGCCTGGATAACCGTCCGCTGCGTTTTGACGAGTTCGAGGAGCGTGTGCCGCAGTTCATCTATGTGTCGGCAACGCCCGGCGATTACGAGCTGAAGGTCAGCCAGCAGCAGGTGGAGCAGATCATCCGCCCCACGGGTCTGCTGGACCCCGAGATCATCGTACGCGGCAGTGCAAGCCAGATCGACGACATCATCGACGAGGCGAAGGAGCGCGCCGATCGCAATGAGCGCGTGCTCATAACCACGCTTACCAAGAAGATGGCCGAGGACTTGACCGATCATCTTCTGGACCGCGGCATACGCGCCCGCTACATGCACAGCGACATCGGCACGCTTGAGCGCGTGGACATCCTGCGCGATCTGCGTTTGGGCAAGTTCGACGTGCTGGTGGGAATCAACCTGCTCCGTGAGGGCTTGGACCTGCCTGAAGTGACGTTGGTCGCCATCCTTGATGCCGACAAGGAAGGCTTCCTGCGTAACCAGCGCAGCCTGATCCAAACCATCGGCCGCGCGGCTCGCAACGCGAATGGCCAGGTGATCATGTATGCCGATAAAACCACCGACTCCATGGACCTTGCTATCACGGAAACGCGGCGCCGTCGCAGCATCCAGATGGCCTACAACGAAGAGCACGGCATCACGCCTAAAACGGTCACGAAGGCGGTTGTGGACATCATGAGCTACGTGCATGGGGAGATGGGCGATGTGTCGTCCGAGCAGGTGAACATGCAGCTTGCCGAGCTGTCGCGCGAAGAGGTGCTGCGCGTTATTTCCAGCATGGAGGAAGACATGGCGGAGGCGTCGCGCAATATGGACTTCGAGGAGGCGGCGCGCTTGCGAGACGAGGTGGTACGCCTGCGCGCCGGTGTGGAAGGCGAAAGCGAGGCGGATGTGCTCAAGGACCTGAAGAAGAGTGCGCGCAAGGGCAGCGCATTCGGCAATCGCAAGAACGCGGCGTATGGCAGCTCACGCCGGTCGTAAAGCTGCGGTTGCTTGGCGTTTGCGGACTGATAGGGCGATAGCGGGAGCGGCTGCGTAGCGCTTGCCTGCACCGGTTATTTGAGCGGGGCAGATCGCATGCTGCGCTTGGCTGTGGCGGTTTGCGGCTTGCGCAGGACAGGTGGATGCTGCGTATGGGCGGCAGCTTACGGTCTCGCGGCGTCGCCGCATTCGGTTTATTCGGAAACGTTTTGGTTCAGGCTGCCGGTGCGATAGCCGTCGGCATCAACGGTCACGTAGGTGAACCCCGCATCGTGTATGCGTGCGGTCAGGTCGGTGGATATCAGCGCGTCCATAAGCGCTGCTCGCTGGTCGGACGCTACCTCGATGCGTGCGAGGTCCCCATGGGCGCGGCAGCGTATCTGGGGAAAACCTGCGTCCATAAGCGCATCCTCGGCATGCTCGACGGATCGAAGTTTGTCGGCGGTGATGGCCTCGTTGTAGGGGATGCGGCTTGCAAGGCACGCGTAAGAGGGCTTGTCCCAGGTTGGAAGGCCAAGCTTGCGGGACAGGGCACGAACATCGGCTTTCGATAAGCCTGCTGCCAGCAAGGGGCTGTCCACCTTCAGCTCGCCAAGAGCCTTAAGCCCAGGGCGGTAATCGCCCAGATCGCTGGTGTTGGTGCCTTCGGCCACGTAGGGTATTCCCAGGCGTGCGGCCTGGTCCACGATGCGGGTGAACAATGCGCTTTTGCAGAGGTAGCATCGATCTGCGGGGTTTTTGACGAAGCCAGGTATGGTCAAGGCGTCGACGTCCATCACCATATGGCGGATGCCCCGCTTAGCGCAAAAATCGCTGGCTTCGCGAATCTCTCGTGTGGGGATCATCTGCGCGCGGGCGGTGATGGCAATGGCGCTATCGCCTAGCACATCGGCGGCAACGCTTAGCAGCAGGGTGGAGTCCACGCCGCCGGAAAACGCTATGGCAACCGCTCCCAGTTTTGTCAGATGCTCTTTCAGCGCTTCGTGCTTCTTGGAAAGCTCAGCGGACAGCGGGGAGGGAGTGTCGGTGCTCATGGAAGGCCTTTCGCATTGCGGGTGGTTTCGTTACGCACGCTAGCACATGAAGTTAGCTTCAGGTTTTGCCGAGCTGCGAGATTTCGCGTTTAGAGCATATCGGTGAAGCGCAGGTTCATGTCGACGGGGGTGGATATGCCGGCCACGCTGCCGGTGTTGCTGTACTGCCACAGCGCGAAATCGAACTGTCCGGAGGGCTGCAGCGCGTTGTATTCGGCGAACCAGATGGGGCGGTTGCCCAGGCTATCCAGGTTCATGCGGGCGATATCCACTTTGTTGCCATATACCATGGAACGGTACCCTGCTTGCTCTACGCGTTGGCAGAACGCCAGCGCAGCGGCCGTGAGGGTGTCCTGGTCCACGCTATTGCCACGTGCGTTCACCGTCGTGTCCTTCTCGTGGTCGAAGGTTATGGGAAGGTCGAGCTTGCGGCCGCCAAGCTGGTCAAGCACGAAGTCGGCCTCCTCCTGCGCCTCCTCGGCGCTGGTGGCTTGCGAGTAAAAGTACACGCCGGTTTGCAAGCCCGCTTCGGTTGCTCCGTCAAGGTTCTCGTTCAGGCGAGCGTCCGCGAACAGACCGCCTTCGGTGGTGCCGCGATAGCCAGCTCGCACAAAGGCGAACTGGATTCCGTCGCTTGCAACCTGCTCCCAGTCGATGGCGCCTTGCATTTCGGACACGTCGATCCCCGTCTGCGACTTCTCTGCTCCGTTCTCGGAGTATGAGAACCTGCCGTTTTGCTGGGAGAGCCCCGAGAAATCGTACGGGCTGACATAGGGCTGCTTCGTGTTGGCCGAGCGGGAGGTTTTTTCTTGCGACGAGCCGTTGAGCAGCGCCGATGTTGCGTTGCATGCCGATATGCCGATGACGATGAGCGCAAGCGCGAACGCAAGGATGACGAACGGCTTGCGGGCGCTGGTGTTACGACGTGGGCGTTGCTGGGGACGAGTCGATCCGGGTCGCGTCGATGCGTTGCGCGTCGACGGAGAGGTGCGGGATCGCGCGCATGCGTTTCGTGCCGATGATGAGCTTTGAGGCCGTGCGGATGCGTTGCGCGTTGGTGAAGATGTGCGGGGCCGCGTGGAGCCGTTGTTCATCGATGATGAGACGCGGGGCTTCGTGGAAGGATTGCGCGTTGATGATGGGGTTCGGGCGGGTCGCCCGTTGCGGTTTCTGCTATTCATAGGCGTTATGGTAGCAAACGGCGTGGGGCGCGGGGTGCCCATCCATGGTTTGAGCGCGGGGTTTTCAAATGCCGCTCATAGTGATTTTCCGCCGCTGACGCACGTTAACGGCGTTAATCCAATTGATACTAACTTACTTCTAATATGCTCATCTCATTGTTGGTTTTAACCTGATGCGCACGCTCTTGCAGGTGTTTTGCGCGTGATTTCGGGATGCTTGCGCATGTGCGCAAGCAAGCGGGTGTTCGCCTCGTTGGGGAAGCGGGGCGCGACAAGGTGAGGATGGGACGCTACGATGATGGTTTCGACAAGGGGGCGCTATGCCCTCAGGCTTATGATCGATATCGCCAAGCAGGGGGAGGCGGGCGCGCTTGTCACTATGAGACAAGCCGCGCAACGTCAGGGGCTTTCCGTCAAGTATCTAGAGCAGCTGGGCGGCGCTCTCGTGCGCGCCGGGGTGCTGAAGAGCATTCGGGGCGTGAGCGGCGGATACTATTTGGCCAGGCCAGCAGATCAGATTCGCATCGGCGACGTGCTGCGCGCCACGGAAGGTTCGTGCATGCCGGTTGCATGCGTGGACGATGAGGGCAAATGCGATCTTGCTGACGGCTGCGAGGCGCGCAGCTTCTGGCGGGGGATGGGCAACGCCATCAACGCCTATATCGATCGCATCACACTCGCCGATGTGCTGGAAGGCAACGTGGAGGCATAACCGATTCCAGGGGCGCAATACGTCGTTGACGATCAGCCCCGCAAACGCACCGGGCAGCAGCTTGCAAGCTGCTGCCCGGTATTTTCATTTGGCGATGTCCGCTTCGTTCTGTGCGCGCGCAAAAAACGAGCGGTTTGAGCTGTGCTGGCAATCGCACCTCATTACGAATGGAGGCTCTCCGTTATGTCGCGGCTATCGCCCGGTTTGTTGATGGCTAGTGGGAAAGCGCATCGAGCAAAAGCTTCGATGACGTCGACTCGATGTGCGCCCGGCGCCCGCTGGCTGCCAGCATCCAGTCGGGGAATACGGCGAGGCTTATAGGACAAAATGTGTGTCTGATTTAGAGGCATCGGCGCAGGCTGATGCCTCTTTTTCGTTTGTTTAAATTC
>CAKTWI010000021.1 GCA_934630815.1 uncultured Senegalimassilia sp.
GGAGCGGACAACGGGATTCGAACCCGCGACCCTCACCTTGGCAAGGTGATGCTCTACCAGCTGAGCCATGTCCGCATCTCAAATGGTGGGCGTTACAAGATTTGAACTTGTGACCTCTTCCGTGTCAGGGAAGCGCTCTCCCCCTGAGCTAAACGCCCACTTGAGTGATTTGCTTCTGCGCTTTCGGCGCGTCGGCAAGGAGATATAATACCTGAACCAGAATTCTTGGCAACCCCCTTTTTTGAAAAAGTTCGAACTTTTTTGCCGACACAGGATTCCATTCGCTGTTTTCCCTGGTGAGGCGAATGCAGATCGGGATTCTACAAGATCACAGGATTCATTCCGAACACCGTCTACCCAAAGCTGTACAGAACGACAGCAAGATCAGCGAGCTGGATAACCTTCATGGCTATGCTTTTCAAGAAGCCAGCGTCTAACGGTCTTGACTAGGCGTCAAACCAACATCGCGACATTCGGCAATGCAGCAGGAAGCTATCTCAAACCTCAACATACCCGCTTTCGATAGAAGCGCTGCCAATACCCAGAAAAGATGAACAGTCGCGAATCACCGTATTCGATTTCAAAAATACACGAACGAGGCAGCGATGCTCCGAGCAGGCACTCTAACACGCCATCAACGACGATCGCGAAAACAGTGCGAGCGGGGGTTTCCATACACCCGACCGCAATGCAGCACCCGTTCGCTAAGCAGCCCGACAAGGGCACAAACAATTAGCTCAAGAATTGCTCTAGGTAGCAAAAAAGCGGCCCAAAGGCCGCTTTCTGAATTCTGGTGTCGGAGGCGGGATTTGAACCCGCACACCCTATACGGGCACAAGCACCTCAAGCTTGCGTGTCTGCCGTTCCACCACTCCGACAAGTTGTTGCCGAAAAGCAACGATGATTAATATACCCGAACCTTACCTGCTTGCCAAGACCCAATTTTAAAAAATTTTATCGGGTGGCGATGGTACCGGACGGGTACACGATCATAAGCGCGATAAGCGACAGCAAGAAAACGACCGCGAAGATGATGGTGATGCGGTCGAGGTTCTTCTCGACGATGCTGGTACCGGTTTGCGAAGAGTACACGGAGCTGGCAATCATATCGGAGATACCCGTGCCCTTGCCGGAGTGCAGCAGAATGAAGATGATGAGACCCAAGCCGGAGATGACCAGCAAGGCGATAAGGATGATCAAAAGCGGATTCACGTGATGCTCTTTCACTCGGAATAATTACGTACGCAAGTAACCAAGTATAACGAAACGCGCCCGCGCAGGCAAGAAACCAGCAACGGGCGCGAACAGGGTCATGAAAATCACGCATTACGCGAACAGGCTGCGTCCCGTCATCTCATCGGGAACGGCAAGCCCCATGACATCGAGCAGCGTGGGGGCGATGTCGCAAAGCGCGCCTTCCTCATCGCCGAGCGCCCGCCCGATATCGGCACCATCCACGAAGATAAAAGGCACCTTCGCAGTGGTATGCGCCGTGTGGGGCGTTCCATCGTCCGCGATCATCTTGTCGCAATTGCCGTGATCGGCCGTGATGAACGCGAATCCGCCTTTGCGGCGAACCGCGTCGACGACCTTGCCGACGCCGGAATCGACCGCCTCGACGGCGGCAACGGCAGCGGGGATGACGCCCGTGTGACCGACCATGTCGGGGTTCGCGAAGTTCACGATGTACACATCGGCCTCGTCGGCATCGATCGCCGCGGCCAAGGTGTCCGCGACCGCAGGCTCGCTCATCTCGGGTTGCAGATCGTATGTGGCAACCTTAGGGCTGGGGATGAGGCTTCGCTGCTCCCCCGCCTTGGGCTCCTCGCGACCGCCATTGAGGAAGAATGTGACGTGCGCATACTTCTCGGTTTCGGCGATATGGTATTGACGCAGGCCAGCTGCGGAAAGCACGTCGGCAAGCACGTTTTCCGGGAACGTCTTGGGGAACGCGATCGGCGCGGGGATATCTGGATCGTACTCAGTCAGGCACACGAACGAGACGTGGGGCCGACGAGCACGATCGAACCCGTCGAAGGCATCGTCGACGATGGCTCGCGTGATCTCGCGGGCGCGATCGGGACGGAAGTTGAAGAACACGACGGCGTCCCCATCGACGACGCCGCGGCCATCGAGCGCCACGGGCTCGACGAACTCATCGGTGACATCGGTATCGTACGATGCCTGCATGGCGGCGACGGGATCGCCCGACGCAGCGAGCGGCTTCGCGCATACAGCGGCCTCGTACGCTTTGGCGACACGGTCCCAGCGCTTGTCGCGATCCATCGCGTAATAGCGGCCCGAGACGCTTGCCACACGCACGGCGTCTTGGAATCCGTTCTCAGCGATGAAATCCTGCAGCTGCTGCATGTAGCCCTTGCCGCTTGACGGCGGGACGTCGCGGCCGTCCATGAACGCGTGCACGCGCACATCGCCGACGCCGCTTTGAACGGCATGCTTGATGAGCGCATACAGGTGCTCGTTGCTGGAGTGCACGCCGCCATCGGAGAGCAAGCCCATGAGATGCAGCGCGGCACCCGGCGCCTTAGCAGTCTCGATCGCATTATTGATCACCGCGTTATCGCAGATGGAGCCTGTGCGGCATGCCATGTTGATGCGCGAAAGCTCCTGATGCACCACGCGCCCGGCGCCGATGTTGAGATGCCCCACCTCGGAGTTGCCCATCTGCCCCTCGGGCAGGCCCACGGCCTCCCCAGAGGCTTCGAGCTTGGTGTGCGAGCAGGTTTCGAACAGGCGATCGAGCACCGGCGTGGAGGCCAACGATACGGCGTTTCCCGGACCCGCCGGTGCCAAGCCCAAACCGTCCATGATGATCAAGCACGCCGGAAGCGACAGCTTCCCGTGTCCGTTTTGCAACGCGCTCATTACAGGCACGCTTTCACCAGCTGCACGAACTGATCGGCCTTCAGGCTTGCGCCGCCGACCAGGCCGCCGTCGATATCGGGCTGGGCGAGAAGCTGTTCGACGTTACCGACGTTCATGGAGCCGCCGTACAGGATGCGCATCTGATCGGCGGTCTCGGCGCCGAACATGTCGGCGAGAGTGGCGCGGATGGCGGCGCACATGTCCTGTGCCTGCTCGGGCGTGGCGGTGCGGCCCGTGCCGATGGCCCAGATGGGCTCGTAGGCCACGACGCACTTGCCGGCCTCCTCGGGCTCCAAGCCCGCGAACGCTGCGCGCACCTGGGCGCAGACGAACTCCTCGGCGCTGCCCTCATCGCGCACGGCCAGCGATTCGCCGACGCATGCGACGGCGTAGAGGCCGCCATCGAGCAAGGCACGGACCTTGCGGTTGACGTCCTCGTTGGTTTCGCCGAAATAGCCACGGCGCTCGGAGTGGCCGACGATGGAGCACGTGCAATGGACATCCTTGAGCATGGGAACCGACACCTCGCCGGTGAACGCGCCCTTAGGCTCCCAATACACGTTCTGTGCGCCGATTTGGATGGGCTGATGATCGAACTCGAACACGGTGTTGACCGGCTTCAAGTCGATGGACGGCGGGCACACGAGCACGTCCACGGAGTCGGTCCAGTGCTTGTCGAAGTTGTTGGAGATGGTTTGCGCCAGCACCACGGCCTCGGCATAGGTGTTGTTCATCTTCCAGTTACCGGCCATAAGCGGTTTGCGAGCCATATGGCACGCTCCTTTCAAAACGATAAGGGGGACGCATGCGCCCCCCCTTGGATTACCTTAGCGCTTCAGAGCCTCCACGCCGGGAAGGGCCTCGCCCTGCACCAGCTCCATGCTGGCACCGCCGCCCGTGGAGATGAACGTCATGCGGTCGGCAAGATCGAACTTGTTAACCGCCGCCACGGAGTCGCCGCCGCCGATGATGGTATCGCCCTGCTGATTGTCAGCAACGGCCTCGGCCACGGCCTTCGTGCCTGCCGCGAACGCCTCCATCTCGAACACGCCCATGGGGCCGTTCCAGAACACGGTGGCCGCTTGCGAGATGGCCTGCGCATACAGCTTTGCCGTTTCCGGACCGACGTCGAGACCCATCATATCGGCCGGGATGTCGTCGACGGAGACGGTCTTGGTGTTCGCATCCTCGGCGAACTTGTCAGCGCACACGACATCGACGGGGAGCAGCAGCTTCACGCCGCGCTCCTCGGCCTTGCGCAGCATAGCGGCCGCGCGCTCCACCCAATCCTCCTCTTTAAGCGAGGTGCCGACCTGCTTGCCCTGAGCCAGCAGGAACGTGAAGCACATGCCGCCGCCGATGATGAGGGTATCGCACTTGTCCATAAGCGCATCGATTACCTTGATCTTGTCGGAAACCTTCGAGCCGCCCAGGATGGCGACGAAGGGACGACGGGGCTCATCGAGCATGCCGGTGAGGGTGGCAACCTCGTTTTGCATGAGGTAGCCGGCATAGGCAGGCAGAAGCGCCGCGACGCCGGCGGTGGAGGCATGGGCGCGGTGCGCCGTGCCGAACGCGTCGTTGACGTATGCTTCGCCGAGCTTGGCGAGCTCTTGGCAGAACTCGGGATCGTTCTTCTTCTCGCGCTTGTCGAAACGAAGGTTTTCCAGAACGAGGACCTGACCATCCTGAAGCGCTGCTGCCTTGGCCTGGGCGTCGGAGCCGACAGTGTCGGAGGCGAACGCCACGGGGCGACCGAGCAGCTCGGAGAGGCGCAGGGCTGCCGGGCGCAGCGTGAACTTCTCCTCGAAGCCCTCGCCTGCCGGACGGCCGAGGTGGCTCATGAGGATGACGCGGGCGCCTTCGTCGATCAGTTTCTGGATGGTGGGCAGCGCAGCGCGGATGCGGGTATCGTCGGTGCAGACGCCATCTGCCACGGGGACGTTGAAGTCGACGCGGACGAGCACGCGCTTGCCGCGTGCGTCGAGCTGGTCGACGGTGGCGATATCAGCCATGATGACTTCCTTTCAAACCACCGCGGATGCGGTGATGGCCAGCTAAAAGGCCCTGGTCCCGATTGCACCTTGCAATGCAGCCGGCCGCGCAGCGGGCACGGTCGTCGCAGCATGCAAGGGGCGTGGTTCGGTTCCAGGGCCCTTCATAGCGTTAAGCGGTTAGCCGATTACAGCAGGATCTTGACAAGGTCCTTCACGCGGTTGGAGTAACCCCACTCGTTGTCGTACCAGGAAACGACCTTGACCATGTTGGACTTGCCGCCCATGACCATGGTGAGTTTGCTATCGAAGATGGATGAGTGGTTGTTGCCCACGATGTCGATGGACACGATGGGATCCTCGGTGTACTCGAGCACACCGGCCAGCTCGCCTTCGGCGGCTTCCTTCATGGCGGCGTTGATTTCCTCGATGGTGACCTCGCGCTCAAGCTCGACCGTCAGGTCGACCATGGAGCCGTCGGGCGTGGGAACGCGCGTGGCGAAGCCGTCGAGCTTGCCAGCCAGCTCGGGGAGGACCAGGGACACGGCGCGAGCGGCGCCCGTAGTGGTCGGGATCATGGACATGGCTGCGGCGCGGGCGCGACGCAGGTCCTTGTGCGGCAGGTCCAGGATCTTCTGATCGTTGGTGTAGGAATGAATGGTGTTCATGTAGCCGCGCTTGATGCCGAACTTCTCGAGCAGCACCTTGGCGACGGGGGCCAGGCAGTTGGTGGTGCAGGAGGCGTTGGAGATGATGTTGTGCTGATCCTTGTCGTACTGCTCGTCGTTGACGCCCATGACGACGGTGATGTCTTCGCCCTTGGCCGGGCAGGTGATGACGACCTTCTTGGCGCCGGCCTTGATGTGCTTGCTGGCAAGCTCGCCGGTCTTGAAGATGCCGGTGGACTCGACGACGACGTCGACGCCCAGCTCGCCCCAAGGCAGGTTCTCGGGATCGCGCTCGCACAGGACCTTCACGGCATGGCCGTCGGCCACGAAGCCATCCTCGGTGACCTCGACCGTATCGAAGGCGCGGCCGTGGACCGAATCATACTTCAGCAGGTGAGCCATCGTCGGGATGTCGCCGAGATCGTTGACGGCCACGACCTGGATCTCCGGGTCCTTGACCATGGCGCGGTACGCCAGACGTCCGATGCGGCCGAAACCGTTGATGCCTACTTTGATTGCCATTGCGTATCTCCTTTTCATTCAGATACTCAAGTTATGGGCCATACGAAACGTTAGTGTAGCGGAAAGTCAAACGCTTGCGGCGCGAATTTGGCAGACGGTCGACAAGCGAAGACCAACGCATCCCGCCTAACGGCGGGATGCCGGTGACTATCGGTTACCGATTTTGATTCTCCAGTTCAGCGGCCAATTGCTCGATACGACGCACGCGGTGGTACACCGCCGATTTCGACAGCGGAGGGCTGGCAAGCTCGCCGAGCTCCTTAAGAGTCGCCTCGGGATGACGCACGCGCAGCTTGATGAAGTCCTGCAATGCCGGAGGAAGGTTCTCCATACCGTGCGCCTCAACCACCTGCCTGATGGCTCGGATCTGGTCGATCGCCGCACGCGATGTTTTGGCCTGGTTGGCGATCTCGGCGTTGGTCTGACGGTTCACATCGTTGCGCACGCTTTTGATGACGCGGGCGTTTTCCATGGCAAGCGCGCTTTGATGAGCACCCGCAAGCGCCAGGAACTCAAGGATGGCGCTGCCGCTTTTCAAGTACACCATGTAGGAGTTGCGTCGCTGCATGATGCGCGCCTTGATGTTCTTGCGAGCTAGAAGATCTACAAGCCCATCGGCCAGCTCCTCGGTTTCGACGATCACCTCGAAGTGAAAATCGCCGCGAGGATCGGACACGAACCCGCTTCCCAGGAACGCTCCGCGCAGATACGCGGCCGCGCAGCAATCCTTGGCCACCAGCTGTTCGGATACGCCGAGCACCAAACCGCCTTCGGGGGAAAGCACGCCCATATCTACCAAAGCCGCAGCAAGCTGAGGCTGGGCGGGAACCTCGATAAGGTAGTTCGGCGTTTTATGCAAGACGCTTCGGCGTACTGTCAGATTGGTTTTCAGCCGATACAGCTCATGCAACAGCTTGATAACCAATCGGGCCACCGAAGGGGCATCGGTGGCGATCTCCACGCGGTAGCGGTTCTTCCCCGACACGAACAACGTGCCCTCGATGCGCACAAGCGCCGCCAAAACGGCCTTATCGCAATGGCTGCACGTTGCCGGAACGCGGGAAAGCTCGTCTTTTACCTCTGCCGTGAACGACATAAACGTAACACCCCCGTGAACGCCTCGCGCAGCAAAAGCGGATCATGCCAGGTGGGGTGCTGCGAGTCGACCAGATTTCGAACGATAACGACCGGGCCCTTGCTTTGAATGGAGCGCAGGTCGGGATAATCGATGTGCACAGGGCGCACGCGCCTGCCGTCCTCTTCGCCAGGAGCAACGGTAAAACGGCTATCGCCAACGTTGACCCCTGTGACCGCACGGAAGGTGCCCGTCTCGGAAGCGTCGGGGCGAACGGGATATGCGCTGTGCACGAGCACGTAATCAAGCAGCCCGCGCATGCCGTGCGCAAGCAACGCCTCGACATGCTCGCGCGCCGTAAGGCCCCATGTCTCGCCCTGCATATCGGCCAAGGAGCAGACGAACAGGGTTGCCCCCCTCGATTGTCGGATGGCGTCCACCACGCCCGGGACCAGCAGGTTCGGGATGATGGACGTGAACAGGCTTCCCGGACCGAGCACGATCAGGTCGGCATTGCGGATGGCATCGAGCGCCGGCTGGTATGCCTGGATCTTGCCCTGACCACGCAACTGAACGTGGGCAAGCGCCGTACGCGAATGGCAGGCAACCGCTTGACCCTCGATATAGCGCCCATCGCGCGTTCGCGCAACCAGCGACACGCGATCGAGCGTCGAAGGATACACGTGCCCACGCGCGTTGAGCAAGCGCTCGCAGATCTGAACGGCCTGCGGGAACTCGCCCGTGGCGTCCTCAAGTGCGGAGAGCATGAGATTGCCCAGCGTATGGTTATCGGCGAACGGGAACCGGTATTTGAATGCGCGCGTGAGCGGGTCATCGGGGTCGGCCGCCATAGCACAAATGCACTTGCGGATGTCGCCCGGAGGGGTGACCCCCGCCCGTTCGCGCAGGATGCCCGTCGATCCGCCGTCATCGGCCATAGCGACCACGGCCGATGTTTCCACACCCATGGAAAGCAGCGTGCGGATGGAAACGGGCGCACCCGTGCCGCCGCCGATGACCACGGCTTTCAAGGTGCTGGTTTCCGGTACCACGGGATCGGCCGCGTAAAGCGGTGCGAACGCCTCGGTCATGGACGGGTCATGGGGGAAATGACCGCCCTCTATATGGCTATCGTGTTGCATCCCGCTCACCCTATCGACCTTCGACGGGCTTTGCGGACGCGTTGACGAGCTGGCCATCGACGCCTTCGGCAAGCTTCAGGTCGCGATGCGCGACGCTGACGCGATAGCCCTTTTGCTTAAGGTATTCGCCCGTGGACTCGGCAAGGGCCACGCTGCGATGCTGACCGCCGGTGCACCCTACGGCGATGGCGAGCTGCTGCTTGCCTTCCGCCACGTACCCGGGCATAACGCAATCGAGCAGCGCGCGCCAGCACTTCTGGAATTCCTCGGTTTCAGACCTGCACAACACGTAATCGCGCACGGGCTTATCAAGGCCAGTGAGCGGGCGCAACTCAGGGTCATAATACGGGTTGGGAAGGAAGCGCACGTCCATGACCAGGTCGGCATCCACGGGAGCGCCATGCTTGAAGCCGAACGAGTACACCGTGACCTGCAGGCCCTGGCGTTCCTCGCCGGGAGCGAACAGCGCACGAATGGTGCTGCGCAGCTGAGCGGGCATCATATCGGTTGTGTTGATGACGTGATGCGCCTGTTTGCGCACGTCGTAGAGCATCTCGCGCTCACGCTCGATGCCGTTTGCGATGGAGCTGCCATCGGTGCAGAGAGGATGGCGGCGTCGGCTGGATTTATACCGCGCGATAAGCTTCTCATCGTCGGCGTCCAAGAACAGCACCCGATAATCGACGCCGGCGCTTTTAAGCTTCGAAAGCTCTTCCATCAGGCTTTTGAAGAAGCCGCCGCTGCGCGCGTCGCACACCACGGCGATGCGTCGATGATTATCGGGCTGGCCGGGCATGCCGGTTAAGGCCAGCAAGTTCCCGATAAGGGCGCTCGGCAGGTTGTCCACGCAAAAATATCCAAGATCCTCGAACGCATGCATGGCCTCGGTGCGCCCCGCACCGCTCATGCCGCTCACGATAACCAGCTCGGGCATGTTCTCAAGCTCGCTTGCAACCTCGGTCATGTCACGAATCTCCTTCCCCGCCGACGACCATTTCGTTTCTTGTCTGCTCATTATACTGCTGCAGCACCGTATACAGCTCATTGGCAACCTGGACGGGCACCACCTGGGCATCAAGGATGTCCTGCAAGCTTGCAGCCTTGAGCCGCTTAAAGCTCTTGAAGTGCTTGAGGAGCGCTTTCTTGCGCACCGGGCCCAAACCTTCAACCTCATCCAGGATGCTTGCCGTCATTCCCTTGCCGCGCAATTGACGATGGAATTCGATGGCGAAGCGGTGCGCCTCGTCTCGAACCTGCTTGACCAAATACAAGCTGGCGCTTCCGCCCGGCAACACCACCGGGCCCGTATCCTGCCACGGCACGAACAGCTCCTCGTCGCGCTTCGCCAAGCCGCACAAGGCGATGTCATGGATCCCCATGCTGTCGAACTGCTGCATGACGGCGTTGAGCTGCGGCAGACCGCCATCCAAGATGATGAGGTCGGGCTTTTTGCCGAACCGCTCGTCCGCCATGCGCTCTGCGCAATACCTGCGGCTCATAACCTCCTGCATGGACAGGAAGTCGTTCGCCTCGTCAAGCTGGGCCTTGATCTTGAAGCGTCGATATTGCCCCTTGTCAGGCCTTCCATTGGTAAACACCACCATGGATGCGACGGTATACGTACCGTGGTTGGTGGAAATGTCGAAGCATTCGATGCGCATTGGCGGCGCATCGAGCGCCAAGGCGCTCTCCAGCTGCAGCAAGGCATCGTTGATGCGCTTATCCTCGTAGTTCGTGCGCACTTTATAGCGCATGAGCGTATGTTTGGCATTCTGCTCAGCCATCGAGACAAGGTCGGCTTTCTCCCCGCGTTCGGGGACCGTGAACCGAACCTTCGCGCCATGCGCGCTTGCAAGCTTGTCGGTAAGCCACTGCTCCATGGCTTCAGCGTCCTCGGGCATGACGCGCACGACCACCTCGTGCGGGATTGACGTGGTGGCATCGTAGTAGCGTAGCAAGAACATGTGCAGCAGATCCTGGTCGGGAATGTCGGTGCCGCGGTTGAGCACGAACTCGTTGCTGTTGATGATGCGTCCCTCGCGCACCATGAGCACGTGCACACCCGCAATGGTCTCCTCCCGGAAAAAGCCGATGACATCAGCATCAAGGTTGCGCGAGCTTACCGCATGCTGCTTATCGCATAAGCTGTTTATGGTGTCGATCCGCGCCTTGATGCGGCCGGCCCGCTCGAAATCGAGCTCGGAAGCGGCCTCTTGCATTTCCCGGGAAAGCTCTTCCACGAACTCCCGATGGTTGCCTGAGAGGAAACGCTCGATCCGGCTGACGTTGGCGGCATATTGCTCGGGCGTGACGCGACCGCAGCACGCCCCAGGCCCCAAGCCCACGTGCGCATCGAAGCACGGTCGCGCATCGGACGCCAAGCATGCGAGCGGATCCTTTTCCAACTTGCGCTTCAGCGAACGCCAATCAGCGCAGCTCGATGAGCACAACGGCACCACTCGCCGCGCAATGTCGACCATGCGACGGGCGGCGCGGCTGTCGGTATAGGGTCCGAAATAACGCGTGTCAGCGCGATGCTTCTCGCGCGTGTACTTGATGGCAGGGAACACGTCGCCTTTCGTGATGGCGATGAACGGGTAGGATTTATCGTCCTTGAAGTCAGCGTTGAACCAGGGAGCGTGCTGGTTGATGAGGTTCTTCTCGAGCACCAAGGACTCGTGCTCGTTGCCGACCACGATGTACTCGAATGTGCAGATTTGCTCGACGAGCAGCGGGATCTTCGCGCGCTCATCCTGGAAGTTGACATATTGGCGCATACGCGCACGAAGCTGTTTGGCCTTACCGACATAGATGACCTGACCGTGCTTGTCTTTCCACAGATACACGCCGGGAAGAGTCGGCACCGCATCAAGCTCGCGCTTGATGCGCGCAAGCTTCTGCTCGAACGTCTCCCCTTGCGGCACCTGAACGTCCCCGTCCCCGGCGACGCCGTGTGCCTTTCCAGAACCGCCTTCGGTGAAACCCGAGGTTCGGCTATATCGTTGGAATTCCTCCGGCTTGCTCACACTACCTCCAGCTTGACGCGAAACGAAATGCAACGCGGCGTATCCAATTCGTCGAATGCAATGATATAGGCCCGCTTCTGCTCGTCGATGCCTTGCACGACACCCTGTCCGAACGCCTTGTGGACAACGCGCGTGCCCGGCGTGATAGACGCTTGCCCCGCAAGATCGGCGATCCAGCGATCGGTGGCTTCATAAGCGCTGCGAGCGTCATCGAGCTGGGAGTCCGCAGGCCTGTTTGAAAACTCAAGGGCCGATGGGTCGATATCAAGGAGAAACCGCGAAGGGTACCGCGGCGTTCCTTGATGCCCGAAGCCCTCGGCCTCGGTAAGATAGAGCCCATCCTTGGCGCGCGTGAACGCAACGAACGCAAGGCGACGCTCCTCCTCCATGGCCTCGACCGTACGCGTTTTGCGCGATGGCAGCACGCCTTCGGACAGCGAGCAAACGAAAACGTGGCTGAATTCCAGGCCCTTAGCAGCATGGATGGTCATAAGACGCACGTTATCCTTTGACGCATCCGCGATATCGGCATTGGAGAGCAAGGCTACGTGATGCAGATAGTGGCCAATGGTAACCTCCTCGCCGCATGTTGTCTCGAACTCGTATACCGACTGCTTTAACTCGGCAAGGTTATCGAGCCGTTCCTGGCTTCCCTCGGTGCGCAGCATCTGCTCATAGCCGCTTTCGTCGAGCAGCGCCGAGAGCACCTCCGACACCGGGCGGCCCTCAACGGACCTGCGAAAACCATGCACGAGCGCCACAAGCTGTTTCGCCTTCGTGCGTTTGAAGATGTCATCCTCGCACGTTGCCTCAAGAGCCTGCAGCATGGTGCATCCATGCTCGTCGCAATACTGCTGCAGATACGCCATGCGACGTTGGCCGAGATTGCGCTTGGGCACGTTAGCCACGCGTAGAAACGCCAAGTCGTCCCCCACCGCGATAAGGCGCAGGTAACATAGCGCATCCTTGATTTCGCTCCTGCCGAAAAAGGGCACACCGCTGAAGAGCGAATACGGGATATCAGCCTTGAGAAAAGCCTCCTCAACCGAACGCGATGCGTAATGTGCGCGATATAGCACCGCCATATCGCGATAAGCAACCCCCTTGCCATGCAATGCAGCCACGCCTTCGGCGACCCACGCCGCTTCGGCCTGAGGCGATACGGCATGATGCCAGACCGTCGGACCAAACGAGCGTCGAGCGGCGACAAGGTCCTTCGGGATACGCATATGGTTTTTCGCGATAAGCGAATTCGCCACCGCAAGCACCTGAGGCACCGACCGATGGTTCTCAAGCATCATGATGGTGCGCGTGCCGGGGAAGCGCTTATCGAAGCCAAGCAGCAGTTTCACGTCCGCGCCACGCCATGTGTAGATGGTTTGATCGGGGTCGCCGACCACGAACAGGTTCTTGTGATAGCCCTGCAGCACCTCCATGAGCTGGTATTGCAACGCATCGATATCCTGGAACTCGTCGACCATGATGTATTCCAACCGCTGCTGCCATTTGAGGCAGATATCAGGGAACCGCTCGAACACGTAGAGCGTGAATACGATCAAGTCGTTGTAATCGAGTCCGAAACACTTCCGTTCCTGGTAAAGATACCCATAGAAAATGATATCCCGCACATCATCGGCCTGCAAATACCGTTCACGCAGCTGCGAGATAGGCCATTCGAGCATGTCCAGATAATAGCTGGGATGCTCCTTGAGCTTCTGCATCTCGATCATATCGCGCGCATTCGAAAACGTCATATCGCGCAACGTAAGGCCGCGTTCTTCATAGATAGTCTGCAACATGGCATCGATGTCGGCGTTATCGAGCACCAGAAAGCTTTTCGGATACCGTACGGCATGGGAATCTTCCTGAAGAACCGAAACGCAAAAGCCATGGAACGTGTTGATGTAGCCGGTGTCGTGATCGCCGGTAAGGCGGCGGATGCGCCTGCGCATTTCGTTGGCAGCCTTGTTCGTGAACGTGACGCACAGGATGTTGCCCGGCAGGATGCCCAGCTCGTTGACCAGATATGCGAATCGCTGCGTCAGCGCAGCCGTTTTCCCCGTGCCAGCGCCTGCGATGACGCGCACGTAACCTTCCGTTGCCGTAACGGCCTGTCGTTGAGCAGCATTGAGCTGCGGCTCTTCGTCGAGCTTACCCAACGCGCGATATGTCGTCATAGAATCCATAACGAGGAGTATATCAAATAGGGAACGCCTGTTCTATATCGAAGCGAGTAATTTCGAACAATTGTTCTCGGGTTCCTATCTGACTTTTTGCGCTTTCATATGTTTGATCAGCACGAATGCGCAGTACAACAAAGCAAGAAGCGCGATGAAGGCACCCACGAAACCCACATCGGCGATGGTCCCGAACGTACACACGCCCCCGCCGATGAAGCTGCCCGTGCCGATACCGAGGTTGAAGATGCCGGAGAAGATGGCCATGGCAACCGTCTGCTCTCCATCGCTTGCAAACTCGATAATCTCGGCCTGATAGACGATGGAATACCCCGATCCGGCGATGCCCCATAGCATGCATACGGCGAACACGCCTGCCACTCCGAGGGCGGCGGGACGCAGGAGCGCAAGCGCCAAGGCCACGCCCGCGACAACCCAAACGGCGAATGCCCAGCGATGACCATGGTAAAACCGCGAGCATATGGCGCTTCCGACAAGGCCCGCGATGCCGAAGGCCACCAATGCCATGGTGACGACCTGCTCGTCCATGCCGCCCACCTGCAACAGGAACGGCTCGATATAGCTATAGCCCGTGTAGTATCCCATGGCGTACAAAGCAGTCACTATGAAGATGCCCATGAGCACCTTGTTCCGCAAAATGCTGGGAAGCTGCTTGAGCGTGAAGGGCTTGCTCGCGAGGATTTTCGGGAACACCACCGCCAAGTATGCCAGCACCAGCGCGCTTACCGCGCACACGCAGCCGAAGGTTTGGCGCCAGCCCAGCCAAAGCCCCACCATGCGTCCAAGCGGCAACCCGACCACCATGGCAAGCGCCGATCCGGTGACCACGGCGCTAACGGCCATGGGCGCGTGCCTCTCGTCGACGACTTTCACCGCCACGGGAGCGGCAATGGCCCAGAACACCGAATGCGCGCAGGCGACCACCAAACGAGCGGCCATAAGCAAGCCATAGCTGGGAGCCAGGGCCGAAAGCGCCTGCCCAGCGCAGAACACGCCGATGACCAAGAGCATGAGCGGCCGAAACGCCAAACGGGAGCCCAATATCATAAGGGGAAGCGACAGCAGCATGACCGCCCAGGCATACACGGAGATGATGAGCCCTGTCACGCCCTCGCTCGTCCCGAACGAGGCGCCGATGCCGGTCAGAAGGCCGACCGGCATGAATTCCGAGGTATTGAATATGAACGCGGAAACGGTGATGCCGATCAGCGGCAGCCATTCCCGCAGCGTAAGCTTGTTATCCACGAACCTTGTCATGAACCGAGCGCTTCCTTCCCTTTTCCCTTTGCGCGGATATGGGATTGTAGCCCCAGGACGAATCGCGGAGCATGTGGATGGGCGCCTTCAGATAACCCTCACGAACCGCCCACCGCATGCACACCGGCAAGGCGCAATGCCGATTGCGCGACACTGCAAGCAAGCAGCTTACGCTGAGCGCAGGCGACCCGCCGCACGCACATCCGGACAACGCGGAAGCGGGACCCGCCGCATCACGAGACAAGCCGTCCGCTCCAAGCAAACGCCCGTCCGCCGCAGGTCGCCGCTCTTTGTTTCGGCTTCGTTAACATACCGTTTCGAGCGATTTCCGAATCCTATAATGCAACCCGTTAACACAACATTCCATCCGCTAGGAGGTTCACGCAATGACTTACGCTGAGCGCATCATCGAGCAGGTCAAGGCGAAAAACGCCGAGCAGCCCGAGTTCATCCAGGCAGCCACCGAGATCCTGGGCACCCTGCAGCCGGCACTCGACGCCCATCCGGAGTTCGAGGAGGCGGCCCTGCTTGAGCGCATCATCGAACCCGAGCGCATCATCCAGTTCCGCGTCCCGTGGGTCGACGATTCCGGCAAGGTCCAGGTCAACCGCGGCTTCCGCGTGGAGTACAACTCCGCCATCGGCCCCTACAAGGGCGGCCTGCGCTTCAACCCCACCGTCACGCTCGGCATGCTGAAGTTCCTGGGCTTCGAGCAGATCTTCAAGAACGCTCTGACCACCCTTCCCATGGGCGGCGGCAAGGGCGGCTCCGACTTCGACCCGAAGGGTAAGTCCAACAACGAGATCATGCGCTTCTGCCAGTCCTTCATGAACGAGCTCTCCCGCCACATCGGCCCGAACACCGACGTGCCGGCTGGCGACCTGGGCGTCGGCGGCCGCGAGGTCGGCTACATGTTCGGCCAGTACAAGCGCCTGCGCAACGAGTGGACCGGCGTGCTCACCGGTAAGGGCCTGTCCTTCGGCGGCTCGCTGGCCCGTACCGAGGCCACCGGCTACGGCCTGGTGTACTTCGTCGATGAGTACCTGAAGTCCAACGGCGACTCCTTCGAGGGCAAGAATGTCGTCGTGCACGGCTCCGGCAACGTTGCCATCTACGCCGTCCAGAAGGTTTCCCAGCTTGGCGGCAAGGTCCTGGCCTGCTCCGACACCAAGGGTTGGGTCGAGGACCCCGAGGGTATCGACTACCAGGTGCTCGAGCACGTCTACAACAAGAAGCGCTCCGGCCATGACAAGGGCGTTTCCCTGGCCATGTACGTCGACGAGCGTCCGAACGCCATCTGGCACGAGGGCGACGGCCGCGGCGTGTGGCAGCTGCCCTGCGACATCGCCCTGCCCTGCGCACGTGAGAACACGCTGCACCTCGACGACGCCAAGGCCCTGGTTGCCAACGGCTGCAAGGTGGTCGGCGAGGGCGCGAACATGCCCACCACGCTCGACGCCACCGAGTACCTGCAGGAAAACGGCGTGGCCTTCATGCCCGGCAAGGCTGCCAACGCCGGCGGCGTGCTGGTCTCCGGCCTGGAGATGAGCCAGAACGCCGAGCACCTGAGCTGGACCTTCGAAGAGGTCGACGGCAAGCTCGAGCAGCTCATGCGCGGCATGTTCCACAATGTGGACGACACTGCCAAGAAGTACGGCCATGAGGGCAACTTCGTCATGGGCGCCAACATCGCCGGCTTCCTGAAGGTCGCCGACGCCATGATGACCCAGGGCATCGTGTAAGGGCAGCAACCCATATCACCGCAAAAATAGAAGCGACCCAATCGGGTCGCTTCTTTTTTCGGTTTTCACGAAGGAGAGGACGAACGCGATCCAAGATGAATGCGCCGTAAGGGCAATACCGCGAACCATACGAACGCGGGCAACGAACACCCTACCGGGTTCAGCGCACTATGGCTTGAAAGGGATGGTCGAACAGCGATAGCCGCTCGACCATAGCCCCTCCCTACAGGTTTGCAACACCTAGCCAACGTTACCCCGCCTAGAAGGCATGCATCCTCTCGGCCAACGCTATAGGTTTTCGCGCACCCAATCGATGTTGGCCTGCACGGCGGCGATGAGCTCTGAGATATCGTCGAAGGCGCGCATCGGGCGGAGCCATTTCATGAACTCAACCTTCATATACTGGCCATAGATATTGCCATCGAAGTCGAGGATGTGCACCTCGCAGGTTGCCGTGGCGCGATCGGCGAACGTTGCCGCAACGCCCACGTTCACCGCTGCCTTGTAGCGCTTGCCGTCAACGTGCGCATATGCCGCGTACACGCCATCGGAAAGCGGGCGCATCTGGTCGGGAACCTCGAGATTCGCGGTACGGATACCCATATCAGCTCCCTCGCCGCGACCGGGGCGCACAATGCCCGTCATGAAATACGGACGCCCAAGCAGATGATTCGCTTCGTCGAGCTTCCCGTCCGCCAACAGCAAACGAATGCGCGTGGCGGTGATGGGAGCGCCATCCTCGCTTTTCAGATCATGGGCATGCACCTGCATGCCATGACGATCGGCCCACGTGCGCAGCTCCGGCACCGAGCCGGCGGCTTTCGCCCCGAAATGGAAATCGAAACCCACGTGCAGATGTGCGGGAACGCCGGTGCCGAACGTGCGGACCAGGAATTCCTCGGGCGAGCTGGCCGCGAACTCGCGCGTGAACGGAAGGGCAACCACCGCATCGACGCCGGTTTGCGCGAGCATCTCCAAGCGCTCCTCGTTCGACATGAGCTTACGGAGACGCTGGGCATGGAACATCTCGTCGGGATCGATGTCGAACGTGAGCGCGATGGAATTCCCGCCGTTTTCGCGCGCGGTATCCTGCGCACACGACAAAAGGAACCTATGACCCCGATGCACACCATCGAACACGCCGAACGCGCACGAGGCGCCTTGGAAATACCCGCGATCGAACGTTTCGTCGGCCTTAAAGATCTGCGCCACGAAGCACCCCCGTCTGGAACACGCAGCATGCCTTGAACGATGCACGCCTGCTGTCGTACTGATACAAGGCCACAACCTTGTTCTGGCTGATGACCGCGATAACCTCGCCTTCCTGCGGCGCCTGCACGCTCTCGCGCACGCCGGCGGTGCAAGCGCACATCTCGGCCTGGGCCGTGGTGCGCCGGCGCTCGAACAGCTGGCAATCGGCTGCACGGAGCGCATTGCCGTTGCCAACGGCCTGGGCGGCAACGCCCTCCACGTAAGCGAAGCGGACGCCTAGCAAACGAACCGGGTCCAAGGCGGCACGCAGCTTGAGCTCCTCAAGTGCCTCGAGCGGCACGCACTCGTCAAGCGTGAGGCCGCCGACCTCCAGGCGCCTGAGTGCAGCCAGATGAGCAGGACACCCGATCCTATGTCCCAGATCGCGCGCCAACGCGCGGATATAGGTGCCCTTCGACACGCGGAACTCGACATCCCACTCGGGAAGCTGCTCTCCAACGCCCGGACGAACGGCGATGAGCTCCGCCGAATACACCTCGATATCGCGCGGGGAAAGCTCGATGATATGGCCTTCGCGGGCAGCTTCGTAGGACTTCTTCCCGTTTACCTTGATGGCAGAATACGCCGGAGGCATCTGCTTCTGCGGCCCGAGCATCTGCTCGACCGCTTGCTCCGCAAAGCAACGGTCACCGACTTCCACCGGCGCTTCACCGGTGCGCGTGACCGTACCCTCGCAGTCGTCGGTATCGGTTCCCACGCCGAACGCGATGGTAGCCCGATACGATTTGTCGTGGCCGGTGAGGTAGGCACCCAACCTGGTGGCGGGGCCGATGCAGATAGGCAGCACGCCACTTGCAAGCGGATCGAGCGTACCCGTGTGACCGACGCGTTTCTCGCCGAAGATGCGGCGGCAGCGGTTGACCACGTCGTGGGACGTCATGCCGCTGGGCTTGTCGACGCCGACTACCAGCGACAGCCCGGATTCTCCTCGCTTCACCTGGCGCACACCGCCTCTTGCAGCGCCGCGCGCACCTGATCCACGGCCTCCTGCATGCTGTCATGCATGGTGAAGCCTGCCGCGGCAACGTGCCCGCCACCACCGAACGCCCGAGCGATAGCGGACACATCGGTATCGTCTTTCGCGCGAAGGCTGCCACGGATGCAGTCCTCATGCTGGCGCAGCATGCAGGCAACGTTGACGCCGGCTATCGAGCGCAGCGCGTTGATGACCGGCTCGGCATCCGATTTCACGGCTCCGAAACGGGCGAAGTCCTCAAGCGTAAGGTAGCTGATGGCGAACCCTTCGAGCTCGTGGAACTCTGCGCGCGATATCGCCTGGGCTTCAAGTTGCATGGAGGCAAGCGAGCGGTTTTGGAACACCGCGCGCGAGATGGCCGCCGGATCGGCACCCTCCTCGACCATCTGAGATGCCAAACGCATGCAACGGGCGTCGGTGTTCTGATATTGGAAGCGGCCGGTATCGGTGACCAGACCCGTGTAGCAGCACGTGACCAGATCGCCGGAACGCGAAACGCCGAGCATTCCCGCAAGCTCCCAGATGAGCAAGGTGGTGGAAGCGGCGTCGGGGTCCACGTAGACCATTTCGCACATGCGCTCGTCGACCGCATGGTGGTCGATGGTGAACGACGCCTGCGCACGATCGAGGATGCCGCACGCCGCCTGGCCGATGCGCTCGCGGGTGGGGACGTCCACGCCGATAAAGGCTCCGACAGGGCCATCGTACTCGCATGCCGGCACCATATCGGCGGCTCCCGGCAACAGCTGCGCCAAGTTCGCCTCGATGGGCTCGTCCTTGACCAGCACGCAGGTCACGCGCTTGCCGAGCTGACGCAACGCGGCGGCAAGGCCGAGCTGGGAGCCCAGACAGTCGCCATCGGGGCTGACATGCCCGCAGATGACGAAGTCATCGAGCAGGCGCAATGCGCACGCCAGCTGCTCGAGCGTGCAGTTGGTTTGAGGGGTTACGATCATAGCGGCGCTCCCCCGCTATTCCTGATCGGTTTCTTCAGCTGCCTCGATGGCCTCGCGCTCGGCGGCGATAGCAGCCGATTCGCGGTTGCGCTCGGCATCGCGTTCAAGGGCGGAGGCGATGCGCTCGGCTTCGTCCACGGATTTGTCCAGGATGAAGCGCAGCGCAGGCGCCACGCGCCAGGAAAGCTGACGCGCCATGAGCGAGCGGATACGGCCCGAGGCCTTCTCGAAGGCTTCGGCTACTTCCTCGTACTCGCCGCGATCGGCGGTGTAGAAAACGTTGCAGACGCTGCGGTCGTAGCTGACCTCGCAGCCCGTGATGGTGACCAGCGACAGGCGCGGGTCGGAAATCTCGAAAAGCAGAATGGACGCGATGACCTCGCGCGCCTGCTGGTTGACTTTACGGTTGGTGGAACCTTGCTTCATAGATACAGCTCCTCTGAAGGGTCAGGTTTGGATACATGAAGTATAGGGCACCTCGAAGGTAGCGAGAAGGGCCCCGGCCTCGAATCCGCCCCGTCACCGCAAGACCGGTACGTATGGTACCTGCCTTGCGGGGCGGGCCGGTTCGAGAACCGGAGCCCTTTCAAACGCCGGGGGCGCGCCGCCTTCGCAGGCAGCTAACGCCGATTACTCGGTGCGCTCGACTTCCTTGATGGTGTAGCCCTCGATGGTGTCGCCGACCTTGAGGTCCTGGTAGCCGGCGATGCCGATGCCGCACTCGTAACCCTGCTTGACGGCCTTCACGTCATCCTTGAAGCGCTTCAGGGATGCAAGCTCGCCCTCGAAGATGACGGTGCCTTCGCGCACGAGGCGGATCTTATCGTCGCGGTGCAGCTCGCCGTCGGTGATGTAGCAACCGGCGATGGTGCCCACCTTCGGGACCTTGAAGGTCTCGCGAACCTCGGCGGTACCGGTATCCTCTTCGACGATCTCGGGCTTGAGCAGACCCACACGGGCTGCGTTGATGTCCTCGATGGCCTGGTAGATGACGCGATACAGGCGGATGTCGACCTTCTCCTTCTCAGCCTGCTGCTTGGATTTGCCGGTCGGGCGCACGTTGAAGCCGATGATGATGGCGTCGGAGGCCGCAGCCAGCGTGACGTCGGTCTCGGTGATACCGCCGACCGCGGAGTGCACGATGTTGATCTTGACCTCGGACTGGTCCATCTTGTTGAACGCGTCGCGCAGCGCCTCGATGGAGCCCTGCACGTCGGCCTTCACGATAAGGTTCAGGTCGGTCTGCTTGCCCTCCTCGATGCGGTTGAACAGGTCGTCCAGGTTCATGTGCGACTTGGTCTCCTGCTCGGCCAGGCGTGCGCGCAGCGCGCGCTCCTCGGCCAGCTTGCGGGCATCGCGCTCGTCCTCGAACACGCGGAACTCGTCGCCGGCGACCGGCACGCTGTTCAGGCCCAGGATCTCGACCGGGTAAGAAGGAGCGGCGCCCTCGACGTGCTGACCGCGGGGGTCGACCAACGCACGGACGCGTCCGTAGGACGTGCCGGCAACGACGGTGTCGCCCGGATGCAGCGTGCCGCGCTGCACGAGCACGGTAGCCACAGGGCCGCGGCCCTTGTCAAGGTTGGCCTCGATGACGAAGCCGGAGGCAAGCGCATCGGGGTTGGCGCGAAGCTCGAGCACGTCGGCCTGCAGCAGGATGGTCTCGAGCAGGTCGTCGATGTGCAGCTTCTTCTTAGCCGAAACGTTGACGAACATGTTCTGTCCGCCCCAGTCCTCGGGGATGACGCCGTACTCGACGAGCTCCTGGCGCACACGGTCGGGGTTGGCGCCGGGCTTGTCGATCTTGTTGACGGCCACCACGATCGGCACGTTTGCAGCCTTGGCGTGGTTGATGGCCTCGATGGTCTGCGGCATGACGCCGTCGTCGGAGGCGACGACCAGGACGATGACGTCGGTCACCTGGGCACCGCGAGCGCGCATGGCCGTGAAGGCCTCATGGCCGGGCGTGTCAATGAAGGTGATCTGGCGATCGCCGATGCGCACGACCGAGGCGCCGATGTGCTGCGTGATGCCGCCGGCCTCGCCCTCGGCGACGCCGGTGTGGCGGATGGCGTCGAGCAGCGACGTCTTGCCGTGGTCGACATGGCCCATAACGGTGACGACGGGCGGACGCGGCTTGAGGTCCTCGTCGCTATCGTGGTAGACGATGGCGAACTCCTCTTCGGGGGACACGACGCGAACCTTGCGGCCCATGTCGTCGGCGATGAGCTCGACGAGCTCGTCGGACATGGACTGCGTGAGCGTGAGCACCTGGCCGAGCATGAACAGACGCTTGATGACGTCGTTAGGCTGCACGCCGAGCAGCTCGGCGAACTTTGCCACGGTGGAACCCTGCGGGATCTCGACGACGGAATCGTCGAGCACGAGGCTGGGATCGAGGCCGCGCTCGATGGCCTCCATCTCCATGCGCTCGCGGGCCTCAGCCTCGCGCTTCTGCTTGCGCTTCTTACGACGGCCCTCGCCCTCATGGGAGTTGGCGGCGGCGACGGCGGCACGCGCCTCGGCAAGCACCTTGTCGCGCTGCAACTCCTCGGCCTTCACGGCCATCTGGGCGTAGCGGTCCTCGCCCGAAGCCTGCTGCTCGAGCTCGGGCACGTGCTGCTCGACGTGCATGCCCTTCTTGCCGTGCTTGCGGGAGCCGCGCTGCTGCTTGTTGGCATCGGCGCCGCGGGCGGGCTGCTCGGCCTTCTGCTTCTCGATGCGCTGCTTCTCGGACTCGATCTGGGAGAGCAGGCTGTCGAAGCTGGACTTGCGGGCGCCGAGAACCGGTGCCTGGCGCTTGGGCGCCGCGGCTGCGGGCTTGTGGGCCGAACCCTTGGAGTTGCGGTTGCGCAGGGCCTCTTCGACGGCCTGCTTCTTGGCGACTTCCTTGGCCATGGCGGCGGCGCGGGCGCGGGCCTTGCGCTCGGCGGCCTCGCGGGCCACGCGCTCCTTCTCGGATTCGATCTGGCTTGCCAGGCTTTCGAAGGGATTGTTGGTCACCTTCTTGGCCTGCGGCTTGGCGGCAGCGGGCTTGGCTGCAGAGCCGCCCTCTTCAGCGCGCTTGGCGCGCTCGGCCTCGCGGGCAGCACGCTCCTGCTCGACGGCCTCGCGACGGGCGCGCTCGGCCTCGGCCTGCTGACGCTTGGCCTCGGCGCGCTCCTCGGCGAGCTGCTTGGCCTCTTCGGCCGGAAGCTCGCCCGCGCGCTCCTTGATTTCAGGGGACAAGTTCTGGCGAACCTTCTCCACATCGGACTCAGCCAGCATGCTGGCATGGCTTTTCGCGGTGATCTTCATTTCGTGGAGCTTATCGAGCATGTCCTTGCTGGACATGTTAAACTCCTTCGCCAACTCATGTACTCGCATGCTGGCCATATACCACTCCTCTACATTTCCCTCGCATCGCGCGCGTGCGCGGCGATATCGGCGGCGATCCGGTCGTAATCATCGCTGCCGAGCGTCGCCTTAAGCGCTCGGTCGAGCTTGTTCCTCTTACACGCGGCTGCGAAGCATTCCGCGGAGCACACATAGGCGCCCCTACCCGGTGCGCGGCCGGTGGCATCGAACGCAACGGCCCCCTCAGGGGTGCGTACGATGCGCAGCAGGCCCGTTTTATCGGCCTGCGCGCCGCAGGCGATGCAGCTGCGTTGTCGTTTGCCCGTGTTGGTTGCCGTTGCCATATGTGACGCCTATTCCTCGTCCAGGCCGTCGTGGATGCCGCAGAAGCAGCTGTCGGGACGGGCATGGTTGCGGCAGCGGACGCCGTTTTCGTCAACGTAAGCGCACAGCTCTTCCTCGTCCTCGAGGTCATCCTCGTCGATGAGCATGTTCTCGGTCTTCGGAAGCGGGGCGCCGGTGAAGCTGGCGGACTTGATGTCGATATGCCAACCGGTCAGACGCGCGGCGAGGCGGGCGTTCTGGCCCTCCTTGCCGATGGCCAGCGACAGCTGGTCGTCGGGCACGATGACGGTTGCGTAGTTGTTCTCCTCGTCGACCAGGACGCGATCGACTTTGGCCGGGGAAAGGGCGTTCGCCACGTAGCGAGCCGGGTCCTCATCCCACTGGATGACATCGACGCGCTCGTTGCGCAGCTCCTCGACGACCATGCGCACGCGGCTGCCCTTGGGGCCGACGCAGGCGCCCACGGGGTCGAGGTTATGCTCGCGGGAAGTGACGGCGACCTTGGAGCGGGCACCGGGCTCGCGAGCGATGGACTTGATCTCGACCAGGCCGTCGTAGATCTCGGGAACCTCGATCTCGAACAGGCGACGGATAAGGTCGGGGTGCGTGCGGGACACGACGATGGCCGGACGGGCCTGCTCGCCGCGCATGCGCGGCGCGTCCGAACCGGGATCGCGGACCTCGATGATGAGCACCTTCAGGCGCTGGTTGTGGCGATAATGCTCGCCGGCGGGGCGCTCGTTGCGCTCGCCGGGATAACGCTTCACGTCGTAATGCGGAAGCTCGGCCTCGACGCCGTCGCGGATCTTGATGATGGTGAAATCGGGCGTGCCCTGCAGCACGGTGCCGGTGACCAGGTCGCCGACGCGGCCGGCGAACTCCTCGTAGATGGACTGGCGGCCAGCCTCGCGAACGATGGAGCTGATGACGCTCTTGGCGTTCTGCGCGGCGATGCGGCTGACGTCGGCGGGGGTGACGTCGCGCTCCTCGAACTCGGAGTACTCGCCGGTCTCCTCGTCGGGCTCGCCGACCGGGACCAGCTCGTAGACGTAGATCTTGCCCGTCTGGCGGTCGATGGTCACTCGAGCGTCCCACTCGAGGTCGAGGATATGCTGATAGCTTTTGGCCAGGGAGGCTTCCAAGCGGTCGATCAGATAGAACTCGTCGATCTTGCGCTCATGGGCCAAGGCCTGCAAAGCCTCGATCAACTCAGAACTTGCCACGTTTTAGCTTCCTTTCTCCAAACAGCCCCGGCTAGGAGCTGAAATCCACGATGCCCTTCAGGTGGGCGCGTTTCATCTGATCGATCGGCAGGACGGCCTGCTGGCCGTCGACGTCCATGACGACGTTGCCGTCATCGGCCGAAACGATCGTGCCGGTGAAGTTGCTGCGCCCGTCGATGGGGTGCGCGAGCTTCACCACGGCCTGCTGACCGGCGTAACGCGCGAAATGCTGCTCCGTGCGCAACGGGCGGTCGATGCCCGGCGAGGACACCTCCAGGGTGTAGGCTCCGGGGAACGGGTCGAGCGCATCCATGATGTCGTTGATCCATGCCTGCGCTTTCGCCAGTTCATCGAAGCTCACGCCCTCGGGCGTGTCTATGAACACGCGAATAGTAGGCGCCTTCTTGGCGCCTACGACCTGCACGGTCACGATCTCAACGCCTTCGGACGCCGCACGGGGCTCCAGCGCGTCAAGCAGCTCGGTTTCCTTCTTGCTGAGCACGCTCATAAGCTCCTTTCTGTGCCCTAACATACAAAAAAGCGGGTAAAAACCCACTTTCCGTCTGCGAAAGTATGGTGCGCGCCGTCGCGCGCTTGCTGCAATGCAAAACTTTTATACCATACGGAAGATTGATTTACCAGCACCGGCGTCCTCAGACGCAAGTTCACCATAAAACGCAATATGCGCCGGTTCGGAACATCTCAACTACGTTATATGGTTGCACAGGCATCGGCAAGGCAGAACCGTGCACCGCTAGGGCTTATCCCTTCGCGCAGATCTTCATTGGAGATCGGCGATACGGACGAAAAAGCGACGGAAGCGAAACCGGCATCCAAGCACATCCGTGTGAACGTTACGCGCGAACGGGCCCGGGAAAACACATCGATCGAATCCGATTCGCCGACCATGGGCAAATGTCTGCACATTGCCGATGACCTACCGTCGGGATGCGCGAGAGCCGCACCCGCACTGGCCGCATTCGTATCGTCCCCAAGAGCCGCACCCTCGCCTGATCCATCCGCACTGCCCCCGATAGCCGCACGCTCCCTTTGCGCATCCACCCCATCCTCGACGAACACGCCTTGCGCAACCCACAGCCTTCCTCCGGGCGTCAACACCCGGGCGAATTCGGCAAGCGAAGCAGGCATAGACCACGCAAGGTTCAGAACGCTGTTGATGTACACCAGGTCGAAAGATCCGTCTTCTATGCAAGCTTGGGAAAGGTTTTCGGGAATCGCAGGCAAGAAACGAAGGTGACGCTCCCAAGACGCACCAGCCCAGTGATTTTTCGGCGCCGCAGCACATGCGGCAGCAACATTGTCCGCATCAGGGTCAACGCCGACGACGAACCCCGAGGTCCCGACGGCATCTGCCAAGGCGAAGGCCCCCTTACCTTTACGGCAACAGACATCAAGGACCCGCTTACCATCGATATCCGCGGGGATGCTCATAGCGCAACGACCCTGGAACCCGGCAACAGGTGAGAGCGCAGCATAATAGGACAAGGCGGCCGGAAAAGATGCAGCAAACCGTTCATTCATAGCAACTCTCCCCGCCTTCTAGGATTCCGATCCGGATCATAAATAATGAGTTAGAACTCGTAGACCGTTAGGGCTACATAATATTGTACTAGTGCAAATTTTCGCTGCAAACTGCTTGAAATCGACCTTTAAACCAGAAATCGACGCCTCCTAACATCTGCCATATGTCAAGAGGTGAAAATGATGGTAGTGCAGTAGCAATCAGTCCTCGAGAATCACCGATTTGGACACTTTACTTCAGCTGTCCCATATAACAACATCGGTTGATTCATATATCCAACATATCTTTCCCATCCCCCTTACTCATGCTCACCTGGGATTATATGCGGCATGTATAGGTTACTATGCATTGCTTCTATGATTTGCCCGGGAAACCGCTAGATTTCATGCATTAGACCAAAGCGTTGAAAGTGCGCAAAATGGGTGGCGTCAAAGGGATTCGGTTGAAGGAACCGATCCCAATTTCCCAAAGGAGGATTTGATGAGCAAATTGTCCAAGGAGCAGTTCGAGGCCTACCTCGAGCAGATCAAGAACCTGGCCGAGGGCCCGTTCGAGGAGATGCAGCCCGAGATCGAGGTCACGAACGTCTTCCCGGAGAAGTTCTACGAGCTGGCCAAGGAGAACGACCTGTACCGCTTCGCCCTGCCGGCCCAGTACGGCGGCTGGGACCTGTCCGAGCTCGACATCCTGCGCGTGCAGGAGCAGTTCTCCCGCGGCCCGGGCGGCATGCGCATGCACCTGCACTACGCAGCCGACCTGAACTGGCGCATCCTGGACGACTACGGCTCGGATGAGCTGAAGGCCCAGTACATGGACAAGTTCCAGGACAAGACCATCTTCACCTGCTTCGCCCTGACCGAGCAGTCCGGCGGCACCGGCGCCGACATCCACACCACCGCGGTGAAGGACGAGAACGGCGACTACGTCCTCAACGGCGAGAAGTGGCTGATCTCCCACACCGACTGCTGCGAGTTCGCCTACGTCATCGCCGTCACCGACGAGTCCAAGTCCGGCGACGAGCGCCTGTCCGCCTTCTTCGTGCCCGTCGACACCCCCGGCTACGAGGTCACCCCGATGCCCCACATGATGGGCGCACGCGGCGCTGCCCACACCGGCCTGAAGTTCACCGACATGAAGCTGGACAAGAAGTACCTGCTCGGCGAAGAGGGCCAGGGCATGGAGATCGCGATCCACTCCCTGTCCGTCTCCCGCGCCCACATCGCCGCCTCCAACCTGGGCATGTGCCAGCGCATGCTGGAGATCTCCCTGGCCCGCGCCAACGACCGCATCACCTTCGGCAAGCCGATCGCTTCCCGCCAGATGATCAAGCGCGAGATCGCCGAGATGCAGATGTACACGCACGCGCTGCGCTGCATGGTCTACGACTTCGGCCGCGAGTACGACGCCGACCCCAACGGCAAGTACATCGAGGAGAAGGCCGCCATGTGCAAGCTGTTCTCCATCTACTCCACCCGCATCGTCTCCGACGGCATGCTGGAGATCTTCGGCGGCGACGGCTACTTCGAGGACTCCCCCTACGGCCCGACCGAGCGCCTGTACCGCGACGCCCGCGCCATGTGGCTCGAGGAGGGCGCCCCGAACGTCCAGCGCATCACCATTGCCCGCAACTGCCAGAAGTTCGGCGGCAAGGTCGAGTACCAGCTGTAATCACCCTTTGATCGGCGTCGATCGCAGGAACAAATTCACTTCGAGAGGAGGGTCGTCTGCCATTGTGTGGATGGCCCTCTTTTCCTTACCAGCGAAACGCTATCGAGCCGCCAGCGAGCCAGAACGCTGAAGCGCTCGAACCCCCGGACAACCGGGAACGCATCTAAGCAAGGAGGATTTTAGTATGCAACCTTTGAAGGGTCTGAAGGTCGTCGACCTCACCACGTTCTTGGCAACCCCGACCACCGGCCGTATCCTCGGCGAGTGGGGTGCCGACGTCATCAAGGTCGAGGCGTTCAAGGGCGATCCGTGCCGTACGAACCAGGCGGTCGTGTTCGGCATGCCTTCCAGCGACGAGGAGAACCTCGCATTCGACGTCGCCAACTTCCATAAGCGCTTCGTCGCTCTGAACCTGAAGTCCGAGAAGGGCAACGAGGTCATGATGAAGCTGCTCGAGGACGCGGACGTCTTCATCACCAACACCCGCACCAAGTCCCTGGCCAAGATGGGCCTGGACTGGGAGAGCCTGCATGCGAAGTTCCCGCGCCTGATCATGGGCCATGGCTTGGGCTACGGCAAGAAGGGTCCTGAGAAGGATGCTGCCGGCTTCGACGTGACCTGCTACATGGGCCGCGGCGGCGTCTTCGGCACCACCGTCAACAAGGGCGACTCCCCCATGATCCCGACCAACGGCTACGGCGATTACCAGTGCTCCGTGTTCCTGGTGGCAGGCATCCTGGCCGCGCTGCAGGGCCGCGAGAAGACCGGCGAAGGCGATTACGTCACCTGCGCGCTGCAGCACGCCGGCATCTACACCCTGGCTACGGGCATGATCTCCGCCCAGTACGGCAACCCCTATCCGAAGAGCCGCCTGGAGGTCAACAACCCGCTGAACAACGTGTTCCGCTCCAAGGACCAGAAGTGGGTCGTCCTGTGCCTGCCCGAGTACGACCGCGATTGGCCGCGCGTCATGCACCTCATCGGCCGCGATGAGCTTGCTGAGCATCCGGACTACAGCTGCTGCCAGACCGTCAACGACAAGGGCCTTGCTCCCGAGGTCGTCAAGATCCTCGACGACGGCTTCGCGCAGTTCACGCGCGAGGAGCTGCTGAAGATGTTCTCCGAGAACGACATGCCCTGCGAGCCGGCCCAGACGCCGAACGACATCTACGAGGACCAGAACGCGCTGATCAACGAGTACATCAAGCCCGTTCAATATCCCGCCGGCCCGCGTTGGTGCCCCACCGCCCCCGTCCAGTTCGAGCTGGGCGAGACTGAGGATCTGATCCCGGGCGGCAAGCTGGGTTCTGCCACCGAGGACGTCATGAAGGAGCTCGGCTACAGCGAGGACGAGATCAAGGCCGCCGAGGCCGAGGGCGCCGTTTGCGGCCCCGTCGACCTGGCAGTGCTTCAGGGCAAGTAATCTATCCTTACCCAAAGGCTTTCTTGCATAGCGACAGAGTTGCTTGGGAAGGGGCGACGCCGTTCGCCCCTTCCCCATATCATATGGAGGGGTCCTATGATCACCGACGTCAAAATCAACGAAGCTGAAAAGCGCCGCTTTTACGAAAGCGGCGCCTGGGGAACCGACACCATCGCAGACGTCTGGCAGGACCGCAGCACTCGATTCGCCGATCGCGTATACGTTCAGGACGACCTCGGTTGCACGTTGACGTATCGCGACGTGGACGAGGGAGCAAGCCGCATCGCAGCCTGGTTATTGGAAAAGGGCGTGCGAAACGGCGATGTCGTCTCCTTTCAGGTTCCCAAATGGGCGGAATTCTGCATGATCTACGTGGCGTGCGTTAAAATCGGCGCCGTCATGCATCCCGTTGCAACCGCCATGAACGCTGCCGATTTGAAGTACATCTTCAATCAGGTGGGCACGACGGCATATATCTGCCCCACATTCTCGTATAAAACGGACTACGAGCTGGAATTCCAGAAGTTCAGGGACAAGGTCCCTTCGTTGCGCGCTTTGCTGCTCATCGATAAAACTCAGCCGGCACACGACGAAAGCGCCGCAACGCTATCAAAGGTCTTGGAATCCGTTGCGCCCTTCACCGGCCCAAGCCCTGCGCATTCCGACGATGTTGTCTGCATCTTGTCGACATCGGGCACGACCGGAAAACCGAAAGCCGCCTTGTTCACGCATAACAACTTGTTGTATTCGGAGCGGGTGTTCTCAGGTGACCTCGAGCTGGGTCCGGACGACACCGTATGGATGCCTTCCCCGCTCAATCATGCAACGGGTTTTTTCCATGGCCTGATCTCGCCGATGCTCACAGGCGGACGCTGCGTGCTGCAGCTGCGCTTCAAGGCCGATGAGGCGGTCGAGCTGATCAACCGGGAGAACGTCACCTGGTCCTGCGGCGCTACCCCGTTCGTGCACGACTTGCTGAAATATCTCGAGGAATCGAGCGAGACCATCCCCACCCTCAAGTACTTCCTGTGCGGAGGAGCTCCCGTGCCGGGCAGCCTCATCGAGCTGGCGAACCGCCATGGGTTTTTGCTCTGCGAGCTGTATGGTTCCACCGAAAGCTGCCCTCACCTGCGGGTTCCCCGCAACAAATGCGTGGAGTGGAACGGCCGCTTCTCGGGCGTCCCCTATCCTGGGATCGAAGTGAAGGCCGTCGACGAGCATCGCCAAGAGGTCTCCCCAGGCGTCCAAGGAGAGGAAGCAAGTCGCGGGCCGCATATGTTCGTAGGCTACCTGAACGACCCGGAACGCACCGATGAGGCCTTAGACGATGACGGCTGGTTCTACAGCGGCGATCTGTGCACCATCGATGAGCAGGGCCGCGTGAAGATCAACGGCCGCAAAAAGGAAATCATCATCCGTGGTGGCGAGAACATATCCGCTCGCGAGGTCGATGACGACGTCATGGGTTGGGACCAGATCATCGATCATGCAACGATCGGCATGCCCGATGAGCGTCTTGGCGAGAGGATCTGCCTGTTCGCCGTGCCAGCCGATCCGGACGGAGAAGAGCTGTGCCTGCATGACTTGCTAGAATACATGAATGGCAAGGGGATAGCCAAACGCCTGTGGCCCGAACGCCTTGAGGTCATCGACGAGATTCCCCGCACCGCCACCGGCAAGGTGCAGCGTTTCGTGCTGGCCAAGGAAATCAAGCATCGTATGGGTATCGAGGAATAGCAATGATCGAACAGCAATACAGCATCACGCGCACGCGCGCAACCTGGAAGCCCCGCGTTGCGGCCGACGACCTTCCCTTCGTGAAGGATACGGCAGGAAACGTGCTGGTCGCGCTCAACGGCGACGCGGAGGCTTCCTACACGGGCACCGGACGCACGTTGGTGGGCCAGCCGCCGTACACGTGCCTCAACGACGATGCGGGCACCGATAACGAGCATATGACGTTCGTGGATGCTGATGAGCTGCCCGAGGGGGTTGCATTCGACTACCGCATCGACGGAGGCTTCAACAACAATGCCGTCATCGTCACGTGGAAGATCCAGGATGCATCGCGTTACCGCATCCGCTGGGTCGCCCTTAAAACGTTCACGGGCATGCAGCTGAAATACATCATGCCCAAGAAATTCCCTCCCCTGGTGTTCGCGCTGGCCGCTGAAGACGCCTTCGCTTATTGCAACAAGATCCCTTGCGAGGAATGCGCATTCCGCTGCAAGAGCGGTTTCGAGCTCTATGCGCTGATCGAGGGCATCGGCATCGTGAAACGCTCCATGGACCGCATCTCCATGCTGAACATGGATCAGATCAAATAACAACGCAAACACCCGCCATCTTGCACCCCCGCAGCCTCAGACGAGGCGGCGGGGGTGATTTTCGTTTGGTTGAAAATCTGCCATTCACCTGGGACTATGGAGTAAATCAGAACCGATTTCGACAGTGTTTCCGCCATTATTCGTTTTCCAAATGATTTCGCCCGAATCGTTTGGGACGCTGAATTGGATTTCTCGAAATCAGGGTCGCATAATCGATGGTGTCGAAAGCCGATACAGCCTACCTGGGCAAAACGTGAGCACAGATGGGCGGGCAAAGTCTAAGGAGGTTCCAGATGAATCCCAATGCAAAGATCACCGACGAGCAGTTTGAAGCGTATCTGAAGCAGATCCGCGAGCTTGCCGAGGGTCCGTTCGAGGAGATTCAGAAAGAGGTCGAGGTCACCAACACCTTCCCGGAGGAGTTCTACGAGCTGGCTAAGAAAAACGACCTGTATCGCTTCTACCTGCCCAGCGAGTACGGCGGATGGGACCTCGATGAGCTTGAGATCCTGCGCGTCCAGGAAGAGTTCTCCCGCGGCCCGGGCGGCATGCGCATGCACCTGCATCACGCTGCCGACATGAACTGGCGCATCCTTGACGACTACGGCACCGACGAGGTCAAGGCCGAGCTGATGAGCAAGTTCCAGGACAAGACCGTGTACTGCAACTTCGCCATCACCGAGCAGACCGGCGGCACGGGCGCCGACCTGCACACCACCGCGATCAAGAACGCCGACGGCAACTATGTCTTGAACGGCGAGAAGTGGCTGATCAGCCATACCGACTGCTCCGATTACACCTACGTCATCGCCGTGACCAACCCCGATGACGACAAGGACACCCGTCTGTCCGGCTTCCTGGTTCCCAACAACGCTCCGGGCTTCGAAATCGTCCCCATGCCCCACATGATGGGTTGCCGCGGCGCCGGTCATGCGGGCCTGAAGTTCACCAACCTGGTGCTCGAGCCGAAGTACCTGCTCGGCAAGGAGGGTCAGGGTATGGAGATCGCCATCCACTCCCTGTCCGTTTCCCGCGTGCACATCGCCATGTCCAACCTTGGTATGGCCCAGCGTATGCTCGAGATCTCCCTCAAGCGCGCCAACGACCGCGTCACCTTCGGCAAGCCGATCGCTTCCCGTCAGATGATCAAGGCCAAGATCGCCGACATGCAGAAGATGATCCATGTCCTGCGTTGCGCCATCTACGATTTCGCTCGCGACTTCAACAAGGATCCGCACAACGACTACGTCACCGAGAAGGCCGCTATCTGCAAGCTGTTCTCCATCGACACCGTCAAACTGGTGTCCGACGAGATGCTCGAGATCTTCGGCGGCGACGGCTACTTCGAGGATTGCCCCTACGGCCCCACCGAGCGCCTGTATCGCGACTGCCGCGCCATGTGGCTTGAGGAAGGCGCTCCTTGCGTGCAGCGCATCACGATCGCCCGCGAGTGCCAGAACCACGGCGGCAAGATCGAATACACCTTCGACTAAGCATCACCCTCCTAGAACCGGAAACTCCTTTAGGCCGGTTCCGGGTTCCAAGCCTAAGCGCTTGCCTTCAGCTTGTGCGAAAAACCGTCCTTCGGGGCGGTTTTTCGCTATATGGAGGGAAGAGCGAGGGGTCATCCATCCATCTGCAGAACAAGCGAAACCGGTACTTATCGAAACCGAACCAGACGATGCCCGTCCTATGTAGGAACCGACCGCACGGGACTCGGAATCCGCTCAATGAAACGGATCTCCCGGTGAACCGCGGCGACGCGTGAAGCAATCCCGCACCCCACCGAGATTTGCGGCACCTGAACGCCTGCAATGCATTACAGTTGCTTTATAAGCTCTCACGCGAACGCTGCAAGCCGGAGGGACCTATGAACCTGTCACAGCTGTATTATTTTCGCAAGTTAGCCGAGGTTAAGCACTACACCCATGCTGCCGAAGAGCTGTTCATCTCGCAGCCAACGCTCTCGAATTCGATCTCGCAGCTGGAAAAGGAGCTTGGCATCCCCTTGTTCAAGCGCGAGGGGCGAACCATCAAGCTGACCCGCTATGGGGCCGAATTCTACGAATACGCGACAGAGGCGCTCAACGCCCTTGAGAAGGGCATCGCCCTGGCAAAGGAGCATGCGGGCTCGCCGACGGGAAGCATCGATATCGGGGCCATCTACACCATCCAGAGCGACTATCTCCCCGCGCTGATCAAGGGCTATCGCGAGACATATGGCAGAAGCGCTCAAGTCAACGTCTTCCAGGGCTTAACGCTTCCCTTGGTCGAAGACCTGGAGAACGATCGTTACGAGCTTGCCTTCACCGCCTATGTGCCCGACAAGACCAACCTCACCTTCGTCCCCGTGCTCACGCAGCAGCTCGTAGCCGTGGTGCATCGAAGCGATAAGCTTGCATGGAGCAAAAACCTCAAGCTTGAGGACCTGCGCGGGCGCGAGGTGATCACCTACCCGCCTAACACGCCCATCGGCGCCGAGGTGGCCCAGCTCATGAAAACCCACGGCATCACGCCCTATCACACAAGCGCCAACGATGAGATCACCTTGGGTTCGATGGTGGACAGCACCACGGGGACCGTGGGGTTGGCCCTCAACACGATCGGACTCTCCCCTTTTCGCGAGCTTATCACCAAGAAGCTCACCCAAATCGACGACGACTTCCACACCGTATGCCTGACATTTAAAACGGCATCTTACAAAACGCGGGCGGTCGAGAACTTCATCGAGTTCACCCGAAGCTTCGAATGGGATTCCAAACACTGAAAAAGCCGCCCCACGCGGGGCGGCTTTTCCTATAGGCAACGGGTTTTGCCGCAGCCTGTAACGATTTGAGCGAACGCCGATTACTCGGTCCACTGCTCCTGCAGGCCCTTCATCTTGCCGAAGCAGAAGATGCCGAGCAGCAGGACGACGACGAGCAGGACGATGGCGACGGTGAACAGCATCGGGTAGTTCTTGCCGAACAGAGCCCAGAACGGAGCACCGATAGCGCCCACGATGTTGACGAACATGGACACGCGAGAGTAGATCTCGGGGTACTCGCGCTGGCCGAACAGCTGGCGAACCAGGATCGGCACGAGCACGACGCAGCTGGCGAAGAAGAAGCCGTAGACGGCGGCGCCAGCGTACAGGACCATGGTGGAACCGGTGCCGAACCACACGAGCAGCACGCCGATGATGCCGGTTGCGCAAGCGGCCAGGAAGCTGACCTTGGAGTTCTTGTCAGCGCACACACCCAGGGCAAGCTTGCAGACGGCCTGGGAAGCCATCATGACGGTTGCCATGGTGACGCCCACGGCCAGCATGGTGCCGGTGCCGTCGTCGAGGGACTTGGTGTACTTCGGGAACTGCTGAGCGACGATGGTCAGCAGGTTGATGATGCCGGCCAGCAGGAACACGGCGTAGAAGGCGACGGACTTCATGGCCTTACCGGCATCAAGACCGGCAGGCTTGCCGGAAGCGGTCTGCGGAGCGCCATAGGGCAGGCAGCCGCACTCCTCGGGAGTGGAGCGGATGCACAGCAGGGTGAACGGCAGGGAGGTGACCAGGGCAGCGATGCCCCAGATCATGTAGATGGTCCAGATGTCCATGCCGGAAGCGTTCAGGGCATTGAACACCTGCAGCCAGATCGCGCCGCCGATGCCGGTGAAGGCCATGCAGGCGCCGATGATGGTGCCGGAGTTCTTGTTGAACCACTTGTTGCACAGCGTGGGGACGGCCAGCCACAGCAGACCGACTTCGCCAAGGCCCATCATAAGACCGGCAACGTAGAAGATCCAAAGGGTCTTCACGATGGAGATCAGGATGAAGCCGAGGCCGACGAGCAGTGCGGAGACGGACAGCACGATGCGGATGTCGGTCTTAGCCAGCAGCTTGCCGATGAACGGCGCCGAGAAAGCCTCGGCAAGATACAGAACGGTGATGTAGAGCGCCCACGTAGCGGTGTCGACGCCCAACTGCTCAGGCACGACTGCCTGGAATGCGCTCCAGGTCGAGAAGACCAGAGCCGAGCATCCGAACGTGATCATGATGCCCGAGATAACGATGAGAATGTGACGCACGCTCATCTTATCCGTGTACTTAGCGGTTTCGCCCACTTTCTTCCTCCTTAGTTGAAAAGCAAGACGATCGCTCCCGCTTTGAGGGGGCCAGAATTCCCTCAAAGCGGTAAGCGTCTTGGATTAACTCCATAAAACGTTGCCGATCCAAGAACAAATTCGCTAAGTATAATCCGCCGAATCTGCATATAAGGTTACGGTCAGTATTGTAGATTTGTCCATCGGACTATAGATACTGTCTATCGTTTTCTGTTTCATGCGAGTGTTTTGCATAGGTTTTTCGCTCATTTCTATAGATTACGGGTTGCAATTCATAGAAACGGGAATCGGTAGACATAAGTACCGATGAGCAGCATCGGATAACCCCTATCGAGCCGAATGAGCCGACGAACGGTTGGGCGCTTACACAAATAAGGAGCGGGCAAACGCCCGCTCCTTACTGCTAAACATATGTATGTCGCAAACCGCTAACCTTCGATATCTGAAGCGTATTTCGCCATGATAAGCGGAGCGGCGATGTAGACCATGATCTGATCGGTTCCCTCGGCGATCTGAAACCCTCGGCAGTCTTGCCATATCGAGCTAATGCGCTCATGGGTGGTGTACCCACGCCCACCGAGGATCTGCATCGCATCGCTGGCAACCTCAGTGGCAGCGCGGGGCACATAGCGCTTCATAAGAGCCACGGTCAGGCGCTCATGGCACCCATGATCGAACTCCCATGCAGCCTTATATACCATATGGCGCATATTGACGAGCTTCACTTCCATATCGGTGAGCATTTCCTGCACCTGCTGGAACTCGGCAACGCTCTTCCCGAAGGCTCTACGCTCCCCCGCCCACTTGACCGCATCGTCCATGGCGGCCTGTGCCAGCCCCAAAGCGGTTGCGCAAGCGAAGACGCGTCCATACTCGAAGAACCCGAGCAACTGAGAGAAGCCCCGAGCCGGACCGGACAACCGCCAGCTTTCATCCAGCCGCACGTTATCGAATTGGATATGCGCGAACGGAAGCATCTCCTGCCCGATCTTGTCTTCCGGCACCGCCGTGATTCCAGGAGTGGAGCAGGGAATCATCCACATGGAAAGCGCGGGATGCCCGCCCGCCTTGGGTGCATCTTCGTCGATGGCGGCGACGAGCAACGCAGGAGCATATTCGCCGTTGTTGACGAACAGCTTCTCACCGCTCATCGTCAAGTGGCCGTCGACGGTACGCACGTGCGTGCTCATGCTCATGGTATCCGAGCCGGCGGAAGGTTCGGACACCGCGAACGCGAACGCCAAACGCCCCGTATGCTGATATTCCATGCGAATGGGGTCGGTTTGCGCCGGGCTGGCGAACGCCTCGAGGATCTGTAACTGCAGGAAGTCGTTTTGGAACGGCAGCGTGGTGCCGGATATGCGGGAGAGTTCCTCAAGCACGAGCACCTGAGCGAGCATGTCATAGCGCACATGATCACGGCGATGGATGACGCCGAACCCGTTGAAATCGAGGTTCACGAAATCGCGCACCACCTCATCAGGCAAGCCCATATCCGAGCGCCATTGCGCGACCGCGTCTTGATTGAAATATTTAACGCCGAATTCGCGTACATGATCGATGAGCACGCGATCGGCCTCGCTAAGACGGAAATCCATGCAAACCCCCTTACAAAAGATCCGCCATCTGCATCTTGCTAAGACAATGATACCGAGCCGCAAACCGCAAACCCAGCTCGAAACCACAAAGCTACACCACAGTATTTCGATTCTGACCCATTTTTGAGCCTGTTGAGCCAAGTGCGGAAAACGAAATCCTCTCATCCTTAAACTACGATTAGGCAGCATTCGCGCTTGTCAATGTTATTTGCCGAATCGTTCATAGATGGTGTCTATCGGTTTGCACTATAGCAAAGAAGCAAGCTATGAACCATTTGCACATACTGTGCGTTTTGGGTATTCAAATTCGTTTCGAATAGTCAATTTCAACGAATTGAGCAAAACCAATCCCCTGAACCTACATACCATCTCCCCAGATTGTTCAGTATGTATAGATGCAGGTTATGAATCGACGTGGTTTTGGGATGCCGATTGCATTAGACGCAACCCGGGGCACGGCGCAAAATGAAGGCACAAGCTGAGCTGCGGGCGAGGAAGCGAAAGCCGACAAACTGCAGTTCAACAAGGTAAGCGCTTAGGTAACCTTAAGGAGGGTTCACATGAGCAAATTGTCCAAGGAGCAGTTCGAGGCCTACCTCGAGCAGATCAAGAACCTGGCCGAGGGCCCGTTCGAGGA
>CAKTWI010000022.1 GCA_934630815.1 uncultured Senegalimassilia sp.
TCTCCCGCGAGAGCTACATTGACGGCATCTGGAACAAGGAATCCGTCGACGAGTGGCTGACCGAGATTCAGTTGCCGATTCAATAGGGCTGATTGCTTATCGCACATTGCGAGGATCAAAGCTGCTAGCACCTTCAAAGGAAGTAACAGAAAACGGGGACGCGGCGGACTTTTTCAAGCCGCCCGCTACGAATCCCAGCGAAAACCTGGGAGTGATTAAAGGAACGACCTGCGGTTTCGCGGATTAATTGAGTCATTCCCAAAACCGCGAATCAAGGAGCTGATTCGCCTAAATTGCGCATAAATCAGCCCCTTGGTGGCATAGTGCGACACACATCGACACCACTCGGACTGGATTAGTCACTGAGCGGGAATAGCTGATATCTAGCGTTTCCGAGCCCCCGACCTGCATCAACAGGTCAGGGGCTTTTCGTTTGGCAACCTACGGACAACCTTTATGGTTTCGCGTCCCGTGAAATGTCCATGCTTGCATCGTTGCGATCTTTGCGACAATGCAAGCATGTGGACAGTGCTACGTCCCCTGTTCACACGGGCGCCTAGCTGGTTCCTGTCGCTAGCCCGAAGACCTTCGATCTCTTTCGCCCTGATACAAGAGCATCCGTTGGGGAACCATGTCGTTTATCAAGCTTTAGCCCCGACTCAGCCAATCATCTTTCGTCAGGCACGTGATCTGCTCTGTGCGGGTGTCGCCCATCAGCTCACAGTAGACGTCCTTGCGGGTATGGTGCCAGGTGAAGCCGCATTTTTCCTGAACGCGTTTCGATTTCTCGTTCCCGTCGAAGTACCCGCACCAGATTTTGTCCAGCTTCAAGTCCTCGAAACCATGGCGAACGAGCTCTCGAACCGCCTCCGGTATCAGCCCCTTGCCCCAGAACGGGACGCCGATCCAGTAGCCGATTTCCCCCTCGGTGTCCGGGATTTCCTTGTCGGACCGCGCGCCGATCATCAGCCCTATGCTTCCGATGGCCCTGTTGTCTTCTTTCAGGCAAACGGCGTACGTCTCCGGCGCGGAAAACACGGTGCGGATGATTTCCGCGCTGTTGCCAACGCTCGAATGAGGTGGCCAGCCGGCAATCGGCCCCACCCTGTCGTCCTTCGCGTATCTGTACAGGTCCTCTGCGTCCGTTTCGGCCCATGGGCGCAGTATCAGCCGTTCCGTTGTCAATTGCATATCTACCTCCATCGACCAATTTGGATTGATGTTGATTGCCCCATTGCGTTCGCTACGATATAACCCGACACGGCACGAGGACGGTTTGCCGCAAGCAGCTAAGCCTCGATATGCGAGCTCATGTAATCGATGAACTTCCTGGTAGCGATGGGCATGGTATCCCAGCTTCGCCATGCCGCCACCACGTCGCGCGACGGAGCCGCCGCAATCGGAAGCACCTTGATTTCGGCACGCACGCCCTCCACGGTGCGGCGATAGAGCATGCTAACGCCCAAGCCCTCCTCAACCATCGCCATGATGGTGTAGTCGTCGGTCACCTTGCTCGTCAACCGCGGCTGCAGCCCATGGGCGGCAAACGCATCGAGCACCAGGCTCTGCTCGCCCTCGTCAAGCAAAAGGAAAGGCTCAGCTGCCAGATCTTCAAGCGTTACCCGCGCTTTGGCAGCCAACGGATGGTCGAAAGGCACCAACGCCACCATCTCGTCGTGATAGACCATACGCTTGTCGAGACCTGCTTCAAAACCCCGCGCGGTAAAGCAAAAATCGACCGCACCATCGTGCACCCACTGGGCGTTGCGCGTGTAATCGCCCTGCTTAAGGGTAAAGTGCACGTTAGGATGCAGAGCGCTGAAACCGCGGATCACGCGCGGCAGCACGGTGCGGCTCACGTTGGTGAAGGTTGCTATGCGGATGTCGGTCGAAGACAGGCCCAGCAGCTCTTGGCGCTTTCCCTCAAGCTCGGCCTCGGCCGTCACGATCTGGCGCAGGTAGGGCAGATACTGCTCCCCATCGCGCGTAAGCGAAACACCCTGCTTGCCCCGCTCCAAAATCGTGGTGCCCAGCTCACGTTCGAGTGCCTTGACCGCCTGGCTGACCGCGCTTTGCGTGTAGCCCAGCTCATCTGCCGCCGCCTTAAGGCTCCCGCGATCGACCACCGCGCAGACGACCTGATACCGTGATGACATGACGCCCCCCCCATGGCAAAAAAGACCGTGACGCGTTTTGCCCCAGCCTGATTAACTTCTATTAGCATTGCTTAATCATACTGAAGATACATTCGCTTTACTACATCGTTTTAGCAGCGCACAATCCTTTTCGTGAAACCATTTCGAAACAAAAGGAGTCCCATGGATCGCAAAAAGGCAATCGCGCTCTCGTTTTCCGTTCCCGTCGCATGGGGCTTCTCGTACCCTTTGATGAAGATCGGCATGGACAGCATGAACGCCACGAGCATCGTCGCGCTACGCTGCACCATCGCCTTCATCGTCTGCGTGCTGCTTTTTCACAAGTGCACCTTCCGCATCAACCGCGACCTCATCGTCCGCGCCGCCGCCATCGGCGCAATCATGGCGGTCGAGCTCACCTGCATGTGCCTGGGCTCGAGCCTCACCTCGGCTTCCACTGCCGGCTTTTTGCAGAGCCTGACGGTCGTGATCGTGCCCTTCGCCAACGCTCTGCTGCTGCGCCGCGCCCCCGAGCGCAAGGTGCTCCTCGGCACCGCCGTCGTAACCGGCGGCATGCTGCTGCTCTCGGGCGCCGACTTCACCAGCCTCAACCCCGGCGCGCTCGTCATGCTGCTTTCGGCGTTCGTCTACGCCGCCCACATCATCATCAGCAAGCGCTTCGTCGAACAGGTCGACCCGCTGGCTTTGGGCGTTTGGCAGCTGGCCTTCGCCAGCCTGTTCTCGGGCATCGGCGCTGCCGCGCTCGGCGGCATCACGCTTCCCAGCACCCCGACCGAGCTCACGGTCATCATCGCGCTCGCGCTCATCTGCTCGGCTTACGGCTTCATCACCCAAGCTTACGTGCAGCCGCATGTTCCCGCCGAGACCACCGGGTTCGCCTTCTCGCTCGAGCCGGTCTGCTCTGCGGTGTTCTCGTTTTTCCTTGTCGGCGAGGTCTTGACCCCCATCGCCTTCCTGGGTGCGGCGCTCATCATGGCCGGCGTATTCGTCGCCACCATCGAGCTGCCTCGTCTGCATGCCCCGGCCTACCCACGAGAGGCGATGGCAGCGGAACCTAAGCGGGTTTCGTAAGCCCCCCCTCCCAGCTAAAGCCGCCTCCGTGCGAGGCGACACAGTCGCGAGGCTTACGAAACTCTAGTGAACCGGCCATGGCGCCCTGGTACAAAACGCTTGCCGGGTACTAACCTCTCCCATAGCCGTCAACGCTGGCGTATCCGCCGACAGGGACAAAAGCAGCGACGCAGGTCGCAGCCCAGCCCTTGGATAAATCCCGTCCAAGGGAAACGATCGGCCGGTTAGCCCATGATCTGGGCAAGGTCGGCTTCGGGAGTGGATATGGGGCGGATACCGTAGTTGTCCACCAGCACCTGCAGCACACCAGGGCTCACGAACGCCGGAAGCGTGGGACCCAAGTAGATGCCTTTGATGCCCAGGTGCAGCAGCGTGAGCAGGATGCACACCGCCTTCTGCTCGTACCAGGAAAGCACCATGGAAAGCGGCAGGTCGTTCACGCCGCAACCGAAGGCATCCGCTAGCGCAAGCGCGATCTTGATCGCGCCGTAGGCGTCGTTGCACTGGCCGACGTCCAGCAGGCGCGGGATGCCGCCGATGCTGCCCAAGTCCAGGTCGTTGAAGCGGTACTTGCCGCAGGCAAGGGTCAGGATAACGGAGTCGGACGGCGCCATCTTGGCGAAATCGGTGTAGTAGCTGCGCTCCTTGCGCATGCCGTCGCAGCCCGCCAGCAGGATAAAGCGCTTGATGTCGCCGGACTTGACCGCATCGATGACGGCAGGTGCGACGCTCATCACGGTATCGTAGCCGAATCCGGTGGTGACGCTGGTGCCGCCGTTGATGCCGGTGAAGGTCCGATCAGCGGCCCAACCGCCCAGCTCCAGCGCTTTATCGATAAGGGCCGAGAAGTCCTTGGCGCCGTCTTCGCCCGCCTCGACGACATGCGCGCCCGGGAAGCTCACAGGGCCGGTGGTGAACACGCGGTCGGCATACGACTCGTCCGGCTTCAGCAGGCAGTTGGTAGTCCACAGGATCGGCGCGGGAAGGTCCTTGAATTCCTTGCGCTGGTTGTGCCATGCGGTGCCGTAGTTGCCTTTCAGGTGCGGATACTTGCGCAACTCGGGATAGGCGTTTGCGGGGAGCATCTCGCCGTGGGTGTACACGTTCACGCCACGACCTTCGGTCTGCTCCAAAAGCTGCTTGAGGTCGTGCAGGTCGTGGCCGGTGACCACGATGAAAGGGCCCGCCTCGACCTTGAGCTCAACCGTCGCAGGCTCGGGCTTGCCATAGGCGGAGACGTTCGCGTCCTCCAAAGCCGCCATGGCGGCCAAGTTGACCTCGCCGCACTTGAGAACCAAAGGCAGTAGCTCGTCCATGCCCAGGTCGGAGCCGACGGCCCGCATACCCTCATACAGGAACGCCGTCACAGCCGGATCTGACTTCCCCAACGCCTGCGCATGATAGGCATACGCCGCCACGCCGCGCATGCCGAAAAGCAGCAAGCTCTTCAGGCTGCGGACATCCTCCTGTGCGTCCCACAACTCGCCCATGTCGTACAGATCGAATTCGCCCAGGGCGATAGCCTTAGCGCGAACGCGGCGCTCGAGGGCTGCGATGGCCTCAGGGTCGAAGCTGACGTTGCTCACGCAGGCGAACATGCCTTCGAGCATAAGCCCGTCGGACTCGGAATCCCCCTTTCCGCCGTTCTCGGCTCGGGCCAGGGCGACCAACGCCCCGGTCAACTCGTCTTGCAGCCGAGCCACATCGGCGGTCTTGCCGCATACGCCGGCGGCTCCGGTGCAGGCGGTGCATCCCGCCGTTTGCTCGCATTGGAAGCAGAACATGTTCCCGTCAGTCATTTCGCGCTCCTCAATCAAAGGGTGTCTTTTCGAAGTGACTGCACTATACTGTTGTGTCTCATACATTTCTGTTGTAGAAACTACAGGTGAAGCCAATGCTTGATATCCCCACTTCTTCTTCAATGCTTTTCGCCGGCATAACCCAAGACGAAGCGAACTTGATGCTGCCTTGCCTTGGGGCGACAAGAAGGGCTTTCAGCCGGGAGGAGCGGATCATGCGCGCCGGCCAGCCCACCGAGTACCTCGGCATCGTCCTGTCCGGGCGCGTGCGGATCGAGGTCTCGGACGCCTGGGGCGAGACGACGATCCTGGATATCTTGGGACCCGGCTCGCTTTTCGCTCACGGATACGCCTGCAGCATGGAGCCCCTTGACATCGACGTGCTGGCAGATTCGGCCTGCGAGGTGGTGCTGCTCAAAGCCGAGCGCATCATCCACCCTTGCCCCAAGCAGTGCGGCTGCCACGCGCACATTTCCTCGAACCTCATGCGCGCCTTAGCGTTAAGCAACCTGGACATGAACCGCCGCGCCATCGCCATGACCCCCAAAACCATACGGGGCAAGATCCTCGCCTTCCTCTCGCAGCAGCAGAAAAAGGCCGGCACCCGCGCCTTCACCATCCCCTACAGCCAAACCAAGCTGGCAAGCTACCTCAGCGTCGACCGCAGCGCGTTGTCGAACGAGCTGTCGAAGCTGCGCAAAGAAGGCGTCATCGACTACGAAGGCCGCACGTACCGGCTCCTGTAGCGCGCAGACAACTTGCTGACACGTTGCAGCTGACACGGATTTCCGCTTTGCGACCGACGCGAATCCTTGCACTCACGTCCCCTGTCGCGATTATGTGTTGACGTTGGCAACTATCTACCCGTCGGCAACGTTCCGTACGGGAAAAGATAAACTCTACCATTGTAGTCTGAAAAGGATCCAACTGAGCACCCACCCGCTAGAAGGCCGCCGGCAGGCGCCGACGCAAAGGGCAAGTTCCGTACCCAAAGGAGGCATGTCATGAAGGCAAAGTTCGTCCATCGCTGCACCCACGTGCTAGACAAGGAAGCAACCATCAAGTTCTATCAAGAGGCGCTCGGCATGAAGGTGGTGCGCGAGATGGGCCCCGAGGACGGCTCCTGGACCAACACCTTCATGGCGAACGACGAGGCACCCTTCGAAATCGAGCTCACCTGGAACCGCGGGCAGGTGGAGCCTTACGACAACGGCGGCAAGGACACCCACATCGCCTTCGCCGTGGACGATTTCGACGCCTTCCATGAACTCCACGAGAAGATGGGCTGCATCATCCGGGAGAACCCCCGCATGGGCCTGTACTTCATCGCCGACCCCGACGGCCAGTGGATCGAGATCATCCCCGCGAAATAAGAACTCCAGGCGCTTCCTCGGGCCGGCAGTGCGAGCGGCTCGATCTCGCACAAATCAAGTGGCGTCCACCACGCTGCCCGTATGCAAGCCCTGGAGCGCGCATACGGGCAGCGTGCAAAAGCCCCGACCGCTCCCCTACAGCGCGCTCATGCGCACGCTCATGTCGAGGGGTTTGGCGAAGTGCAGGCAGGTGGTTGCCAGGCCGTCCACGCCGGTGGCCGCGTATTCGGCCGCATTACCCAGGTTGACGCCCCCGGCGGCGATGAGCGTCACGTGGGGGTTGATGGCCTTGAGCTGCGGCACCAGCTGCGCAACCTGCTCAGGCGCCACCTTGTCAAGCTGCACGCCGTCGACGCCGGCTTCCACCAGGCGCGCGGCGTCTTCGACGCTCGACTCGACGAACAGCTTCTTCTCGCACACCTTCGCCTTAAGCTGCGGCACGTCGGCGATGAACTTCTCGAGCCCGCCGTAGAAGGTCAGGTGATGCTCGAACACGAGCACCGTCTCGCTCAGCCCCAGACGGTGCGGGAAGGCACCGCCTACTGTAAGCGCCTTGACGTCGAAGGGCTTGGTGCCGGGCATGAGCTTGCGGGTGGAAAGCACCTCGCACAGCGGGTTCACGGCATGCACGGCATCCACCATCTGCTTGGCCTTGGTGGCAAGCGCGCAATAGTACTCGAAGATGTTCAGGCAGATCTTCCAGCCCATATGCAGGCCGGCAGCAGGGCCTTCAACGGTCATGAACACGTCGCCGGGCGCAAGCATGGTGCCGCTGGGAAGCGCTTCGGCCACCGTGCAGCCGAAGCCGCCGAAGATGCGGGCGGCCTCCTCGGTCCCGCAAAGCAGGGCCGCGTCGCGCGTGTAGTATTCCATGCGGCCCGGCTGCCCGCCGATGCCCAGAACATGCGTGGTCAGGTCGATCCCGCTGGGGATGTCGGAAGCGATAAGCTCATCGAGATAGCTGTCCGGGATATACATATGGTTCCTCCTTGCGCTTCCTAGCGCGTGGTTTTCCTTCTTGAAGATGATACCGCTAGCCGCGGCCCAGAAACGCCATCACCTGCGGGCAGAACTCGCGCGTGAACAGCTCGTCGGCAGGGCACGCCGCCTGCAGCGCACCGTCCAGGATGATGCCCGCGCGATGGCCCAGGCTGCACGCCTCATTGAAGTCGTGCGTGACGAACACGACGGTGCAGCGGAAGCGGCCGTGCACGTCGCGCAGCGTCTCGTACATGCGCTTCTTGGTGGTAGGATCAAGCGCCGAGAACGGCTCGTCGAGCAGCAAGATCTCCGGCTGCATCACCAACGCGCGGGCCAACGCCGCGCGCTGGCCCTCTCCGCCGCTGATGATGCCGGGATACCGGTCGGCGATATGGCGGATGGAGAACAGGTCGAGCATCTCCTCCACGCGGCGGGCGGCCTCGGCCTTGGGCACGCGCGCCATCCTCAGGCCGTAGCCGATGTTCTCCGCAACCGTCATATGCGGGAACAGCGCGTGGTCCTGATACACGATCCCCAACCGCCGTTGCTGCACGGGCAGGCAGCGGATGTCCTTGCCGTCGAGCAGGATGCTGCCGGCCTCCAGGGGAAACGCCCCGGCAATCGCCTCGAGCAGCACGGTCTTGCCGGCGCCCGTCTCCCCCACGATGGCGAATATCTCGTGCGGCTCGATATGCAATTCGTCAACGCGCAGCAAGAAGCTGCCGCGGCGCGCCACCATGTCGCGAATCTCGATGCTGCCGCCGCTCATCGCCGTCCCTCGCATTCCTCGCATGCCTTCATGCGTCTCAAGCCCAATCCCTTGCCGGCCCTGCCCACGCGGCTTGCGCCCGTGGGACGGTCGAGCACGTTCGCCACCACCAGCGTGAACGCCGAAACCAGCAGCATGATCATGGCCGTGGCCATAGCGGTTTCGGTGTTGCCGGTCGAGATGCTCAGGTAGATGCTGCCGGGAAGCGTCTCGGTCTTCATGCGCGTCACGCCCACCAGCATGAGCGTCGCCCCGAACTCGCCCATGCCGCGCGCCCAGGTGAGCACGAACGCGCTGATGATCTGGTTGCGGCACATGGGCACGATGATGGTACGGAACACGTCCCAGGGCATAGCGCCCAGCGTCTGCGCTACGAACTCGATGCGCGGATTGACGCCGGCGAAGGCGGTGCGCATCATGCGGATGGCGAAGGGCAGGTTCACGATCATCTGGGCGAACACGATTCCCATAGGCGAGAAGACCACGGCGAAGCCCGCCTCCTTGAGCGCCTTGCCCAGCGGCGACGAGAAGATCAGCAGCAAGGCGAAGCCCAGCAGGATATAAGGCAGCGACAGCGTGAGCTCCATGAGGATCTCGGCCAGGCGCTTGCCGGGAAACGCCACATGCGACAGCGCATAGGCGGTCGGCAGCGACAGCAGCAGGCAGATGACGGTGGAAATGCTTGAGGTGGTCACGCTCATGCGCAAGGAGAACAACACCTCCTCGGAGCTGATGGCCTCGCCGAAATGCGAGATGCCGCCCGCCACAATAGCGAAGATGGCGCTCCCGATGAACAGGAGCACCATCCCCGTTACCAGCATGCACAATGCCGGGAAGATGTTGCGCTTGCGGCCTCTGTGACGTTTTGGCTCAGGTGCCGCGGACATGCGTTACACCAGCTCGTAGCCGAACTTGGTCCAGATGTTCTTGGCAGTCTCGGTCTGCAGGAACTCGGAGAAGGCCTTGACGGCGTCGGCATCGGCGGCACAGGTCAGCTCGGCGCTGGGCACGGTCTTGACGTAGTTTTCCATGCCGGAGTTCTCCAGGATGGTCAGGCCGTCCTTGCCCGCGTTCTCCTTCCACACGATGGCGGCGTCGCCCTCGCCCTTGGCCAGGGCCTCGGCGATCTGCGGCGCCGTGGTGGAGGTGGTGATGGCGCCGGAGGCCTTGACCTGCTCCATAACGCCGGCGTCGGTCATGGCCTTGACGGCGATCTTGCCGATCGGCGTGGACTCAGGGTCGCCCAGCAGGAGCGTGTCGCACTTCACAAGGTCGCTAACGGTCTGGATGCCCTTGGGATTATCGGCGGGCACGACCAGGACGGGGATATGCTTGACCAGGTCGGTGCTGGTGGCAACGTAGTCGCTGACGGGCTTGAGCTCATCGGCGGAGCCGGCGATGAAGAAGTCGCCCTCCTGCGTGGTGTTGATCTGCGTCTGGATTTGCGCGGCGTTGGCGAAGGTGATGTTCATCTCGCAGCCGGTTTCGGCCTTGAAGGCGTCCGCGATCTCCTGGAACGGCTTGGTCATGCCGGCGCCGCAATAGATGTTGAGGCTTTTGCCCTCAAGGGTTGCGGCAGCGGTCTGCTCCGGCTGCTCGGCCTTCTGCTCGCCCTTGTCGGAGGAGCATCCTGCCAGCACGCCGCAGGCGAGCACGGCGGCAAACGCCACGGCCGCGATCGCTGCCAGGCGATTCTTCATCTTTTTCATACTGGTTCCCTTCTTTTTTATCCCCATACCACCAGGCGCCCCTTCGCATGCGAAGGGGCGCCTGTCATTTCGCTGATTATACACAGACGATAATAATATTTGCAAGTGCCTATAATCACGAATGAAAATAACCGCTTGAGGCAAACGATAGCTCGTGGCTGAGCACATTCAGGAGAAAATGCCTGGTCAAGTGGCGTTGCCTATAGCCTGGAAGCCGCAAAGCCCGTCGGCGCACCGCTATCGCAAAGGTGCTTGATATGAGAGCGATCAGGGAAACGGGCCTATCCCGCTGAAATCCTTAGCACAGACGATCGAGCCAAGGCCTTCCAACGCTCCCCTTCCCCGCTAAACGCCGAACAACGCGGCGGTTTCCGCCATACGCTCGGCGATAGGCACGCCGAACGGGCAGTTCGCCTCGCAGGCGCCGCATCCGATGCAGTCCCCGGCGCGAACCTCAAGGGCAAGGTAATGGTCGCGAACGGATGCGGGCACCTCATCCTGCATCTGCGCAAGGTCGGAGTACTTGTTCACCTCGGCAATGTTGATGCCCACGGCGCAAGGCTGACAATGCCCGCAGTAGATGCAGTTGCCGAAATAGGCGTGCTGCGGCGCGCCAGCCAAGATGGATGCGTAGTTTTTGGCCGTGTCATCGGCGGTTTCGTACGTCAAGCAGCCTGCGCATTCCTCAATGTCCCTGAATCCGGCCAACACGGAGGCGACCGCGGGGCGGGTCAAGCAGTAATGGCAAGCCTGCACGGGGGTCATCGCCACACCGAACGGCGACTTCTCGGCGTCGAACAGGCGCCCGCCCGCAAACGGCTTCATGACGGTGATGCCCACGCCGTTTTCCTCGCACAGCGCGTACAGACGCTTGCGCTGCGGGTCCGTGTTCTCAAGACCGGGCTGGTACTCATCCTTGAACAGGTCGTTGATATCCTCGGAAGCGGGCAGCATGTCGTAAGCTGGGTTAATGGAGAACATGATCATCTCGATGTCCGACGTAGCTGCAGCTTGCAGCGCAACCTCGGGATTGTGCGTGGAAAGGCCGATGTGATCGATGCGCCCTGCGGCCTTCTCGGCACGCACGTACTCGATGAAGGGACCCTCCATGATCTGGTCGAACTCGGCGACAACGTCCACGAAGTGGATCAGCCCCAGCTCGATATGCCCGCCGAAGCAAGCCAGCAGCTCCTGCCATGCTGAGATCACCGCATCCATGTTGCGCGTGCGAGTGTATTGGCCGTTTTGCCAGGTAGCGCCGAAGTGGCCTTGCACGACCCACTTATCGCGATGCGCGCAGACGGCGTTGCCCAAAGCCCTGCGCACCGCCGGGTCTGCCATCCAGCAATCGACGATGTTAATGCCCTGCTCCGCTGCAAAATCCACCAAACGGGAAACCTTCTCCTGGTCATCGCCCGGCATCCATTCAGCGCCGAAGCCGATCTCGCTGACCTCAAGCCCCGTCCTGCCCAAACGCCTGTAGTTCATGGAACCCCCTTCGCTCGATACCGTACCCGTATCCTACCAGGATAAAATCCAGCCGGCACGCATCGGCAACGCGGCTGCTCCCGCGCCAGCGCAGCAAGAGCGATTCCTGTAGCCGCGCAAAACGCACGGCCTCATGCCGTCGAGAGGGAATCGAATGTCGCCTCCCAACGGCGCGCAAACACGGCCCGCTTGCCGCCGAATAGGGTAAATCCGCTGCTCGAAGGCAAAAAGCAGGTCTCGGCAAAGGAAAACCTGGACCCAACCGCATATAATATAGAGTTATGACTCATGCGTTGCGCACGGCAGCGCATACCCGCGAACTAAAGGAGCTCTGCATGGATCCGAACAAGCGTCCCGACGATATGGTGCGCATCACCACCCCCGAACTTGCCCAGGCGTTCATCGACGAACAGGTTGCCGCAGTCCGAGAGCAAATCGGCGACAAGAAGGTCCTGCTGGCCCTTTCCGGCGGCGTCGACAGCTCCGTCGTGGCCGCGCTGCTCATCCGCGCCATCGGCAAGCAGCTCATCTGCGCGCACGTCAATCACGGCCTTATGCGCAAGGGCGAAAGCGAGCAGGTCATCGACGTGTTCAAGAACCAGCTGGACGCGAACCTGGTCTACGTGGACGCAACCGACCGCTTCCTGGGCAAGCTCGTCGACATCGAGGAGCCCGAGGCCAAGCGCAAGATCATCGGCGCCGAGTTCATCCGCGTGTTCGAGGAGGAGGCCCGCAAGGTCGGCAACGAGGTCAGCTTCCTGGCTCAGGGCACCATCTACCCCGACATCCTGGAGTCCCAGGACGGCGTGAAGGCGCACCACAACGTAGGCGGCCTGCCCGATGATCTGCAGTTCGAGCTGTGCGAGCCCGTCAAGCTGCTGTACAAGGACGAGGTGCGCGTGGTCGGCCGCGAGCTGGGTCTGCCCGAGAACATGGTCGAGCGCCAGCCCTTCCCTGGCCCTGGCCTGGGCGTTCGCTGCTTGGGCGCCATCACCCGCGACCGCCTGGAGGCGCTGCGCGAGGCCGACGCCATCGTGCGCGAGGAGATCGACAACGCCGGCCTGACCATCTGGCAGTACTTCGCCGTGGTGCCCGACTTCCGCGCAACCGGCGTGCGTGAGGGCAAGCGTGCCTACGACTGGCCCTGCATCATCCGCTGCATCAACACGGTCGACGTCATGACCGCCGAGGTCCCCGAGCTTGATTGGGCGCTGCTCAAGCGCATCACCGCCCGCATCACCGCGGAGGTCCCCCGCATCTGCCGCGTATGCTACGACCTCACCCCCAAGCCCGTCGGCACGGTGGAGTGGGAGTAAACCCGCAACAACATATCGCCCATCCAAGGCGCTTTGCTTTTTGCAAGGCGCCTTTTTCGTGAGAGATCGTTTGCAACGCTTCTTGCACCGATAGCGAATTGCCTTATTTACATTTCATAATGCAACATATAATTGACATTACGATTTGGATGCAATATATTTCTGTCATGTTGCAACGGATATCTGTCCATATGTCGAAAGGAATCCCATGCTGGGCCAGAAAAACCTACGCATGAAGGCAGCACGCGCGGCGGCCGGCCTTTCGCAATCCGATCTCGCCGAAGCCGTCGGCGTCACACGCCAAACCATCGGCCTTATCGAGGCAGGCGGTTATAACCCCACGCTCAATTTATGCGTTGCCATTTGCAGAACCCTTCATGTCACCCTAAACGACCTTTTCTGGGACGAAGATCGCTAACCCGGTTTCGCCATCTGCAACTCAACACGTTTACCCAAACCAAAACACATCCTTTTAGGAGAGAATCATGAAGCTGCAAAATATGAAACTTGCCCGGAAATGGCGCGAATACGCAGGTCCGAAGGACGAGCGGCTCGAGGCCGAGAACGCGAAAATCTATAAGCTTGGGTTCATGCTGCTATCGTTCGGCATGCTCACGTTGCTTGTGTACCAAATCATGGCCCAGCAGGTAGCGTGGGTGCACGATGGCGCCGACGAAGCGTTTCGCCTCTTCGCGAATCCTGTTGACGCCGTCATGTACGCATGGCTTTTCATCGTGATGATCATCTGCGCAGTGATGCAAACTCGGAAGGGGTACGTCGATACCAACCGCTTCGGGCAAACCGAGCACATTCCCATGGGCTATTTCCTGCTCATTTCGGGCATCACCGGCACCGTAAGCGCACTTGCCATCGCTGCTATGCGCTGCATCGCCGAGGCGCAGATCGTGCCGATTGAAAGTGTCTTTTGGGGAGCGAACTTGGCAACGGGCGTGGTATTCGGCGTGACCATCTTCGCCGCCGTATTCGGCGCACTGTGCTTGGCATTCTTCGAGGCAAAGCAGCGGCGCGCGAAAATCGAAGCGGAGCTAGACTGCCCCGACGACCTGTAACCTAAAAGAGCAGAGTCCGCGCCTTATGCCATCCCTGTCATGTACTCTGCCCTAGATGCGATGCATCACGCAGGAGTAGGATTTGCGTCTATGCCGTCCCGTCAAGCAAAACGAGCCGCGCCCAAACAATCTTTTGGAGCGCGGCTCAACCATTTCGGAAACGCTGTTGCTAACGAAACCGCATCTCTGCAATCAACAACGCGCGACGATCCGTCAGCTAAAAGCCGACGATCAAACCGCCGCGTTCAGCGTAGTAGCTGCAAAGGCCCCTGGTCGGGAGGATCTCGATCTGGGAGTCCGCCCATGCGCTCAAAATGCCATCCTTAAGCGCGTGGGCAACAGCATGGTTGTCGCAATGGCTGATGGCAACGTTGCCGCCGGTAAACCCGCATTCCCTCATGCACTCGATGAGTGCACGAACGGTTCGCTTCGGACCGCGTGTCTTGCCCTCGACGACGATCCGGCCCTCGTCGCTAGCGCTGCCGATACCCCACATGCCCAGCGCCTTGGCAAGGAAGCCCGCCATCTTATTCATACGACCGTTTTTAATCAGGTTGTCGAAGGACGAGAGCGCGAAAATCACCTTGGTCTTATCCAGAAACGCGTTCGCACGCTCCACCGCCTCGTCGAAGTCGATGCCCTCGCGAGCGAGCCTTTCGATCTCGCGTACGCAAAGGACCAGCTCAGGGCCCGTAGAACGGGAGTCAAGCACGGCGATCTTCTTATCCGAATCCGCCTCAAGCGCCAAATCGCGAGCGGTCAGTGCGCTGTTCATGCTGCCGGAAAGCTGCGACGAGATGGTGATGGCGATGGTGCGATCCGCCTTCTCGAACTGCTCAAGCCACGCGCCCGGAGCGGGGCACGAGGTGTAGCTGGCGGTCTTCTCCTGCTCCATATCGCGCAGCATCTCCTCGATATCGAGCTGCTCGTCATCGGTATACCCGCGAACGCCGACGCTGATCTCGAACGGCACGCTGGATAGCTCGATCGCATCGGATCGATAGTCTGACGGAATAAGGTCGCAGCTTGAATCCGTGACCACGTTCCATTTCATGTAGGCCGTCCTTTCCCGATGCGTCAAGGCGCCCGCACACAACAGGCGCCCCGCATCCATTCCTTTGTTTTCCCTGTACCGCCAATTGAAGCACGGCTCCCCCGCGCTCTTACATCGTGAGAAGCCATAATGCCCATGACTTTCCCCGTAAAGCAAGGGCATGCGGCGAATCTCAAGCTAAAAGGCCGCCACAGCAGGCGCTACGGCGTTTCAAGTCGCCACCCGCCCCATCGCCGCAGCGTGTACGGGTCTGCGATCACTTGCATTCGCAACGCGCACCAACCCAAGAGCGAGCCGGTCGGCGACACCCAAGGGCCGCAACCACCCCTATTCGCAACGTGGACGCCCACGCCCACACCTTCCCTAAGCGCAAGAAAGGGAACGGGTGAAAAACCCGTTCCCTTTCCAAAACCATCGGTTTCCCGATGATCGACAAGGATCCGCGGATGATGCGCTAGGCGATCGGCGGGGTGCCCTCGAAGTTGCCGAAGATGGCGTCGATCTGGATGGCGGCGCCCATGGGCAGGTTCGCAACGCCGACCACGCGACGAGCGGGGGTTCCCTCGGGGAAGAACTGAGCGTACACCTCGTTGACGGCGTCCATGTCGTTCATGTCCTTCACGAAGATGTTCACCTTGACGCAGTCCTCCAGGACATGGTCAACACTCTCGATGATGGCCTTGATGTTCTTGAGAGCCTGCTCGGTCTCGGCCTTCACGCCGCCGGCGACCAGCGCGCCCGTTGCCGGGTCAACGCCGAGCTGGGCGGAGATGTTGTTGTAGTGGGAGAACGCCACGGTCTGGGAGGACAGCTCGTCCTTCGGAGCGTTGGCGATGTTGTTGGCCTCGATGATCAGGCCATGACGGGCCTCGACGGCCTGCGGCGGGGTGCCGTCGCCGTGGGAGCACACGGCCTCGATCTGCACGAGCGCGTGCTGCGGCAGGTCGGCGACCTCGACCACGGTGCGGGCCGGCAGGTAGTTGACGGCGCGGGCGATGCCCGAATCCGGGAAGAAGCGCTTGTAGATCTCGTTCATGGCCTCAACGTCGCCGAGGTCCTTCAGGAAGACGGTGACCTTGACGATGTCGTCGAACGGAACATCCATGGCGGTCAGGACGGCCTTGATGTTCTTCAGGCACTGAGCGGTCTGCTCCTGCACGCCGCCCATGACGATCTGGTTGGAAACCGGGTCGATCGGCAGCTGAGCGGTGATGTTGTTGTAGTGGGAGAACGCCACAGACTGCGTGGACATCGCGTCGAACGGGGCGTTGTGGGTGTTGTTGGCGTACTTGACCAGGTCGCCGGCCTGGGGCTCGTTCGGGATGGTGCCTTCGCCGTTGGTGAGCAGAGCCTCAACCTGGACCAGGGCGCCCATGGGCAGATCGTTGACGGCAACGATGGTGCGGGCGGGCACGTAGGTGGTGAAGAAGGACTTGTAGGCCCTCTCCACAACGTCGATGTCCATGATGTCCTTGACGAAGATGGTGACGCGAACGACGTCGTTCAGGTCATGATCGATGCTCGCAACGATGGCTGCGATGTTGCGGAAGCACTGCTCTGCCTGCTCCTTGACACCGCCCTCGACGATTGCGCCGGTCTTAGGATCGACAGGCAGCTGGGCCGAGAGGTTGTTGTAATGGGAGAAAGCGACGGTCTGAGAGCACATCGGGCACTTCGGTGCGTTCTCGGTGTTCCTTGCCACTACCACGTTATCCGCCATGGCAATACCCTTTCTGTTGACAGCCTTCAATGAGGTTGCGCAAATACGTTTTCCCACGACTTGCGTCAGAGCGCATTAAACTTGACGGCTATTGTCATTGTCAATCGATTTTCGATAAATTCGTTGCCAGCTTCTATCGGTTGAATCCCGTGAATCTATGTCGAAAAATGATTGCCCGATCCCATAATCCTTATGTTTCGGCGCGTATTTTCCAGCGAAACCCTGTTCATTTCGCATACCGTTTCGTGCATTTCCCGCCCAAAGTTTTTCCAACCGTTACCGTTCCGTCAATCACGTTTCCCGGCGAAAAACAGCCGTTTGCCGTCAGAGCAGCGGCGCGGCTTAGCACGTTGCCCGTTGCAGAATGCATTCGGCCGCTATGCTGACGGCTATCTCCTCGGGCGTTTCCGCTTTGATATCCAACCCTATGGGCATGTGCACGGCATCAAGCGCCGACTCGGGGATTCCCGCTTCCAGCATGCGCTCGCGCGCCGTGGCTATCTTACGCCGTGATCCCATGAACCCCACGTATGCCAACGGCTGGCGGAGCACCTGCTCCAGCACGGCGAAATCGTGCTGATGGCTGTGCGTCATGATGAGAACGTAATCGCGTTCGTCAAGGGCCAGGGACGCGGCGATGTTGTTGTAATCCCCCACGATAGCTTGCTGCGCGCCATGGGATTTGCCGGCATTCGCGAACTCGGGCCGGCAGTCGAACAGCGTGCAGGAGAACCCCACGCGCGACAGGGCCGAAACGGTGGCGCCGCCCACATGCCCGCCGCCGAACACCACGGCGCAAACCGGCAAGGGAACGGGCAGCATAAGCCAACCCTCCGCGACGCAGCGCCCCTTCTGGCCGCAAACCCGATCGCCCGGCGCGGAGTCGTCGCCCGCAAGCAAGGCCCCGTCGGCATCGAGCAACGCGACGCCTTCGCTAGATTGCTGCAGGTCATCGCGGCAGCTTAACGCCAGGTACGCCGGCGTGCGCTGCTCGAAGCAGCGCAATAGCTCGCTGGCAACCTCGGCCCACACCGCGCTGCCGCCGCATATCGGAACGTACAGCAAGCTTGCGCTTCCGCCGCAGACCATGCCCAGGCGCTCCTCAAGGCCCATGCTCTCGAAGCGGTGCGCCTTACCCCCCAGCAAACGACGTGCGCAGGCTATGCCGTGCGCCTCGATGGCGCCGCCGCCGATGGTGCCGCACACCAACCCGTCGGCGGAAACCAACATAAGCGTTCCCGCCTTGCGCGGCGTGGAGTCCTTGCTCTCCGCCACCGCGACCAGCACCAACGGCTCGCCCGCACGGCAAGCGCCTGCGATATGCTCTGCGATCTTGCGCATCTTCCCACCTCACGCCCTATCGGGCCGAAAACGTTCCACTCAAATGAAGGATGGCCTCCAGCACGCCGCCCGCAACCGCCAAGCCCTTGTCCGAGACCAGCCCGCAATAACCGCTCTGGCCGCGTGGGTCTACGTCGCCGCACTTCAAGCCCTGGTGAACCTGCACCCCATCGGCTATCAGGCCGCGCAAAACGCCCGTGAGCGTGGTGAACACGGGGATATCCCCCGTATACGCCACAACCTGGCCTTCCTCAACATGGTCGCCTATGGCCGCAACACCGCGAAACACGCCGTCGCAAGGAGCGCGCAGCACGCGCTCGCCCGCAAAACCGCCCACCAACCCGGGCACCGCGGTGTTCGGCAGCGCCGAGCCCTCGTAATACGCACGGCCCAAGGTGTGCCCGCGCATGGTCTCCACCACGGCATGACAATCCACGCCCGCCGTGAAACCCGGGCCGACCCCAACGACGATGGGAGCCATATCCATGGAAGTGCCTAAGTTGCGCTTGGCCAGCACGGCATCGACCACCACGTCGGGCGCCGCGTCCTTGACGCACGCGCACGCGGGGTCCACCAGAACAGGGACGACGCCTTCGCCGGAAAGCAGCTCCAAGGCATGGGAAGCGTCCCGTACCCGCACGGCCGTCACGCCTTCCACCTGGGTTTTCCCCATGCGAACGGCTTCGCTGAAGGCCACAGTGCGGCGCACCGTCAAAGGCTGCTCTATCTCAGTCATAAGCACGGAAGCGCCACATCGCACAAGGCGCAGCGCGATGGCGCTGGCGATATCGCCGGCGCCGCGGATCACCGCAAGCATCGAAGATCGTCCCTCCAAAGGCTTCCCGCCACCACCGGCGTCTCGCACAGCGCCGCGATGCGTCGCGCCGCCTGCCAATCGACGGGAGCTTCCACCTTATTAATCAAAACCACGTCATGAAGCCCCTCGGCACACAGCACCGACGCCACCGCCTCGGGCGTGACCGCGTCATCGACGGAAACGCCGGCCAACTGCGCGAAGCGCTGCGGCCGGTGACACATCTGCGAAACGGGGAGGCCTATGCCATCGACCCCGACCATGCACACCGTCCGCCCCGCGCACGCAGGGACAACCGGCTCGTGCTCGGCATGCGCCTTCAGCGGGAGCTTCTTCGCCCCATCGGCCTCCACCAACACGTAGTCCGCCAAGCGCACCAGGTCGGCGAACGCCACCCGTGGCTCGGCCAGCTTCCCCGTGGGCGGATGGATGGAACCCGCGCACACGATGGGAGCTTCCGAAAGCGCCGCCCGCACGTCATCGGGCGATGCGCTAAGCACCACCGGGCACCAATCGGGCACGTACATCTTCGTGCTCGTGGCCACGACCACGCGCGCATCGCGCGACAGCTCCTCGGCCAAGGCGCGCAAAAGCGTGGACTTGCCGCCACCGCCGATGATGGCCGTAAGCCCACGCTGGATATGTAGCAAGCTGCTTAAGATTCCCGCTCCTCCGGTTTCGCCAGAAGGATGTGCTCGGGAAGGATAGGCAGCTCGCGGTGCCACACGCCCGTTGCCCGGTAGATGGCCTGCGCCAACGCAGGGCCCGGCGTGTTGATGACGACCTCGCCGATGGACTTTGCGCCGAACGGGCCCGTGGGCTCGTAGGAATGCTCGAACTCCACGTTGATGCGCCCCGTGTCCAGACGGGTGGGCAAACGGTACGTGAACAGGCTCGATTCGCGGAGGGCACCCTTGGGCGTGCGGGTGACGTCCTCCATGAGCGTATGCCCGATACCCTGCACGATGCCGCCTTCCACCTGGATGCGCGCAAGCGCCGGGTTGATGGGGATGCCGCAATCGACCACGGCGGCATAGTCGAGCACTTCCACCACGCCGGTCTCGCGGTCAAGCTCGATCTCCACCATGCCCACCATGTACGGCGGCGGGGACACCGGCGAGGAGTGCTGCGCGGTGGCCTCCGGGGCAAGGCGGCAGTTGCACTGGCTTTTCGCGGCGATCTCGGGCAGCGAGACCGTGCGTCCCGTTGCTTCGTGGCGCACGCATCCGCCTTCGAAGCTCAGCTCGGCCGCATCGCAGCCGAGCGTCTCGGCTGCGATGGCGCACAGGCGCTCCTTGAGCTGCGTGCACGCCTTCTCCACGGCCATGCCGGTGACATAGGTGGTGGAAGACGCATACGAACCGGAATCGTACGGAGACGCATCGGTGTCGGCGCCGAACACGCTCACGGCTTCCAGCGGGCATTCCATGTGCTCGGCGACCATTTGAGCCAGGATGGTGTCGCAGCCCGTGCCCATGTCGGCCGCGGCGATGAGCAGCATGTATCCCCCGTCGTCGTTGAGCTTGACGGTGACCGAGCCCACGTCGATGTCGGAGATGCCCGAACCCTGCATGGACATGGCCACGCCGGCGGCGCGCACCTTGCCGTTGCCCATGTCGCGTACGGGGAACTTCTCCTTCCAACCGAACATGTCGCTGCAGTGCTGCATGCAACGGTCCAGGGCGCAGGCGTTTGCCACCTCGCCGAAGTAGGCGGGCATGGACATGCCTTCGCGCACCATGTTCTGCTCACGCAGCCCCACCGGGTCGCGGCCCAGCTTCGCCGCCAGCTCGTTGACGGCGGTTTCCACGGCGAACTGGCCCTGCGTGGCGCCGAAGCCGCGGTACGCGCCCGACGGCTGCATGTTCGTGTACACCACGTTGGCGTCGAACTTAAACGCCTCGAGCGAGCCGGTGTAGAGCGGGATGGACTTGTGACCGGTCAGGCCGACCGTGGCCCAGCCATGCTCGCCGTAGGCGCCCGAGTTCGACAGCGTGGTCACCCCAAGCGCGCGGATGCGGCCGTCGTTGTTCGCACCCAGGCGGATCTTGATCTCCATCTCATGGCGCGGTGACCCGCAGGTTTGCGATTCCTTGCGCGAGAACACGCACAGGGCCGGACGCCCCGTCTTCATGGTGACGAACGCGGGGTACACCTCGCACACCGCGGTCTGCTTCGCGCCGAAGCCACCGCCGATGCGCGGCTTCTCCACGCGGATGCGGCTTTTCGGGATGCCGAGCGCGTGCGACAGGATGCGGCGGACGTGGTAGACGATCTGCGTGGACGAGATCACGTGCAGCCTGCCGTAACGGTCAAGCTGGGTGAACGTGCGGAACGTCTCCATCATGGCCTGGTTGTACGCCTTCGTATGGTAGGTGCGCTCCAGCACCACGTCGCAATCGGCCAGCACCGCCTCGATGTCGCCGCCGGCGTCGGAGGTGGTGCCCACCAGGTTGCGCGTGCTGTCGCCGCCCAGGTCGCACAGCATATGCCAGTTGTCCTCGGGGTGCACCAGCACGGGGTTGTCCTTCGCGGTGCGGAAATCCAGGACCGGCTCCAGCACGTCGTATTCGACCTTGATGCGCGAAAGGGCGGTTTGCGCCGCCTTCTCGTTCTCGGCTGCCACGATGGCCACCACATCGCCCACGAAGCGCACGTGACGGTCGATGATCAGGCGATCGTAGGGGCTGGTTTCGGGGTAGGTCTGCCCGGCGTTGGAGAAACGCTGGTCGGGCACATCCTCCCAGGTGTACACGTCAACCACGCCAGGAACCTTCTTGGCCTTCGACGTGTCGATGGTCTTCACCATGGCGTTGGCGTGGGGGCTTCGCAGAAGCTTGACCACCAGCGCATCGGGTGCGATGTCCTCGGTATAGACGGGTTTGCCCAGCAGAAGCTGCATCGAGTCCTTCTTGCGGACCGATTTGCCCACGGAACGATATTCGGGCCTATCCACGCTCGACCTCCTTGCCATGCTTTTCGTCTAGGAAGGCGCGGATGCCGCGCAGCTGCCCCACGTAGCCCGAGCAACGGCACAGGTTGCCGCTCAGATACGCCAGGATCTCATCGTCGGTGGGATCGGGATTCTCGCGCAGCAGCGCGATGGCGTTCATCACGAAGCCGGGGTTGCAGAAACCGCACTGCTCGGCGCCCTGGTCGGCGATGAAGCCCACGAACTCCGACGCCTCGGCCTGCAGGCCTTCCAGCGTGCAGACGCTGCGGCCGTTGGCGCGGGCGGCCAGCGTGGAGCAGGACAGCACGGGCACGTCGTCGAGCATCACCGTGCACAGGCCGCACGCGGACGTCTCGCAGCCGCGCTTGACGCTTTTGCACCCGTGGGCGCGCACGAAATCGATGAGCAGCATGTCGGCGGGGATGTCGTCTGCCACCGTTTTGCCATTCAGCTTGATCTTGACTTCCATCTAGCGCACCTCCCCTAACGCCAGCAGGGCGCGGCGCACGAGCACGGGTGCAAGCGCGCGGCGGTACTCGGCGCTGCCCCACATATTTCCGGAAACGCGGATGCTTCCCGCGACATGGTCGGCAAACGCCGCGGCGCTTGCGTCGGTGATACCGTCGGCAAGGATACCCCGATCGTCGCGCAAAAGCACGGCACGACCCGGACGCGCGCCCACCGTCACGCGGTATTCGTCGCCCATCTTCGCCGCCATGCAGTTGAGCGTGGGCAGGTCGGTGCGCTGCTTGCGCACGGCCTGGTATGCGAAGGTGCCGGGGCGCTTCTTGACGATAAGGCGCACGAGGATGTCCTTGTCGTAGGGCATGCTCACGAAACGCTCCAGGGGCACGATGCCGCCTTCATGCAGCTCAACGTAGCTGTCCATGGCAAGAAACGCCGTAACGATGTCGGAGAAGCCCATGCGACGCCATAGGCTTCCGCCCAGCGTGGCGCCGTTGCGGAACTGCACGCCCACGATATCCCGGAACGCCGCCTTGATGGCGCCGCAGGAATAGGCGTCAAGACCGGCGTGGGTTTCCATCTGGCGCAGGGTGACCATGGCGCCGATGCGGAACTCCTCGTCGGTCTCCTCGATGGTGTCCAAGCCCAGATCGCACAGGTCGATGGCGGTGCCGAACGAATGGTTGCCCATCTTCAGCCACATCATGCCCGCCACCACGCGATTGCGCTTCTTCTGGTTCAGCTCCCAAGCCTCTTGCAGGCTTTGCGGGCGCTCATATTTCTGAAAGGTAATAATGATGCACACCCCGTAGCTTGAGGTTTATAGAAACGTACATATTATACTGTGGCCAGGGAATCCTTCGAAAGCCCCGCACACCGAACCCGACCGACCGACCATCGAATCTGCAAAGGCGAACCGACCATGACCAGCCCCATTGAAACCCCGAACGCCGTACACGGCTGCATCATCATGGCATCGGGCCTGGGCACGCGCTTCGGGTCGAACAAGCTCATGGCGGACCTTGACGGCGCGCCGCTTATCGCCCACGCGATCAGGGCCTGTGACGGGCTATTCGCGAAACGCGTGGCGGTCACGCGCCACATGGACGTGGCGAAGACGTGCCGCAGCCTGGGCGTGGAAGCCATCCAGCACGATGAACCGCTCAGAAGCGACACCGTGCGTCTGGGAATGCAAGCCATGGACGGATGCGACACGGTCACGTTCATCCAGGCAGACCAGCCGCTCATCAGCGCGAACACCCTTGCCGCCCTGCTTCGCGGCGCCGAAGCGCACCCCGAGCTCATCTGGCGCGTCAGCTTCCAGGGCACACCGGGCGCACCGGTGCTGTTCCCCGCCTGGGCCTTCGACGAGCTGCGCGCGCTCCCGCCCGGCAAGGGCGGCGGCTTCGTGGCGAATACGCATGCGGAACGTGTGCGTTGCGTCGAAGCCGCTAGCGAATGGGAGCTGTTCGACGTGGACACCGTGCAGGACCTGGAGGTGCTGCAGGCGCATATGAGTGCGGGTTTGCCTCACCGTAAAAGCCCCTGAAAGCCAAAAATGCCCGGCAGGTCACATAGACCTACCGGGCATTCTCATCATATATGCGTCGCGAAAGGCTATACGTCTGCGTCGCTTTGGGTAATTTCCTTATCCTTGGGGAGCACGATGTTCAAGATGATGGCCATGGCCGCCGCGGCAACGATGCCGGAGCCGCCGAAGATCAGGCTAACCATCTGGGGAGCGCCTGCCAAAACCGCCGGGTTGGCGCCGATGCCGTAGCCCAGGCCCAAGGCCACCGACACGATGCTCAGATTGCGCGGGGTCAAAGGCTCGCGCGTGATGAGCTGGATGCCGCTGACCACGATGGAGGCGAACATGATGACGGCCGCGCCGCCCAGAACGGACTGCGGCATGATGGAGACCACCGCGCCCAGCTTCGGGCACAAACCGCACAAGATCAGGAACACCGCGCCGCAGGCCAGGGCCTTGCGGTTGACCATCTTCGTCATGGTGACCAGGCCGACGTTCTGGCTGAACGAGGTGTTCGGCAACACGCCGAACAGGGCCGCCGCGGTGGAGCCCAAGCCGTCGCAGATCACGCCGCCGGAAAGCTCCTTGTCGGTGGCCTCGCGGTTCATGCCGCCCTGCGTGACGCCGGAGATGTCGCCGACGGTCTCGACGGCGGTGACCACGAACATCACGAGCACGGGGGCGATGGCGCGCATGTCGAACACAGGCGCCACGGGCAACGGGTTGGGCACGGCGAACCATGCCGCTGCGGCAACCTTATCCCAGTTCAAAACCCATGCCTTCGTATATTCGACGCCGTTCGCGTCGACACCGGTGGTGGGCAGGACCATGCCCATGATGCCCGCCGCGATATAGCCGACGATGATGCCGACCAAAATGGAGGATGCGCTCAAAAACCCGGTGGTCGCGTGCTTGACCGCCAAAATGACCACCAGCACGACAAGCGCCAGGCACAGGTTCTCAAACGAGCCGAAGTCCTTGGCGCTGGCGCCGCCGCCGAAGGTGTTCACGCCGACGCTGATCAGGCTCAAGCCGATGGAGAGCACCACCGTGCCCGTGACCACGGCCGGGAAGAACCGGCGCAGAGGCTTGAGGAAAAAGCCAAGCACGCCCTCGAACAGGCCGCCGATGATGGAAGCGCCCATGATGGCGCCGTAGGCCAACAGGCCGCCGCCCATGGATGCCGCCACGGAGTTGAACACGCCGATGAAGCCTGAGGACGTGCCCATGATGATGGGCACCCTGCCGCCGATGGGGCCGACGCCGAACAGCTGGACCAAAGTCACCACGCCAGCGATCCACATGGCGTTTTGCAGCAGCGCCAGCTGCACGTCCGCGAACTCCGCGCCCGCAAGGCCGCACGCGCCCGTGACGATCAAAAGCGGCGTCAAGTTGCCCACGAACATCGCCAGTACGTGCTGCAGGCCCAGCGGAATGGCCTGCGCCAGCGACATGTCGCCCTCGAACGAGAAAACGCCGAGCGACTTTGCATTACCGGAGGTTTCCTCCGAAGCAGCGGCCGAGCAATCCTTCTCCTGAGCCTGCTCTACCGCCTCCGGCTTCTCATCTACCATGCACATCCCCCTTCCAAAGGACGGAAACTGCAAAAAAATAGCACCCTGGCGCGTCTTTTTGAAGAAGGTATGGAGTAATTTACACGTACGTGACATTTTCAGGCACGCCCATGGCGGCCCCAAACGCAAAGCGGGAGCGCCGCCCGTTCGGCAACGCCCCCGCCTACATGCGCCATGAGCGCCTTGCGGCAGCATGCCGACGCCTTCAACGCAAACCCGTCATTCAGAAAAGATGCGGCTTCAAGTCAAAGAAAACGGCCGCCTCGATTACGGGACGGCCGCAAACATCATGAAAAGAAGCCCCGCTCGCGGAAGCCGGGCACGTGCCCGGCCCCTTCGCCGCGCCGCCCTTACAGCATGTGGGCGCGCAGCTCCTCGCCGCTTACGGGCGAGAGGTAGGCGGGTGCGATGTCGAACACGGTCTTGCAGCCGGTTGCGCCCTCGGACGCCAGACGCGCGACGGCGCGGGCGTAGGACACCAGCACACAGGCGGTGAACTCTGGGTTGGAGCCCAGGTCGAGCGAGTACTCGATGCGGCAATCGTTGCCGCCGGCCGTGGTGCCCGTGCGGATGACGAAGCCGCCGTGCGGCAGCCCCGCGTGGTCGCGGTCAAGCTCTTCCTGGCTGATGAAGTTCACCGTGACGTCGTACTCATCGAAGTAGTTCGGCATCTCGACGATCTGCTTCTCCACCGCCTGGGCGTCGGCGCCCTCCTCGAGCACCACCCAGCACTCGCGCGTGTGCTTCTGGCGCGTGGTCAGCTGCGGGTTGCCGCCGGCGCGCACGGCATCGAGCGCGGCGGGCACGGGGATGGTGTACTGACGCGCATCGGCCACGCCGGGGATGCGACGCAGCGCGTCGGAGTGCCCCTGGGACACGCCGCGGCCCCAGAACGTGTAGTCCGCGCCCTGCGGCAAGATGCAGTTGGCGTACAGGCGGTTCAGCGAGAACAGGCCCGGGTCCCAGCCGCAGGAGATGAGCGCGCAGGTACCGGCGTTGCAGGCCGCCGCGTCCACGTTCGCGAAATGCGCGGGGATGTTGGCATGCGTGTCGAACGAGTCCACCACGTTGTACAGCGCGGCGTACTTCGGCGTCTGCTCGGGCAGGTCGGTGGCGCTGCCGCCGCACAGGATGAGCACGTCGATGTCCTCGTTGCCGGTCTCAAGGTCGGCCACGGAACGGACGGGCACGCCCTCGGTGGCGATGCTCACGCTTGCAGGGTCGCGGCGCGTGTACACCGCTGCGAGCTCCATGTCGTCGTTCTGGCGAATGGCCAGCTCAACGCCACGTCCAAGGTTTCCGTATCCCAAAATGCCGATGCGAGTCATTTCGCTTCCTTTCCCGATGCGGCGACGCAGGGCCGCGATAGTGCCTGAAAAACGCTTCCATGATACGCGTATCGCGCGCCGAACCCGCAAGCGTCGCGCAATTTCCGCATACCAACCGTATAGGGAAACGGCCGCGAAGCCGCTCGCGGCACATCTGCAAGCCCGCGCACGGCACGACAGCGAGCACCCGCTCGCAGCGCACCGGCGATGCCCCGTCCGCAGCGCACCGGCGATGCCCCGTCCGCAGCGCCGCAGCCGACCCCCGCACAACACCGCCCAGGCGCGTCCGCCACGCGTATCGATCCGGCGATATCCTACCGGGTCCCTTCCCTTCCTGCTAGAATACGGCCCATGAAACTTCAACAGCTCAGATACGTCATCCAGGTCGCCGAATCCGGGTCGCTCACCGCGGCGGCGGAGAAGCTCTTCGTCGCGCAGCCCAGCCTTTCTAAAGCGGTCTCGGAGCTTGAGCGCGAGATGGACATCACCATCTTCACGCGCTCTCGGACCGGCGTCGTCCCCACCGAGGAGGGCATGCGCTTCCTTTCGCGCGCCCGCCAGGTCATCGAACAGGCCGATCTTCTAGAGAGCGAATACAAGGGCACCGACCGCATCCGCCGCGTGTTCGGCATCTCCACCCAGCATTACGCCTTCGTGGTGAACGCGTTCGTCTCGCTCGTGCGCGAATACGACCGCAACCGCTACGAGTTCTCGCTGCGCGAGACATCCACCGCCGGCATCATCGACGACGTGCGGGTGCAGCGCAGCGAGCTGGGCGTGCTGTACCGCTGCGACTTCAACGAAAGCGTCATCTCAAACGTGGTGAAGTCGGCCGACCTGCACTTCGTGCCCCTGTTCCGTGCGAAACCGCACGTGTTCGTCAGCCGCAACAGCCCGCTGGCGCGCCTTGAGCGCGCAACCCTTGCCGACCTGGCGCCCTACCCGCGCCTGAGCTATGACCAGGGCATCCGCAACTCGCTGTACTATGCCGAGGAGCTGCATATCGCCGAGGCCGTGGACAAGAGCATCGTGGTGACCGATCGCGCGACGCTGTTCAACCTGATCATCGGCCTTGACGGCTACACCATCTCGAGCGGCATCCTCTCCGAGGACCTCAACGGCAGCCAGATCGTGTCCATCCCGCTCGAAAGCCCCGAGCATATGGAGTTGGGATACGCCAAACGCGCCGACCGCCCGCTGTCCTCAGTGGCCGAGCGCTACCTGCAGCTGCTGCAGGAATACGTGAACGAATACCAACGCGAAGCCGGCGAATAAGGTAGCTCGCCCTCGCGCGAGCCCTTCGACGCGCGGCGCGAACGGCGCAAACGGAAGACGAGGCCAGGCCGAGGCGCCTCGCCCGCCGGTACCCGGCACCGCGCACCGCCCGCGCAGCCCACCCACGCTTCCATTCCTTTTGGCTATGCATATCCCTACCAAACCGATAGTTTTCTATCACGCAGGCCTGTGGCATCCTTTCCCTCGCAACACGAGCGACGAAAGGACACACCCATGGCCATCACCAACCCTCCCTACGCATATGACATCGTCGGCAGCTTCCTGCGCCCCGAGGCGCTCAAGCAGGCGCGCGCCGATTTCGCCGCCGGAACCATCACGCGCGAGCAGCTGACCGCCGCCGAGGACGCCGCCATCGCGGACCTGGTGGAGAAGGAAAAGCAAGCGGGCCTCAAGGCCGCCACCGATGGCGAGTTCCGCCGCGCCATGTGGCACCTCGACTTCCTGGAAGGCCTGCAGAACGTCGAGCACGTCGACGCCGAAACGTGGTCGGTCGAATTCAAGGGGCCCAAGCCCAAGGGCGCTCAGCTGGTGTTCCGCGACAAGATCGCCTTCGGCGACCACCCGTTCCTGGCTCATTTCGCCAAGCTGCGCGACATCGCCGGCGACTATCCCGTGAAGCTGACCATCCCCGCGCCCTCCATGCTGCACCTGATTCCCTGCGTGCGCGGCAAGGCCACGTACCGCCCCATCGAGCGCTACGTCGATGAGCAGGTGCTCTTCGACGACATCGTCGAAGTGTACCGCGACGCCGTGCGCGCCTTCTACGACCTGGGCTGCCGCTACCTGCAGTTCGACGACACCAGCTGGGGCGAGTTCTGCGACCCGGCCAAGCGCGAAGCGTACGCCGCCGAGGGCATCGACGTCGACCAGGTGGCGAAGAGCTACGTGGACGCGATCAACCGCATCCTTGAGGCAAAGCCCGACGACATGACCATCACCACGCACATCTGCCGCGGCAACTTCCGCTCCACGTGGTTCTCCTCCGGCGGCTACGAGCCCGTGGCCGAGGTGCTGTTCGGCGGCGCGAACTACGACGGCTTCTTCCTGGAGTACGACTCCGACCGCTCCGGCGATTTCGCCCCGCTGGCGCACATCCGCAACCAGAAGGTGGTATTGGGCCTGGTCACGTCCAAGTTCCCCGAGCTGGAGAACGAGGACGACGTGATTGCGCGCATCCATGAGGCAGCGCAGTACGTGCCGCTCGAGCAGCTGCGCCTATCCACGCAGTGCGGATTCTCCTCCACCGAGGAGGGCAACGTGCTCACCGAGGATGACCAGTGGGCCAAGATCGCCCTGGTGCGACGGGTCGCCGAGTGCGTCTGGGGCGAATAAACGGCCAACGCACGCAACCGAACCCGATGTGTTAGGCCCTGAACAAGGGTTCCGGGCCTAACTTGTTTTGACACGGGATAACGCCTGACGCAACGCTTATTTCGAAAAATGGCACCGCTCTGACTTTGTGAACCTGCGAAACGGTCCGCTCGAAGCGACCCCATGGTAAAATCGCCGTTGATTTCAGTCGGGTTCCGCATAGAGCAAAGGCTTGGGATGAACAAGCGCACCACCAGCAAAGGCAGCCAAATCTCGCGCGTCCTCATAACGGCGCTCACCATCGTGCTCATCTTCCTGTTCCTCGACATCCTGTCGCTGGTCGCAAACATACAAGGCACCGCGCGCGTGGTGAACTACGCCGGCTTGGTGCGCGGCACCACGCAACGCATCGTGAAGATGGAAGATGCGGGGCTTGCGCAGGACAAGATGATCGAGTCCGTGGATTCCTACATCGATGGACTGCGCTATGGAAGCGATGACCTGGATTTGGTGCGCCTTGACGATGAAGCCTATCAGGAGAAGATGACCGAGCTGGCCGACCGCTTCGCCGACCTTCGCACCGAGATCGAGCTCGTGCGCGAAGTCGGCTATCAAGACACTGGCATCATCGCGAAAAGCGAGGACTTCTTCGAACTCTGCGACCAGGCCACCGGGCTGGCGGAGGAATACTCGCAAGAGAAGGCCACCGCGCTCGACCGCCTGGAGAGCATCGTCATAGCCGATATCGTGGCCCTGCTGGCGTTGTTCGCCATCGAGCTTGTCCGCGCGCTGCGCACCGCGGCCCTGAACAGGCAGCTGCAACGCAAGGTGTACCTTGACGAGGCGACGGGCCTTCCCAACAAGAACAAGTGCGAGGAAATCTTGTCACAGGCCAAGCCCATCGGCCCCGAAAGCCCCTTGGCCGTGTTCGTGTTCGATCTGAACAACCTTCGCACCATCAACAACAACCTTGGGCACGAAAAGGGCGACGAATACATCCGCTCTTTCGCGTTGCAGCTGGCGAAAGCGCAAAGCCCCCTGTGCTTCACCGGCCGCTATGGCGGCGACGAGTTCTTGGCGGTGCTGCGCGACGCCGATGCCGCACAGGCCGCGGCGCTGCTCGACCGAATACGGCACAACGCCGATGAGTATTCCCAGGCCCATCCCGATATGCCCATCAGCTACGCCGCCGGCTACGCCCTGTCCAGCGAATTCGAATCCCCCACCATGCGCGATCTGTTCCGCCAAGCGGACAAAAACATGTACATAGACAAGAACAACGCGCGCCTTGCCGAGGCAGCGGCGCGCCAACGGCAAAACGAGCGCATCTTGAAGCGCGTTTCCGGCCTTGGCTTCCATTTCTCCAACTGCATATACTGCGATGCCAAGCTCGACCAGTACCGCATCCTGCGCACATCATCGAACACGTTTTTAGCCGACAGCGGCAACTACTCGGGCACCGTCGAGCACATCGCATGTTCGCTGACTTGCGAAGAGCAGCGACCCGAGGTGCGCCGCGCACTGCAGCTGGAAACGCTTCGCGAGCGCCTTACCCCGCAAAGCGAACCTATCGAGCTGATCTTGCAAAGCCCGGCATGGCGCGGCCGCGTCACCGTGCTGCACCTAGACGATGACGAAGAAGGGGCGCTCCATCACTTTGTGGTCGCCCTCGAGCCGTTCTCCGACGGAACGGCAAGCGAGAAGCAGCAGCTCTCCCGCTACTACGACCAGCTCAGGCAATCCATCCTCGAGAACAGCGGCGGCTACGTGGACGCGCTGCTCGATTCGGCGCAGGCGGCATATTCGGTCGACCTGACCAACGATCGGCTTGAGCAGGTGTTCTTCGCGTCCGACGGGGGCTTGGCCGAACCGGACATGCAGCTACCTTGCTCCTATACGGCCTTCTGCCGCAAACATTCCGGATCCGTCACCGAGGGCACGCTTGAAAGCTATCGGCTCGCAAATTCCTCGGAGAAGCTGCTTGCGCGTTTCAAAAGCGGCGCGAACGAGGTGACCATCGAATTCTGCGAAACAAGATCGCACGGCAAACCGCAGTGGTTGCAAAAGGTCGTGCTCATGTCTCAAGATTCGCAATACCGCATCGACACCCATGACGAGCTTCCCGTCGTGCGCGGCATCGTGCTGATCAAAAACACCTCGGCGTTCCATGAGCGGGAACAAGCGGAAAAGCACCGTCTTGAGCAGGCGCTGCAAACCGCCGACTCAGAGAGCAAGGCGAAAACCGAGTTCATGAACCGCATGAGCCACGACTTCCGCACGCCCATCAACGGGATTTTGGGCATGCTCAACATCATCGAAGCAAGTGAGCAGGACCCCGCGAAAACCCGCCAATGCCTGGACAAGATCCAGATATCGGCGAACCACCTGCTCGACCTTGTCAACGACGTGCTCGATATGAACAAGCTCAGCTCCGGGCAAGCGGTGCTCGAGCAGGACGAGTTCGACCTCCTGGAATTGGCCGATGACGTGGAATCGCTCGTTGCCGCCCAGATTCTGGAAAGCGGCATTTCCCACGAACGATTCCGCAAAGACGTGAAGCACGCCCAGCTCATCGGCAGCGACCTGCGGTTGCGCCAGATCATGCTCAATCTGTTCAGCAACGCCATCAAGTACAACAAGCCCGGCGGCAGGGTGGACACGTACATCACCGAGCTTTCATGCAACGGCTATACGGCGCTGTTCGAGTTCAAGATCGCCGACACCGGCATCGGCATGAGCAAGGAGTTCGTGTCCGAACACCTTTTCAAGCCGTTCACGCAAGAGCAAAACGGCGCACGTACCCGTTACCAGGGCACCGGCTTGGGCATGTCCATCGTGAAGACGCTCATCGACGCCATGAACGGCACCATCAGCGTGCAAAGCACGCCCGATGCTGGAACGGAGATAACCTTCACGCTGCCGTTCAAGATAAACGACAACGCAACGGCGCGCCCCGAATGCGCGCAGGCCGCCCCGCAAGCCAAGGGTTCCCTTTCCGGCAAGCGCGTGCTGCTGGTCGAGGATAACGACCTGAACATGGAGATCGCCGAGTTCTACCTGGACCACGCCGGCGCCGCCGTGGTCAAAGCATGGAACGGCAAGGAAGCGGTCCAGATGTTCGCAAGCTCGAAGCCGGGCGCGATCTCGCTGATCTTGATGGACCTGATGATGCCCGTCATGGACGGCTACGAGGCCACCCGCGCCATACGCGCGCTCGACCGCCCCGACGCATCCACCGTGCCCATCATCGCCATGACGGCCAACGCCTTCGACGAGGACCGTAAGAAATCGAAGGCCGCCGGGATGGACGCGCACCTGGCGAAACCGATTGATATGCAGGCGCTCCTGTCCGCAGCCGGACGTTTCTGCGAATAGGCCGCAACGGCGCCGCTACCCCGCAAGCACGCTCTGCCAGTCGATGGGCTGTTCGCCCTCTTCCTTCAATATGCTGTTGACCTGGGAATACGGATGCGACCCCATGAACGCGGGCAATGTAGCCGTAGCGCGGTTTGCCGAAAGCGGCGAAGGGTGCGTGCTCCTGAGCACATGCTTGTTGGCAAGCGATGCCGCCGCAGGGCCCGCCTCCACGGCTTTCCATGCCCCGTCCACCAACTCGATGGCGTGCTTGCCCCAGGTCAGGAACACCACCGGTTGCGGCACCTCCAAGCAGCAGCGCACCACATGGTCGGTGAGCACCCGCCAGCCAAGCTTGGCGTGCGACGCCGCCGCGTGCTCGCGCACCGTGAGCGTGGTGTTGAGCAGCAGCACGCCCTGCGCGGCCCACGAGGTCAAATCCCCGCTCTCGGGAATGGGACACCCCAGGTCGGCGGCCATTTCCTTGTACATGTTGCGAAGGCTGGGGGGCAGCTTGCAGCCGGCAGGCACGGAAAACGACAGCCCCATGGCCTGCCCCGGCCCGTGATACGGGTCCTGGCCCAAGATGACCACCCGCACGTCTGCAGGCGCGGTGAACGCAAGCGCGTTGAGGATATCGTCTTGCGGAGGATAGATGGTCTGCGCATCCCGCATGGCCTCCACCTGCGACAACAGCTCCTGCGTGGTTTCGCGCACCTGGTCGGGCGCGGCGTCAAGCCACGCGTTCACGTTCTCGTTCGAGCCCATGGGGCCTCCTTCTCATATAGGGAAACGCCGGCAAGCGGCGTGCTTTCCGATTCCGCATCGGCGGCGCAGGTAGGAAGCGGAATCAAAGCGACGCACAGCCCCGATCGCACATCTCGCAATCGCGGCGCTACACAACCGACCGAAGCCGGACCGCCGAGCGCTACCTCCCGCGGCGGTACTCCTTCACGCGTTCGCAGAACACGGCCAACTCTTCGGGCGTCATCTCGTCGAGCCGCTCCAGGTTCTCGGCAAAATGCGCCAACGTGCCCTCCTGGCGCTGCCGCAGCATGGCGTTGCAATAGCTGACCACCACACCGGTGATAAGGGCGATGTAGAAGATGCTCACCACGCTGAGCAGCACGGTGGCGATGCGCGCCACCGGCCCCGCCGCCGTCACGTCGCCGAAGCCGATGGTGGAAACGGCCTGGAAGCTGAACCACATGCCGTCGCCGAATGTGTTCGCCACCGGGTCGGCAAGCCACACCGCCAGCGAGCACAGCAGGAACACGACGACGAACAGACAGGTGATGGGGCCAAAGCCCGCCTGACGCTCGATCTCCACGAGCATGCGCAGCCTACGCATGGCGCACCCCTTCCTTATCCGGCGTTGCCGAGCCGAGCGCGTCTTCGGCCTTTTGCGGGCTCAACACCCTCGGCAGGGGGATGGCCGCGCCGATGGCGGCCGCAGCCAACATCACGATCACACCCTTGAGCGGGAAGCACATGACCAGCAGAAGCGCCGCCATGAGCGGCTGGCGCATGACCGCGCCCATAAGCGCCGAGGTGCACGCGGCAACGCAAAAGACCGCATCGGCGCCGCTGATCTGGGCAAAGCCGTAGCCAAGCGCGATGCCCGAGAAGATGACCGGGAAGAAGTGGCCGCCACGCCAGCCAAGGTTGATGCACGCGGGGGTGAGTGCCGCCTTCACGAAGCCCGTCGCCACCAACGCGCCCGCCGGGATGGCGGTCCAGCGCGCCATGAGCAGGGTGGACTGCGTTTCGCCGGCGAACATGGTATAGGGAAGCACCATACCGCAAAGCGCCAAGGCCAGGCCGGCCAACAGCGCCTTGGCAACGGGCTTGTCACCCATGCGGCGCGCCAACGCGCCGGTAGCGGCGCCCGAGACATGGTAGGCCCAGCCGCACGCCGTGCCCGCAAGCGCCAGCGGCACCAGCCACGCAAGCTCGCGCGGCCCCACGTTGGCCGCCGTGAAACGTGGTAGCCCGCCTCCACCGCCAATCAGCTCGGCAAGCCCGAAGAACGCGCCGAGGGCGCCCACCACGGCGCACAGGTACACCGCCGCCTTGCCGGCGCGCGGCAGCTTGATGTCCACCTCGCCTTCCGGCCCGCGCCCGTCGGCGGTGCCCGCAAGAGGCACGGCGAAACCGTAGAGCGGGGCGGTGAACAGGGCCGTCAGCGCCGCCTGCGTGCCGGCCACGGTCATGGCGCGGAAGTCGGCGCCGAAGCGGCGCATGCGGTCGCCCACCCACGTGCACAAACCGGCGATCACGCCCGTCAGGCCCGCCTCGGGACCCACGCTGCCGCCGAACAGCAGCGGCAGCAGCGCCGAAAGCGAACGCTTGCCAAGGTGATCGTAAGGGTAGCGCCCTTCGCCTTTCACCTTGCCCATGACGACGTTCAGCTCCTCGGGCGCGAAACCGACATGTTTGTCGTACAGCCCGATGGCAAGGCCGCCGATCAGGCACACGATCAGCGGCCATGCGGCGAACCCGAACGGCCCCGACGCAAGCGCCGGCACCTCCTGCCCCGCCGCGGCCCCGAGCATCTGCGGCAGCTTCTCCCATAAAAGCCCCAGGCCGATATCCATGCAGAAGAAGAACGCCCACACGAACGCGCCGGCGATGGCGCCCGTGATCAGCACGCACAGCGCGAACAACAGCCGGTTCGCCGGCTTGGCAAGCTTGCCCATGAGAACCCCTTGGCATCAAGCTGCGGGCCGAATGGGCGCGCAGCGTTGCGGTTATGTCAGCCATATTGTAACCGTTGACCCGCCGGGCAAGCCAAGGACCCTCCCCCAACACGACATGCCTAAGCTGCAAGGGGCGCGGTCGCCCTAGCCTTCGGAAACCTCCACCACGTCCGTGACGACCTCAAGCGGGCATTGCGCAACTACAGCCTGGCCCCTGTCGCCCAGATCGATCAGGGCAGAATCGCCTTCCTGCGGGGTGAAGCGGAAGGAGATAGTGTTGCCGGAAGGCGCGTCGGTGATGGTGACCTCCTCGCCGTTGGAGGTGGCATTGCCCACCCACGACTCGTAAGTGCCATCGGCGGCCCGCACCGCCAGGATGCGCTGGGTCCCGTCGTCGGTGAGCGCGTAATACACCGTCGCGCCATCATCGGTCTGGCCCACATATGCGCCGGTCACTTCTTGGATCACCTTGGTGACCATCACGGGGTCCGCGCTCGCCGCGCCGGCGTCGCCCTGCTCGACCACGGCGGACTCCTCCACCACCTGGCCGTTGTCGTCGTTCGAGTTGCCGCTGCAGCCGGCAAGCGCGCCGCCCGTTATGGCCAGCGTCGCCGCTATCGCCACCGCCGCCGAGGCACGTTGTACGCCCTTGATATGCTTCTCGTTCATGTTGCGCTCCTATCGCGTCCGTTCGGGCCCTATTGCCCGACGCCGCAGTATAGGAGCGGCGAAAACCCCGCACCGTGCCCGCCTGGCAACCGTTTCCGCGCCACAACCGACCCGTTCACAGCGCGCCGCCATCCCGTTGCCCTCCCGTTGGGAATGCGGGCCCGGGCAACAAAAAACCGCCTTCCGCCCCTGGTTACCCCAAGAAACGGAAGACGGTTCGAAAAGCGGTCGAAGCCGAAACCCCGATAGGCCGGCAAGCGGCAGACACGGCTTTACGCCAGCATCATGAACAGCTTCGCCAGCACGAAGCCGATAAGGCCGCATGCCGGGAACGTGATCACCCATGCCAACAGCATGTTCTTGGCGATGCTCCAGTTCACGCGCTTGATGGAACGGCTGGCGCCCACGCCCATGATGGCCGACGTGTTGCAGTGGCCTGTGGACACCGGCATACCGGTAAGGCTTGCGAACAGCAGCGTGAACACCGTGGAGAAATTGGCGGCCACGCCCTGGTACTTCTCCAGCTTCACCATATCCATGCCCACGGACTTGATGATGCGCTTGCCGCCCACCACCGTGCCGGCAGAGATGGCCAGCGAGCACGTGATCATGACCCACATGGGGAAGCCGCCCGCGTCGGGCGTGGAGCTGCCGAAGGAAAGCGCGATACCCAGCATGGCGATGGACATGAACTTCTGGCCGTCCTGCGCGCCGTGCAGAAACGACAGAGCCAGCGCGCACAGGTCCTGGATGGCAGTGAACACGATGTTGGCCGCCTGGCGGTTGGCCATCTCGAACACGCGCTCGATGATCTTCGTGAACACCCAGCCCAGCGCAAAGCCCGCCAGCAGGGAGAACACCATGCCGTAGATGACCTTGACCCATTCGGAGGGCACAACGCCCGCCCAGCCGTTCATGGCCACCGCGCCGCCGGTGATGCCGGCGATAAGGGAGTGCGATTTCGAGCAAGGGATACCGAAGAACCAGCAGAAGATGCCCCAGCCTATGGCGCCGATCATGGCCGCCACCAGGGCAAGCAAGGCGGCATCGGTGTTTCCTGAGAAGTCGACCATGCCGAACATGGTCTTCGCCACGGCCGTGGAGATGAACGTCATGCCCACCAGGCCGACGAAGTTGAACACGGCGGCCAAACCGATGGCCGTGTTCGGCTTGAGGCAACGCGTGGAAACCACCGTCGCGATGGCGTTCGGCGCATCGGTTGCGCCGGACACCGCGGTAACGCCGATGATGAGCACCAAAATGACGAACAGGATAGGCTGAGCCATAGCCTGCGCAAGAAAGTCAGCAAACGTAAGCGCCATGCAATTCCCCATACTCGTAAGAGTTGCGTCAATTTTTTGACGTACGCTTAACAATACTACATTCGGGCATGCGAGCGCTATGCCTTGAACCCAGCTTCTTCCATCAACTTTTCCGCACCGCACGCCATCGAGCGCCCGAACGTCGACGGCTCCCCCGACAGCCAGCCTGCACCGCCGCCCCCGATACGCGACGGCCGAGGCGAAACATGAACAGGGGACGGAGGTGTGTTCGGGAAAAGGCCTGCGAAACGC
>CAKTWI010000023.1 GCA_934630815.1 uncultured Senegalimassilia sp.
GTCAGCTCGGCGGAGCGGGCGCTGAACAGCAGATGGTAGTCGCTGATGGCCACGCCGATGAGGCCCGCCGTGGCGAAGGCGATCGCTTGCGAGATCAAAAAGCCCAGCCCAAGGCCTGCCAGCAGTGCGATTACGCCGACGATCAGCGTTTCCATCAGCACCACCGAAGAGACTTGGCGCGGGCTCATGCCCAGTAGCAAGTACGTGCCGAATTCCTTTTTGCGTGCACGAACAACGAATCGGTTGGCGTACAGGACCAAAAATCCCAAAACAACGGCGACGACGATGCTGAAATAGGTCATGACCTGCGCGAGGATGTCGAAAATGCTTGCGCCCGACGCCAGGAACACGTTCGCGGCGCCTTCCTGCGCCTCGAACAGCACGCGGGAATCCTCGATGGCATTGAAGGCGTAGAACACCGCCACGCCCAAGGTCAGGGTTACGAAATACACGGCGTAATCGCGCATGCTGCGGCGCACGTTGCGCAAGGCAAGTTTCATCAACATGATGGCCACCGCCTAGTTGCGCGGCGCGTCAGCGTGCGAGGGCGCGAAGCCGACCGCGGGGGAGTCGCCCTGCTTGCCGGAAAGGAACGCCTGGACTTCAAGGATGCGCTGGTAGAAATCGGTTCGGGCGTCATCGCCGCGGCGCAGCTCGTTGAACAGCTTGCCGTCCTTGATGAACAGGATGCGATCGGCGTAGGAGGCGGCGACCGCATCGTGCGTGACCATCATGATGGTGGCGCGCAGCTTCGCGTTCAGCACCTCGAGGGTTTCAAGGAGGACGGCGGCGTTGCGCGAGTCGAGCGCGCCGGTGGGCTCATCGGCCAAGACCAGCTTCGGGTCGGCGACGATGGCGCGCGCCGCGGCCACGCGCTGGCGCTGGCCGCCCGACATCTGGCGCGGATATTTCTGCAGGACGTCCGTCACGCCCAGCATGTTGGCGGTGCTGTCGACCTTCGCGCGCACGGCGTCGGCCTTCTCGCCCTTGATGGTAAGGGCCAGGGCGATGTTCTCGAAACCGGTCAGGGTGTCCAGCAGGTTTGCGTCCTGGAAGATGAAGCCCAGGTCGTCGCGGCGGAACTTGGAGAGCTGGCGGCTGCGCAGCTGCGTGATGTCGAGCCCGTTCAGGATGATGTTCCCGCTGGTCACGGTGTCGATGGTGGAGATGCAGTTCAAAAGCGTGCTCTTGCCCGAGCCCGATGGGCCCATCACGCCGACGAACTCGCCTTCGCAGATATCGAACGACACGTCGTCGAGCGCACGCGTGACGGCCTCGCGCGAGCCGTATACCTTCCGAACGTCGCGCACGGAGAGCAGGACGTTGCGGCTGTCGGGCGTGCCCGCGTTCGCGATGCCTGCCGGTGGAGTTGCGGTAACTATGGTCATGGGGGATTCCTTTCTCTTTGATTCGGTATATCCCCATGATGCGGCGCTTGCGAAAACGAAGCCATCGAAGGGCCTTACCGCAATCTTACGGTGTTGTAAGGTTTGCGGCCAAATCCATGCGCGTGCGGTCGAGCGGGAAGGTCAGCGTGATAGTCGTGCCCATCCCTTCTTCTGAGGAAACGCGCAGGCCAAGACCCATTCTTTCGCAGGCAACGGCGGCTAGGTACAGCCCCATGCCCGTTGCCTTGTGGTGCGTGCGGCCCCGGCTTCCCGTGAAGCCGCGATCGAATACGCGCGGCACGTCGGCGGCGGGGATGCCGTCGCCGTCGTCGCCGATCGCCAGCTCGATGCAGCCGTCTTTCGTGCCCGCGTCCTTCACTGTGCTCTCGAAACGGATGGTCTTCGCGCCGTACTTCGCCGAGTTCTCCAGAACCTGGCCGATGATGAAGTCGGTCCATTTCGCGTCGGCGAGCACCTTGAGTTCGTCGTCGATGGCGAACTCGGGCGAGACCCCTGCGCCAATGAGCGTGCGGGATCGTTGGCGGCACGCCTTGCGCGCGATGGCGGCAAGGTTGAGCTCCTCGATGGAGAAGTCCTCGCTCAGCGTTGCCGAGCGTGCGTAGTAAAGTGCCTGCTCAACGCGGGATTCGATGCGGTCGAGGTCGCCGCGCACCTTGTTGATTTCGGGGCCGTGAAGGTTCGATAGCGCTAACTGCGCCGATGCGATGGGCGTTTTGGCCTCGTGGACCCATAGCTCGATGTAGTTGCGATACTCCTTCATGTCGCGGGAACGAGCGGCAAGCTCGTCGGAGGCGGCTTTGCCCTGCACGGCGAGCGCGTGGTAGGCGATGGAGCCTTCGAGCGTGCGCGGTTCGTTCAGGATCGACGAGAGGTAGCGTGCGTTTTCGGGCGAGTCGCAGAACAGGTCCAGCTGCTGGTAGAACTCGCGATCGCGCAAAAACCCGCCGGCGAGCGCGACGCTGGCGAATGCTGCTTCGCAGAAGGAAACGAGCGCGATTGCCGAAGCGTTCGAGCCGGTGACGGCCATGATGCCTGCAACGACGGCTATCAGGGCAACCGCGCCGATCGCGAACCCGGCGTGCGATCGGAGGTACGCGCCGAAGGAGTAGGTGCGTTCCGGGCGGTCGGCGCGGCCGTCGGCGGTGGGTTGCGCGGGCGCGCCGCGTGGCGGCTCGATGGGCGAGTTGGGCTCCGGGCCGCCCGCCGAGCCGGATGCCGCATCCGGCGTGCGGTTTCCCCGAATCGCGGCGCTCATCGGATCACGTAGCCCAGGCCGCGGCGGGTGGTGATGAAGTCGTCGGGCACGCCTGCGGACTGCAGGCTGCGACGCAGGCGATTCACGTTCACCGTGAGCGTGTTGTCGTCGACGAACGCGTCGGTTTGCCACAGCTCATCCATCAGCTCGCTGCGCGAGATGATGGAGCCCGCGTTCTCCATAAGGATGCGCAGGATCAGCAGCTCGTTGCGCGACAGCTCGACGCTTTTGCCGCGATACGAGACCTCGGCCCGCACGGGGTCCAGAGAAACGCCGCCGTGCTCAAGCCGCCCCCGCGCCGGGTCGGCGGAGCCGCTGCGCGCGAGCGCGCGGTCGATGCGGGCGAGCAGCGCGGCGGGGCGATAGGGCTTGACCACGTAGTCGTCTGCGCCGACATTCATGCTCATAACCTCGTCGAACTCGCTATCGGAGGAGGTCAGGACGATGATGGGGACGTTGCTTTCCTGACGGATGGAGCGGCAGATCTCGTGGCCGTACGCGCTGGGGAGCGAAAGGTCGAGCAGGATGCAATCGGGGCATGCCGCCAAAGCTTCGCCCGCGGCGTTCGCGAATGACTCGCAGCAAAGGCATTCGTGCCCCTTAAGTTTGAGCATGCGCACAAGATTCTCCCGCAAGGAGGCATCGTCCTCGACAATGAACAACCGCGCCATCGATCCCCTTTCGCTTCGAGTAGATGAGCCGATGATAGCGCAGCGCCGCGGGTTGCGGGCGTTTTGTCATAAGCCTGACGCTTTGGGGATGTAGCGTTGTCTGTCAGGGATGCGATTGCCTCATCGGGCGCCGTTTCCCCGTTCGCTTGCGGCATTGACCGGAACGTGGTCGGCGGCACCGGCGAGTTAGCCTATGCTTATGCGCATCAGAGGCTTGCGAAAGCAACGACGGCGTGAAAGGAACCCTCATGGGAATGAATATCGTATGTCTGGACCTGGAAGGCGTGCTGGCACCGGAGATCTGGGTCGCGTTCGCGGAGAAGGCCGGCATCCCCGACCTCATGCGCACCACGCGCGATGAGCCCGACTACGACAAGCTCATGCAGTTCCGCCTGGACGTGCTGCGCCGCCATGGCATGGGCCTGCCGCAGATCCAGGAGGTCATCGCCGACATCCAGCCCGTGCCCGGTGCCAAGGAGTTCCTGGACGACCTGCGCGCGCAGACCCAGGTGATCATCATCAGCGACACGTTCGAGCAGTTCGCCCAGCCCATCATGGAGAAGCTCGGCTGGCCGACCATCTTCTGCAACACGCTGGAAGTTGCCGACGACGGCACCATCACCGGCTACCGCATGCGCTGCGATCAGACGAAGCTGACCACGGTCCGCGCGCTGCATTCCTGCGGCTTCGAGACCATCGCCTCGGGCGACAGCTACAACGACCTGGGCATGATCAAGGCGTCGAAGGTGGGCTTCCTGTTCCGCAGCACCGTCACCATCAAGGCCGAGCATCCGGAAATCCCCGCGTACGAGACCTTCGAGGACCTGTCTCGCGCCATCAAGGCCGCGCTGTAAGGCGGGTTTTGCGCGGAAGGGGCGCGGACCCGCGTGGGGCGGAGGCCCCGGGCGCGTAGGGCCATGCGTCTGAGATGCGTGCTTTTCGGGCGATTGATGCTGCGCATCTGAAGCGTTCGGATTGCTCGGGCAGATAACGCTGCGCGTTCGAGGCGCTTGGGCTTTTCGGGGCTGGCTCCTGACAGGTATTGCTACGTCCCCGAAGTGTCCGGTTGATGCGTCCGGCGGGTTTTAAGGGCCGTCGCTTGGAGCGTTCGCCGTTTTCGGCTTGCGCTTCGGGCGACGGCCTTTTTCGCTTTGCGGCTTGTGTTCGTTCGGAGGGTTAACAAGACCGAAACCTGAACCTTCGCCTTATGCCATAGGATACTGCGCAAGTATCAAAACACTAGGAGTACGATGGGGCGGCTTATACCATTGCCGTCCCCATGCAAGCGTTGCGAGCCTGCATAAGCAGGCGAAACGGGGGAGAAATGACGAGATTGTCCATTGCGCCCGCTTCGGCGGACGATGCCCGCATCGGCGGGTTCCTGGACCGGCAGAAGCGTCGCGTCGACGCCATGCCGCCGGGCATGTGCCCTCTGGCGCAGCAGCTGACGCTGCTCGAGGAGGGCGCGCTGCAAACGTGCGGCAAATGCGTGCCGTGCCGCGACGGCCTGCCCCAGTTGGCGGGCATGCTGCGCGATCTGGTGGATTGCAAGGCAGACGCCGCCGAGGTCGAGCGCATGCGCGCGCTGGCCGAGATGGTGCGCGACACGTCGGATTGCGCCATCGGCTACGAATCGGCGAACGCCCTGTTGGAGGGCCTGGACACCTTCGCCGCCGAGGTTGAAAGCCATGTGAGCAAGCACGAATGCCAGCGCAGCGTGGGTCAGTCGGTGCCGTGCGAGACGTTCTGCCCGGCGCACGTGAACGTGCCCGCCTACATCGCGCTGGTGGCGCAGGGCGATTACGCCGGCGCCGTGCAGATGATCCGCAAGGACAACCCGTTCCCCACCGCGTGCGGCCTGGTGTGCGAGCATCCTTGCGAGCAGCGGTGCCGCCGCACGCTTATCGACGCGCCGCTCAACATCCGCGGCATCAAGGAGTTCGCCTGCGAGCACGCGCGCGCCGATCAGGTGCCCGTGCCGGAGCGCCTGCCCGAAACCGGCCGCCGCGTGGCGGTCGTGGGCGGCGGCCCGTCCGGTTTGACCTGTGCGTACTTCGCCGCCTTGATGGGCCACGACGTTGACGTGTTCGAGGAGCGCAAGCAGTTGGGCGGCATGATCCGCTACGGCATCCCCGCGTACCGTTTCCCGCGCGAGCGTCTGGACGAGGACATCCGCGGCATCCTGGCCGTGGGCGGCATCACCGTGCATACCGAAAGTCCCGTGGACGCCGCGCGCATGGCGCAGCTTTCCGCGGATTACGACGCCGTGTACGTGGCTATCGGCGCGCAAACCGGCAAGGGCCTGCGCATCGACGGCACGGATGCCGAAGGTGTGTTCTCCGCCGTTGACCTGCTCGGACGCATCGGCGACGGCGATTATCCCGACTTCACGGGCAAGAAGGTGGCCGTCATCGGCGGCGGCAACGTGGCCATGGACTGCTGCCGTACCGCGGTGCGCGCCGGCGCCGAGGAGGTGTCGGTGGTGTATCGCCGCCGTATCTCCGACATGACGGCGCTGCCGGCCGAGATCGAGTCGGCCATCGCCGAGGGCGTGGAGATGATCACGCTGCAGGCGCCGGCCGCCATCGAGAAGGACGAGCAGGGCCGCTGCTGCGCGCTGCTGACGAACCCGCAGATGATCGGCCCGGTCAAGCGAGGCCGTCCCGCGCCGGTTGCCGCCGACAAGCCGCAGATGCGCATCCCTGCCGACATCATCCTGATCGCCGTGGGCCAGAACATCGTGTCCGCGCCGTTCGAGGAGTTCGGCATGGCGGCCGAATGGGGCGAGTTCAAGGCCGACGAGCAGCTGCACGCGCAGATGGACGCCGAGGCGCTTGCCGCCCGCGGCGCCGATTCCTCCGCGGGCGCGAACGTGTTCGTGGGCGGCGACTGCCAGACCGGCCCGGCATCGGCCATCAAGGCCATCGCCGCCGGCAAGGTTGCTGCGCGCAACATCGACCATATGCTGGGTTTCAACCACACGCTCGACTGCGGCGTGGCGGTTCCGCCGGCCCAGCCCAACGACCGCGCGGCGTACGGCCGCGTGGAGGTGCTCGAGCGCCCCGCGCGCGAGCGCAAGAACGATTTCGACGCCGTCGAGGTTCCCATGAGCACGGAGGAGGCCATGCAGGAATGCGGCCGCTGCCTGCGCTGCGACCACTTCGGCGCCGGCGCCTGCGAAGGGGGGCGTATCCAGTATGCTTAACATCACCATCGACGGCCGCGCGCTTGAGGCGCGCGAGGGTCAGACCATCTTGGAGGTCGCCCGCGAGGCCGGCATCCACATCCCCACGCTGTGCTATCTGGCCGAGCGCAGCGCCATCGGGTCGTGCCGCGTGTGCGTGGTCGACGTCGAGGGACAGGACGCCCCCGTGCCCGCGTGCACCACGCGCGTGGTCGACGGCATGCAGGTGCAAACGGCGACCGAGCGCGTGCTGAAGTACCGCCGCACGGCCGTTGACCTGCTGATTTCCAACCACGGCCTTGATTCGACCGACTACTGCTTCAGCTGCGTGAAGAACGGCGCCTGCGAGCTGCAGGCCGTGGCGCGCGAGGTGGGCGTTTCGCACCCCACCTTCCCCGTTGCGCAAACGCGCAAGCCGGTGCTGGATTCCAACCCGTTCCTGCGCTTCGACCCCAACCTGTGCATCGCCTGCCAGCGCTGCGTGGGCGCGTGCAACAACGCGGCCGGCAACCACGTGCTGCAGACGGGTAAGCGCGGCGTGCGCACCACCATCCGCGCGCCGTTCGGGCCGAATTGGGACGCCACCATCTGCGAGAGCTGCGGCAACTGCGCGCAGGCATGCCCCACGGGCGCCCTGGTGGAGAAGCGCCGCGGGCTGTACCGCGAATGGGACACCCATACCGTGCGCACCACCTGCCCGCACTGCGGTGTGGGCTGCCAGCTCGACCTGGTGGTGAAGGGCGATCAGATCGTGGACGTGCAGGCCGCCGACGGCCCGTCCAACGACGGCCTGCTGTGCGTGAAGGGCCGCTCCGGCAGCTTCGACTTCGTGAACTCCCCCGACCGCATCACCACGCCGCTGGTGAAAAACCCCGAGACCGGCGAGTTCGAGCCGGCCGATTGGGATACGGCGCTCGACCTGGTGGCGCGCAAGTTCGCCGAGCTCAAGGAGGAGCACGGCGGCGAGAGCATCGCGGCGTTCGCGTGCTCGCGTTCCACCAACGAGGATATCTATCTCTTCCAGAAGATGGCGAGGTGCGCATTCGACAGCCCCAATGTCGATAACTGCGCACGTGTTTGACACGCCCCTACCGTTGCCGGTCTGGCAACTACACTTGGTTCGGGCGCAATGACGAACTCCATCAAGGATGTGTGCGAGGATTCGCAGGTCATCCTGCTGGTGGGCAGCAATCCGGAAGAGGCGCACCCGGTCATGGGCATGCGTCTGCGACAGGCGGTCGAGCGCGGCGCGAAGCTGATCGTGGTGGACCCGCGCGAGATCGGGCTGGCGAAGAAGGCCGATATCCACCTGAAGCTGCGCCCCGGCACGAACGTGGCGTTCGCGAACGGCATGGTGAACGTGCTGATTAAGAAGGGCCTGGTGGACCGCGAGTTCGTGGAAGGTCGTACCGAGGGCTTCGATGAGCTTGCCGCCATGGTGGCCGACTACACCCCCGAGCGCGTGGCCGAGATCTGCGGCATCGATGCGCGCGACCTGGAGGCGGCCGCCGAGATGTACGCAACGGCCGAGCGCGCCCCCATCGTCTACTGCCTGGGCGTGGTGGAGCACTCCACGGGCACCGAGGGCGTTATGGCGCTGTCGAACCTGGCGCTTGCCGCTGGCAAGCTGGGCCGTCCCGGCTGCGGCATCAATCCGCTGCGCGGCCAGAACAACGTGCAGGGCGCATGCGACATGGGTGCGGGCCCGGCGGACTTCACGGGCTATCAGAAGGTGGCCAACCCCGAGATGCGCGCGAAGTTCGAGGCCGCATGGGGCGTCAAGCTGAACCAGACGGCGGGACTGAAGGCCACCGAGTGCTTCCCCGCCATGATCGACGGGCGCATCCGCGGCCTGTTCCTGTTCGGCGAGGACCCGGTGCGCACCGACCCGGACACGGGCCACGTCATCCGCGCGCTGGAGTCGCTGGACTTCTTCGTGTGCGAGGAGCTGTTCATGACGGAGACGGCGAAGTACGCCGACGTCATTCTGCCCGGTCGCAGCTATGCGGAGAAGGAGGGAACGTTCACCAACACCGAGCGTCGCGTGCAGCGCGTGCGCAAGGCGGTGAACGGTCCGGCGGGCGCGCGTCTGGATACCGAGGTGTTCGCCGACATCATGCGCCGCATGGGGTATGACCAGCCCACGCTCACGGGCGCGCAGCTCATGGACGAGGTGGCAAGCCTGACGCCGTCGTATGCGGGCATCAGCCATGCGCGCCTGGACTCCGCCGCCGTGGCGGGCCAGGGCCTGCAGTGGCCGTGCACGGGTCCGGATCATCCGGGCACGCGCATCATGCACGAGGGGAAGTTCTCGCGCGGTTTGGGCGGATACTCGCTGGCGCAGTACCGTCCGTCGGCCGAGCAGCCTGATGAGGAGTTCCCGCTCGTCATGATGACGGGCCGCGTGCTCGCGCAGTACAACGCGCAGGCCATGACGGGCCGCACCGAGGGGCTCAACCAGATCGACGGCGCGTCGTTCATCGAGATCAACGACGCGGATGCCGCCGCGGCCGGTATCGTCGATGGCGATCGCGTGCGTGTGAGCAGCCGCCGCGGCGTCATCGAAAGCCGGGCGCGCGTGTCGGGCAAGACCAACCCCGGCGAGGTGTGGATGCCGTTCCATTTCCAGGACGGCAACGCCAACTGGCTGACCAACGCCGCGCTCGACAACATCTCGGCCACGCCGGAGTACAAGGTGTGCGCCGTGCGTGTTGAGAAGGCGTAAGGGATAGAGGGATTGAGCGGGGTTGCCGGCAAATCCCTCAAGCTCGTTTGCGTGTGCCCGGCCGCCCTTTACAAGATCGACGCCGACGGCAACAAGTCTTTCGACTATGCTGAGTGTCTCGAATGCGGCACGTGTCGTGTAGCATGCGAAGGAACAATCGTCAAGAAGCGAGTCAACCCCCAGCCCATGATGGGCGTGGGATACCGCTTCGGATAGAAAGCGAGGAGCTGAGATGACGAAGCTATCGATTCGCCCCTCGTCGAGGTACGACGCCTCCATAGGCGAGTTCGTCAAGAGGACGAAACGCAGGGTGGAGACCACCCCTCCGGGTACGTGCCCCGTCGCGGCGGTTCTAGCAGACGTCGAGGTCAGCGCGGCCCAGACGTGCGGCAAGTGCGTGCCCTGCCGCTACGGCCTGTCTGAGATCGCCGGGATGCTGCGGGCCATCCAGGATGGGTCCGCCTTCCCGAGCGCCATCGACGCGCTGCGCACCACTGCCGAGGTCGTGCGTGACAGCGCCGATTGCGCCATAGGCTACCAGGCGGCCGAGGACGTTCTGTCGGCCATGGACATGTTCGCCGACGAATTCCAGGCTCACCTGGAGACGGGAACATGCTCTCAGGAGGTAGGTCAGAAGGTCCCCTGCGAGGCCATGTGCCCCGCGCATGTGGACATCCCGGGCTATATCGCCCTGGTCGAAGAAGGGCGCTGCGATGAGGCCATCCGCCTCATCCGCAAGGACAATCCGTTCCCGACCATGTGCGCCATGGTGTGCGAGCGTCCCTGCGAGACGCGCTGCCGTCGCATGCTGCTCGACGCGCCCGTCAACATCCGCGGCATCAAGAAGTTCGCCGTGGACAGCGTCGCCGCCGACAAGGTGGAAGTGCCGAGGCGCCATCCCGACACCGGGCGCCGCGTTGCGGTCGTCGGCGGCGGTCCCTCCGGCATGACGTGCGCGTACTTCCTCGCCCTCATGGGGCATGGCGTCACGGTCTTCGAAGCCCGTAAGGAGCTTGGCGGCATGACCCGATACGGCATCCCTGCGTACCGCTTCCCCCGGCAGCGCCTTGACGAGGACCTGCGAGCCGTGCTGTCCGTGGGCAATATCGACGTTAAGCTCGAGACGAAGGTCGACGCCGAGAAGATGAAGGGCATCTTCGAGGAGTTCGACGCCGCATACGTCGCCATCGGGGCCCAAGCGGGCAAGAAGCTCGCCCTCGAAGGCGCCGATTCCGAAGGGGTCATGTCGGCCGTCGACATGCTCGGCAGGATCGGCGACGGCGAATATCCCGACTTCACGGGGAAGAAAGTCGCCGTCATCGGAGGCGGTAACGTGGCCATGGACTGCTGCCGCACCGCCGTGCGCGCCGGGGCCGCCGAGGTCTCCTGCGTCTACCGTCGCCGCTTGGCGGACATGACCGCGCTTCCCGAAGAGGTCGAAAGCGCCATCGCCGAGGGCGTCGAGATGATCACCCTTGAAGCCCCGGTATCCATCGAGGCCGACGACGCCGGCAGGACCTGCGCCGTTATCACCCAGCCGCAGATGATCTCCACCGTCAAGCGCGGGCGACCCGCCCCCGTCGACGCGGACAAGCCCCGCAGGCGCATCGAGGCCGATGTCGTGCTGTTGGCCGTCGGCCAGAACGTCGTGACTGCGCCCTTCGAGGAGTTCGGCATGGCCGCCGAGTGGGGCCGCTTCGTGGCCGACGAGAGCTTGCGAGCCGAAGGACTTGACGGCGTGTTCGTCGGAGGCGACTGCCAAACCGGCCCCGCCACCGTCATCCGCGCCATCGCCGCCGGCAAGGTGGCCGCTCGAAACATCGACGATCACCTCGGATTCGATCACGCCCTCGACTGCGGCGTAAGCGCCCCGAGCCCTCATGCCAACCGCCGCGAAGCGTGCGGCCGCGTGGAAATCGCCGAGCGCCCGGCGCGCGAGCGCAAGGGCGACTTCGAGTGCGTGGAAAACCCCATGAGCCGCCAAGAGGCCGTCCAGGAATGCGGACGCTGCCTGCGCTGCGACCACTACGGCTGCGGCGTTCTCGAAGGAGGTAGAGCCCAGTATGCTTAACGTGACCATCGACGGCGTGCGCGTCGAAGCGCACGAGGGAGAGACCATCCTCTCGGCCGCCCGCAGGGCGGGCGCCGACATCCCGACGTTGTGCTGGATGAAGGACATCAACGAGATCGGCTCGTGCCGCGTGTGCGTGGTCGAAGTCGAGGGGCAGGACGGCCTCGCCGCGGCCTGCAACGCCCCCGTCTTCGACGGCATGTCGGTCAGGACCAAGAGCCCGAAGATCGTCGAAGCCCGCCGATTCAGCGTGAAGACCATCCTCTCGAAGCACCGCGGCGAATGCACGACATGCAAGCGCTCCGGCACCTGCGCGCTGCAGTCCCTGGCCTCCAGCCTGAACGTCGGCGAGCTCGAGCGCGAGCCCGACTATCGCCGTGAGGCGTGGGACGGAAGTTTCCCCCTGCAGCGCGACGCGAGCAAGTGCGTCAGCTGCCTGCGCTGCGTGGCCGAGTGCTCCAAGGTCCAGCACTGCTCGGTGTGGGACTTCTCCGGCTCCGCGGGGCAGCGCTCCGTGGGCGTGAAGGAGGGCCTGTCCATCGACGCCGCGAAGTGCGCCCTGTGCGGCCAGTGCATCACCCACTGCCCGACCGGGGCCCTCACCGAGCGCGATGACATCGACAAGGTCCTGGCCGCCCTGGCCGACCCGAACGTCCTGACCGTCGTGCAGGTTGCGCCGGCCATCCGCACCGCATGGGGCGAAGGGGTCGGCGTGCCGCGCGACGAGGCCACGCCCGGCCGCCTGGCCGCGGCCCTGCGTGCCGTGGGCTTCGACCGCGTCTTCGACACCGACTTCGCCGCCGACCTGACCATCATGGAGGAGGGCAGCGAGTTCATCGAATGGATCAAGGAGGGCAAGCCGCGCCCGATGTTCACCAGCTGCTGCCCGGGCTGGGTCCGCTTCGCCAAGCTGCACTACCCCGAGTTCGTCGGCCAGCTCTCCTCGAGCAAGTCGCCTCACCAGATGATGGGCGCCGTGGTGAAGAACACCATTGGCAAGCAGGCGGCCGAGCAGGGCAAGCGCGTCTTCTGCCTGTCCATCATGCCTTGCCTGGCGAAGAAGTACGAGTGCGACGTGCCCCAGCTGGCGACTGAAGGCGGCCGCGACGTCGACGCGGTGCTCACCACCCGCGAGTTCGACCGCCTTCTGAACATGCTCTCCATCGATTGCGCAACCCTGCCCGAAGAGCCCTTCGACGACCCTCTGGGCACCTCGACCGGCGCCGCGACCCTGTTCGGGCGCACGGGCGGCGTCATGGAGGCCGCGCTGCGCACGGCGACGTACCTGCTCACGGGGGAGAACCCGCCTTTCGAGGCGTGCGACACCTCCGATGCGACGCCCGAGCGCCCCTGGACCGATAAGGAGCTCGATGTGGCGGGCATGAACCTGCGCATCGCGGTGGCGAGCGGCCTGGAGAACGCCTCCAGGCTCCTCGAAGCCTTGAAGGCCGGCGAGGCCGAGTACGACTTCGTCGAGGTCATGGCCTGCCCGGGCGGCTGCGTGGCCGGCGGCGGGCAGCCCATCGCCTTCAACCGGGAGCTCGGCTGCGAGCGCGCCGAGGTGCTCAACCGCCTCGACGGCGCCGACGAGCTGCGCTTCTCCCACGAGAACCTGGACATCCAGGCGCTTTACGTCGAGACGCTCGGAAAGCCGCTGTCCGAGCGTGCGGAGGAGTGGCTTCACACCGACCAACGGGAATGGGACATCTAGGTGCTCTCCCTGGTTGATAAACTGTGCGAAAGGCGCTCGCTCTCGGTCGACGAGTACGAGCGCCTCGTCGCCGGCCGCACCCCCGAGCTGGCCGAAGAGCTGGCTCGCAGGGCGGTGGCCGAGCGGAAGCGAGTATGGGGGACGAAGGTGTTCGCCCGCGGGCTCATCGAAGTGTCGAGCTACTGCGTGAACGACTGCTACTACTGCGGCATCCGCAGGTCGAACAGGCAGGTCGCGCGCTACCGGCTATCTCCGGAACGCATCCTCGCATGTGCGGAGGAAGGTTACGGGCTCGGCTTTCGCACCTTCGTCCTGCAGGGCGGCGAGGACCCCTGGTTTTCCGACGAGCGCCTCTGCGATATAGTCGCGCGCGTCCGCTCCGCCCACCCCGACTGTGCCGTGACGCTGTCGATGGGGGAGCGCAGCCGCGCGAGCTACCAGGCCCTGCATGACGCGGGCGCCGAGCGCTACCTGCTGCGCCACGAGACCGCCAACCCGCTGCACTACCGGCGCCTGCATCCCCCCGAGATGTCCTTCGAGCGCCGCATGCGCTGCCTTGAGGACATCAGGGACATCGGGTACGCCGTCGGTATCGGCTTCATGGTGGGCTCCCCCTACCAGCAGCCGCGCGACCTCGCGATGGACTTGAAGCTCGTCGAGGAGTTTGGCCCGCAGATGTGCGGGATAGGGCCCTTCGTTGCGCACCACGCCACGCCCTTCGCATCGCAAGAGAGCGGCAGCCTCGAGCTGACGTGCTACCTGCTCTCCATCATCAGGCTGATCGGCCCCGGCATCCTCCTGCCCGCGACCACCGCCTTGGGAAGCATCCACCCCCAGGGTCGCGAGAAGGGGATCATGTCAGGGGCCAACGTGGTCATGCCGAACCTGTCGCCGGCGGACGTCCGCAAGGATTACGAGCTTTACGACGGGAAGATCTGCACCGGCGAAGAGGCGGCGGAATGCCGCGGCTGCCTGGCCGCGCGGATGCGGTCCATCGGCTACGAGATCGTTGTCGACAGGGGAGACCCGGTCGACGAGAGGAGGATACCGTGAGCTTCGCATACGACCCGAAATCGTCGTGCGCCGACGAGTTCATAAACCACCAGGAGATTCTCGACACGCTCGAGTACGCCCAGGCGCACAAGGACGACGTCGAGCTGTGCCGGGAGATCCTGAAGAAGTGCGGCCCGCATCTGAGCCCGGCCTCCGAGCACGGTGCGATGATCACCCATCGCGAGGCGAGCGTGCTTCTGGCCTGCGACGACCCGTGGGTCAACGCTGAGATACGCCGTCTGGCCAGGGAGGTCAAGCTGGCCTACTACGGCAACCGCATCGTGCTGTTCGCCCCGCTTTACCTTTCCAACTACTGCATCAACGGGTGCCTGTACTGCCCCTACCACGCCAAGAACCTCACCATCCCGCGCCGCAAGCTCACGCAGGACGAGATTCGCGCGGAGGTCGAGGCGCTGCAGGACATGGGCCACAAGCGCCTGGCCATCGAGGCGGGCGAGGACTCGAAGAACAACCCCATCGAGTACATCCTGGAGAGCATCGAGACCATCTACTCGGTCAAGCATAAGAACGGCTCCATCCGCCGCGTGAACGTGAACATAGCCGCCACCACGGTGGACGAGTACCGCATGCTCAAGGACGCGGGCATCGGCACGTACATCCTGTTCCAGGAGACCTATAACAAGGAGAACTACCTCGAGCTGCACCCCACGGGCCCCAAGCACGACTACAACTGGCACACCGAGGCCATGGACCGCGCCATGGAGGCCGGCATCGACGACGTGGGGCTCGGCGTGCTCTTCGGTCTGGACGGCTATGCCTACGAATTCGCCGGGCTCATCATGCATGCCGAGCACCTCGAGGCCGCCTTCGGGGTGGGGCCGCATACCATCAGCGTCCCCCGCGTGAAGCCCGCCGACGGCATCGACCCGGACGACTTCGACAACTCGCTGTCCGACGAGATGTTCGAGAAGATCATCGCGCTTATCCGCATCACCGTGCCCTACACGGGCATGATCATCTCCACGCGCGAGAGCCAGGAGGTGCGCGAGGCGGCCCTGCGCTACGGCATCAGCCAGATATCCGGGGGCAGCCGCACGAGCGTCGGCGGCTATGCGGAGAAAGAGCGCCCGCACGACACCGAGCAGTTCGACGTCTCCGACCAGCGCACCCTCGAGGAGGTCGTCGGCTGGCTCATGGACAACGGGCACATCCCCAGCTTCTGCACCGCCTGCTACCGCGCGGGCCGCACCGGCGACAGGTTCATGGAGTTCTGCAAGAACGGCCAGATCTCGAACTACTGCCACCCGAACGCCCTGATGACGCTTGCGGAGTACCTGGCCGACTACGCCTCGGGCCCCACCAGGGAGAAGGGCCTGTGCCTCATCGAGCGCGAACTCGGCAACATTTCCAGCGATGCCATCAGGACCGCATGCAAGGAAAACGTCGGGCATATCCTGAGCGGTACCGGGCGCGATTTCAGATTCTAAGGAGCGGGCGCATGAGCCTCAACGACACTCCCGGCGCCGAGCGCCTGAGGATAGGCTTCTTCGGCGTGCGCAACGTCGGCAAATCGAGCCTGGTCAACGCCTTCACGGGCCAGAGCCTCTCGGTGACAAGCCCTGTCGCGGGTACGACCACCGACGCGGTGGTCAAGGGCATGGAGCTCCTTCCCGTCGGCCCGGTCGCGGTCGTCGACACCCCCGGCATCGACGACGAGGGCGACCTCGGGTGTAAGCGAGCGGGCAGGGCCCGCGACGAGCTGCGTCGCTGCGACGTGGCCGTGCTGGTGGTAGACGCCACCCGGGGCGTGTCCGACCAGGACCGCGAGCTGCTGTCGGCGTTCGCCGAGAAGGCCATGCCCTGCGTGGTCGCCTTCAACAAGGTCGACCTCCTTGCGGCGGGGCGGGACGCGTGCGGGGAAGGGGGCGTGGCCTTCGAGGAGGCGGCGCTCGAGCTTCCCGAGGAGGTCGTCGTGCGAAAGATCGCTGTGAGCGCCGCGACGGGCATGAACGTCCGAGAGCTTAGGGAGTCGGTTGCCGTCGCGGCCGGCCGTGCGAAGCCTGCAAGGCGGGTCATCGCCGACTTGGTGAACCCCGGGGATGTCGTGGTGCTCGTGATTCCCATCGACTCGTCGGCGCCGAAGGGGCGCATCATCCTTCCCCAGCAGATGGTCCTGCGCGACCTCCTTGACGCTCACGCGGCGGCGCTGGCGTGCCAGCCCGAGGAGCTCGCCGGGCTTCTTGGGTCGCTTGCGAGGCCGCCGAAGCTCGTCGTGACGGACTCCCAGGTCTTCTCCCAGGTTGCGGCCATCGTGCCCCCGGAGGTGCCGCTGACGTCCTTCTCCATCCTGATGGCGCGTCGCAAAGGGCAGCTATCGCTGCTGATCGAGGGGGCGAATGCCCTTGGGAGCCTCACCGGGGAAAGCCGCGTGCTCGTATGCGAGGGGTGCACCCATCACCGTCAATGCGAGGACATCGGAACGGTCAAGATGCCCGCCTGGATGAAGGCCTTCTGCGGGGCGGAGCCGCAGTTCAAATTCGTCTCCGGTAAGGAGTTCCCCGATTCGCTCGAAGGATACGACCTGGTCGTCCACTGCGGGGGATGCATGCTCAACGGCAGGGAGATGGGATACCGCCTGGACAAGGCGCGGGCGTACGGCGTGCCCATCGTGAACTACGGGATCGCCATAGCGCACATGAACGGCATCCTCGAGCGCAGCCTCGATCCGCTGCGCGGCAAGTACTCCTAGGGGCACGGGCTTCCAAGCTGGTTCAGCCCTCCAAGCCGATTCAGCCCGAAGAGAGGCTGAATCTACCCCCCAGTCTTCCGTTTTCGAACAACTTTAGGAGGTGTGCCCGAAGAGAGACTGAATCTGCACCCTTCCCAAAAAACCGTTGGCAAGCCGATTTTCGTTTCGGCATGATGGCTGCAGCGGATCGAATGCCCGCCGCATCTTCCGGCGCCCCTCGAGGAGGCCGCTCTGGACCTGTTCGGGTACATCGAGGTCGTCTACAGCAGGGCGATGATCCACTCGGCGCTGGGCTACCTCAGCCCGTCAGAGTTCGAGAAGGCCGATTGGCCTGCGGAAGATGGCCGCCCAAAGGCGGCGTAAAGGGTGACAATGGAATCGGGGTAGATTCATGGCCCCCCGCAATTCGCAAGCGACCTGTATATGCCCGGCCTTCCCACCATCACCGAGCAGCTGCATACCACTCAAGCGGTTGCGGCAGGCTACGCGACTGGAAGAAGCGATACGTCTGCGTTTGGTTGGGGTAGGCCGCAGTATAGGTATTTTGTGCGAGCCTTTGACCTGGGGAAATGCGAATTGGTCTTGCGTGGCTACTCAGGTATGTCCCGAGTAAACGCAGACGTATCGATGGTTTGGCGGGATGGATGGCGCGGAAGGCAGATTGGGCCCTCGATTGGCCCCCATCGTGCTTCAATGGGCCTCGGTTGAGGCATTTTCGGGGTATGGTTGGTTACAGGCTTGGTTGCGGGCTCGGACGCATGGTCGGCCGCGGGCTCGGATGTGCGGTTGGTTGCGGGTTTGGTTTCGATGCAGGCGTCTTTACCAGCCATTTCAAGGATTCGCGGGTTCGAAGACTCGGTTGCGGATGTATCGGGGTACAGTAGCGGAATCGGAATTTGCTTAATGGATTTGCGAGTCGTTTAGGGGAAGGGGCGCATATGAAGCGGGTTTTGGTGATCGCGACGGGCGGGACCATCGCGTCGGCCGAGGAAGGCAGCGGTCTTGCGCCGGCGTTGACCGGCGAGCAGCTGGTGGCGTTCGTGCCTGAGGTGGCGCAGGTTTGCCATGTCGAGGTGGCGCAGGTCATGAACGTGGACAGCACGAACATGCGCCCGGAGGGATGGCTGACCGTCGCGGGCGAGGTGCGTCGGCGCTACGACGACTTCGACGGGTTCGTGGTCCTTCACGGCACCGATACCCTGGCGTACACGGCGGCGGGGCTGTCGTACCTGGTGCAGGGTAGGCCGAAGCCCATCGTTCTGACCGGCTCGCAGCTGCCCATGGGCGACCCCGGAACCGACGGCAAGCGCAACCTGCTCGATGCCGTGCGCGTGGCCTGCGACGATGCCGCCGCGGGCGTCATGGTCGCGTTCGGCGGCAAGGTGATCTCGGGCACGGCGGCGCGCAAGGTGCGCACGCGCAGCTTCGAGGCGTTCGACAGCTTGAACGCCCTCGACTTGGGGCGCGTGCGCGACGGACGGGTTGAATGGGCTGATGGCGTTTGCGGGCAGATGTGCGGGGAGGCAGGGGCCTACGCCGCGGAGGAGGCTGGCGGTGCGCCTTCGACCGCGCGCTTCTACGATGAGCTCAACCCGCGGGTGGCGGTGCTCAAGCTTACGCCGGGCATGGACGCGCTGGTCGTCGATGCTCTGCGCCCCGCGTGCGATGCGCTGGTGGTGGAGGCCTTCGGGCTGGGCGGCATCCCGGAGTACGACGGCATCACCGAAACGCTGCTCGCGTGGGTGGATGCCGGGAAAACGCTGGTCATGACCACGCAGTGCCCATACGAGGGCGCCGACCTGAGCGTGTACGAGGTGGGTCGCGCGTTCTGCGACCGCCCGGGCGTGCTCATGGGCGACAGCGCTACCACCGAGGCGCTGTTGGCGAAGACCATGTGGGCGCTTGCGCAAGCGGCCGACCCCGATGGCATCGTCGATCGCGAGAAACTGGCGGAACTGTTCGCCAGCTGCTAAAGGCGGCGATAGTCGCGGCATCGTAGAACGGCCCGTTGGCCTGCGTGGGGCAGGTCGACGGGCCGTTGTCGGTTTCGGGACGTTTGCGGGGTGCGCACTCTGGCAGTCCGGCGCTTTCGCGCCTACTTCTTCGCCGCCCTATCCCAGCAGGTTGGGCAGCAGGTAGAGCAGGGCTACTAGCGCGCAGCCGATGGCGGCCGCGGCGATCCAGATGTGGAACTCGCGGTCCATCTTGGCGCGCTCGGCGGGCGTGGGCTCGCTGGTGTCCTGCACGGCGTTCACGTCGATGGCGCGCGTGCCGTACACCTTCGCACGCACTGCGTAGATGACAAGGCCCACCACGCAGTAGATCACGCCGGTGACCAGGGCGTCCGTGTCAAGCTGCGTCATCATGACCAGGTAGATGACGATGCTGATCACCGCGCCGGGCACCATGCCGCGCACCTTGAACGGGCGCTTCAGATCGGGCAGCTTGCGGCGCAGGCCCAGGCACGCCACCATGCCGATGACGTAGTAGAACAGGTCGGCGAACAGGGAAAGCGACGCGATGTAGTCCAGCGTGCTGGTGGCCACCAGCACCACCGTGAGCACGCCGAGCGTGATGACGGCCACGTAAGGCGTGCGGTACTTCGGGTGCAGCTTGGCGAACACGGCGGGCAGGCTGCCGTCGCGGGCCATGGTGAACAGGTAGCGCGGCGGCACCGCGATGGAGGCGTTCAGGGTGGAGAAGTCGCCGCCGAACGCCACGCCCAGCGCCAGCAGCGCAAGCGGCAGGCCCAGGATGCCGGCGCTCATCATGGCCTCGGCGTAGGGTGCGGAAGACTCGGCCACGGCGGCCAGCCCGTCGGCGGGCACGATGCCCACGAGGAACCACTGGAACAGGGCGTTCACTACGAAGATGATGAACGGCGAGAGCATCATGGCGCGGGGGATGTTGATCTGCGGGTGGCGGATCTCCTCGCCCATGGCGCAGCATGTCTCGAAGCCGGCGAAGCACCACCAGATCATGGCCACGGCGGCGATGAACCCGCCGGCGCCCAGGTCGCCCATGAAGTCGGGCGCGGTCACGAAGTTCGGCAGCTGCACGTTGGGGATCATGGTGAGGAACCAGATGGCGGCCACGCCCCAGAAGAAGAACATGAAGCCGTTCTGCAGCTTGCCCGTCAGTTCCACGCCTCGGACGTTGGCGATGATAAACGCGACCAGCGCGATGATGGCGATGACCGCGTCGTCGACGGGAAGCTCGACGCCGAACGCCAGGAAGATGGTCTTGAAATAGTAGCTGAATGCCAGCGCCTCGCCGCCGGTGACGGCGATGAGCGACATGATGAAGTTCCATCCGGCCAGAAAGCCCGCGGGGCGGCCCAGGCCCAGCGACGCGTACTGGTACGTGCCGCCGGCGAAGGGCAGCGCTGCGCCCATCTCGCCGTACATGAGCGCCGGGTAGATGCTGATGAGCGCCGCAAGCGCGGTGGCCAGGACCACGAACGGGCCCATCTCGCCCACGACGTTGCCGCCGGTGGTGAACAGGCCGACGCCGATGACGGTGCCGGCGGTGATGGTGATGGCCTCGCGCAGGCCGAGCGTGCGCTTGAGGCCGACGGCGGGCGCTTGCTGCGCACCGCCTTCGTTCGGTTGGTTGCCCATGGGCGTTCCTTTCAGCGTGCCGCCCGCGCTGGCGGGCCGGCGTGCTGTCGCATACCCGATACCTATCGGGCATGCGACAGCAGTGCGGATACGATGAAAACCACTTTAGCACTCTACCGTACTAAAGCAATAGGGATTTTGGGGTGCTGCGGAGGATTGGGGGCGGAGGGCGTGATGGCCCCGAAGACTCGCAGGCGCAACGGTGCAGGACGGCAGGTGGGGCGGCGGCCCCGCGAGGGCGCTGAGGGGCGCGCGGGGCTTCGCGCGTGATGGTGGACGGAGCGGAGGGACTGCGAAAGGCGCGAACGGGGGCGAGCTTTGCCCCGTTCGCGCCCTTTTTCGCTTTCCGTCCCCGCCGCTTGCTCCGGCGTCTGCCGTTGTTGCGGCTCGCGCGGCTATTTCGCCAGCTTGGCCACCGCCTGCTCCAGGCGATCGCAGGCTTGCTCGACCAGGGCCTTGGGGCTTGCCAGGTTCATGCGCACGAACCCGCTGCCCTCGGGGCCGAACATGGTGCCCAGGTCAAGCCACAGTTTCGCGTCCTGCTCCACCAGGCGCTTGATGCCGGCGTCGTCCAGGCCCAGGCCCCTGCAGTCCAGCCACGGCAGGTACGTGCTCTCAAGCGGCACCAGGCTCACGCCCGGCATGCGGTCGACCGCCGCCTGCAGCACCGTGTAATTCCCGTCCAGCACCTTCTTGAGCTCGTCGAGCCATTCTTCCCCGCGCTCGTAGCACGCTTGGGTGGCCGTGATGCCGAACACGCTCGGCTCGTCGTAGCCCGTGCGGTTGCGGGCGCGCTTGAACGCCGCGCGCAGGTCGGGATCGGGGATGAAGATGTTGGACAGCTGCAATCCGGCCAGATTGAACGTTTTGCTGGGCGCCGTGCACACCACGGCGTGGCGCGCGTAGCGCTCGCCGAGCGAGGCGTACGGCACGTGCTTGAAGCCGGGGCGCGCGAAGTCGGCGTGGATCTCGTCGGCGACGACGGTGACGTCGTGGCGCAGGCAGATGTCGCCGATGCGTTGCAGCTCGTCGGCGGTCCAAGCGCGGCCGACGGGGTTGTGCGGGTTGCACAGGATGAACAGCTTCGCGCCCGTCTTCTCCAGCTGGCGCTCGAAGCCCTCGTAGTCCATGGTGTAGCGGCCGTTTTCGCACAAAAGCGGGCTTGTGGCCATTTTGCGGCCGTTGTCCTGGATCATCAGGCGGAAGGGGTAGTACACGGGCGGCTGGATGATCACGTGGTCGCCTGGCTGCGTGAACGCGTTGACGGCCACCGCCAGGGCGAACACCACGCCCGGCGTCATGACGAGCCACTCGCGCTCGGGGCGCCATCCGTGGCGGCGCTCGAACCAGCTTTGCACCGCTTCGCAATACCCGTCCGTGGCCATGGTATAGCCGAACACGCCGTGCTGCACGCGCTCAGTGAGCGCTTCGATGGCGGCCGGGGCGGTTTTGAAGTCCATGTCGGCCACCCACAGCGGCAGGTCGTCGGGGGCGTGCCCGCGGCGGCTCCACGCGTCCCATTTCAGGCACCCCGTGCCGCGACGGTCGATGATGGTCTCGAAATCGTATGCTGTCATTTCCTTCTCCGTTCCGCTTCCCGATTCCCCTTACGCGAGCGCCTGGTCAAGGTCGGCCAGCAGGTCCTCCACGTCCTCGATGCCCACCGACAGGCGCAGCAGGCGGTCGTCGATGCCCAGCTTGTCCAGCATGGGCGCGGGGATGGCGCCGTGGGTTTGCACGAGCGGGTAGGTGACCAGGCTTTCGGTGCCGCCCAGGCTTTCGGCGAACAGGATGAGCTTTGTGCGCTCGAGCGTGTCCAGCGCGCGCTGATGCGTGTCGGTCTTGAACGATATCATGGCGCCGAAGCCCGTGGTCTGGCGTTTCGACAGCGCGTAGTCGGGATGGTCGGGGTCGCCCACGTAGAACACGTCCGTGACGTGCGGGTTCGCCTTCAGCGCCTTGCAGATGCGCTTGGCGTTGGCCTCCTGCTGGCGCAGGCGCACGCCCAGCGTCTTCAGGCTGCGCAGCATCAGCCAGCTGTCGAAGGGGCTGAGCTGGTTGCCTTCGCTCATGGCGGCGTTGAACAGCGGCTCGAGCAGGCTGTCGTCGCGCAGCACCAGAAAGCCCGACAGCACGTCGTTGTGGCCGCACAGATATTTCGTCCCGCTGTACACCACCACGTCGGCGCCCAGTTCGAAGGGCTTTTGGAAGTACATGGTAAGGAAGGTGTTGTCCACGGCCAGCACCGCGCCGCGGCTGTGCGCCAGGTTGGCGAGCGCCTGGATGTCGGCCACCTTCATGGTGGGGTTGGTGGGCGTTTCCAGGAACACCAGGCGGGTGTTGGGCGTGAACGCCGCCTCGGCGGCTTCGAGGTCGGTCAGGTCGACGTAGGCGAATTCCAGCCCGTATTGCGTGTAGATGTTGCTGAACAGGCGATAGGTGCCGCCGTACAGGTCGTCGCTGACCAGCACGCGGTCGCCTGAGCGCAGCAGCTTCAGCAGCGTGGTGATGGCCGCCATGCCGCTGGAGAACGCCATGCACTTCTTCCCGCCCTCCAAAAGCGCGATGGTGTTCTCAAGCTCCAGGCGCGTGGGGTTGCCGCAGCGTGAGTAGCAGTAGCCGGTCGATTCGCCCCAGGCGGGGTGTGCGAATGTGGCCGACTGGTACAGCGGGTAGCTGATGGACCCGGTGCGCGCATCGATGCCCTCGTATCCGCGCACGGCGATGGAGTCCGCGTGCCAATCGGCGTGTTTTGCCTGGTCGATGCCCAGCAGGCCGTCGATTTCCTGCGCCATGGCCTCGAAGCTCGAGTCGTTCATGAAGTGGCGTCCCTTCCTTCGCTGTTGTGGTGGCGGTAAGCCATACTAGATTTCTAGGGTTTATTTCCAGGTGGATAGTGTACCGGAGATCGGGTGTCGTGCGCGTGAAACAAGATAGCCCAGATATCCGAATTTCCGAACGATGGTTATCAGGGCCGTTAACGCCGCTTGCGAGCCATCCAACGTTCCGATTCGCTAAAGCGTTGCGTCCAGGTAGAGGATGGCTCGCACATAGATGGCGACGGCGTCTTTCAGGCGTTGGATGCGCACCGCCTCGTCGGGGCCGTGCGCGGCCCCGCGGCCGGGTTGATCGGGGAACGGCCCCGGGACATCGTTGCGTCCGGGGCCGAAGCTTATGGCGCCGGGGATCCAGCGCGCATGTGTGGCGCCGCCCATGGCGTATGGTTCGAGCTGCGTGCCCAACCGATCGTTCACGATATCCGTTAGCGCTTCGACCTGTGGCGACGATGCGTCTATAACGTAACCTTCGCTTTGGTCGGCCACGTGCAGCGAAAAGCCCGCAGCGTCTGCCGCGCTTGCGGCGCGGGCGAGCAGCTCCTGCCCCGTCTCGCTAGCGGGATAGCGCATGTTCACGTGCACGCTCAGCACCCCGTCGGCGAAGCGGGCGCCGGTTGCCACGCACGTCGTGTCGCCGAGTTCGACGTCGTGTCGCGCAACGCCGAGCTCCGAGCCGTCGTAGCCCGCGAAGGCGCGTGCGATGAACGCCATCGCCTCGCGCACCTGCGGCGATGCGCCTTCCACCTGCGCCGCCCGTGCCGCTGCCAAGGCCACGGCGTTCACGCCCTGTTGGGGGAACGCCGCGTGTGCCGCATGACCTTCGACCGTTTCGCGCACAAGGCCCGATTCGCCGCGTACGGCGAAGGCGGCCCGGTCGGGAACGGTGTTGTGCGACGCGCCTCCTTCGAATACCGCAAGCGATCCGTCGTCGAAGCGCCTGGTCAGATCGAAGCTTGCGATGCCCTTCTCCGAATAGCACACGGGGAAGTACGCGTCGGAGACAAGGCTGGCCGCCGGTTTCGGGATGCGCGGCACCAGGTACTTGACGTCCTCCATGTCCCGTTCCTCATCGCAGCCGCCGTACAGCACCACGTCGTGGCGCAGCGGCACGTTCCTCTCCCGCAGATAGCGCAGCGCGAACAGCACCGCCGAGAACGGGCCCTTGTTGTCCGACGAGCCGCGCCCGAACAGCCACCCGTCGCGAACGTAGGGCGAGAAGGGGTCGATGCTCCATCCTTGCGAGCCCGCGGGCACAACGTCGAGATGCGAGAAGAACGCGATGTCCCCGGCTTTGGTCGCAAGATTGGGGACATCGCCAGCGTCGTCGACGCCTTCGTCTTGCTGGTCGGCCGCACCGATGGAGGCGCAGGGAAGGCGCGCCTCCATGGCGTAATACGCGTGGTTCTCCCAGGCAAGGCCGTAGCTCTCGACAAGATCGCGCGTCGCGTCGATGACGGCGGCGCACCCGGGGCCGAAGGGCTGCGCCGCCTTGGGGTCGAAGGGCTCGCCCACGCTGGGCACGCGCACAAGCCGGCTGACGACATCCACCAGCTCGTCCTCGTGCCCGGCGATCCATGCATCCAGCCCCGCAAGCGCCTCGACCGCCGCATCCCCGCAGCTCATCAGGCGCCGATCTTCGACAAAAGCTCGTCGGAGCGGCGGTCGATCTCCGCCAGCGTATCGGCGGACAGCTTCGCGTCCGCCGCCTTCGCCACGGCGTCGACGTGATGGGGCTTGCGCATGCCCACGATGGGGATGGCCCCCTTCGCGATGGAGTACGCCACGGCCAGCTCCGCCAGCGTCAGCCCCGCCGGGGCCGCCACGTCGCGTTCGAGCCCCTGCGCGAACGCGACCGCCTGGTCAAGCGCCGGCTGGCGCCACAACGCGCCGCCATCCTTGCGGCTTTCGTCGCGCGAAACGTCGTAGCCCAGGCCGATGGTGCCTGCCAGCAGGCCTTTCTCCAGCGGGGAATAGCCGTGCACCGACAGCTCCTTTTCGCGTGCGAACGGAAGGATATCTTGCTCGGGCCCGCGCTCCAGGATGCTGAAGTGCCGCTGGATCATGGCGAGGTTCGCGCCGCGATCGAGGAAGCTTTGCGCATAAGCCGTGTCGCAGTTCGACACGCCCAGCGCGCGGACCTTGCCCTCTTTCACGAACTCCTTGAGCACGTCGATGGTCTCCTCGACGGGGGTGAGGAACGGCGGGCAGGCGGGATTGTGCACGTAATAGATGTCGATGTAATCCGTTTGCAGCAGGCGAAGGCTGCGCTCGAGCTCTTGGCGAATGGTGCGGGCGCTCAAGTTGCGCTTCACCGTGTGGCCGTCCCAGGTGAATCGGTAGCTGCCTTCGTCGTCGTCCCACCACAGGCCGCATTTCGTGCTGATCACGGCCTTGTCGCGCCTGCCTTTCAGTGCTCGGCCGAGCACTTCCTCGCTATGCCCGAAGCCGTACACGGGGGCGGTGTCGAAGAAGTTGATCCCCTGGTCGAGCGCGTGCTGCACGGCCTTGATGGACACTTGGTCGTCGGCATCCGGGTAGCGGAACCCGCCGCCGATGCCCATCGCGCCGAACGTGATGGGGCTTGCCTTGATGCCGGTGGCGCCGATCTCAACGTATTCCATGGCCGTGCCCTGGCCCTGCGCCTTGGCGTCCAGGCGCAGCACGCCGTTGACGCCCACGTTCTCGTCGGTGTGGATCTTGACGATGACCACGCTCGTCACCTTCCCTTCGCCGAAGAACGCGTCGACCGCCTTGCCGACGTTGGCAACCAGCTGGCGCTTCTGCTCGGTGGTCTTATCGGGCGCGGTGTACACGAAAAACGTCAGCTCCGGCTTTTCCTTCTTCGTGAAGCGGCTTGCGGCCAGCGGGTAGAAGTGGATGCTCTTCAGGTTGGACGGCAGGCCGAGCGCGCTGGTCACCGCGTCGCCCACCTTCGCCACGAATTCCTCCTCGTGCTGCTGCTCGACCTGTGCGTTGCCCGTGATGATGACTGTTGCCATGATGGTTACCGTGCCTTTCGCTCGATTCGGCCAGCGTCGCTTCGCTTGACCGTGTTTGCCTTGTTCTCAAAGCCCCAACGTCCGCCTGGGCCGATGGGACATCCGCTCGAAAGCGGTCGGGTTGCCGCGCGGCGTGAAGCGTCGTGCGGCGGAATGCGCCTTAGCGCGTCTTGGCCGCCTTGGCGCCCTTGTAGGTCTCTTGCAGGAAGTCGGAGAACTCCTGGGTATGGAACGCGTTGTCGACGTCCTGCAGCCATTGCGGCGCCGCGTTGCCGACTTCGGGGGTGACCACCAGGATGGTGCCGCCGGCGGCCTCGTAGGCCTCGGGCTCCTCCTTGGCCAGCGCCGTCTCCACCGACAGGTCCGGATCGTTCATCTGATACACCGTGATGGAGGGGGCCACCATGGCGTCCGCGTCGGGCAGCGCGCCCACGCGGCTGCGGGGATCCACCTCCATGATCTCCAGGTTCTTGGGGTTCTCCACGATGTCGAAGGTGGTGGGAAGGTCAACGCCCTCGGTCAGCTTCAGCAGGCCCGCGTTCTCAAGCAGCTTCAGCTCGCGGGCGCGGTTGGCGTTGTCGTTGGCCACAAGGATCTTCGCGCCCTCGGGCAGATCGTCGAGCGTCTTGTGCTTCTTCGACACCAGGATGTCGATGGTGTAGAACACCGCATCGCCGTAGGTCTGCAGGTTCGTGCCCTTCGACTGGTTCCATGCGGTCAAGTACGGCACGTTCTGGAAGTAGTTCGCTTGCACGCTGCCGTCGAGCGTCGCCTCGTTGATGGCGTTGTTGTCGCCGAACACCTTCGGCTCGATGGTGTACTTGTCGGCCAGCTTCTCGGCGATGAAGCGCACGTCGGGCTCCTCACGCGCCAGGCACGCGATCACGATGGTGTCGGGCGCGGCGTCGCCGCTGGATGCGGTCGTCGACGAGCAGCCTGCCAGCAAACCGCCGGAAAGCGCCGTCATCGCGGCTACCGCCGAGATGCTCAAAAACGAACGTCGGGTGAGATATCGATGCTGCATGATAGGGTCCTTCCCCTCTCGTAAGGCTTCCGCCTTGCCGTTAAAACCTTTTTTCGAATGCCGTTTCCCCCGTTGTCGGGCGTGTTCGTTCTGCGGCGCGCGGCCAGGGGGCGATTGCCCGGGCCCGGCGGCGCGCCATGGCGGGTGCGGCTATTTGATGCGCAGGTACAGCTTGTTGCCTGCGAGTTGGATGATCTGCACGAGCACCACCAAGATGAGCACCGTGCTGTACATGATCTCGTCGTTGAAGTTCTGGTAGCCGTACGTCAGGGCGATGGCGCCCAGGCCGCCGGCGCCCACGACGCCCGCCATGGCCGAGCATCCCAGGATCGACACCGTGCCCAGCGTGATGTTGGACACCAGCGAAGGCACCGATTCCCCCACGATGACGTTCCAGGCGATGCGCCAGTTCGGGGCGCCGAACGATTTCGCCGCCTCGATCAGGCCCGGGTCGACTTCGCGGAACGAGCTTTCCAGCAAGCGCGCGATTAGCGGAGCGCAGGCCACGGTGATGGCGAAGATGGCCGCCTTCGGCCCGATGACCGTCCCGAACAGGAAGCGCGACACGGGCATGATGGCGATCATCAGGATGATGAAGGGGAACGAGCGCAGCACGTTGATGACGAAATCGAGCACGCGGTACAGGGGGACGCACGGTCGCAAGCCCTTCGGCGATGTGATGACCAGCACCAACGCCAGTAAAAACCCGATGGCCACCGAGAAGATGAAACCGAACAGCACCATCTCGAGCGTCTGCCAGATACCCGGCACGATGATCCGGTTGATAATCACATCCCAGCTGAATCCCATAGCAACCGCCTACCTTTCCCCGCCGTCAAGGCGTTCCCACGTAGCGGACGGCTCTTTCTCGAAGAAGCCTTCGAGCGCGTCGCGCTGCTCGTCGGGCACCGCCACCACATAGCTGCCGGCCATTTGGCCGCGATACGAATCCAAACCGCCCCAGACCACGCGGAACTGCACGCCCGAGCCGATGGCCAGGCGGGACAGCAGCGTCTCGTCGTCCACGCATTGCGCGATCAGATACGCCGTTTCACCAGGGGCGGCGGTGAACCCGTGCGTTTTGCCGATAACCGGCTCGAGCTTGTCGGAGTGCATGAGGAACAGCTCCTTCACGTCCCCGGCGTAGACGACCGACCCGTGGTCGAGGATGGCGGCTTTGTCGCACACCTCCTTCACTACCGACATGGCATGCGTGACCACCACGATGGTGATGCCCAGCTCGCGGTTGATGTCGCGCAAAAGCTTGAGGATCGAGCGGGTGATGTTGGGGTCCAGGGCGCTGGTGGCCTCGTCGCACAGCAGGATCGAGGGGTTCATGGTAAGCGCGCGGGCGATGGCGACGCGCTGCTTCTGGCCGCCGGAAAGCTCGCGTGGGCGCACCTTGCCCTTGTCGGCAAGGCCCACAAGCTCCAAAAGCTCGGCGGTGCGCGCCGCGCGCTTGTCCTTGGGGATGCCGAAGCACTTCATGGGGAAGGCGATGTTCTCTTCGACCGTCTTGCGCTCCAGCAGGCTGAAGTGCTGGAAGATCATGCCCACGTTCTTGCGGAACAGGCGCAGGTCGCGCTCGGAGAGCTTGCCCACGTCGGTGCCGTCGACCTCCAGCTTGCCCTCATCGAACGACTCCAGGCCGTTGATGCAGCGCAAAAGCGTGGATTTCCCGGCGCCGCTGACGCCTACCAAGCCGTAGATCTCGCCGTCCTCGATGGTGATGTCCACGCCTTTGAGCACCGGTGCGTCGCCGTAGCTCTTGCGCAGTCCTTGGATGCTGATCATGACGATCCCTACCTGCGGCCTGCGACTTCGGCTATCTGGCCGAACAGCCAGCTGTCGCGGTCGAGCGGCAGCGTGCAGCCCGGACCGAACACGAACGCGCCGCCGCCGTTTTGCGCAAGCGCGCGCTCGAGCCTGGCGCTTAGACGTTCGCGCACCTCGGCCGCCGTGCCGTCGAAGTCGCGGTGCTGGTCGATGCCGGCGATAAGCACCTTGTCCGTTTTGGCACGCAGCTCCGCGATGGACGCGGCGCCCTCCACCGGGGCCTCGCTTTCCCAGTTCAGCGCGTTGAAGTTGTCGAAGGGGAGCAGGTCGTCGAAGTACAGGCCCGCATCGCCGTGGACGTGCAGCATGTTGAACCATGTGCGGCCGGCAAGCTGATCGTCGGTGCGTTTGACGTAGGGAAGCACGAAGCGTGCGTGCTGCTCGGGCGTGAGCAGCTGCGACGTGCTGAACTTCACGGAGTAGAAGATGCCGTCGATGCCTGCATCGATGAGGCGCTCCAGGAAACGCTCGTTGGTTTCCTGGATGGCTTCGAGCGCGTGCTCGAGTGCGGCCGGGTCCTCCTCTATGAGCTTGAGCACGTAACGCGGATCGAGCGGCGTGCTGAGCTCCTGGACCCAGCTGATGGGGTCGAACAGCGTTGCGAGCACCGGCTTGCGGCCACGATAGTGCTCCACCAAGCGGCGCGCGACCTCGACTTCGCGGTCCAAGATGCCGGTGGTCGGGTCGAGTACGGGCAGCTGCGCGGCATCTTGCGCGTTGGCTATCGGATGGCTGCTGAACGGGCCGTCCCACGACTCGGGGTCTGTCGACCATCGATATCCGGCGCCATAGGCGATGGGCAGGTAGTTGCCGTTGACCATGACCTTTACCAGGTCCCAGCGAAGCTCTGCGGTGCTGCGCTCGGTCTCGGCGATGAACTCATCGGGGTCGGCGTCGGCCAGGGGGAAGTGGAACCATCCGGCCACGGGAACCTGGTTGCCAAGGCGCTTCGTCTGCGTCAGCTGCTTCAGCAGGTCATAGCTGTTCGTTCCCGCGTTCTCGGCGACCTCGGCAGCCAAAGCCGACGGCGCGGCGGCGGTAGGGTCGGACAGCCATTCGGCAGGGTTGGCGGCAGGAGCCGGTTGCGCGGGCAACGTCTGGGATGCCGCGGCATGCCCGGTTTGGATGGCCCGATCTGCGTGGTTTTGCTCGTTGGTGGTCATGCGACATTCCTTTCTCGTCTTGTATGCCTGGTAATACTACAGGAATGGTAGGCAATGTAAAGAAGGAAATTTATGCCACGCATATGGGAATGCTAGGTAATTGGTTATCGGATGGGATGATAGCGGAGAATCAGGATGGGGAGGGATGGTGCGGCGGCAGCAAGGGGGTATGCGGCAGAAGGATCTGCAGTGCTGCGCCATAGGCTGATCGCGAACGCGGCTCGAAGCTGGCCCTGTCGCCTTCCCGGGTAGTCGGCGAAGCGGCGGGGCGGGCCTCGGATGTGACGGCTTTGTGTCTTGTGCTTTCCGCATTGCGCCGAAATGCGTCCAAACTCAAAGCAAAGTAGTATGATTTGGCGCCGTAGAACGATAGGTGTTACGAAACAGGCTCCTTGCCGATGCCCGAAGCGATCCTTCGGCCATCGGCAAGGAGCCCGCAACCAAGAACGATGAATCCGCTCGTCGGCTGCACGCTAACCGCATTGTTGTTAGCCGTGCATGCCCTCGTGCGGATTTTTTGTTCCCGGTTGCAGGCGGAAGCAGAAGGGGAAGATATGTCACAAGCAGACGAAACCGCGTCGAGCGGGCAGGCGGGCGAAGGCGTCGACCGCGCCGCGCAGCTCATGCACCGCATGGACGCCACGCAACCGACGGCGACGTTCAAGAAAGTGATGGCGCTGACCTCGGCCGGCGTGTTCGTGGACGCCATGGACGTCTACCTGGCGGGAGGCGTGAAGAGCACGCTGGCCGAAACCGGGTTCGCAACTAACGAGCAGACGGCGGCGTTTCTATCGGCGGGCTTTCTGGGCCTGTTCATCGGCTCGCTGATCGCCGGCCTCATCGGCGACAAGCTCGGGCGTCGCAAGGCGTTCCAGTTCAACCTGCTGCTGTTCGGCTTCGCCACCATCTTGGGCGCGCTTTCCCCGAACATGACGTTCATGATAGCTATGCGCTTCTTCGTGGGCTTGGGCCTGGGGTCGGAGCTGGTGACCAGCTTCAGCATGATCAACGAGTTCGCGCCCGTCGCGCGCCGCGGCCGCTGGTGCGCCATCGGCTCGACCATCGCCAACTGCGGATCGCCCATCGGCATGTTCCTGTGCCTGTTCTTCATCACCATTTGGAGCCCGCTTGGGCAGGAGTCGTGGCGCCTGGTGTTCGCGGTGATCGGCGTGGCGGCCATCGTCGTGTGCATCGCGCGCCAGGCGATGCCCGAAAGCCCGCGCTGGCTTATCCAGCACGGCCGTTTCGATGATGCCGAGGCCATCATCTCCCGCATCGAGCACGAGATGGAAGAAGCCGGCGTTTCGCCCGCTGAGCAGGTGGTATTCGAGAAGGGCGCCATGGATTCCGATGCGCATCTGGCGCGCAACCTGTTCCTGGGCATCGTGGTGGTCATCGGCACGTCGCTGACGCAGTACACCTACACCACGTTCGGCCCGTCCATCCTGAAGAACATCGGCCTGGCCACGCAGACCTCGCTGCTGTCCACCACCATCACCATGCTCGCGGCGCCGCTCGGCGCGCTCATCGGCGCGCTGCTCATCGAGAAGCTCGGCCGCCGCGTCGAGGTTTCCGGCGCGTTCATCTGGGTGGCGGTGTTCGCGTTCGCCTATGCCATGGCGCTCAACGCCGGCTCGACGGCGGTCATCACCGTGCTGGGCTTTCTGATGACCATCGGCTTCTATGTGCTGAACGCGTCGGTGATCAGCGTGTACGTGGGCGAGCTGTTCTCCACCAGGTACCGTTTCCGCGGCGCGGGCATCTCGCAAGGCGCCGGCAAGGCCGTCAACGTGGTCATGCCGTTCGCCGTCACGTGGATCTTGGCGAACCTGCAGCCCAACGTCATCTATTTCGGCATCGTGGCCATCGCGCTGGTGGCGGCCGCCGTCACGCTGGCGATCGGCCCCGAGACCAAGTCGCGTCGCTTGGGGTAGCGAATGGGGAGCGTCCTGTTTTGAGCTGCCCCCCATTTCTCGTGTCCAAGAAATGGGGGGCAGTTCATTCATCCTCAGAGCGCTCCTTGTCTTTTGTTTGGGGAGCGGGCATCGCTCGATGCTGTTCCTATTCGATTCGTAGTCTTTTGCGATAGGCACGTGGTGTCGTGCCGTAGGCACGCTTGAACGCGTCAGTGAACGCTCCCTGGTTGCGGTAGCCCGCGCTTTTGGCGATTTCGCTGATTTTGCGGCTTTCATCAAGGAGAAGGCGTCGTCCGTGCTCCAGGCGCCGTGCGCGGATGTAGCTTTGCGGGGTGTCCCCCTGCACATTGCGAAACGCCGATATCATCTTCCCCTCGCTTACATGGGCGATGTCGCACAACGTTTTCGTGCTGAGATCGGATGATAAGTTGTCGTCGATGTAGGAGCAGAGGCACTCGACGCAGTCTCTGTCGCTTATGTTCACGGCATCGGCTGACGTGACCCTTTCGGGAATGCTGCTTGCCAGCAGCGCGAGGCATTCAATCACCTTGGCGTGATAATACGAATCGGCGACCGATGCGGCGGGGTAGGTGATGTCGAGCCCTCGAAGCGCCGAGGGCAAGCCGGGCACGCCCTCCGACGTGGTGAGCCGTCCGATGGCGCGGTGCAGTTTCTTCTCATCGCAGTGCAAGGCATCCGCATAGCGGTGTATCGCTTCAGGGGCTATGGTGATCGACGCCGATGACAGCCGCTTGTCGGGCCCGAACGAGCTTATGTAGGGGCCGCCATCCCAGTCATGTCCCATGAGCTTGCAGTTGGATCCAGCGCACTCAGGCGAGCAATACATGGGCATCGCATGCTCATAGAGGCCGAACCCCAGATAGGGAATAGTCTCTATGACTGCCTCCACGGCGCGTTCGTATGTGATGTCCATCGACACGACGATGGTGTCACGGTCCATGAGGTAGAACCAATAAGAGCCCCTGCCGTATCGGGGGTCGACAAACCATGTCTCGCCGACGCTTCGCACCAGGTCGGCCCGTCCGAATCCGCGCGCGAGCGCTTCCTTCGCGCATACGGTGTGTAGCTGCGAAAGCTGCGTGACGAACATGTCGTAAAGCGGGTTTCCCTTTCCTGCGGCGTAGCTTCCGTTTGATTTTTCGGTAGAACTTGAATTCTTTTCGGCGTAGTTTTCCATCTTCCCGTTCCGTCTTCCGCATTGCCTTATCGAGCGGTATTTTATCGTAAATAGTTATAGATGGCTAACTAGTAGGAAGAAGGACGATGATCGCATGGCTCTTTCGATGGGTGCGCCTTTGCCCTTGAACGCAGTAGCGCAGACGCAGCCTTCGACGTCTGCCAACGCTGCACCGCGTCATCTTGACCCGCGTACGTCGCTTGCGGTTCTGGCGGCGATCAACGTGCAGATGGCGCTTATGCAAAGCCTGTTCGCCGAGATGGGCGTTTTGGCGCTTACCGTTGTCGTGATGGCGTATTGCCGTCGCTTCTCCGCGATCGTGCGCTGGCTTGCCTTCTATGCGCTGTTCGCCGTGACGGCGCAGCTGTTCGTGGCGAGCGGGAACACCCTGCTTTCGCCCTTTGCGGCGTCGCTTCTCATGTACCGCCATGTTTTGCCCGCCTTCATGTTCGCTTTCAACATGATCGCAACCACGCGTCTCGGCGAGCTCGCTTGCGCGCTGCGGGCGATGCGCGTTCCCGCGAACGTGTCGGTTGGCGTGTGCGTGGCGTTTCGTTTCCTTCCCACCATGGGACGCGAATTCTCCGCTGTCGCCGATGCTATGAAGACGCGCGGTATCGCGCTCACGCCGAGGTCGGTCGTGCGCCATCCTGCGAAGACCGCCGAACATTTCCTGGTGCCCGTGATCGCGCGTTTGGGCCAGATCGCCGACGAACTGGGGAACGCGGTCGTTGTTCGCGGCGTGGGGGCGAGTGCGCACCGCACCTCGTATTACCGCTTAAGGGTGCGCGCTATCGATGTTGCGTGTCTCATCGCTGCGATGGTGCTCCTTGCGCTTTCCGTTTGCTTTAGAGCGGGGGTGCTCTGATGATGGAAAATGCCGCCGCGGCGAAGGCTTCGCCCTATGCTATCGAGCTCGATGGATGCACGTTTTGCTACAAAGGCGCTTCCCGTCCATCGCTTCGTGACGTTTCGCTGAAGATCCCTCGCGGTCAATGCGTTGTTGTGACTGGGCAGTCAGGATGTGGCAAGACAACGCTTACGCGCCTCGTTAATGCGCTTATTCCTCTTATGTACGAAGGGGACCTTCAAGGTGAGGTGCTTGTTACGGGAAAACCCGTTTCCGCATGGACGATGGGCGAGCTTTCCGCGCATGTCGGGTCGGTGTTCCAGAACCCGCGTAGCCAGTTCGTCAATCTCGACGTGACCTCGGAAATCGCTTTCGGATGCGAGAACTTCGGAATCGATCGCGAGGAAATGGTCGAACGTGTGGCGCAGGCAGCGGCAACGCTCGGTATCGAGGGCCTGCTCGGGCGCGGCACCGAGGCGCTTTCCGGCGGGCAGAAGCAGTCGGTTATCCTGGCATCGGCCTATGCGGTGCATCCTGACATCTTCGTGCTTGATGAGCCGACCGCGTCGCTCGATGTGCATGCGATGCGGAATCTTGCGCGCACGGTTGCGCTTCTGAAGAGTCAGGGGAAGACCGTGCTTATCTCCGAGCATCGCCTGTGGTGGCTTGACGGCATCGCAGACCGCTATGTGGTTATAAGCGATGGTTCGGTTATAGGAGACTGGGCGGCGGCAGAGTTCCTTGCTCTGCCGTTTGAAACGAGAACCGATATGGGGCTGCGCGCCGCCTCTCTTGCTGAAATCGACTCCGTTGTGGCGGTGTCGCCCTCGGCCGATGTGGTCGATTCGACTGTTTCCGGCTTGCCTTCTTGCGGGAAACCCGTCGTACGTATGAGCGGCGTAGTTGCTGGCTACCGCGGTGCGCCTGCGGTCTTGAACGGTCTCGATTTCTGCCTCCTTCCAGGTAGCGTCGTCGGTATTGTGGGGCACAACGGGGCTGGGAAAACGACGTTTGCCCGGTGCATGGCCGGCCTTCTCAAGGAAAAGGCGGGGGTGATCGAGGTCGACGACGTGCCGCTTCGCGCAAGGAAACGGGCAGGGCGCGTGTACCTGGTTATGCAAGAACCGGGATACCAGTTGTTCAGCAGCACAGTCGACGATGAGCTTGCAAGCGCGTGCTCTTCGGATGGCGCGGAAGACAGCCTAGGTAATAAGGACCGGATTGCAGCAATTAAGGCTGCGCTTGCTCTCGAGGGTCTTGCCGAAAGGCACCCGCTCTCCCTTTCAGGCGGGGAGCGCCAACGGCTTTCCATCGCTGCCGGCTTGCTTTCGAGTGCCCGCGCGATGATTCTCGACGAGCCTACGAGTGGCTTGGATTATCGCAACATGTGTCGAATAGATGCCCAAATCGCGCGCATGCGCGATGCGGGAATCGCTGTCTGCGTTGTCTCGCACGACTATGAATTCCTCTGCTCGGCATGCGATGAGATAGCCCTGGTCGAAGACGGGCGCATCGCCGAGCGCTTCCCCTTAAACAAGGCAACACTTCCGAAGTTGAAGCTCAATTTCGGGTTTGCGGAAATACAGTGACAAGAGAAAGGTTTCACAATGGCAAGCAAAGCAACAATCGGTTCTGCCGCAAAAGAGCGTGATGGCTTGAACCCGAAGGATTTCGTCTTCATCGCCGTGTTCGGCATCCTTTTGTTCCTGGTGTTCATGGTGTTCTCGATTATCTTTAGCGCGAATGCCAACCTGTGCTGGTTCACCCACACGGTGGGCGCGCTGTTCGCTGGTACCGTGTTCATGTACTTGGCCTATCGCGTGCCGAAGCGTGGTGCGATCGCCATCATGGGCGTTATCGTTGGTGCGGTTGGCCTTCTGATGGGCATGTTCTGGAGCGGTCCTGTCGGCATTGTCGTGGGCGGTATCGTGGCAGACCTTATCGCAGGCGATCCGCAGAAGCGCACCAAGACCAAGCTTATCTGTGCCTTTGCCGCGTTCACGTTCTGCTTCTGGCTGGGGCAGATCTCTCTCATCCT
>CAKTWI010000024.1 GCA_934630815.1 uncultured Senegalimassilia sp.
CTAGGATTCGAACCTAGGTAGACAGAGTCAACGGGTTTACAGCCCGTCCCCTTTAACCACTCGGGCACACGCCCATGTTTCGCTGCTTAATTCATGTGCATTTATCAAGCTGCCTGCTTGCGGATCGGTGAGAACCCGAACGCGCGAGCAGTGGAATCATACGCTAGCTGAGAAGCCGTGTCAACCCTTTACACGGCCCCGGGCGTATCCTCTTCAAACCTTCACAAAGCTTTGAATCCTTATCACCCGTTGCTGTAAGCTGTTCAGCTTTTCAGCAGGCGTTCCACTCCGAAGCTCGCTGTCGTGAGCTCCGCAAGCGAGGTAGTATATTACGGGATAGTGGACGTTGTGGCAAGCCCTTTTTCCAACTTTTTTTGAAAGATGGAGCTTCTCTTGCGTGCGCTGAGTCTCCCCCTTCGTAAGGCAGGGATTGTTTTCCCTGTTCAGCTTTATGCTAACGCGACCTTGGCGTCTTTTGAGCGAATCTCATTTTGCGCCCTGCCGTCCGTTACATTATCTGTAATGGGGGCTCTGCAGCCATTGGGCCCATTACTTCCCTCCTACGGTATTGCGCCTTGCCTATCGATCACATGCTCTAAAACAAATCGGGGGAAGGCCTGTATGCCTTCCCCCGATTGCATGCTATTCAGGTTATGTCTTCTAGGGCCTATGGCGACTAGAACTGCAGCGCATTCGTGAAATTCGACCACGAAAGCGAGTCGGTGTTACGCACGCAGGCGCCGAACGTAGGGGCATGTACGTACGGAGTGCCGCCGTAGCCGCCGGCGATTCCCACGTGACCGTAACGCCACAGAACGTCGCCCGGACGCGCCTCGCTGACAGACACCACACGCGTTGCACAAGCCATCTGAGACTCACTCTGATGCGGCAGCTCGATGCCAAGCTGGCGATAGGCCCACGTGACCAGGCCAGAGCAGTCGAACGAATCAGGTCCCTCGGCGCCCCAAACGTACGGGCAACCGATACGCGAGCAGGCGTAAGAATACGCAGCGCTGTTGTCGCCAGCGGAACCACCGCCGCCGGGATAGACGATGGTGCTGCCACCGCTGCTGCTTCCGCCGCCCCAGCTGCTGCCACCGCCAGTGCTTCCACCGGTATCGCCACCCTGGTTGCCGCTATCGTTGCTTCCACCGCCCTGGTAACCGCCGTCGTTTCCGCCACCGTTACCGCCGGCAGCTGCAGCTGCAGCCTCCGCCTCTGCCTGTGCCTGAGCTGCGGCTGCGGCAGCAGCCGCAGCCTGCTCCTGCTCGAGCAACGCACGGGCCTCGTCATCAAGAGAGTTCATGAGCTCGGTGGCGTTTTGCACCTTGACCTGAACCTCATCGTGGATCTGCTTGCATTCTGCGGCCTTCTGGGCAGCGATCTGCTCCTGACGGGCAAATTCGTCTTTGGCTGCCTGAAGCTGCTCACGAGCGGATTTGGTCTGGTCGACCAAATCGGCGTCGTTGGCGTTGATCTGGTTCAGCAGCTCCCAGTTCTGGGTGAACTCGGCAAAAGAGGAAGCGCCGAGCAGAAAGTCGATGAACGTGGTGGAGCCGGAGCGGTACATGCTGCGAGCGCGCGTGCTCAGACGATCTTGCAGACCTTCGATTTCCTCGGTGGTCTCGTCGATCTTTACCTGCTGCTCCTCCATGGAGCGCTGGGCGCTCTCCTGCTCATCAAGAGCTGCATAGTAGTTTTCGCCGGCGGTTTCCAGATCGGCCTGCAAGCCGACCAGCTGGTTGCGAACAGCATCCGCTTCGGCCTGCTTTTCAGCGGCCGTTTCAGCAAACGCGAACTCGGGAATGATAAGCGACGTGGCGCCAAGCGCTGCTGCGCCGCCGATGAATGCTCGCCTGCTGAGATCGATTATAGATTGGCTCATCCAAGAACCTCCTAGATTGAGCTTAAGTACTGTGATTACGGGCAATAGCATCGCATATGATAGCACGGAGAACGGTTGCAGGAAAAACGCTTGTGTGCTTGCGTTCATAAAACCAGTTCATGCGTATGCTTTTACGCAAACCCCCGATACGAGAAACGGGGAAGGAAACCCAAGGCCCCTTCCCCATCGAAATACCGATATATGTATCGCAGTTGTTATGCAGTCGCAGGATTCACATCCTCGTCCATGCGCGCCTCGGTGTAGTGATCGAACTCATCGTAGATCTCCTGCGAGGGCTCTGCCGTAAGCTTCGACACCACGAAGATGCACACCAACGAGATGATGAAGGCAGGCAGAAGCTCATAGATGCCGAACACGCCGCCGAGCGGCTTGATGAGGTTGTGCCAAACCACTACCGTGATAGCTCCGCCGAGCATACCCGCAAGGGCGCCGGGCAGGTTCGTGCGACGCCAATACAGGCTGCACAGCACGAGCGGGCCGAACGAGGCGCCGAGGCCGGCCCATGCATAGGAGACGACGCGGAAGATGACGGAATTCTCGTCGAGGGCGATAAGGATGCCGATGATCATGACCACGGCCAGCGTGATGCGAGAGACGATCATGACCTGGCGATCGGTGGCATCGCGCTTAATGATGCCGCGGAAGATGTTCTCGGCAACCGAAGAGCCAGTGATGAGCAGATACGACGAGGCAGAGGACATGGACGCCGCCAGGATGCCGGACACCACCACGCCGCACATGAAGGCGGGCAGGATCATCTGGGCGATAACGATGAAGATGTTCTCGGCTGCCGCATTGGTGCCGAAATAGGTGGGCAGCATGGCACGGCCGATGAAGCCGATGCACAGAGCGCACACCATGGAGATGACGACCCACACCACGGCGATGATGCGCGACTGGCGAACCTCTTCGGCCGAGCGAATGCCCAGGAAGCGCACGAGCACCTGCGGCATGCCGAAGTAGCCAAGGCCCCAGGCCAGGGTGGAGATGATGGTGAGAATGCCGTATTCAGTAGGCTCGCCGAACAGCGGCTGATCGCCCTGGACCGCCTGCAAGCCCGTATTCGCATCGATGATGGGCGTGGTGAGCTGTCCACCGTTCAAGAAGCCGGGGATGTTCTGCAGGAAGGCGATCGTCACATCGACACCGCCAACGGAGGCGATGGAGCCGATGAGCACCACGGCCAGGGCGAAGAACATCAAGCAGCCCTGGATGAAATCGGTTGCCACAACCGAAAGATAGCCGCCCACCAGCGTGTATGCGAACACCACCACGGCGCCGAAGATCATCATGGCCGCATAGTCGATGCCGAACAGCGTGTGGAACAGCTTGCCGCAGGTGACGAAGCAGCTGCCCGTATATACGCAGAAGAACAGCAAGATGATGACCGCCGCCACCGTGGACAGGATGTTCTTCTTGTCATGAAAGCGGTTGGAGAAGAAGGCCGGAATGGTGATGGCATGCACGCGCTCGGAGTACTGACGCAGGCGCTTGGCCACGAACAGCCAGTTCAAATACGTGCCGATAGCAAGGCCGATGCAGGTCCACATGGCCTCGGAGGCGCCGAAGAAGTAAGCAAGACCGGGGATGCCCATGAGCAGATAGCCCGACATGTCGGACGCCTCGGCGGACAGCGCCGTGAACCACGGCCCCACCTTGCGACCGCCGATGAAGTACTCGTCGGTAGAGGAATTCGAGCGCTTGGCGTAGGAGAAGCCCACCGCCAGCACCACGACGAAGTAGATAACCATGGCCAAAACGACCAGCAAATCATTCGTTTCCATGTTCTGTGCCCGCCCCTTATGCCGTTTTCAAGCCCGTCCCCCAGGCAAACCGCACGGCCCTCCAGCCGGCATCGCCGAAATACGGGAAACGGACGCATTTAACGACCGGTCGATTGTTTACGTTGACGCTGGGATTATACTTGACTTCGCCTACCTCAGGTAGGTGTTTTCGATTGTTCTTACCCCGCAAACGGCGAAAGGATGCACCACGATGCCAGCTTACGCAGAGCTTGCCCATGAAGCGTTGGAATCAACGCGCGATGCGCTCACCCGCGAATACGAGTCTTTCAAGGCGAAGGGGCTGGCTCTGAACATGGCGCGCGGCAAGCCTTCCCGCGCACAGCTTGACCTGAGCATGCCCATGCTCAGGTGCATCACCGATGTCGACGACTGCACCGCCGAAGATGGCACGGACTGCCGAAACTACGGCGTGCTCGATGGCATTCCCGAGGCGAAGCGCCTTATGGCCGTTATGCTCGACGATGACGCCGAGCATGTGATGGTGTTCGGCAACTCCAGCCTGAACATCATGTACGACACCATGGCTCGTTGCTGGATGTTCGGCACGCTGGGCCATACGCCTTGGTGCAAGCTTGACGAGGTGAAATGGCTGTGTCCCTGCCCGGGTTACGATAGGCACTTCGGCGTGACCGAGGCCTTCGGCATCAAGATGATCCCCGTTGCCATGAACGAGAACGGCCCGGACATGGACGAGGTAGAGCGCCTGGTCGCCGAAGACGCTTCGATCAAGGGCATCTGGTGCGTGCCGAAATATTCCAACCCCAGCGGCGCAACCTATTCCGACGAGGTGGTGCGCCGCTTGGCCGGCATGCCTTGCGCAGCCGACGATTTCCGTATCTTCTGGGATAACGCATACGGCATCCATCACCTGAGCGACGACGCGGCGCAGCAAGATCAGCTGCTCGATATCCGCCGCGCCTGCGATGATGCCGGAAATCCCGACCGCTGCTTCAAGTTCGCTTCCACCAGCAAGGTAACCTTCCCCGGTGCGGGCATTTCGGCAATGGCGGCAAGCAGCGCCAACATCGCGGACATGAAGGCGCATATGAGCCCGCAGATCATCGGCCACGACAAGCTCAATCAGCTGCGTCACGTGAAGTTCCTGCACGACGGGAAGGGTTTGGCAGAGCATATGGCAAAGCATGCCGCCATCCTGCGCCCCAAGTTCGAGCTGGTAGACCGCAAACTGTCCGAGGGCTTGAGCGAAATCGGCGGCTGCACCTGGAGCAAGCCGCGCGGCGGGTACTTCGTCTCGTTCAACGCCCCCGCTGGATGCGCTAAGCGGATCGTGGAGCTTGCCAAAAACGCCGGCGTCACCATGACGGGCGCAGGCGCCACCTGGCCATACAAGCAGGACCCGGCCGACAGCAACATCCGCATCGCCCCCAGCCTGCCGCCCGTTGAGGAATTGGATGCAGCGCTTGACGTGTTCGTTTGCTGCGTGAAGCTGGCGTACGCGGAAAAGCTGTTGCAAGATTAAGCCGAACACGCCGATCAGATGCGCCATTCGAGCAACGTCAGCACAATGCCGTAACGATGATGCGCGAGCTTGTTTTAGCCCAAATCGACACACGCCGCGAGCGCAAACGCGTAAAGGCGTAGGCAGGCTTCTCTTGCCTACATCGATTCTCCCTTGCAAGCGTGCTTGGCATTGAATCGTGCCTAGGAACTTTTCGCGACCGTTACATATATAAATAGGTAAGGCCCGCTCGATTGAGCGGGCCTTTATTGCGTTTGCTTCAGTTTGCGTTAGTTAGCTTGCTTCGCAGCGTTCCATGCTTGCACGAGCTCTTGAGCAGCTGCATGCGGGTCAGGCGCAGCGCATACCGCGGATACCACGAAGAAGCCATCGACGCCGGTTTGCGCGACGGCGGGGATGTCCGCCACCTTCACTCCCCCGCCAACCACGATGGGAACGGGGCTTGCCTGATGGAGCGCCGCCAAGTCCTCAAGGCTTTTCGTGATAATGGTGCCATCTGCCGCCAAACCGCAGTCGGTTTTCGTGGGCGTCTCATGCAGCGGGCCGACGCCCAGATAATCGACCAGCGACATATCGGCGGTTTTCACGTACTCGAGCATCTCGTCTGCGCGAGCGGAAAGGCCGACCACCGCATCGGGACCGAGCAAGGCACGGCACGCCTCGACGGGGATATCGGTCTGGCCAACGTGCACGCCATCGACCTTGATTCCCTGCTGACGGGCGGCATACACCGCATCCAGACGGTCGTCGATGAGCAGCGCCACGCGGTCTTGCGCGCCGGCCTGCCGTACAACCTCGGATGCCTGGGCCGTGCAGGAGATGAGCTCACGAGCCGAGCACTCCTTCGAGCGGATCTGCACGCAGGTGAACCCTGCCGCGATGGCCTGGGCCACCACATCGGCAACGGGTCTGCCCAAGGTATTTTCCGGACCCAGGACCAGATATGCGGAAATATCCAGATTATCTCGCATGCTCATGCTATTCCCCCTTTTCGGCATCTCCGTCGGCAACGCCGCCTTCAAGAACTGCATCGACGCTTCGAACCTTCTGCTCCATCATGTTCTCGAACCCAGGGCGCACATCGGCCTTCAGGATAACCTCGGTGCGGATACCCTTTTGAGCCAAGACGAACGTAGCGTTGCGAACCACGGCCATGACCTCGTCCCATTCGCCTTCGATCTCGGTGAACATCGAATAGGTTTTGTTGGGTAGACCCGATTCGCGGATGACGCGAACCACCTCGGCAACCTCAGGTGCAAGCTCATCGCCCACGCCGAACGGGGCGATGGCCACGGCAACCAGCGTGTTCACGATGCTACGCCTCCTGAATCTCGATGGGGTTGCCGGCAACCGCCTCGGGGGTTGCGCGGAACAGTTCGTCGATGAAGGCCACCTTGAAGCTTGCCGGAGCATCGGCGGCAGCTGCAGCCGCGACGCCCGCCAGGTTGTAGTGGTTCACCGCGGCAACAGCGGCCGTGAACGGATCAGTTTGCGTAGCGTATACGGCAAGCACGCCGCCCTGCGAACAGCCGAAACCGGTGACCTTGCCCATAAGCGCGCTGCCGCCATGGCTGATGACGACCGAATGCCCGTCGGTGACCAGGTCGGACTCGCCGGAGATGACGACGGCGCCTTCCGTATAGCGTGCCAGCGCGATAGCCGCCGCACGTGCAGCCTCCACCGTATCGGCGGTGTCGACGCCACGGGCGCGCGAAAGATCGTCGACCGTGCCCTCAAGACCCCACAGACCGGCGAGCGCGATGATCTCGGAGGCGTTGCCGCGCACGATGGCGGGCTTATACTGCTTGAGCTCGGACAGCAGCTTGGTGCGCAGGCTGCCGATGCCGATTCCCACTGGATCGAGCACCCACGGCTTGCCAGCGGCCTGGGCCGCGGCCGCCGTGCGCGGGATAGTTTGCTCGTAAATGGGGAACAGCGTGCCCATGTTCAAATACACGGCGCCGCCTGCGGCAACCAGGGTTTCGCCCTCGTCGGGCAGGTAAACCATGGCAGCCGAGCCACCGACGGCGAGCTGGGCATTCGCCACGAAATCGATGGTGACGGTGTTGGTGATGGATCCGGCCAGGGGATTGTTGGCACGCACATCGGCGGCGGCCTTCGCGATGGATGCCTCGAGCTGATTTTGTTCGATCATATTCTCTCCTTTGCAACGAAAAACGAGGACGCTACCGTAGAAGATGGCGCCCTCGTCCGTGCACGAGAGATGCTCCCTACGCCAGCGTTACCTGGACAGGTTCAAAGGGTTAGGCTTGCGCCCTCTCAGCGCCGACGTTGCCGCCGGGCACCCCTGCATCGAATCTGTTGAGCATATAGTACACCGGCGCGTAAACCGCTTGCCCGTTAAACCGCCGAACGGACAAAGGAATCGCACGAGCCAAGAGACCGGCGTTACCGCGCGCCCTTTGCGCGCCCGACCGCCGAACGGATACGGCAAAAACCAAAGACAGCGGAACCCTTCACCTTACTGTGCGCGGCGGGGCTTGCGGGACAGGCGCAATGCCGCGATTTCGGCAGCCACCGCGCAAGCGGTGAAGGCAGCGGAGACGAACGGCATCGCCAGAAGCGGCATGCAAGTGATGAACACGCCTGCGGCGAACGACCCGAGCGCGCTGCCGAGCTGCAACGAGGAGTTCGACAAACTGACGGCAAACGCCGCCTCATCCCCGGCGTTGAGCATGATGAATGAATTCTGCGCCGGTAAGAATCCCCAGGATATGCCCGTCCACATACACGCTGCCGCCAGCGCCGCAGGCCACGACCCCGTGACAAGCCCCAACATCACCAGCGTTACCGCCTGAAGCGCCACGCAGCCGATGACCGCCGAAGCCGAGCCGAAGCGATCGGCTGCCCAGCCGCTTGCCTTCGAGCCGATCATGCTCATCAATCCGAAGGCGAACAGGGAGCCGCTCACCCACTCCGGCTGGGGAAGCACGCTTTCCATGAACGGCGTGATGTAGGTGTTCATGGAAGCGTATCCCACGAACATGAGCACGGTGCAAATCAGCGGCAGCACCACGCAGGGGTTGCGGAACACGCGCAGCGCATCGGCGTTGCGACGGCCTTGCCCAGCCGATGAGCTGCTCGGCGCGTCGGGTACGCGCACCACGAGCGCGATGACCGCGAACGCGACGCACGCTGCGACGACGAGCACCCAATACGCCTGCTGCCAGGTGATGACGTTGCGCAGCATGCGCGCAGCGGGAAGCGCGAAGACGAACGAAGCGCTGAACCCCAGCGCCACGTTCGACATGGCCGATGCGGCATGCGAAGGGCCGGCGATGCGGCTTGCCGCGATATAGGCGGTTGCCGCAAAGGTGCCGTTGCCCACGCCCATGACGGCACGACCCGTCAAAATGACGGGATAGATGGGCGTGGCTGCGCATATGGCCATGCCCACCGCCATAAGGGCAAGACTGACCAGCAGCAACGTTTTCGGTCCGCGCGAGGTGAGCGCCATAACCAGAAGCGGCGTGCCGATGGCGTTGCACACGCCGTAGACGCCCATCATGAGGCTCACCTGGGATAGGTCGATGCCGGCGATTTGCGCGACCTGATCGGGCACACCCAAGATGTACTGGTAGGCGCATCCGAACACGAAGCAGCTGAGCGCCAACACCAAGATCATGAGATTGCCGCGCGCGCGGCTGGGCATCTCCGCCGCGGATGCCGTCGCCATCTCGGAGCCGCTCATGCCCTCACTTCCTGCGCGCCTTGGGGGCGGAATCCACGCGAATGCGCAGCAGATCGCCCGGCTGCAAGGAGATATCGCTGGTGAACGCATAGGTTTCCATAGTGCGATTCGCCACCGGCACCGGCTCGGGTGATGGATTGGGGCGATCGTCGCTTGGCTGCACCAGCCAGGTGAGGCCCCTCACGTTCGCCGTTGCAATGGCCTTGCGCGGAGAAAGCGCCTCAAGCTCATCACCTTCGCGGAAGCGGTTGTGACACGTGGCCTCGATTCGCCACCTGCCCTCCCCTTCGGGGCTGCAGCTGGTCACCGTAGCCGCATGCAAGTAATCCTTGTCGTAGCCGTCGCGCTCCTGGCGTTGGCTTGGCTGGCCGAAATAGAAACCGGTGCCATAGGGGCGATGCGAAATGGCGTGCAAGTCGGACATGACCGTGGATGGATCGGCGCCATCCATGACCGCCCGATAGGCATGCACCACCGTGGCAACGTAGAACGCGCGCTTGTTGCGGCCTTCGATCTTAAACGAGCTGACGCCAGCTTGCGCCAGCTCATCGAGATGCTCGATCATGCACAGGTCGTGCGCGTTCATGACATAGGTGCCGCGCACGTCCTCCTCGATAGGGTAATACGCGCCGGGGCGCTTCTCCTCGACGAGCGCATAGCTCCATCGGCACGGCTGCGCGCAATAGCCCTTGTTGCCCGAGCGCCCCGTCATGGCCGCCGACAACATGCAGCGCCCCGAGAAGGCCATGCACATGGCGCCATGCACGAACGCCTCGATCTCAAGATCGCGCGGCGCCTGCGCGCGCAGCTCGGCGATGTCCTCCACGCTCATCTCGCGCGCGACCACCACGCGCGAGGCGCCCAGATCGTGCCAGGTGCGCGCTGCTTCGGCATTCATCACGGAAGCCTGCGTGCTCACATGCAGCTCCATGTGCGGCGCGTAACGTTTCGCCAGGGAAAATGCGCCAAGGTCGCTGACGATGAGCGCGTCGGCGCCCGAGGCGTCAAGAGCCTCAAGATACGGCGGCAGGGCGGCGATATCCGCCTGGTTCATAAGCGTGTTCACCGTCACGTACGCCTTCACGCCCGCCGCGTGGGCGAACGCGACGGCGGACGGGATATCGTCAAGCGTGAAGTTTTCGGCGCGTTGGCGCATGCCGAACCTATCAGCGGCCAAATACACCGCATCCGCCCCGAAACGAACGGCGGCCTCCAGCTGGCTGCGGCCGCCCGCAGGCGCGAGAAGCTCGGTTGTTGAAAAATCAGTCATCGGCAGCAATCTTCGTAGTAATCGGTCCAATACAAACACGAAAGCCGCCGCGCAGCCTCGAACCCATCCGGTCGGATGCCGCACGGCAAATCCGGCACCTTCGCTTCAGGCCCGGCGAAACGCATCTTGCGTCAGGCCAGGCGGAGCGCGGCCTTTCGACCACGCCCGCAAGGTTGAAGACGGGAACGAAGCGGCGCAGCGGCCCGCAACGTCGGTTTTATCCTACTTGCCCTCGGAGGGGTCGTAGCTGACGCGAGCACCCTGAGGGGTGTCCTCGATGGTGAAGCCCAGCCCCGTAAGGCCATCGCGTACGGCATCGGCCACGGCCCAGTTCTTCTCGGCACGCGCGGTGGCACGAGCCTCGAGCAGAGCGTCGACAGCCTCATGAGCATCGGAGCCTTCGTAGCCGGCAACCTGTTTCGCCAGGTCGACGACCTCGGCCGGGTATGCGTCGGCCTGCGCATCCTCCCAATCCTGCGGGGCAACCTCCACGCCGAACACGCGCATGAGCGTGGTAATGGTCTCGCGCAGATCGCGCACGGCGGGAACATCGGAAAGCGCCAGCGTTTTGTCGGCGATCTGGGTGTTCGCGAAACCGACCAGATCGAACACTTCGCCCAGTGCGCGCGGGGCGTTGAAGTCGTCGTCCATGGCCAGGACGAACTCGACGCGCGTGGACTTCGCCTGCTTCAGGATGGCCTGCGTATCAAGCGGGCTGGGCACATCCTGAGCATTCTTCATCTGCCAGTCAAGGTTGCGCACGGCGTTCTCGATGCGGGAAAGCGCGGATGCGGCCTCGTCAAGGCGCTCGTCGGAGAAATCGAGCGGGCTGCGATAATGCGTCTGCAGCATAAGGAAACGCAGCACATCGGGGGACGTGGTCTTGAGGATGTCGCGCAACAGCAGGAAGTTGCCCAGCGATTTGCTCATCTTCTCGTGGTTGATCTGCAGCATGCCGCTGTGCATCCAGTGGTTGGCGAAGGTGCAGCCGCATGCGGCCTCGGACTGGGCGCGCTCGTTCTCATGATGCGGGAACACCAAATCGGCGCCGCCGCCGTGGATGTCGAAGGGCAGGCCCAGGTACTTGCGCGACATGGCCGAGCACTCGATGTGCCAACCGGGACGGCCCTGGCCCCACGGGCTTTCCCAAGAGGGCTCGCCGGGCTTGGCGGCCTTCCACAACGCGAAGTCGAGATGGTCGCGCTTGCGATCTTCCAGGCCCTGGCCGTCGGCGCGCAGTTCTCGATGACCGCCTTCCATCTCGTCGATGTTGCGACCGGACAGCGCGCCGTAATCGGCATAGCTGCGCACGCTGAAGTAGACGTCGCCCTCGACCTCGTACGCATGGCCGCCGTCGATGAGCTCCTGGATGAGCTGGATCATCTCGGGAATCTCCTCGGTTGCGCGCGGGCGCACGTCCGGGTCCTGCACGTTCATGGCGTGCATGTCGTCGAGGAAGGCCTGCGAATACTCGGCGGCAACCTCGGCTGCGCTGCGGCCCTCTTCGTTAGCCTTCTTGATGATCTTGTCATCGACATCGGTGATGTTGGAGACGAACTTCACCTCGAAGCCGCGCCAGGAGAGGTAGCGGCGGATGACGTCGAAGCTGACGAAGGTGCGCGCGTTGCCGATGTGGATGTAGTTGTACACGGTGGGGCCGCATACGTACATGCCGATCTTCCCGTGCTCGAGCGACTCGAAAGGCACCTTCTCACGAAGTTTGGTGTCGTAAATCTTAAGCATTTGCGTTCCTGTTCTATATGCATGCCGCATGGTGCGGCGGATTGACGAAGGCTATGAAGGAAGGGCGCCGAAACCTGCGCCCGGGCTAGCTACATCGCGCCAGCAGGGCCACGGCCGTGGCGGAGATGCCCTCCTGACGGCCCTCGAAACCCAGGTGCTCGGTGGTGGTGGCCTTCACGCCGACGTTATCGACCGCGATGCCCATGGCTGCTGCCAGATTCTCGCGCATCTGCTGGCGATGCGGCGCCATCTTCGGCGCCTGAGCCGCGATGACACTATCGACATCGATGATCTGGTAGCCCTCTTCGCGCACCTTGTCCGCCACAGCCGCCAGCAGCTTCATGGAATCGGCCCCCTCCCATTCGGGGTCGGTGTCGGGGAAGAGCTTGCCGATATCGCCGCCGCGGATGGCTCCGAGCAGCGCATCGGCCACGGCATGCGCCAGCACATCGGCATCGGAGTGGCCGAGCAGCCCTAGGGTATGCGGGATGTCCACCCCGCCGATGATGAGCTTGCGGCCCTCGACCAGCTTATGCACGTCGTAGCCCTGCCCTATGCGGAGGGCGTTGAATTCCAGGCTCATTGCTCCTGCTCACCTTTCTGCTTGAGATAGCGCTCGCGCACGGCGGCGACGAGCATGAGGTAATCTTCCGGCACGGTGAGCTTGATGTTGTCGCGCTTGCCTTCCACCACAAGGACGCGGCCGCCGAGACGCTCGATCAAGGAGCTGTCATCGGTGCCGACGAAGCCGTCGGAGAGCGCCGAGGCGTGCGCGCGGCGGTAGATGCCCGCGCGGAAGACCTGCGGGGTTTGCGCGTTCCAGAACACGCTGCGGTCGGGCGTGCCCACGATAACGCCGTTTTCCACCACCTTGAGCGTATCGATGGCGGGATGGGCAACCACAGCGCCATCGGCATCGATGTTGCCCTTGAGCGTGGCGATGGTATGGGCGATCAGATCGGCCGAGATGAGCGGGCGCGCGCCGTCGTGCATGACCACGTACTCGAACTCCTCGGGTACGAGTTCAAGGCCGGAAAACGCCGATTCCTGACGCGTGGAGCCCGCCGCGGCGACCACGATGGGCGTGGCGAACGGGAAGGGATCGACGGCCTTGCTCAGGTATTCCGCCTGACGATCGGCCGGGCAAACGATGACGATGAGGCCGATATCGCCCACGGCGTCGAAGGCCTCGGCCGACCAGGTGAGGATTGGCTTGCCGCCGATTTCCACCAGCTGCTTGCCGCCTTCCTTGCCGAAACGCTCGCCCGTGCCGCCGGCCAAGATGATGGCCGCCGTCTTCGGGTTCTTGTCGACCTTGCCCTCAAGGCCGGCCAAGGATTGCGTGAGCGCATCGATGTCAAGCGCCGTGGCCAGATCGGCTGCGGCGAGCACCGAGGACGAGAACACCGGGTCAACGGTCTTGGGCATGGTTTCCTCTTTCCGTCGAAAACAAATGAGGCGGCCCCTTTCGGGACCGCCTTACATTCTAAAGCAACTGCCGCGTTTTCGCAGGCACGCTACGCGCTGTATGGAAAAAGAGCGCGTGGCAGGCGTCCCCGTCAGCCCAAGCCAAGCGCAACGGGAGCAACCGCGACCTTAGTCCGCAGCACCGCCGCTTGCCGACCCGCCCGAGCCGGAGACGCCGGCGTGGCCCAGATCGAAGTTCGTGAGCAGAAGCTCAGCGTCGCGCGCGATGTTATCGTGCTTGCGCGGCGCAGGGATGGAGCCCGTGCCGGGAACGAACGCAAGGCTTTCGCCGTCCTCGGAAACATTGGCCTGGACGACCGAGCCGGACGTCCACTTGCCTTCGAGCAGCTCCTCGGACAGCGGATCTTCCAGCAGGCGCTGGATGGCGCGACGCAGCGGGCGGGCGCCATAGGCGGCATCGGTGCCTTCCTTCGCGATGAGCTTGTAGGCGTCATCAGTGAGGTTGATGGTCATGTTCTGGGCGATCAAGCGCTCGCGCAGGTCTGCCACCATGAGCTTGGCGACCTCGACGATCTGCTCCTGCGTCAAGGACTTGAACACGATAATCTCATCGATACGGTTCAAGAACTCGGGCCTGAACAGCTTCTTCACCTCGCCCATAACGCGGGACTTGATCTCCTTGTCGGAAAGTCCGGCCTTGCCCTCGGGGCTGAAGCCGAGCGTGGTAGGCGCGGAGATCTCGCGGGCGCCGACGTTGGACGTCATGATAATGACCGTGTTGCGGAAATCGACCGTGCGGCCTTGAGCGTCGGTCAGACGGCCTTCCTCCAAGATCTGCAGCAGGATGTTGAACACATCGGGATGCGCCTTCTCGATCTCGTCGAACAGCACCACCGAATACGGGCGCTGACGCACGGCCTTGGTGAGCTGGCCGCCCTCGTCGAAGCCCACATAGCCCGGAGGCGAGCCGACCAGACGGCTGACGGAGTGCTTCTCCATGTACTCGGACATGTCGAAGCTGATGAGCGCGTCCTCGGAGCTGAACAGGAACTCGGCGAGCGCCTTGGACAGCTCGGTCTTGCCCACGCCCGACGGGCCCAGGAAGATGAAGCTGCCGGCGGGGCGCTTGGGGTCCTTCAAGCCGGCGCGGCTGCGGCGGATGGCCTTCGACAGCGCGGTCACGGCCTCTTCCTGGCCGATGACGCGCTCGTGCAGCACGCCCTCCATGCGCAGCAGCTTCTCGGTTTCGGCCTCGGTGAGGTTGGACACGGGTACGCCGGTGGTCATGGAGACGACGTCGGCGATGTCCTGAGCCGTTACCTGATGCACCGATTTCTGGGAATCCTCGGCCCACTTCTTCTCGGCGGCGGCGCGCTCGTCTTTCACGGCGGACTCCTGGTCGCGCAGCTTGGCGGCGCGCTCGAAGTCCTGCTCGGCGATGGCCTTGTCCTTGTCGGAGCGGATCTGGCGCAGCTTGTCGTCCATCTCGCGCAGCTCATCGGGCAGGGTCATGTTGCGGATGCGCATGCGGGCGCCGGCCTCGTCCATAACGTCGATGGCCTTATCGGGCAGGAAGCGATCCTGGATATAGCGGTCCGACAGCGTGACGGCGGCCTGAAGCGCCTCGTCGGTGAAATGCACCTGATGATGGGCCTCGTAACGGTCGCGCAGGCCCTCCATGATGCGCAGCGCCTGCTCCTCGTTGGGCTCGCCGACCGTGATGGGCTGGAAACGGCGCTCGAGGGCGCTGTCCTTTTCCAGGTGCTTGCGGTATTCGTCGATGGTGGTGGCGCCGATGACCTGGATCTCGCCGCGCGACAGCGGCGGCTTGAGGATGGCGGCGGCGTCGATGGAGCCCTCGGCCGAGCCCGCGCCGATGAGCGTGTGCATCTCGTCGATGAACAAGATGATGTCGCCGGCGTCCTTGACCTCCTTGATGCACTTCTTCAAGCGGTCCTCAAACTCGCCGCGGTACTTGCTGCCGGCCACAAGGGCGGACACGTCGAGCGTGAGCAGACGCTTGCCGCGCAGGATGTCGGGAACCTGGTTGGACACGATGAGCTGCGCCAAGCCCTCGGCGACGGCGGTCTTACCCACGCCGGGCTCGCCGATGAGCAGCGGGTTGTTCTTCTGGCGGCGGGAGAGGATCTGCATGACGCGCTCGATCTCGCCGGCGCGGCCGATGACCGGGTCGAGCTTGCCGTCGCGCGCCTTCTGCGTAAGGTCGGTGCCGAACTCCTTCAGCGCGCTGTCGGGCACGGTACCGGCCGCCTCGAAGGGGTTGCGGCCCGCGTACACGGGGCTTTGGCCCACCAAATCGTTGAGCGCGGTGCGGATATCGTCGCCCTTCACGCCCAGGCGCGAGAGCACGTCAAGCGCCGTGCCCTCGTTCTCGCGCACGATGCCGAGCAGCAGATGCTCGGTGGAGATATAGCTCTGCCCCATCTGCATGGCCTCGCGCAAGCTGTTCTCGAGCACGCGCTTGACGCGCGGGGTGAACGAAAGGTGGCCGGACACGTCGGTGCCCTCGTCGATGGAGGCCACCTCGCGGATACCCTTCACCACGGCGTCATAAGCCACGCCCAAGCGCTCAAGGGCCTGGGCGGCAAGGCCGTCCTTTTCCTGGATAAGGCCCAGCAGGATATGCTCGGTGCCCACATAGGGCTGATGCAGGGCGCGTGCCTCGTCCTGGGCCAAGACGAGCACCTTGCGCGCCTTGTCCGTGAACTTCTCAAATGACATGAAGCCTCGATTCTCGCGGCATATGATTATGGTCTCGATTGTTCATGTTAGCACTCCCGTCAATGGACTGCTAAGCCGTTTACGTATCGTATACATAATAAAGTAGCTCGAAGCCGCACAGCGCCCGTTGCCCTTGCTACGTGCAATCCGCACACACCGGAAGCGCTTTTAGACCCTTCTTGCCCCTTTTCACCCGGATTTCGCACGCGGTTCTTCACGAAAGGTCGACAAGCACGCAAGCACGGCGCCTTGACCGACGCGCACGCTTATACTGGTTGCAAAACGCGCAACAGCGCGGCATATCCCCCTTCAACCGACAGGATCGCATGAACAGGCACACCATACGCTACGCCCTTATCCTTGTTGCCGCCCTTGCCGTGGCGGCGCTTGCCGTCGCCCGATTCGACGGCCTCTGCTCCATCTTCTCAACCGTCTGGTCCGCTCTTGAGCCTTTGGCCATCGGCGCGGTCCTGGCATACCTGCTGAACTTCATAGCAGCGGCGCTCGAATCCCGATGGTTTCCGCGCTCGAACAGCGCGCTTGTGGCGAAAACGCGCCGCCCCATCTGCGTCATCCTGGCCATCGCCGCCGTTACCTTGGCGCTTGCGGCGCTGACCGCGTTCGTAGGCGGCGAGTTCAAATCCGTGGGCGCCGCCATCATCACCGGCGTTTCGGAAGCTGCGGCCATGGCGTCGCAGGCCATCGCGAACCTTCCCGGCACGCAGGCCATCCCGATCTTGGACAACGCCACCTGGAACTCCATCGGGCAAAAGGCCCTAGACGCCATGGGCGGCACCGACCAGGCGCTGCGCATCGTGGCGCAGACCAGCGGAGAGGTGGCCCATCTGACGCTTTCGATCTTGCTGGGCATGGTGTTCGCGCTGTACCTGCTGCTTGACAAGGACCGCGTGCACGCCGGCGCCATGCGCGCGGCCAGCTTCATCCCCGGCGAAACCCTGCGTCGCCGCGTGCTGCACGCATGCAGCATCACCAACGACTGCTTCTCGCGCTTCATCCGCGGGCAATGCATCGAGGCCATCATCCTGGGCGCCCTGTGCGCTATCGGCGGCACCATCCTGCAGTTCCCCTATGCGGCCTCCATCGGTCTTATCGTGGGCGTGTCGTCGCTCATCCCGTTCGCCGGCGCGTGGATCGGCGGCATCATGGGTGCAGCGATGATCCTGTCGCAAGACCCCGTTCAAGCCCTGCAGTTCATCGTGTTTCTGGTGGTCCTCCAGCAAATCGAGGGACACCTCATCTACCCGAACGTGGTGGGTCAGTCGGTGGGCCTGCCGAGCATCTGGGTGTTCGTGGCCGTGATCGCAGGCGGATCGCTGTTCGGCCTTCTGGGCGTGCTTTTGGGCGTGCCCGTCATCTCCACGATCCGAACGCTTGTCATGGAGCACTTCGCGCAAGCTGACGCTGAAAAAGAAGGCGAAGAGGAAAGCGACGCGGCTATTCAGCCCGCGACGACGGCATAGCGGCATCCGCAACGGAACGATTCCCGAACGCGTCAGGTTAAACTTAAGGGACTGACCCCGGAGGAGTTCCGGAGCCAGTCCCTAGTGGCATAGTCTTTATTTAAGCCGTCCAAGTTTTGGGGCGCAGTTCAGAGTTCCGGAGCCGGCCCATCGCGGCATTGCCGCTATTTTCGCCATCCAAGTTTTGAGGCGTGGGCCAAGCACCGAAGCCACTCCCCCTGCGGCATAACCGTTATCGAGATCGACCAAGTTTTGGGAGCAGCTCAGGGCCGCCTTTCCCCCTTCGTTCTACTCAGCTCGATTTCCCGCAAGGAAATCGAGCAGTTCTTGCCTGGAGTGCACATCAAGCTTTGAGTAAATGGCCCTCAGGTGCGTGCGCACGGTGTTCTTCGAGATGGTCAGATGCTCGGCGATCCAGTTCGCGCTGCGGCCTTGGGCGAACAGGTCGAGGATCTCCAGCTCGCGAGCGGAAAGACCGTACACGGGGTTCGACGGATCGCACGATGCGGAAGCATCTTGCCCATCGTACACGCCAGCCAAGGGCGCACCATCGCCATCCTGCGAAAGAGGGCCGTGCATACCCCGCGTCACAGCGCTGCCAGCTGCAGCATCGCCGCCCCCGACCGAAGCCGTCACCTCCTTACGAGGCGCGGCCCCTGAAGCGCCGGAAACCGATGCCCCGCCGGCCACCGAACCATTCGCCACCGTCGGAGCCGCCGCGCAAGCCCGACATGCGGCGCAAGCATCCGCCGAACGCGCACGCGCCGCCGCCTCGCTGTCCACCGAACGGGCCATGATCCGCTTCAAATCGTTCTCCGGGAACACATACACCAGCACAAGCACCACCAGAAACGCAAGCGCCATGCCCACGCCCATGCGCACAATGCCGTCCACATAATATGGTTGCAGAAAACCGCCAACGGCCCACCCTGCGAGCGAGGCGACGAAGTACACGCCCTGACCGATGCCGAACACCCGCACGGCAGAGAAATCATAACGAAACGCCATGTATGCCATAAAGCAGGAGAACACCATCCAAAGGCACTCCTTGCCCACCGACAAGAACGCGACATCGAAGCCGAAGCAGGAAAGCAGCATCATAGCGATACCGAGGACGATCAAGCCCGAATACACCCTGCGTGCGCCGCGCACCGTATCCCCATGATTGACCACCGCAACGATGACGATGGCAAGCAGACCCACGCAAAACACGATGAGGGTGCCTGAGCGCGCGAACACATCGGCATTGCCGATCATCGACGTGATGCCCTTGCCCACGCCTGCGGTGAACGCGACCAAAGCCGAAGCAGCCACTAACTTGCGATACATGTGCCGCTCAGGAGACCGGCGCGCCATGAGCTCGCCTTCGGTCGGCGCAGCGGAGGGAAACGGATCGGCATCGCCCATGGTAAGCAGCAAAGTCGACACGATCGGCAATGCCGCGATGAACAGAAGCCTGAGCTCGGGCGGGATGCCGACGCCGACGTAATACAGAAACGCCGCGAGCAAAAGGGAGATACCGCCGGCGGTGAGCGAATCGCCCAACGAGATGGAACCGTAGATGCACCCTGCCTTCAAGCACAGCACGGACGTGCCCACGCCCGTGAGCAATGCGGCGATCACGAAAAACGGGCCGCCGCCCATAACCACGGAATAGCCGAGCAAAACGGTGAACAGCGAGGCCGTGCACGCACCGGCGATCACGAACGCCCGTCGCTCGAGAAGGCTGGTGACCTGCCGCCACATCGCCGCAGCGGCGAACATGCTGCAGGCGATTCCCGCAGTTGAGAGCAGGTACATCTGCAACACGAACGGCGTTTGGTCGCCGGTTGGGAACATGCGCATGATCTCGGTGGAGTTGTAGCACAGCCAGATCCAAGCCCACCACGCGCCGAAACCCAGGAAACGCAGGTACGCCCATTGCTCGGCGATGGGCGTAGGCGCAGCAGGACCGCCCTTCACGCCTCGTTTGCCCATATCCGGCCCCACAGGCTTCTCAACGGTATCCCCCATGATCCCCCCTTGGTAAAAGCCCCTCCCCAACGGGACTTTGTCGTCAATTCAGCCCGATGGTATCACATGACCCGGGTCGTAAAGCAAAGCGGGCGCCTGGGCTTGTTACCCAAACGCCCGCTAACGCGTACAGCCAAGCCGCCCCTACTTGAACTCGATCGACGCCGTGGGGCAGCGTTTCGCGCACTCGCCGCAACGCGTGCACATGCCCAGCTGGGCGGAAACATCCGAAGCGTGCAGATCGATATGCTCGGCGCAGGCGACGGTGCAGACATCGCACGCCACCCCCTTCGAGGCGCGCAAGCACGTATCCGCGTTGACATGCGGACGGAACCTTACGGCGAACCGCCCGAATATGCCGAGCAGGCCCGCCACCGGGCACACGTTCATGCACCACTTGCGGCACAAGACCAGCTCGACAGCGAGCGCGATGGGAAACACGAGCACCGAAGCGGTCATCTGCTTATCGACGATGAGATGCCACAACGAAGCGACGCTGCCGAACGTAAGCCCTATCGGGCACACAAGGCAGAACAACGGAAGACCGGCGACAAGGGCGCACACGAGCACCGCAACCAACACCCAGGTGCGGCTATCCTTCGCGATGCCGCGCAGGTTTTCCTTTAGATCGAACGCGGACGCAACTCCCGCGCAAGACGCGCAACCGCCCTCGCAGCCCTGATCGCTCAAACTGGCCGGCTTGGGATCTCGCTTAAAAAAACGCCTGATCACCGGCGCCGGGCAGCCCCACGCGCACCATGCGCGCCCGAATAGGAGCGAAAACACCAGCACCACACCGGCTGAAATAGCCGCGATCGGGATGAACAACTTCGCCGTGAACATGGCCTCAAGGCCGCCGAGCGGGCACAGCAGGTTAAACTGTCCGATGCCGAACGACGAGGGCGTGCCCAAGCCGCAATCGAACGCCAACGATGCCAGCACCGCGACGAGCACCGCCGTCAGGGTCACGCGACGGGCGAGCACCATGCGACGGCCCTGCGCACGGCCGCGGCCCTGCGCCGTTTCCTTTTCCTCCATACCCATCTATGCCTCGACCCCCTTGGCCATCTGCCTTGCCGTCGCCACGCGGATCCCGCGCTCATCGCCGCCGGAAAACGACGTGTTGACGTTCGCCGGGCAGATTCGCACGCATTCTCCGCATCCGTTGCATTTCGAATCGTCCACGACGGGACGTCGCTCGTCGTCGAACGAAAGCGCGCCATACGGGCAGGCATCCACGCAAATGCCGCATGAGCCGGGCGTCGCAAACGCCAGACAACGCTCGGGCAATACCTGCGCGCCGCCGATGCGACCCTTTTCGGGCGCATACGGATCGACGCTGCCGATGGCCTCGGTCGGGCACACCTGCCGGCACAGATCGCAGAACGTGCAGCTGCCGGCGCGGAAATCAAGCGCCGGGGTTCGCACGGCCAGCACGCCGGCCTTGATGCCAAGCGGGTACAACACATCGGTCGGGCACACGCTGATGCAGCGGTCGCATCGTATGCAGCGCGCCATGAACTCGGCCTCGTCGGCCGCGCCGGGCGGGCGCAGCGTATCGCAAGAAGCCGCACAAGGACGGGCCGCAGCGCCGATGCCGGCGCCCACGGCGAGCGCAGCCGCGCCGAGAACGAACGCGCGGCGGCTCGGATTCGCTGGTTTCATAGCACACCCCTTTACGCAGCGAGCAGCGGCAATTCGTCCGACACGCAGGTCAGCGCATCGCACGCCTGCTCAAGCGCGCCTTGGCACACCTTCAGCATGCCCGTATAGAACGTGGTCTTCGCATACTCTTCCGCCGCTTCCTGAAGCTGCCCAATCCAATTGAGCAGATGCTGCTCAATGAAACGGCGCTGACGCTTCACGTTCTTGATGGCGTCCAGATTCTGCCCATCGCGGATCAGAGCCGCAGCCTTCGCGTTCATATGCGCCAGATACTCCAACTCGAAGGAAATGTGGTCCTCCGGCTCATGCAGGTCGGGGTTGACCTTGAATCCATCTTGGATGAACCAATCGATCACCTCATCGCGCGTGCCGCCCATCATGATGTGATCCTCGCTGGTGAACACGCTCTCGTAGGGCACAGCAGAGCGCCTCTCCTGAGAGAACACGCCTGCCGCCAGGAAGATGCGCGCGTACTCCACGGCAAGCTGGCTGCGGCGATCGCCTGCGCTGAACTTGAAATACCGGCGCAGAAGGTTGTAGCCGCGGTCGAGCGCCTCGTTACCGGTATTCTCGGGCCACTGACCCCCTGCCAGCTCGGCGATGGCCTCCTCGGTCAGCTCCTTGTAAAACACCTGGGAAAGGAACGTGAACGTGTCGACGTTCGCATCCAGGAACTCAAGCATCTCCTCGGTGGTGGTTTTCTCGTCCTCGGTCATGCTTCCCCCTTTTTCACTCAAACGGATAAATAACCATGCTCGTCCATGGTCCTACCTGCGAAGCTTTACGAACGAGTAAAGACTCGCAGGTCAAACCAACGTCGGCGAGGGTGCTCGCAGCGCCCCAGGTCGTAGGGAACGCGAAGGTGGGCGTACTTGCGATACGCGACCTTTCGAGTTCCCGCAAAGTCGGGGCGCCGCGAGCGGTTGCAGCGTCGAATAGCGCTTTCGCCGTCAGGCTGAAGCTAGTCGAGCGGCTGCAGGAAGAAATCGAGCAGCGGGGTGCCCACAAGCCACATCGCCACACGCAGAGCGATGGCGCAGACCGCGCCCGCTGCGGTTGCCGCAACGCCGGCCGCGGTCGCAGACTCGGTCTTCTTCACGGCAAGCGCACCGGCGACAAGCGCGATGACGATGCACGCGAACGTGGCGGCGATCCATGCGGTGCAGCCGGGCTTAGCGTTGCCCAGCCATGCGCCGGCGTAGACGAAGAACGCGATGGAGCACACAGCGGCTACTGCAGAGCAGGCGACCGTCAGCACGCCCGCAAAGCTCACGGATGCGTCCTCATCCTTCGCAACGGCCTTGAGCAGTAGGTTCAAACCCGCGCCGGCAACGGCGGCCGTGGCCCAGTAGGACAGAGGCAAGGCAATGGTCATCCACGCCTGACGAGCCTCCATCATGTAGGAGTAACCGCACATGAACGGGAAGATGATGGCGATGACCATCGTCACGACGCCGACGATCCTCGTGCCGGATTCGCCGGACTTGCGCACGAGCATGACCAGGTAGATCAGCGCCAGCACGATCAGCACGCCGATAAGGGCGGCCTCGACGAAAATACCGGACGTGGGATGGTTGAGCGCCTCGAAGATGCGATCGATGTGCTTAAGGTGCGTTACCGAGGCGACGCCGCCAACGGCCAGAAGCACGATCGCCACAATCGTCTCGACCTTCGTGGGCAACGGGCTTTTCTTCGCCAGGGCGCCCATCATGGACGTCGCGAACAGCCAGGCGCCCGCACCGCTGATGACGGTGAACAAAACCAGGGACCATTGGGCTTCCATTAGTCGACGCTCCCTTCAGTGGTCATGTACTTCGACGTGGTCTGATGCACGTCCTCCCCTGCCCACTTCGCGATCTTCGGGGAAAGGATGTAGGCAGAGATGGGGCCGTTGCCCACGTCGGGCAGATGATGGATGGATTCGGCCGGATACTTCGCCAGCTCTTTCGAGACGTCGGAGTTCGGGTCGTCCAGATCGCCGTAGAAACGCGCCGTGCCGCAGCAGTTCTTCACGCACGCGGGCTTCTCGCCGGCGCTGGTCAGATGGCTGCACATGGTGCACTTCTCGACGACCTTCTGCTCCTTGTTCCAGGAACGCACGCCGTAAGGGCACGCCATCATGCAGTAACGGCAGCCTATGCACTTCGACTTGTCGACGAGCACCTTGCCCGTCTCCTCATCGCGATAGCTGGCGCCGGTCGGGCACACGTGCACGCACGGGGCGCCTTCGCACTGCTGGCACTGCACGGGAAGCCAATACGTCTGCACATCGGGGAACACGCCGGCGGGCTCGATTTGCAGCACCTTGTTCCAGCGCTCGCCCATCGCGATATCGTTCTCCATCTTGCACGCCACCTCGCAGCTGTAGCAGCCGATGCAGCGATCAAGGTTCACTACCAAGCAATTACGCGCCATAAACGGCATTACCCCCTCCGGTGTTCTCGGATTCCTGCGGCATCCATGCAGTGAACTGCTCGGGCTCGGTCCAGATGCCCTCAGGTGCGCTATCGGCCTTCTTGATGTTGATCTGGACGCCGCGCAGCACATAGGTGCCATACACGTCGTTGAACGGGCAATCATCGCTGTTCTGCGTAAGCAGGTTGATGTTCATGGCCTGCCATGCGCGGTTCGGGTCCTTCGAATCGAGCAGCTCGGGGAACCAGAAGCGCTCCTGGTAGATGACCTTCGGGGCCACCGACTTGGTGATGCGTGCCTTGCCCTGCGTCTTGCCGCGCTTCGACTCCAGCCACAGCCAATCCCCGTCCTCGACGCCGATCTCCTTGGCCGTTTCCGGGTTGATCCACGTCTCGGGATACGGATACAGCTCGCGGGTGTAGGGCGTGTTGCGCAGCGTGCCGTGATGGAATACCGGCAGACGGCCCTGCGTCAACGTGTAGGGATAGTTCGCGTCGTAACCCGGGTCGCCTTCCACGGGGCTCTCGTAGGGCTCCAGGTAATACGGCAGCGGGTTGTAGTTGTTCGACTTCGGGAACACGTCGGTGGCGGGCTCCATGGAGCCGGTGCCGTCGATGGCGCCCGTGTTGCCCAGCAAGATGTTGCCGTCGAAGTACGGTTCGCAACGCTTAGAGGTCGTATGGAAGCCGGCGGGCTTGGTCGGATCGTCGCCATCGGGGAACAGATGGCTGTTGTACGACTTCGCCGCATACTCCTCGATGGTCTGGTACTCGGAAGGCGCCTGAGCGTCGAACTTCTCCCAGTTCCAATCCTCGCGGTCGTAGTAGAAGCTGCCCACGAAGTAGCCGACGTAGTCCTTGTACTCCTCGTAGGTCTTCCAATACGTGCCGTAGAACTTGCCGGCGATATCGGGATTGAACGAGTCGATGCAGCGCTGATGGCCGCGCTTGGCAAGAGCTGCCGCAAGCCAAGACCAGTGCATGCACTCGTCGACGGCCTCGTAGAGCTGCGTGCAGGGGCGACGGATGGCATAAGTGTTCAGGCGGTCCTGAGCGTAGGCCGTCTCAAGCCATTCCGCCGTCGGGAGCACATAGTCGGCCAGGCACACGCTCGTGGTGGTCCAATGCATGTACATATGGACATTGAGCTCGGTGGTCATCATGGCATCGTAGAGTCGCTTGGCGTTGCCGATCATCACCAGCTTGTTGCCGGAACGCTCGATCCAGATGCGCGGACGATACGGCTCGCCCGTCTCGATGGCCTTGAGGACCGTCGGGATGTGGCTGGCAAGCCAGTGCCCCAGGCCCTTATGCTCGGTGTAGCCCAAGCGCGCGTTGGCCTCGGATTCGGGCATGCGCAGCGGGTGGTCGGGATGATGCAGGCCGAACGGCTGCACGACGTAGTTGCACGGCTCGACGTAGCACGGGCGGTCCTGCACGATGGAGCCGGGCTGGCGGATGCAGCCCATCAGGATGTCCATGATGGCGTCGCCCTGCGCCGCCTGCGCCGAGTTGATGGCCTGGTCGGTGGCCACGCCCAGCGAGATGCCGGCGTTCGGGCAGCCTTCCACGTAGATCTTGATGGCCTTCTCGATCTTGTCGGCGTCAAGCCAGCAGACCTCCGCGGCCTTCTCCAGCGTCCACTCGGCCACGTGCTCCTTCATGATCTGGAACGCCGTGCGGGCCTTTTCGCCGTTGGGAAGCGTGTAGGTGCCGAACATCTCCGGGTCGATGGAGCCGTCGGAGGGGAACGGGTACGGCATGGCCACAGCAGCGTTGGTCTTCTTGTCCCACACCACGTACTCGTCCTCGCCGCCTAATCCCAGCTCGCTTGCGCGATAGGTCAGGCGCGTGTCCTCATGGACCAGGAAAGGCAGGTTGGTCCACTCGCGACAGAAGTCCTTCGCCCACAGGTCGTGCTCGATGATGTAGTTGATCCAGCACAGCATGAGCGCAACGTCGGTACCCGGTCGGATGGGCAGCCACACGTCGGCCTTTGCGGCGTCGGGCGTCAGACGCGGGTCGATGACCACGGTCTTCATGCCGTTGTTACGCAGCTCGGTCACCACGCGGCCCGTGGAGCCGATGCCGTGATACGAAGGGCCGACGCCCCACATGACGTAGCTCTTGGTGGGCGTGCACTTGTCATCGGGCAGGTAACCGGGCAGGTACACCTCGGTGACCGGGCCATCGGCCAGCGACGTGTCGGCCGTGCCGTTCAGGCAGAACTCCATGTGGTTACGCGGCAGATAGCACTGGGCGCAGCCGGGCTCGAAGAAGTTGCCGCCGCCCCACACGGAAAGGAAGCGCGCCGGGCTGAAGAACTGCGGGTTGCCGCCGCCGCCCGTGGAGGTGACCAGGCACTTCGGGCCCTCCTTCTGATACCACTCCCACATAACCTCGGAGATCTCGTCCATGGCCTGGCCCCAGGAGATGCGCTCCCACTCGTTGGAACCGCGCTCGCCCTTGCGCTTCATGGGGTACTTGATGCGGTTGGGGTTGTACAGCGCCTGGATGCCGGCAAGGCCCTTAGCGCACGCCGCACCCTTGTTCATCGGGTCCTCCGGGTCGCCTTCAAGCTTGACCACCTTGCCGTCGCGCACGTGCGCGACCATGCCGCAGTTGTTCAAGCAGGCGCGGCAGATCGTGCGGATCTTCTGCGTCTCCCCCGTGGTGGCCGCCATAGCCGGCTTGACCTGCATGAGGTTCTGCGTCGTGGCGCTTGCCATGGCCACAGCGGCGCCGGCGAACGCGGACAGCTTCACGAAGCCGCGGCGGCTGATGCTCGTCTTAGCCAAAACACACCCTTCCTTTCCTTTTCTCACTCGTTTACTCATCCTTGCTTCAAGCGGCCGCGTGGCCGCGGAAAGCCTTAACTGCATCTTGGAAGCCGTTGCACGGAGCGCGGCGCCGCCGGCCTAAAACGAGGCGACGGATGCGTGAGGATCTATCCTGCTGAAAATGAAGGGAGGGGGAGGATTCAGCAGGACGTGCAAGGGAGGAGGGTTCGTCGCATGGACGCTGCGCGCCGTGCGACGGCTTCCGAGATACGGGGCAGGCGATTATGCGATCGCGCGAAGGCCTGCCTCGGTTGCACGCCATGCGCCATCCCAAACGATGCCGCCGGCGGTCTCGAGCGCATCCATGAAGTACTGCGGATAGACGCGCTTGCCATCCGGCGAAACGACGTTGCCGTCCTGCTCGACCGCCTGCTCGACCGCATCGCGGCTCGCGCCGTCGGAAGCGGCGCAAACGGAGATCACGCGGGCGAACACGTCGCGATAATGCGGGCGGTCGGCCAGCAGGGCGCGCATGGTGAAATCAGGGTCGAGCGAAGCCGCCAGATCGCGGCCCGTTTGCGTGATGGAAATGCCGTCGGAGACTTCGGCCTCGAGCGGAACGGATTCGTCGCGCTGGATGTCCTCGAGCGTACCGTTATAAATCTTGCCGTCGACGACGATCTGCTCGGCAAGCGCGCCGTTGCGCAAAAGCGATTCGATGATGGTGGCGGGAGCTTGCGAGTAGGATTCGCGCCACACCTGAGCAAGCTGCTCCTCAAGCTGCGCACGGTCGAACGTTTCAGCTTCGGCATACATGCCCAGCACGCAGGCAACGGGCTCCTTAAGCCGCGGATTGTGCTCTACCAGATCGATTGCCATGATTCCCCCTTTGTCTCATCTCGTCGAAAGGGCTGGCGATAACAGGTCCGGCTCGAGAAGCGCTCCCCCGTTTCAGGTTGCGGGGCGTAAGCTTCGTCCGGTCCGTTCCCCTTCGACGCCTATGAACTCTACAAGGCGCACTTGGATGACCGCATGCTCGGAAATGAACGAAATCATGGATGATTCGCGGGGTGATGAGCGCAAAGGACTAGTCACACAAAAAGGATTAGAGGGTTTGTTTTCCCAGATGAATGTTGTTCTCTGCTGAGGATACGCATTTCGTTTCGATCTTCGCTCAACGAAGACCGCATCGGACCGAAACAAGAAAAGCCCGCCCGAGCAACAGCTCGAGCGGGCTTTGAAGAACTCGCCGATATAACGACGATGTGAAAATGACTTAGTACAGCTTGGCACCTGCCGGGATGCGGTCGGAGACCATGAGCAGGTTCAGACGCTCCTCGGTGGTATCGTCGTCGACCTTCTCCTCGTGCACCGCGGACAGCAGCATGCCGCAGGAGGCGATGCCCATCATCTTGCGCGGCGGCAGGTTGGTGATGGCGACGAGCGTGCGACCCACCAGCTCCTCCGGTTCGTAGTACGCGTGGATGCCGGACAGGATGGTGCGGTCGGTGCCCGTACCATCATCGAGCGTGAACTGCAGCAGCTTCTTGCTCTTCGGCACGGCCACGCAGTCCTTGACCTTCACAGCACGGAAGTCGGACTTGCTGAACGTGTCGAAGTCCACCTCGTCGGCGAACAGCGGCTCGACGACCACCTTCGAGAAGTCGATGGGTTCCTCGACGGGCTGCTCGACCGGAGCGGCCGGGCGTGCGGCGGGCTTGGCGCCGGCAGGGGCCTCGTCGCGCATGTGCGGGAACAGCAGCACGTCGCGGATGGTCGGCGAATCGGTGAGCAGCATGGTCAGACGGTCGATGCCGATGCCCACGCCGCCTGCCGGAGGCATGCCGTACTCGAGCGCGCGGATGTAGTCGGCGTCGTAGCCCATGGCCTCGTCGTCGCCCATGTCCTTGGCCTCGACCTGTGCGCGGAAGCGCTCGGCCTGGTCGACCGGGTCGTTGAGCTCGTTGAAGGCGTTGGCGTACTCGTGGCCGCAGATGAACAGCTCGAAACGCTCAGTGAGCTCGGGGTTGTTCGGCAGCTTCTTGGCCAGCGGGGAGATCTCCAGCGGATGCTCGGTGACGAACACGGGCTGGATGAGCTTCTCCTCGGCCACGGCCTCGAAGATCTCGGAGATGAGCTTGCCCTTGCCCCAGGCGTCCTCGGCGCGACCGCCGTTCTTCTCCAGGATGGCCACCAGGTCCTCACGGCTGCGGTCGAAGGAAACCTCTTCACCGGCATAGCGCGAAGCCAAGCCGCACATGGTCTCGCGCGGCCACTGACCGGACAGGTCGATGTCGACGCCCTGGTAGCTGACCTTGAGCGTGCCGCAGGCGGCTTCCGCGGCCGCCTTGATGAAGCCCTCGGTGAGGTCCATCATGCCGTTGAGGTCGGAGAAGGCCTGGTACGCCTCCATGGTGGTGAACTCGGGGTTGTGGTACGGGTCCATGCCCTCGTTGCGGAACTGACGGCCGATCTCGAACACCTTCTCGAAACCGCCTACGAGCAGGCGCTTAAGCGGCAGCTCGGTGGCGATGCGCAGGAAGTAGTCGCGGTCGAGCGCGTTGAAGTGCGTCACGAACGGCTTTGCGTTCGCGCCGCCCAGGATGGGGTGCAGAAACGGCGTTTCCACCTCGTAGAAGCCATGGTCCTCCATGTAGCGGCGGATGGCGGCGACGATCTTGAAGCGCTTCTCGAAGACCTGCTTGACCTCGGGGTTCATGACCAGGTCGATGTAACGCTGGCGATAACGCGTCTCCTTGTCCGCCAGGCCGTGGAACTTCTCGGGCAGCGGGCGGATGGACTTGCTGAGCAGCTCGAAGGACGAGACGGCCACGGACAGCTGACCGCGACGCGTGCGCATCATAGCGCCCTCGACGCCGATCCAGTCGCCCACATCAAGGTCCTTCAAGCGGCCGAAGGCCTCTTCGCCCAGCTCGTTGATGCGGCAGAACAGCTGCATGTCGCCCGTGGCGTCGCGCAGGCCCAAAAAGGCGATCTTGCCCTGAACGCGCTTGGACATGATGCGGCCGGCGACCTTGACCAGGTCCTCGGTGGAATCCCCGTCCTCAAGGTGCGCGTAGAGCTGCTCGAGCTCGGCCAGGTGATGGCTGTAGTCGAACGCATGACCATAGGGGTTCTGGCCCGCATCGAGCATGGCCTGGCGCTTGGCCTTGCGCACCTCGATGGGATCGTCTTCGATAATTTCAGGGGTATTGCTCATGGGAAAGCCCTTCTAAGTACAGGGATTTGGTTGAGTAAGCGAGAGCGGCTGCGGTGCGCCGGGTTCTGCCAAAGCAAGCGGGCATAGGCCCGTTGCCTTGTCCGTGAAACCGAATGCGCAAGCGACGCGGCGCAGCCAACCGCAACGTCGAGAAGTTCCGCTTACCCACAGGCAAGCGGAACTTGCAAATTCGCTAGTGCTCGATGTTGACGATCTTCATCTTGATGACGCGACCGGTCGGGCCGGTGGTCTCGATCTCATCACCCTTCTTGTGGGCCAGCAGCGCAGCGCCCACCGGGGACTCGTTGGAGATCTTGCCGGCATGGCTATCGGCCTCGGCGCCGCCCACGATGGTGAACACGCGCTCACGGCCGCCCATGTCGACGGTGACGGTGGAGCCGATGTGCACGGAGTTGGAGCGCTTCGGGGTTGCCACGACGGTAGCCTCGCCCAGGATGCGGGTGATCTCGGCGATGCGCGCCTCGAGCATGCCCTGCTCGTTTTTCGCGTCATCGTACTCGGAGTTCTCGGAGATGTCGCCGAACTCGCGCGCTACCTTGATACGCTCGCCCACCTCGGCGCGCTTCTCGGTTTCCAGATAATGCAGCTCCTCTTCAAGCTGCTGCTTGCCCTCGGGGGTAAGGATGTAATTGTCAGCCATGTTGTTCACCTATCTATACGAAAAAAGCGGTATGCGCCGGACCGCAGCCCGTTGCGCATACCGCGTACCAACCTTGTGAAGCTGCGATCTACTCGCTCTTCTTGCGGGCAGCGGTGGTCTTCTTCTTGGCGGCATCCTCGTCGTCTTCCTCGACCTCGACCTCGTCGGCCTCTTCCTCGGCCTTCTTAGAATCGCCCATGCCCTCGCGCAGGTTCTTCACAGTCTTGCCCAGAGCGCTACCGAGTTTTGGCAGATTCTTCGGGCCGAAGATAAGCAGGATCACCACGAGGATGATCAGAAGCTCAGGCACGCCCATTCCCAGAAATTTCATGTGTCCTCCAAGTACTCGTCCCAGCCCGGGCATCGGGCCGTGATATGCAACGCCGCGTACTTTAACATAACCGCAGCTTGCCGACGCACCTTCGATGAAAAGCACACGCGCTTGCACGGCACTCCGACGGATATGCGCGGTTGCACGAAAAAGGCCCGGTGCGAACACCGAGCCTTGACCATGCAATGGTCGGGATGACAGGATTTGAACCTGCGGCCTCTGCGTCCCGAACGCAGCGCTCTACCAAGCTGAGCCACATCCCGATTGCCGCTTTCGCAGCGGGGAATATATTAGCATAACCATCCGGCATCCGCGACGACTTTTTTCAAAATTTGCGGCCGAATGCGTCCCTACCGCTTGAAATTCGACAAGATTCCCAGTCTGGCCTGGGGTTTCGGCAAATAGATGAAACGCGGTTCGAAGTCGAACAGCTCGGCGGTGCGCACCTGCGGACTTACCGTGATGCACTTCTTCATGCACGCATCCACGCACAGGCCGCATTGCACGCACTCGGCGCAGGAGAATTCCAGGAAGCTGCCGCCGTCGGGCGTGCCGTCGGCGTTGGGGCTGGGTTTGATGGAGCTTTTTGCAAGCGCACCCGTAGGGCAGAACACCGCGCACATGCCGCATGAGTTGCACACGGAAGCGTCGATCTCCACCCTGCCGAACAGGCGCGTCTCGACCTGCTCGACCTCAGGCTCGCCCAAACGGTCCATGGCATCGAGCACCTGGCTGCGGCGCCGCTCCTGGAACTGGGGCAGCGTGCCCGATGCGCCCGCCCCCAGCTGTTCGCGAAGCGTGGCTTCCTTTGCCTGCATCCCCAGGTTTTTGCGGATAACCATCTCGGCGGTCTTGCCCGCCGCGCTGGCCGTCCATGAGGTTGCGCTGGTAAAGAAGCCGCGGCGCGCCTCGCCGAGCAGGCTGTTCGCGTTCTTGAGCGCAAGCCCTTCTGGGAACTCCGACGCGCGGGAGACCATTGCCGGCGCCCCCTGCGCCTGCATCAGGTTGTTGGCGGAAGCGATGGTTTCGTCCACGCCGGGCGAGGTCGCCCTGAACCTGCACGTCTTGCAGCACCCGTCCACCAACACGATGTCCTTGGCGCCGACCGCCGCCAAGCTGAGCAGCAGGCTTTCGTCGACGCGCGCCAGGCAGGGCACTTCGGCGAACTTGTGCGGGTCGGCCAGGCCCTTCGACGCGATGCGGGCGCAGGCGACGACCGCGCGCCCATCAAGGGCGGCCATAGCCTCTGCCGCCGCCCGCTCAAGCGACTCGTCGGCAGGGCGAACGGGGATCAAGGCCTCGGTGGGGCAAACCACCGTGCAGGCCCCGCACGCCACGCAAGCCTTGTGATCGACGCTGAGCACGTTGTTGTGCACGCTGATGGCATCGGCCGGGCAGGCATCGATGCACTTGCGGCATGAAGCGTTGCGGTTTCGCACGGCCACGCAGCGTTTCGAAGCTGCCACGACGGCCTTGTCCTCAAGTTCCTCGGCCACTTCTATGATGTCTGCGATGTTCGGCATTCGCCTTCCCCCTCATTTACTCCCACGCGTATATGCCGCGGCGAAGATTAGCGTACGATCGCTGCGCGCGACGGGTTCGCATCATAATCTGTGCGAAATCGGCGCGGGTCGGACGCGGGCGCTTCACATGGCGCTACTCGCACTCGATGCGCTCCTGCACGATGCGCTCGAGCGCCGCCAGCTCGTCGGGCGTGTTCGCGTTCATGAAGCACCCGCCCATAGGCTCGGCCTCAAGCACCTTCTTTTGCGGAAACTCGCACACGTTGACCTGGTTGAAGAACACCTGAGCGCGCTTCTCCCCTTCATTGAGCGCCTCGCGCACGGCCGGCAAGCAGCCCGAGCGGCGGTAGATCGCGTGAAACGGCTCGAAGCCATGCTTGTTGACGGGCACCACCACATCAGCCCCCGTCCTGGTCATCTCGAGCGCTTCGGCGACCACGAGCGACGGCGACGCGAGCACCATGTCGCAGGCCACAACGGCCACGTAGGGGTTGCGGGCGCAGCGAAGGGCCGTGTAAAGGCCCGGCAGCGCGCCGCGCTCGTTGATGACGTCGGACTCGAAGCGGATACCCAGTTCGGGATACTGCTCTTGCAGAAACGCAAGCTCCTCCGGCTCATTGGTGGTGATGATGAGCTCGTCGGCCACCGGCGAGAGCCTCTCGACCAAACGGCAGATGAGCGGCCGGCCGCAGAACGGGACCGTTGCCTTGCTGCGACCCATGCGGCGGCTCTCGCCGCCGGCCTGGATGACCATAGACACGCGCGGGCGAGCGAAGCTCACCTGCAGAAAATCCGCCAACCCTGCCACATCGTTGATATCGAACGCCGGGATGCCGTATATGCCGGCGGCTTCAGCAGCCAGCGGGATGTCGGTGACCACCGCGACCGTTGCGGCCGTGGGCATCTTGTTGGAGATGTCGGCATGGTCGGGATAGCTGCGCGCGAGGCGGTCCTCCTCGACCTGGTCCAAAGGCTGCGCCACGGGATGATCATCGGGGTAGACATCGGCCGCATAAGGCACGGAACCGCGTCCGAACTGGGTGAAATCCGTGCCGAGCGCCCATCCCTTGCGAGCACCCTCGGCGAACACCTCGGCGGTTCGGGCATCGGCCTTGTTGCCGGCGCGCATGATCTCGATGGTGGGCAGGCCGCTTTTGCGATAACCCTCGACGATCACCACGTCGTGGCCGGGCATGCTCGCCACGATGTCGGCGCATTCCGCTTCCCCATCGGTGGTTTGGATACGCGCCATCTGGCCCGGTGCCGCGATAACCGTCTCGCTGGCGCCGGCGTGGCGATGCCGCCACGAGTCTTTCCCGGGAATGTCGATATCGAACCCGACATGGCTGTGGTGCTTGACGCTGCCAACGTCCAGACCACGGCCGACCAGCTCGGCGATGAGCTTCTCGATAAGGGTTGTCTTGCCGGAATTATGACGCCCGACGATGGAGACCGCGGGGCTGGGAAACTTGATCATGCGCATATCCTTTCGTGCGAAAAAGTATAGCACGCGCCCTTCCGGCGCAGGTCCCGCGACCACGACCAGCCCAGGCGTTCCATGCGCTCCGTCTAAGGAAGTGCTTATGATTGATAGAATTTATTGATATTCCGTGAAGGGATTGCTATAATGTAGTTGCTTTTTTCGATAGCTTCGGCTTCGTTAAAAGGAAGAGAAGGGATTCCGTTTTTTGGAGGGGGCGGAATCCCTTTTTCTATGCCAAAACGCGGCCATCAGGCAAAACACGGGCCCCGCAGCTGTTCGGCTGCGGGGCCCGGTTCGTTGTCATGGGTTTTTGGCGCTGCGGAAAACGCGCGCAACAAAGACCGCGTTACAGCACGCGCCTTGCCTCAAGCGCCCGCCCGAGCGTCACCTCGTCGGCGAACTCCAGGTCGCCGCCTACGGGCAGGCCGCTGGCAAGACGCGTGACCTTGATGCCCAGGGGCTTGATCAGGCGCGCCAGATAGGCGGCGGTGGTCTCCCCTTCCACGTTGGGATTGGTGGCCAGCACCACTTCCTGGATATCCTCGCTGCCCAGACGCTGCATCAGCTGAGGGATGCGAAGATCATCGGGCCCAATGCCGTCCATAGGCGACAGGGCGCCCCCCAGCACGTGGTACACGCCCTGGAACACGGCGGTGCGCTCGATGGGCGGGATATCGCGCGGCTCGCTGACCACGCACAGCAGCTGCTGGTTGCGGCTGGTCGAGCGGCAGATCTCGCACAGGTCGTCCTCGGCATAGTTGAAGCAACGGCTGCAGAAATGCACCGTGTCCTTCACCTCCACGATGGCCTGCGCCAAGCGCAGCGCCGTGGCGCGGTCGGAGTTCAAAATCCAATACGCCATGCGCTGCGCCGATTTCGGGCCCACGCCGGGAAGGCGTTCGAGCTCGTCGAGCAGCTTTTGGATTGCGGGAGCCGATTGCACGGAACCGCTTCCCTACATCAGGCCGGGGATGCTCATGCCGCCGGTTGCGGCGTTGATGCGCTGAGCGCCGAGCTCGGCCACGCCGCGCAGCGCCTCGTTGACGGCCGCGGTGATCATGTCCTGCAGCATCTCCACGTCCTCGGGGTCCACCGCCTCGGGGTCGATGGTCAGGCTGACCAGGCTGTTGTCGCCCTGGGCGACCGCCTTGACCATGCCGCCGCCGGCGGAGGCCTCGAAGGTCATGTCCTTGATCTCCTCCTGCGCGCGGGCAAGCTCGACCTGCATCTTCTGAGCCTGCTTCATCATGGCGCCCATGTTGCCCATGCCGCCGCCGGGGAATCCGCCTTTACGTCCCATATCGTTTCCTGTTCTAATCGCGAATGTACGGGTTTCAAACCATTGCATTGTACCGGGCGCGGGCCCGGATGTGCGCTATTCCTTGACTTCTTCGAACGTCACGCCGCCGCCGAAACCCGCCTGCAGCACTGCCTGCAACTCATCGGGGGTTTGCGGCGCGCCCTCGCAGGAAGGCGTCGGCTGGGCTGCGAACGCCTGGGAGCGCGGCGCGGGGGCCGGCTGAGCCGGGGCCGCGGGGGCCGGCTGAGCCGGGGCCGCGGGGGCCGGCTGGGCC
>CAKTWI010000025.1 GCA_934630815.1 uncultured Senegalimassilia sp.
GCGGACATGGCTCAGCTGGTAGAGCATCACCTTGCCAAGGTGAGGGTCGCGGGTTCGAATCCCGTTGTCCGCTCCATGAATGTGCAGCGACCGAGATTGCTCGGTCGCTTTTTTGTTGCTTCGAATTTTGCAGTCACAAACACCTGTTCGTATGATAGGATACGCGAGACACTAAGCGATTTTCAAAGGCTGGGTAGTATGGGTCAGGATTCCATTGTCATCAAGGGCGCTCGCGAGCACAATCTGAAAAACGTCGACATCACCATCCCTCGTGACAAGCTGGTTGTGATCACCGGTTTGTCGGGTAGCGGCAAATCAAGCCTGGCGTTCGACACCATGTATGCCGAGGGGCAACGACGTTACGTTGAGAGCTTGTCCAGCTATGCACGCATGTTTTTGGGGCAGATGAGCAAACCTGACCTCGATAGCATCGATGGACTTTCCCCAGCGGTATCGATCGATCAGAAAACCACCTCTCGCAATCCCCGCTCAACGGTGGGCACTACCACTGAGATATATGATTATCTTCGCTTGCTGTACGCTCGCGTCGGCGTTCCCCATTGCCCGGAATGCGGTCGCGTTATCAAGAAACAAACCACCGATCAGGTGACCGATGACATCCTGGCCTTGGATCCTGGCGCGAAGGCCATCATCATGGCGCCAGTGGTTTCTGGTCGTAAGGGAGAATTCACCAAGCTGTTCGCAGACTTGGCCCATGAGGGCTTCAGCCGTGTTCGCATCGATGGCGAGATAGTGAAGCTGGATGGTCAGCCTCGTACGCTCAATAAGAAGATCAAGCACTTCATTGATGTGGTGGTCGACCGCGTGCAGCTCAAGGAGTCCGCAACCGGTCGAATCGCCGAGGCGGTGGAACTTGCAACGAAGTTGGCGGAAGGTCGCGTCCTTGTGCAGGTGCTCGGTCCCGATAACAAGCCTCAAGGCGAGGCGGGCGGTTCTTCAAGCGGCGCAAAAGGCGGTCTTGGCGAAGGAGAGCATCTATTCTCCCTGGCATTGGCGTGTCCTGAGCACGGCCACTCCATGGACGAGCTTCAGCCGCGCGATTTCAGCTTCAATGCGCCATACGGAGCTTGTCCCGACTGCTCGGGCATCGGCAGCAGGGAAGAGGTTGACGCCAGCTTGGTGGTCCCCGATCCCTCGTTGACGCTTTCGGAAGGCGCCATCGCTCCTTTCAAGAGCGGCAACTACTACCCTCAGGTCCTCAAAGCCGTTGCGTTGCATATGGGCTGTGATGAGAATACCCCGTGGGAGGACATGCCCAAAAAGGTTCAAAAGGCTTTGCTCGAAGGTTTGGGCGAGGAGAAGGTCAGGGTCGATTACACCACGGTCGATGGACGCAACACCTACTGGTTCATCGAATGGGAGGGCGCTCTGGCCGCGGTTATGCGTAAATACCAGGAGGCGCAAAGCGATACGCAGCGTGAGAAGCTGCAAAGCTACTTTGCCGTCGTTCCGTGTCCTACGTGCGGTGGCAAACGCTTGAAGCCTGAGATCCTTGCGGTTACCGTGGGCGGCAAGTCCATTCACGAGGTATGCGAGATGAGCGCCCTCGACTGTTATCGCTTCTTCAACGACCTGCATTTCGATGGTCAGCAAGGCGCGATCGCGAACCCTATCGCGAAGGAGATCGTCGCACGCTTGAAGTTCCTAGTGGATGTGGGCTTGGATTACCTTACCTTGGAGCGTGCTACCGCAACCCTTTCCGGCGGCGAAGCACAGCGTATCCGTCTGGCCACGCAAATCGGCGCGGGTTTGATGGGCGTCCTCTATATCCTTGATGAGCCCTCCATCGGTTTGCATCAGCGCGACAACGAGCGCCTTATCGGCACGCTTGAGCACCTTCGCGACCTCAGTAACACCGTGATCGTCGTCGAGCACGACGAGGACACCATCCGCGCTGCCGATTATGTGGTCGACATGGGTCCGGGCGCAGGTGAGCGCGGCGGTATGGTGGTTGCTGCCGGCACGCCCGAGGAGGTTGCTGCTACGGAAGGTTCGCTTACGGCTGATTATCTTTCGGGCCGCCGCGCAATCGCCGTGCCGCAGCATCGTCGAAAGCCCAAGCGCGGCTGTCTCAAACTTACCGGCGCGTCCGAGAACAACCTGAACAACGTGACGCTTTCCGTGCCCTTCGGCACGTTCACCGTCATCACGGGAGTTTCCGGCAGCGGTAAAAGCTCGTTGATCACCGATACGCTGGCTCCTGCCCTGGCGAATCGCGTTAACCACGCCCATAGGCGCACGGGCGCGTATCGCAAGATCACCGGGGTCGAGAATATCGACAAGGTGATCAACATCGACCAAAGCCCTATCGGCAGGACGCCTCGCAGCAATCCGGCCACGTATATCGGTCTCTGGGACGACATCCGAGCATTGTTCGCCAGCACGCAGGAAAGCAAGGCCCACGGATACGGCCCTGGCCGATTCAGCTTCAATGTCAGCGGAGGTCGTTGCGAAGCTTGCAAGGGCGATGGGCAAATTAAGATTGAGATGCACTTCCTCCCGGATATCTATGTGCCATGCGAGGTGTGCGAGGGTAAGCGCTACAATCGCGAAACCCTGCAGGTCACATATCGAGGCAAGAACATCTCCGAGGTGCTCGACATGACGGTCGAGGATGCCTTGCTGTTCTTCGAGAACATTCCCGGAATCAAGCGTAAGCTTCAAACGCTTTTCGATGTGGGGCTCGGATATATCCGTTTGGGGCAGCCGGCTACAACGCTTTCCGGCGGCGAGGCTCAGCGCGTGAAGCTGGCAAGCGAGCTGCATCGTCGCCAGACCGGCAAAACGTTCTATATATTGGACGAACCTACCACCGGGTTGCATTTCGAGGATGTGCGGCAGTTGCTCGTGGTTCTTCAGCGCTTGGTGGATGCGGGAAACACGGTGCTCGTCATCGAGCACAACCTAGATGTCATCAAAAGCGCCGACCATATCGTCGATCTGGGGCCGGAAGGCGGCGAGCGCGGCGGTACCGTGGTGGCCGAGGGAACCCCGGAGCACGTAGCTACTGTGAAGGAGAGTTATACGGGCCGATTCCTTGCCCGCATGTTGTAGAATAGCCTTGTAACATTGCGACGCCTGCCGATTTCGGTAGGCGTCTTTGACGCTAAAGAAGCAAAACCCGTCTCCGTGCAAGAGGCGGGTTTCTTATTCAGGAAGGAGCGGTAGGGGTGCATCAAGGAGCGGCTTTGCGGGGCGGGCATATGATGCGTGGTATCGTCTGCGCATTGGCAGGGTCCGTTTGCTGGGGCTTTTCCGGCACGTGCGCCCAGCTGCTTATGGGCGATTACGGCGCGTCGGCCTATTGGATCACGTGCGTGCGCATGCTCATCTCCGCGGTGTTCTTCCTCGGTGTCGTGTTCGTGAAGGATTGGCGCTCTTTGGGGGCTCTGTTCCGCGATTGGCGTTCCATGGTCAGCATCGCGGCGTTCTCCATTTTTGGAATCGCGCTATGCCAGGTGAGCTATTTCAGCGTTATCCATCATACGAGCGCTGGCGTGGGCACCACCATCGAGCAGCTTGGTTTGGTGCTCATCATGTTGTGGACGTGCTTGCGCAAGCGCCGTTTTCCCAACCCCCGCGAGGTGTTGGGGCTCGTGTTCGCCATGGCAGGGCTCGTCCTTATCGCCACGCAGGGCGATCTTTCCCGTTTGGCGTTGTCTCAGCAGGGTTGCTTCTGGGGCATGGTGTCGGCTGTAGCGTTGGCTTTGTATACCCTTATGCCCGTGAAGGTGCTTGCCAAATGGGGTTCGATGATGGTCACGGGGTTCGCCATGCTGTTCGGCGGCGTTGTTCTCACACCTGTGGTGCGCCCTTGGGAAGTTCCTGTTCAGCTCACACCCGGGTTCCTGATCATCTTCGCGGCCGTTATCGTGGTGGGCACCTGCGCTGCATATATGCTGTATCTGCAGGGTATCAATGATTGCGGTCCGGTCAAAGCCGGCCTTTTGTGCGCTGCTGAGCCGGTGTCGGCTATGGTGCTTTCGGTGATATGGTTGCGCAGTGCGGTCAGCAGTTGGGATGTCGCCGGCTGCGCATGCATTCTCGTGATGATCGTCCTGGTCACCGAGTTCGAGCCGAAGCGGGAGGGTGCTGAATCCCGGGTCGAGATAGCGGGCGTGGAGGCGTCGCCTCTTCCTCAAGATCCGCCGGTATTCGCGGGTCGGGCCTCGGTGCTCGGGTATTACAGCAGCCGCCCTGCGACCTTGGCCGATATCGACCGCGTGGAGGCCCTGCTTGATGAAGGGCATCGCGCTTTTACGGAAATGGGCATTGATGAGGGCAAGTATAAGAAATACCCGTCCACGCGCCGTTTGACCCGCAGTATCAAAAACGGTTCCACATATGTGGTGGAGAATGCTCAAGGCCAGTTGATCGCGGTGTTCGCCGTCTCCTTCGAGCCGGATAAGAATTACGAGCGCGGCATCAAGGGCGAATGGATCACCGACGCCGGTGCATCTCCGCAGCAGTATGCCGAATTGCATTGGGTTGTCGTCGACAAGCCGGTTCGCAGACGCGGCGTCGGGTCGTTCATCATCGATAACGCTTGCCGTATCGCACGCGAAGGCGGCCGCGTAAGCGTGCGAGCCGATATCTATCCGGAGAACGAGCCGATGCGCTGGTTGCTTGAAACGCGTGGTTTCACGTTTTGCGGGACCATTCAGGTGCGTGATACGTTCGGGCGGGAGAAGCCTCGTTCCGCGTACGAGCTGCGCTTGAGATAGGGCGGCATGACGGCGCCGAGCGCTATAGCGTAGCCGCTGTTTTGTTGGCGACCCAGATTCCGTTGCGGATTCTGGGTTGCCAACTCCTTGTAGACGTTTACCATTGCTGAGGGCGTTTCGCATCATCTATGCAAGAAAGGGCAGAGCCGTATCGACGGCTGGAAGTGAGGATAACCATGACATTGCAGTTTCGCATTGCCGACCATGGCGACTTCGATGGCATTTGGGCCGTGCTCATGGACGGCAAAGCCGCGCTAGGTCGTCTTGGTATTGATCAATGGCAAGGTGCTTATCCTACGCAGCAAATCGTGCAAGATGATATCGAAGCCGGTCACTCCTATGTGCTTGAGGAGGACGGCGAAGTGGTTGCCACCACCGTCATCGGCTTCACCGGCGAACCGGTTTACGATTCCATCGAGGGAGCATGGTTGACTGCGTCCGATTCGCGCAACCCGCGATATGCCGTTCTGCATCGTGTTGCGGTGGCGCAAGGTCATGGCGGGAAGGGTCTTGGCCGCAATCTGCTGCAATCCGCTGAGCCGGTCGCCCGTCAACACGGATGCGAGAGCCTACGCATCGAAACGCATCCCGGCAACATTCCAATGCTCAAGCTTATTGAACGATGTGGCTTCAGCCGTTGCGGCATCGTGCACATCAGCCATGCGGAAGGCGCTTCCACCGACCGTGTCGCGTTCGAGAAATTACTCTAACGCAGGCTTTTCTGTAAACTCTGCGCGTGTGCCGGTGGCGGACGGGCGGTTTGCGGGGCATTCACTATACTTGAACCTATGTCTAACGGAACTCGTGAAAAACAAGCGCTTGGCGTATTCCTCATCCTGATCGTGCTTAGCACGTTCGGGATTGCCTGGTATATGGTTGCAGGGCATTCATGGAACGTCGCCGCATCCTCCATCGACGAAAAAGTGGGCCAGATGGAAGGGTACACCTCCATCGTGTACGCAGGCACGCTTCCCGTGCAGGCGGATGCGAAGACGCTTGATTCTCAAAACGGCTCCGATGCGCAGCTCGAAGATGGAGTGGACACTGCGGACACGGGCGAACAGGCCGACGAGGGTGCTTCGGGGTCCCGGAGCGCCTCCGTGTCGTCCACCTCTTCTGATACGGCCGCATCGGCGCCCTCTTCCAGTAGCAGCGTTGCTTCATCGTTTGCGGACGAGAACGCATCCGTGAGCGGCGGTACCTCGAGTACGGGATCTAGCAACCCTTCGAGTAAATCAAGCTCCTCGAAGGCTGCTTCGGGGTCTTCTAAGAAGGTCGATAGCACTGCTGGTCAAACGCATACTGATGAGGTATCCGGCTTGACGTCCGATGTCGGCAGCGTTGCGGCGCCTGTTCCCGATGCCTCCGAACAGGACGATAGCGAATCTGATCGAACTTCGGACGAAGCTACGGTTCTGAAGGCTGCCACCGTCCGTGGCGGAATGGATGTCGCCAAGAGCCAGCCGGTCGCTCCCGAGGAGGTTCAGGCCAACTATGAGGAGAAGGGCGCCACGGTGCTGGTGCTCGATACAGCCGACCCGTCTCAATACAGCGAAGGCGTTATCCTCAAGCGCGGCTCGAAGCGCATCGGGGTGTTTTCCGTCGATGTGCCGCTTTCCGAAAAAGCTGCCGAAGCGCGTGTCAAATACTTCCGCGATTGCAAGGTCGATCTTGTCGTGTGCATCTCCTCGGTTCGCACCTATGTGCGCAACCTCCAGGGCGCCGATATCGTGATCACGCTGCAGGATGAGGAAGTGTCCACGATGGGCGGCAACTCCAACGGGTCTTTTTTCGTGAACGCGCCTCGTGTGGATAGCGTCGGGGCCATTCTGGTGTCTCCGAGCAATGTCGTGTCCGCAAAGGTCATCGAAAGCCTGTAGCCGGCAGGTTGCTAGCTTCTGCGCCCTATTCATCGTTGGGCGTCGTTCGTATTCTTCTGGGCTCTGTTGCTTGCCGAGCATCGCTTACATTGCCTCGCCATCATTTGCGGCTATTTCGCCTTGTCGCCAACTGGCTGATCTCGATGCGTACCAGGGGTTCGTCATGTTGCTTCGTGGCATTGTCTCTAACGTCCCGGCCGGATTATCAGTCTTAGCCTTAGGGGCCCATCGCATCTCATAGCCGCACTGCGTCTGGGTTTTGCGGGGAAGCTCTCCAGCATTGTTCCGGTGGCTTATCGTGCTGCTGAAGATGTTGTGTCAACTGCGATCACGGAACCGTTTCCGCAAGTTTCGCCCCTACCTCCCATATGCCATCAAGCGCATTCTCGACTTAGAATATGCAGTTTCAGAACGCTACGATGCAGGAATTTCGTCCAATAATGATGCGTTTTCGGTCCGATTTCTCTTTGAATCGCATCGAGAGCGATATGAATGGATTGCCAAATAGGTAAACACATCTCAAAGACTGTCTAATTCTCAATCTTTAACCCGATAACTGCTATAGGAATAGCCAAGTAATTGCAAGCATTTGAATAGGGGAAAACTAGACAAACCCGCAGAATGGTCCAGTAGTTTGCAACCCATTTGGGGTTATTTGTTCCAAATGAGTGTGTTTGTGCACCATTTGGCGGAATGGTGTCAGTTTCGTATCAAATTATGCATTAGCATGAATTGGCATCCGTATGTGCACAGTACGGATATGCGATGCGCCGCCCCGGCGCCTTCTCCCCGCAGCCTCCAATCGGCAAGAGGGCACGGTGGGCGGTTTCGCATCGGTATTTAGACGAGTGCAAGACGAGTAGGAAAGGAGTGAGGGGCATGAACCTGTCACGCAGGGGCTTTTTCAAAGCAACCGGCGCTGCGCTGGCAACCACGATGGCGTTCGAGCTTTCCTCGCAGACCCAGGCGTTCGCGTCTGAGTCCAAGCAAGACTGGAAGCTGGTGAACACCGAAGAGTACACCAACATCTGCTGCTATTGCGCAGGTGGTTGCGGTTCTCTGCTGTCGGTGCGCGACGGCGAGCTGGTCAACCTGGAAGGCGACCCCGACCATCCCATCAACGAGGGCGGCCTGTGCCCGAAGGGCGCTACCATGTTCCAGCTGCGCAACGTGGTGGACCCCGAAACGCGCGAAGTCATCAAGAACCCGAAGCGTGCGACGCGCCCGCTGGTGCGCCGTCCCGGCGCAAGCGACTGGGAGGACATCTCCTGGGATGACGCCATCGCCGAGATCGCTCGCAAGGTCAAGGACACGCGCGATGCCTCGTTCATCGAGAAGAACGACAACGGCCTGACGGTGAACTACACCCCGGCCATCGCAAGCTTGGGCGGTTCCCAGGAAAACTCCGAGGAGGAATACCTGATCCTCAAGATGATGCGCTCTCTGGGCGTCATCGCCATCGACAATCAGGCTCGTGTTTGACACGGCCCCACCGTTGCCGGTCTGGCAGCTTCATTCGGTCGTGGCTCCATGACGAGCCATTGGTGCGACTTCCAAAACACCGACGTCATCTTGAATTGCGGTTCCAACTCCGTTGAGAACCACCCCGTAAGCGCGCTGTGGCTTGAGAAGGCCCACGAGCAGGGCGCTAAGTGGATCGTCGTCGATCCGCGCTATACCCGTACGGCCGAGCAGGCCGATATCTGGTGCCCCATCCGTTCCGGCACCGACATCGCGTTCTACGGCGGCATGTACAACTACATCATCGAGCACCTCATCGAGCCGAACCTGGCCAAGTACCAGGAAACCGGCGACATGAGCGAGTACAACTTCGAGTACCTGCTCAACTACACCAACGCTTCCTACATCCTTGATCCCGACTACAAGTTCGATCCCGAAACGGGTCTGTTCAGCGGTTGGAACGAGAAGACCAAGACGTACAACGTCCACAGCTGGCACTATGAGACCGAGTCCACCGAGGACTGGGATACCAGCGAGAACGGCGCGTACGCCTGGGTCAACAAGCCCGGCACTCCTGAGTTCACCACGCCGACGCTCACCAACCCCAAGAAGGACATGACGCTGCAAGACCCCATGTGCGTCTATCAGCAGTTCAAGAAGCACTATTCCCGTTACACGCTTGACACCGTTTGCGGTATCTGCGGTATGGACAAGGATGTTCTCGAACTCGTCTACAAAACTTATACCTCTACCGCCAAGCCCGGTAAGGCCGGCACCGTGCTGTACGCGCTCGGCCAGACCCAGCACACCTATGGCGCCCAGAACACGCGCGCCATGTCCGTGATGCAGCTGCTGCTTGGCAACATCGGCATCCCCGGCGGCGGCGTGAACGCGCTGCGCGGCGAGCCCAACGTCCAGGGTGCAACGGACATGGGCATGATGGTCAACGAGCATCCCGCTTACCTGAAGTGGGCGAACACCACCGATCGCGCAAGCCTGCGCAAGTGGCTGGAGTCTCAGACCTACTCCGACGGCTACTACACCAACAAGCCGAAGTTCATCGTCTCCTCCCTGAAGGAGTGGTTCGGCGAGAACGCCACCGTGGACAACGACTATGGTTACGATTGGTGGCCGAAGGTCCCGTCCGAGACGGGTGCCGTCGATTACACGCATATCTCCACGTTCGAGCTCATGCAGCAGGGCGTCATCAAGGGCTACTTCAACTGGGGCATGAACCCCTGCCACTCGGCCCCGAACGCCGGCAACGTGCGCCGTTCCATGGCCAACCTCGACTGGCTGGTCGTCGCCGACCAGGTCATCACCGAGTCCGCCAGCTTCTGGAACGCCCCGGATATGAACCCGTCCGAGATCGACACCACGGTCTACTACCTGCCGTGCGCGCTGATTTACGAGAAGCCGGGCATCATCTTGAACTCCGGCCGCTGGATCCAGTACCGCTACCAGGCCGTTGAGCCGTGGGATCAGGCCAAGCCCGACTACGAGATGTGCGACCTTCTGTGGACCGCTATCTGCGACCTGTATAAGAAAGAGGGCGGCGCCAACCCCGACCCGATCCTCAAGACCAAGTGGGACTACTACGTGGACGGCAAGATCGACCCGCGCCCCGTGGCGTGGGCGCTCAACGGTTACCGCGTGGCCGGCACCGAGTGCAACACCGATTCCGCCAACCCGAAGACCGACCTGCTCAAGGGCTACGCCGAGCTGGGCGCCGACGGTTCCACCGCTTGCGCGATGTGGATCTACTCCGGTATGTGGAACAACAACGATGCTCCGCTCGACCCGGCAGAGCAGCCGCTGTGCCGCCGCAACACCGAGGACAAGTCCGGCATCGGCTTGAACTCCGAGTGGGCGTTCAGCTGGCCGAGCAATCGCCGCATCCTGTACAACCGCAACAGCTGCGACATGCAGGGCAAGCCTTGGAACGAGGATAAGAAGCTCATGGAGTGGAACGGCGAGAAGTGGATCCTGGTTGACCAGGCCGACTTCGTCGCGGTCAAGGGCGACAAGCCGGTTCCGCCGAACAACAAGACCTTCTTCATGCTGTGGGAGCAGAACGCCCGACTGGAGAGCTATGGCATGGTCGACGGCCCGCTGCCCGAGCACTTCGAGCCCTTCGAGTCCCCGTGCGACGACAACCCGCTCAACGGCGCGTTCCACAACCCGTGCGCATTCGGCACGCAGTACGCATCCACGAAGCAGGGTACCAAGGAGCAGTACCCGATCGTGGCAACCACGTATTCCGTCACCGAGCATTGGCAGACCGGCGGCCAGACGCGTCTGTGCCCGGCGCTCGTGGAGTCCATGCCGTCTCAGTTCGTCGAGATGAGCGAGGAGTTCGCTGCCGAGAAGGGCATTAAGAACGGCGATGACGTGCGCGTGTTCAATAACCGTGGCTCCGTCGTCGTGCCTGCGCTGGTCACCAAGCGCCTGCAGCCGATGAACGTCAACGGCAAGGTGCAGCACCAGGTCGGTTTGACCCATCACTTCGGCTGGGCGGACCTGTACGGCACGGGCGACGTGGTCAACGACCTGACGCCCAACGTCGGCGACCCGAACTCGTTCACGCCCGAATACAAGGCGTTCCTCGTTGATATCGAGAAGGCATAAGGGGGATTGACATGACTGAAAAGGCTGTATATTTCGATTCCTCCAAGTGCACCGCCTGCAAGGGCTGCCAGGTTGCCTGCAAGATGTGGAACAACCTGCCGAGCCCTCTGGGCACGAACGAGGCAAAATGGTCCGGCACGCATCAGAACCCGGCCGACCTCAACGGCGACACGCGTCTGATCATCACCTTCAACGAGCTTGAGGGCGATAGCAAGATCAAGCCGGTGAAGTGGGCGTTCGGTCGTCGTGCTTGCCAGCATTGCACCGATGCCCCGTGCGCTTCGGTGTGCCCTGGCGGCGCGCTCGTGCGCAACGAGGAGACCGGCTTCGTGGAGGTCTACCAGGACAAGTGCGTCGGCTGCCAGTACTGCCACAGCGCTTGCCCGTTCGATGTTCCGCGCTACGAGTCCAACGGGCTTCTCGACAAGACCGTCATCGACAAGTGCACGGGTTGCGCCGATCGCGTGGCCCACGGTATGGCGCCGGCGTGCGTTTCCGCATGCCAGCCCAACGCCCTGCAGTTCGGCGATCGCGACGAGATGATTGCCAAGGGCAAGGAGAAGGTCGCCTGGCTGCATGAGAACGGCTATCCCGATGCCTGCCTGTACGGCGAACGCGAGATGGGCGGCTTGCACGTCATCCAGGTGCTCAAGTACGGCATCGATGCTCATGACCAGGTGCAGGATCCGAAGGCTCCCGCCACGGCTCAGCTCACCCAGATCATGAAGCCGGTCACCGGTGCCATCTCCGGTCTGACCGTCGCCGGTCTGGCAGCCATGTTCGGCCTGGCCATCGGCTACAAGCGCGACAAGCTGGCGTACAACCCCGAGACCGAGGATACGGTGTCGGTTATCACCGGCGACGTGGTGCAGCATGGCGACCCGCAGGACGATAAGACGGTGATGGAGCACATCACCGAGAACCTTCCGATCGGTAAGAAGGGGGACAAATAATGAGCCACTCCGTTAACGTTTCCCCGGAAGCCCGCGCCAAGGACGCGGCGTTCCTCCAGGAGCGCGCGGCATCCGGCAAGGAGAAGTACATCGTCCGTCATTCGAAGCAGGCGCGCCTGACGCATGGCGTCACGGTCATCGCGTGCATTCTGCTTGCCGTCTCGGGCTTGTTCGTGTTCGTTCCTCAGCTCGCTCAGGCGGTAGGCGCCGATACGGTGTTCGCCATCCGCATGTCGCATCGCGTGCTTGGCTTCATCTTCGTGCTGGTGCCCCTTATCAGCGCGATCATGGCTCCGAAGGGCGTTGCCCACATCTTTAAGAACCTGTTCGCGAAGTGGAACAGCGACGACAAGAAGTGGATGCTGCTGTTCTTCCCGTACCTGTTTATGGCGAAGTGGATCCACATGCCCGACCAGGACGAGGTGAAGTCCGGCCAGCGTTTCGCCGACGGCATGCTGTGGGTGGCTGGCGCGCTCATGGGTATCACGGGCCTGATCTTGGTGGCCGGTTCGACCATCGTCGACCTGGGCACGGGCTATGGCGTGGTGCTGTTCCTGCATGACCTGGGCTTTTTGCTCATTGCCGTGTTCGGCTTGGCCCATATCTTCCTGGGCGGCGGCATCTTCCAGCCTTATCGCGGTACCTACAAGCTGATGTTCGGCAACGGTTTGGTTTCCGAGGCCGATGCTCTGTACCACTGGGGCCACTGGGCTCGTAAGGAGATCACCTCCGGCAAGAACGTGGTCGAGAAGGATGCCAAGTAGCTCCTGAACGTCTCTGAAGCTGATGGGCGGCGTGCGATGCGGCGCCCATCTAGCCGGTAGCCCGGTGCTTCGCAGACGCTTCCCTTGTGGAGGTGAGCGTCGGGCTACCGTTTATCTTGGATGTGCCGTGCTGGTGCGCAGCTGGATGGCATGGCGTGCATGCAGCTGTTTGCCAACAGGCTTCGATCGCGCCGACGGGTTTGCGTTGGCTTTACACGCCCCGTTCGGCTCGATCGTTTCAATGAGATGAAAGCGGTAATCAACTATGGATCTGAACCAAATCGATATGGCCATGAAGGCCTATGCGTCGAAGCTGTCCGAATCCGAGCAGGAACGCTTGCGCTTCTTCCGCACCTTGTGGGGCGTTCAGGCCGAGGTGCAGAAGGAACATGGCGCCAAGGTCGAGCATGCGGTTCCTGATGCGGACACGCTCAAGCAGTCCTCGAAAGACGAGCAGCCGGTGCTGCGCGCGTACCCTGCCGACATTCCGGCTGACGTGCTGGCAGATGCTGCGCAGCGATTAGCTGGTGCCATGGCGGTGTTCGAGCAGTTCGACCACGCAACGCGCGATGCGCTTGCAGGTGTGCGCTGGGACCGTTTGGTGGCGGCATCGGATATGAAGCTTGCCGGAAGCGACCCTTCCGCATACGTGGAAGCGTTTGCGGGCCTTTTGCAGGATGATGGGCTTGGCGAGGATGCGGCGCGCATGGGTGCTTCCGTGATTTCGTTGGCGCTCCGTGCGCTGCTGGAGCCCATTGCCCAGGAGGTGCAGGCAGCGCGCGTTGATGGGAACGCCGATCAGCCGTATCCGGTTCATTGCCCGGTGTGCGGGTGCGAGGCATCTGTGGCGCATGTCGGCCAAGCCGGCACGAAAACCAAGGGTCGCGGCCGTGCGTTGTGGTGCGCGCAGTGTGGTTGCGTCTGGGATATCGAGCGTGTGCGTTGCGCTCGCTGCGGCACGCAGAACCAGGGTCACCTGCATTTCTTCAACGTCGAGGGCGACGACGATCATCGCATCGCGACGTGCGACGAGTGCGGCGGCTACGTGCGTACCGTCTACGAAGAGGATGGTCCCTTGGCGCAGCTGTATCCGTTCAGCTACGAGGTGGAGGATGTGGTCATGGCCAAGCTCGACCTGATCGCATACCGTCAGCTTGTGGCGCAGGAGGCGCAGCAGGACTAGCTGCCAAGCTGCATATCTTCCGCTATCCGTTTGAAGGCAGGGGTTTCGCCCCTGCCTATTTTGCGCTATGAGGCCAGGATGTTCGTTGCGCTTTCCGTTTCCGGTTTCAGTTTCGACTTCTGTCTTTATAAAGCCTATTCGGGCCAATCATCAAGGCCGAAGCATCTATGCGGTCAAGGGGACTCGGCTCTTGCTTGCTGGTTGGGAAAGGCTTTTTGCGTTTTGAAGCTTCTTGTGCACGGCGCTGCATTACAGGGACCCTTTGGTGGGTGTAAGGTGCGGCGAATTATGGATATGCTGATAAAATCTGATCTTCACAAGCTTTTGACCTGGTGCAACGCGATTCATACTCAATTTACATGACAGCACTTTTGGTGCCTTTGAGTACGAAATCACAGGTTTGCATGATAGACGCGATTCCTCTTTGGCGGCATTATCGCAATCGTTGAAACGAGCTGACGGGCGAAAGCGCCTGTCAAGGTACAAGCGACACGGGCACCGCCGGTTTCGCTTTGCGACATCCTAAAAGGAGGAGTCATCAATGAAGTTTTTGGGCATGGGCGTTCCCGAGTTGCTTATCATCCTGGTCGTCGTTCTGCTTATCTTCGGCCCGAAGAACCTTCCCAAGCTCGGTAGCGCCATCGGCAAGTCCGTTAAAAGCCTGCGTGAGGGCATGACCTCCGATGAGGGCAAGCCCGAGATCGACCTCGACGAGGAAGAGGAAGTCGAGGAGGAGTCGAAGAAGAAGGCCGTGAAGGCTGCCAAGAAGGCTCCCGCCGCAAGCGAGGAATAGGATTTCCCTGGAGGCGTCAAGCCTCCGTTACCGGAAATACAGCAAACAGCGAAACGCCCACGCAAGGTTATGCGCGGGCGTTTCGCTCTATCCCGTTCTGCGGTTTTGACGAGAACGGGATTTGCGTGGTGATGGCGGCATTTGGGTTTGTTCCTGGTGGGTAGAGACGATGGCGATATCCGCTCTGGAGGTGCCAATGCCTAAGCGGTCGGTTTCGCCCGGGTAATCTTGTGGTCCCTTGTGAGCAGCCGAGGTCTGAACGATGCTTGCTGGTACACTTGGGTGTATGCAGAATTCTTCAACCCATCATACCGGCGCACCTGAGACGCGCTTCGACCCCACTCTTGTGCGTACGCTGCTCGGGTACGCGTGCCATCAGGCGTTCATGTTCGCGCTCTTCTACATGGGATGGAACAGCGCGCTCACTGTTGGCGGCTACACTTTTGAACGCATTGATTTGCTGATCACCTTGCTTGCCGCGGCCGTCACCCTCATCGTGCTGCGCGCCGTTGCCCTGCGCGTGCGCGATGTGCTGCTGAACCGCTCGCTCATGTGGTGCTATGCAGTGTTGCTGGCCATCGGCTCCTCTGTTTCCCTTCCCGCCGAATACGGCCTTGCCTCCATGGTTATGGAAGGCGTTTTGGTAGGGGGTCCTTTCGCCTGCATGCTCGCGGCTTGGGGTAGGGCGCTCGGCGCCCGATCGCATGGGGAAAGCTCTCGCGGCGTGTTGCTTGCAACCGCCGTTGCCGCCGTCTTCACGTTCCTGCTCGCCGTTGTCTGTTCGCAGGCACCGCTCGCTGCTGCGGTGGCGAACCTGCTTCCCTTCGGCAGCGCATGGGCGCTTGTCGGCATCGAGCCGTTGCTTTCGAGCGAGCGCGTCGAGGAGAACGCAGACTCGCAAAAAAAACCTGCTCTCACTATCGCGACGCTGCTCGCCTCAAAACAGCAGCGGGCTGAGACGCATCGCATTTCGCGCAAGGTCGTAGGCGGCTCCGTTGTGTTCGGCTTGGCGGGTGGCCTTATGGAAACCTACGCGTCTGATCCGGGAAGCGTTGCCACGCCTACCTTTGCGGCTACGTTGCTGTTGTTGGCGCTGTACTGCGCCGGCTCGTTGCAGGTTGTGGGTGTGACTACTCGTCGCGGCGGGTCCGATGGCGAAGTGAGCAGGCTTTTGGTGGGGGTCTATCGCCTGGCGTTGCTGCTCATGATGGCCGGATACCTGTTCATGCCCATCCTGGAGCCCTACGGCGTCCCAGGCGATTCCATCGTGCTTGCGGGCTACCTGGGCCTTTCCGCCGTGCTCGTTTCGCTGTTCGTTTTGATGGCGAAGCTGACCGGCATGGATGCGGCGCTTTCCTTCTCCAGGGGTTTTGCCGCGCTCTACCTTGGCGAAGCGGGGGGCTTGGCGCTCGGCAACGTTTTGCAGATCGCCTCCCCTTCGGGTGACATCCCCTTCGCCGTTGCCTCTTGCGCGGGTTTTGTCACGTTGTTCGCGTACCTGTTCCTTTTCACCGAGGGGGACTTCTTGGCGCTGTCCCGCATCGCCAAGCAGGCCGATCGGTTCGAGGATGCGTGCCGTGTTATGGCGTCCAAGTTCAAGCTTTCCAAGCGCGAATCCGAAATCTTGCCGTTGGCGCTTCGAGGCCGTACGGGCGAGCGTATGGCGTCGGAGCTGTTCATCGCAAAAAGCACCGTTGATACGCATTTGCGCCGCATTTACGGGAAATGCGGCGTACATAGCCGACAAGAGTTGATCGACCTGGGCGAACGCGAATCCCAGGCATTGTTATCCGGTAAGGAGTCGTGATCCATATGGTGAACGAGATTTTGTTGGAAACGCTGCGGGAAATCGTCGGGGCTCAGGCGGTGCGCAGGGATGTGCCCATGAGCGGGCTGACCACGTTTCAGATCGGCGGCCCTGCTGCCGTGGTGGTCGAGCCGGCCAGCGTTCAGGAGGCAGCTGATGTTCTTGCCGCGTGCCATGGCGCTGGCCAGGCTGTGCGCTTGCTGGGGCTGGGCAGTGACCTGCTTGTGGCCGATGCGGGCTTGCCTGAAGTAGTCGTGCGCTTCGCCGAGCGCTTTTCGGACATCGTTGTGGAAGGCTCCCGCATGACGGTGCGGGCCGGTGCGTCGAACGCCCAGGTGGCCGAGGCCGCATGCACAGCCGGGTTGGCCGGCTATGAGTTCGCGAGCGGAATCCCAGGTACCATCGGCGGCGCCGCCATCATGAATGCGGGCGCCTATGGCGGCGAGTTCCGAGACGTGTGCTGCTCGCTGGTGTGCGCCACGCCGCAGGGGCGCATCGTCGAGCTGTATGCTTGGCAGGCATGCTGGGGATATCGTCATTCCATGATGGGCGATGCTGGCTGGGCGGTGCTCTCGGCAACCTTGCAGCTGCGTCTCGATTCGCCTGTCGCAATCCGCGAACGCATGGACGACCTGGCCCAGCGCCGCGCCGATAAGCAGCCCTTGGAAATGCCGAGCGCTGGCAGCACCTTCAAGCGTCCCGCCGGGTACTTCGCCGGCAAGCTCATCCAGGATGCCGGTTTGCGCGGTTTCCGCGTGGGCGGTGCGCAGGTCTCTGAGAAGCACACGGGTTTTGTGGTGAACGCCGGCGGCGCTACGGCGCGCGATGTCCGCGACCTGATCGCCGAGGTGCAACGCCGCGTATACGAGATGGAAGGCGTACGCATGCATCCAGAGGTGCGCATGTGGGGCTTCGAGGGTGAAGAATAGGACCGCGCTCGTTTCGAGGGCGGGCAAAAGGCGTGCGTTCGTAAGGCTGATCGACGCCTTTGCGCTCGCAAGCTTGAGCGTCGCCAGGGCGTTCCGAGGTGCAAGTTCGAGGTAGGCAGGGGAGAGGCTGGATGTTCAAGATCAACCACGCGGTGCTGCACGTGTTCGATTTCGTGTCGTGTGTAAACGTGTTTTCCGAAGACGAGTTGGATTTGACGAACAAGAACGTCAAATCGTACGTCATGCGCATTGCCCGGCATGCGTTGGGAGGCATGGATAATCGTCGCGGTGAGTTCTTCCCTGACAGCGGGTTTGCGGCGGAATTGAGCGCGTATTTCAAGGGCGAGCGTGACTTCGTGGACCTTTCCGTGCAGGTGGCGCAGTTCATGTCCGAGGAGCTCGGCCGTATGGAGAACCCTTCTTCCTGCGATTTGCTCGTGATTGATTTCGAGGACCAGGAGAAGCCGCCCGCTATGCCCCCGTTGGCCGATGATGCCACCGAAGAGGAGATCGCCGCGGCGACCGCAGCCGCGGAGGCCGCCGCTTACCATGCGCGTAGCGAGCATTACTTCGGCTTGCTGCTGCTTGAGAGCAAGCCCGCCTTCATGCATGAGGTCGGGCGCGGCGAAGATGGCGCTACCCGCAACAACATCGAGCGCCATCACGCCATTTTGCCGAACCCTTCGCAGAAGATCGCATCGTTTGCGTTGGTGAATGCACGCACCATGGCGGTGCAGTTCGTCGATAAGCCTCGTCAGATCGCCGGCGAGGAGCGCTGGCTCATCCCCGATGGCCTGTTGCAGTGCTCCAACGAGGCTTCCAGCAAGGAGTTGTTCGATACCACTATGGGCTTGGTGGAGGAAGTTGCCGAGGAGTTCGGGGTGAACTCCGCTGTTGCCATGGGTCGCGCCAAGGCCTACCTGGCTGAGAACGCCGATGACTCTGACGAGGTGCCGTTCGACGAGTTCGTGGACGAGGTGTTCGACGACGAAGGTCCGCGCCGCCGTTTTGAGCAGGCGGCCGCCGACGAGCAGCTTGGCGATCGCGTGCACATGGAGCGCGACGTGGCGAAACGCGTGAGCCGCAACCACAAGATCGTCACCGACACGGGCATCGTGCTGACGTTCCCCGCCGAGTACAGCCACAACACCGAGCTCATCGAGTTCAAGAGCGCCCCGAACGGCCTCATCCAAATCGAGCTCAAAAACATCGGCAGCATCGAGAACCGCTAGCTACCCACATGTTTTCTGACACTTAGGGTGACACTTAGGGGACGTAGCACTATGTGTCCGGTTTGCTCGGTTCCCTTGGGGGTTTGTTCTGGGAAGGAAGCTGACGCACAAGGGGCGTAGCTCCTTCTCTTCGAGTCGATGGGGCTTTCTGATAGGTTCGTATGGGGCGGTATCGCCGTGTATCCTGCTGATAAGTTGCACGGCGATACCGCCCTTCGCATATCGCTCAAAGGTCGGACAGATAAGGCTACGTCCTCTAAGTGTCCGAGCGGAGCGTTACTTCAGGTAGGCGCCGGTTTGGCGGTTCCAGAGGTTGGCGTATTCGCCGTTGGCTGCTACCAGGTCGGCGTGCGGGCCGTCTTCGACCACCTTGCCCTTGTCAAGGACCACGATCCTGTCAAGGCTTGCCACGGTTGACAGACGATGCGCCACGACGATGCAGGTGCGCCCACGCATAAGCGTTGAGAGGGCGTCCTGCACAAGGGCTTCGCTTTCGGAATCAAGGGCGCTCGTGGCCTCGTCGAGCACGAGCACCGGACAGTCGGCCAGGAGCGCACGCGCGATGGCGACGCGTTGGCGCTGGCCGCCGGAGAGCTTCACGCCTCGCTCGCCCGTGATGGTGTCGAATCCTTCGGGCAGATTCTCTATGAAGTCCAACGCATTGGCCTGGGCCGCGGCTTGGCGGATCTGCTCCATGGTGGCATCGGGACGCCCATAGGCGATGTTTTCTGCGATGGTGCGATGGAACAGCAGCGCCTCTTGGGGCACGTAGGCGATGGAGCGGCGAAGGCTTTGCTGCGTGCATTCGGCGATGTTCTGGCCGTCGATGAGGATGCGGCCGTCTTGGATGTCGGACAAACGCAGCAGCAACTTGGTGAGCGTCGTTTTCCCTGCGCCGCTCAGACCGACTAAACCCACTCGTTGACCTGCGGGGATATGCAAGTTGAAATCCTCGAACACCGTGGTTTTCGCATTGCCGTCGGTGTAGTGGAAGCCGATTCCCTCGAAATCGATGGCGCCCTTGCGCACCTCCATATCCGGCGCGCCGGGCAGGTCGGATACAAGCCGGGGTTCGTCAAGGGTTTGCGTCATGCCGCTGGCATCGCCGAATGCCCGGTTGAAGCGCTGCAGGCCGTTGTTGATGAAGTTGAACTGGTTCGTAACGGTGTAGGTGTAGGTGAACATCATCACGAGCGTGCCGGCGCTGATGCCGTACCAGGCGTTTCCGCCCGCAATAAACACGGCCACCACGCTCATGATGACCACAGTGATGCATGCGGTGATGATGCCGCGGGCCAAACTCGCCCACATGCGCTTGCTGTCACGTTCCACCACCTGGCGGTTCGCCTGATCGAATAACGCGCGCTCGTAGTCCTCGCGCCCCGAGGTCTTCACCGCAAGGATGTTCGCCACCGAATCGGAAAGCTCGCCGGACAGCTGGTTTTGCGCGCTTGCCGCCTTCTCGTTCAGCGACAGGATGCGCTTGTACATGTAGTAGGACACGCAAGCGTATACGACCAGCAGGGCCATGAGGATGGCAACATATATCGGCACGCGCGGCGCCAGGATGGCGCACGTGAATATCACCGAGCAGATGACCGGCAGAAACGGGAAGGTGATGGTTTCGAGCAGCAGCTGGTAGGCGCTCATGAACTTGCTCGTTTGGCTTACGAGCGTGCCGCCGAACCGGTTTGAATGGAAGCTCATGGACTGGTTGCACAGCGCATCGAAGCTCATGGTGGCAAGGTCGTAGGCTGCTGCGATCTCAAGTTTGTACATGGTGTAGTCCTGCAGCTTGCTGGCGGCCTGGCCAAGCACGTTGATGGCGATGAGCGCCACAATGTAGGGGCCGTAGACCGCAAACACCTGATTGGATTCCACGCTTCCAGCGCTCACGCGATCGACCACCAGGCTCATCACATACGGGTTGCCGTAGGATAGCAAGGCGACGAACAGAAACGTCGAGGCCATAAGGGCGGCGAACAGGCCGAAGTGCTTGCGGGTGACCAGCCAATAGTAGTGCAGGGTGCGACGGGTGGTGGTCGGTCGGTTCGTTGCCATGGGGCTCCTTAAAGTGCGTATCAGTCCTGGTTCGCAAAATCCAGCAGCGGGGTGAGCGGTCCGTTGGACAGGATGGTGATGGTGCGGGTTGCGCGGCTTATCGTGGTGTACAGGCGGTTTTGCGCCACGTGGTCGTTTTCGGGGAACAGGCCGGCGCCGGCGTCGGGGATGATGACGTGGTCGAATTCCAGTCCCTTCGCTAACGGCAGCGTGAGCGCCAGCACACCGGAGGAAGGCAGGCGCCTATCCTGGCCGATGATCTGCGGCGTGTCGTCGCCGAGCAGTTTCTGCAAGCGTTTGAGCTGGCTTTTCCACGGTACCACCACGGCGGTCAGCCCATCGTTTCCGGATGCTTCGCGAATCACGCGGCGAAGGTTTTGCTCGTAGTCCTCCTCGGTGGGGCAGGCGATCAGCGCCGGCGGCTGATCGGCGCGCTGCACGGCCGAGATCTGCATACGCTCGCTTTCGGGCAAAAGGCCCGCGAACAGCGCCGTGATCTCGGGCGTGGAGCGATAGCTGGTCAAAAGCTGGCAATCCTCGATGGAGCCGCGCAGGCGCAAGAACACCTCGCGGATCTGCTCGTACGATGCCGTTTCCGGGCGGATGGCCTGATGGGGGTCGCCGAGCAGCATGAAGTGCGCACGGCGGAAGAAGCGCGCCATGACGGCAAGCTGGTCGGGAGTGTAGTCCTGCACCTCGTCGATCATGACATAGCGCGCATCGGGGTTGCCCAGGCCGGTGACCGCCATGTTCAGGTACAGCCATGCGCTGACGGGCAGGTTCTCCACGCCGAGCAGGCGCATGCCGATGCGGTCGATGCGCAGCCATTCGTCGCGCTCGATGGCCAGCACCGCACCTGAGAAGCGCTCTTGCAGGTAGGTAAGCGCGCAGTCGCGCGCCTCTTGTTCGGTTTGCGGGTCGTACGGAGCGTTGAACAGGCGAACCTGCTCGTCAAGGGACAGGCATAGAAGCTCATCCTGCACCGCTTCGGTGGCTGCCATCTGTTTCAGGCGTGCATCGAGGCGGTTGAACAGTTCCTCGCGCACCAACGTGACCAGGTGCGGGCCGGCCGGCACGTTGGGGTACTTCTGCATCAGCTGCATGATGGCGCCGGCCGATACCAGGCGAACCCCGTAGAACTTGATGTCGCGCAAATCGGCCAGCTCGAAGCGAAGGCCCTCGACGGCACGGTCGATCTTCCACAGCAGCTCAAGCGGGCTTTCCTTGTCTTGTGGGTTGCGGCCGGCGGGAAGCAGGCGCGCGCACAGGTCGTGGTAGGTGATGGTTTCGGGGTTGCGCTCGCCCAGGTCGGGCAGCACGTTTTCAATGTACTTCGCGAACACGGGGTTGGGGCTGATCAAGAAGACGTGGCGCGGGTCGAGCGAACCGCGGTTGCGGTAGAACAGGTATGCGATACGCTGCAGCAAAACGCTGGTCTTGCCGCTGCCCGCGATGCCGGCGACCAGCAATGCCGGCACATCCTCGTGGCGGATGATGAGGTTCTGCTCTTTTTGGATGGTGGCGGTGATGGCCTTCATGTGTTCGGAGCGCTGTGCAGAAAGCGATTGCAGCAGCAGCGAATCCTCGATGGCCACGTCGGAGTCGAAATACGCGCGAAGCGTTTCGCCCTCAATGTCGAACTGACGGCGGTTGAGCAGGTTGACCTTGATGGTGCGTCCGTTCGCCTCGTAGGAGGTGGCGCCGTTTTCCTGGTTGTAGTACACCTCGGCTACGGGGCTGCGCCAGTCGACCACCATGCGGCGGTAGTTCTCGTCGGCAACGCCGGCAAGGCCGATATAGATGTCCTTGGCCGGAGCGCCAGGGCGCATCTCCAGGCTGATCTTGGCGAAGTATGGCTGCTCGAGCAGCTTCGCGGCGGCGGCAAGGCGCTCGCTATCGGCGTCCTGCTCAAGGTTGTAGTCGCGAATGAGGTTGTTGAGCACGGCGTAGTCGACGTAGGTCTCCTGGGCCTCGCCGTCGCTGGCGAAGTTGTGCTTGACCTCGCCCTGCATGTCGTCTTTATCCTTGGCGGCCTGCCAGCGGCGTCGTTCCATCTTATCCGACAGGGTTTTGGCTATTGTTTCCAGCTTGGCGTACGTGTCGGACAGATGGTCCTGCTCTTGCTGGAAAACCGGGTCGTTTGCCTGGTCGGACGCGGTTTCATTAAGGTTATCCTGCATGTTGTCGGCCACAGCTGCCCACCCTTCGCTCGAAATTTCGGCATTCCAGTTTAGCGCAAGCATGGAGAGGCCGCTCGATTGCGGGCGGCCTCTCCATAAATAGGTAACGCGAAGCGGTGTACGATGCGATCGTCGCTTGTCATGCGCTTGCGAAACTGCGCCTGGTGCGGGGATTCCCGAATGAGGAGGGCGCCATGTCGCACGGGTTTGCGGGCGGCTTTGCAGCTGCCGGTGCACTTGCTTCCGGCAGCTACTTGCGAAGCCCCTTCACGTTCATGCAGCGCATGGCATTGAGGATGGCAAGGATCGCCACGCCCACGTCGGCGAACACCGCCAGCCACATGTTCGCGATACCCACTGCGGCCAGCACGAGCACGGCAAGCTTCACGCCCAGCGCGAACACGATGTTCTGCCAGACGATGCACATGGTGCGCCGTGCCAGGTTGATAGCGCGTGAAATGTTGGAAGGCTTGTCGTCCATGAGCACCACATCGGCGGCCTCGATAGCGGCGTCCGAGCCCATGGCGCCCATGGCTATACCCACATCGGCGCGGGTGAGTACCGGCGCATCGTTGATGCCGTCGCCCACGAATGCCAGGTTCGCACCGTCGGCTTCCTCGGACAGCAACCGCTCCACTTGGGCGACCTTGTCGGCGGGCAGTAGCTGGGCGTGGAACTCGTCGATGCCGAGCTGCTCGGACACCGCGCGGGCCACTTCGGCGCGGTCGCCGGTAAGCATGACCGTTTTGCGCACGCCTGCAGCATGAAGCCGTTTGATGGCCTCTGCGGCATCTTCTTTCACCACGTCGGCGATGACGATGTGGCCGACGTAATTTCCGTCGATAGAAACGTGCAGGATCGTGCCCGTAAGCTTGCAATCATGGTAATCCGTGCCGTTTGCGTTCATGAGTTTGTCGTTGCCGACCAGCACCACGTGCTCGTCGATCACGGCTGCCACGCCGTGGCCTGCTTCCTCGCGCACGTCATGGATGCGTTCCTGATCGATCTTGCCGGAATAGGCCTCCTTGACCGAAAGCGCGATGGGGTGGTCCGAATAGGATTCCGCATGCGCCGCATAGCTCAGCAGGTGTTCGGGGTCCACATCTTTTTCGGCATGAACCGCCACCACGTTGAAGGTGCCGTTGGTCAGCGTGCCGGTTTTGTCGAACACCACGGTGTCCACCTTGGCAAGCGCCTCAAGATAGTTGCTGCCTTTGACGAGCACACCAAGCTTGCTGGCACCGCCGATGCCGCCGAAGAACGACAGCGGCACGCTGATGACCAGGGCGCACGGGCAGCTGACCACCAGGAACGTGAGGCCGCGTAAAATCCAGTCGCTCCAGGCGCCCATGCCCAAAAGCGGCGGCACGATGGCAAGCAGCAAGGCAAGCCCTGTGACGGTGGGGGTGTAGTAACGGGCGAAGCGGGTAATGAAGTTCTCTGTGCGGGCCTTCTTTTCGGCGGCGTTTTCCACCAGCTCCAGGATGCGGCTGACCGTGGACTCGCCGAAGGGCTTTTCCGTGCGGACGCGCAGCACGCCGGTCATGTTCACGCAGCCGCTGATGACCTCCATGCCGGCTTCCACATGGCGGGGAACGGATTCGCCGGTGAGCGCCGCGGTATCAAGCTGGCTTGCGCCTTCGATGATGGTGCCGTCGATGGGCACGCGCTCGCCGGGCTTCACCACGATGACGTCGCCGATAGCCACTTCAGCGGGGTCTACCTGCGTAAGCTGGCCGTCGCGTTCGATGTTGGCGTAATCGGGGGCGATATCCATCATGGATGCGATGGATTTGCGCGATTTGCCTACGGCGTAGCTTTGGAACAGCTCGCCGACCTGGTAGAACAGCATCACGGCGCAACCTTCCGCCATCGAAGGCTCCGCGTCGGGGAACGCGATCATGGCGAAAGCGCCTATGGTGGCGATGGCCATGAGCAGGTTCTCGTCGAACACCTGGCCGTTCTTGATGTTGCGGGCTGCTCGTAGCAGCACATCGTGGCCGGCGATGAGGTATGGCACCAGGTATAACGCGAAAAGCAGGCAGACCGCAGCGGCCTCGCTGCCAAGCATATCGGACAGCGGCAGCAGGTGCTCGGCGGCGAAGATGACGGCGAACAGCGCCAAAGCCACCAAGATGCGGTTGCGCCACTTTCGTTGCTTTTTATTCATGGTCGTGTTCCTTCTTCGGCAGCTTGCGCCCGGTTTGCTTATCGAACGATGTCGCAGTCGGGCTCGAACTTGTGGGCAACCTTTTGCGCCTCGTCGACGACCTGCTCGAAACGGGCGTCGTCAGCGTCGATCATGAGCTTCTGGGTCATGAAGGTGACCTTGGCGTCGTTCACGCCTTCGATCTGCTTGATTCCCGCTTCGATCTTCGCTCCGCAGTTGGCGCAGTCGAGCTCGTCGAGTTTGAACGTCTTACGCATGATGGTTCCTTTCGTTTGGTAGATGGTTCGAACGGTTTCGGGCAGGTGCCCGGCTATTCGCAGATGTGGGTCATGCCTTGTGCCAGCATGGTGTACACGTGGTCGTCGGATAAGGAATAGATGACGGATTTGCCGTCGCGCTGGAACTTCACCAGATGGGCTTGCTTGAGCTGGCGTAGCTGATGGGATACCGCCGATTGCGTGGCGCCGATGGTTTCAGCCAGCTCGCCCACGGGCACGGGACGCGCCATCAGCGCGAACAGGATTTTGATGCGGGTGGTATCGGCGAACACCTTGAACAGGTCGGCCAAATCATAGAGCAGCTCCTCGTCGGGCATGGTGTCGAAGCGTTGCTGGGTTTCGCTGCGATTACATCCGCAAGGGCAATCGTCGGTTTGCGGGTTTTGGGCCGGTAGGGCGTCAGCGGGGGTGCACTGATGTTCGGTTTCCATGACCGATGGCTGGTCGGTTGCTGCTGCGTCGCTCTGCATCGAGTGCAACGTGGACGCGGCCATTTCCTCGTTTGTCATGGTTGCAATCCTTTCAGCAAACTACTAAACATATGAGCAACTGTTCATAAGTATAGTCTGCAGCGCATGCTTGTCAACTGGTTTTGCGATTTCGCGAAACCGACCTGCGTTCGCGTTGCGTATTCAGTTTCATTGCGTAAACCTTTTGCTTGACTATACCCCTCGGGGGCATATACTCAGCATGATATACATGCCCTATGGGGGTATATGCGAATCACTGCATGCCCCCTTAGTGCGCTCCGATTGGAAGGATGCTCCATGAGCGAAGATTCGCCCGCTAGCCAGGGTACTCAAAAGGCTTGCTGCTGCCATCACAAGGCCACGCCGCGTAGTCAGCAGATGCAAGATGACCTGCAAAAGCGGCTGAACCGCGTGATAGGCCAGCTCAATGGCGTGAAAACGATGATTGACGACAACCGCTATTGTGGCGATGTGCTCGTGCAGCTTTCCGCTGCCGAAAGCGCCGTGCATAGCATCTCCGCCATCTTGTTGCAAAACCACCTGGAAACCTGCGTGGTCGAGCAGATCGAGCAAGGCAACACGCAGATCATCGATGAAGCCATGCAGCTCATCAAGAAATTCGCGCGGTAAGCGCTGAAAGAAGGATAGGAATGAAACGTACATTCGACGTGACGGGCATGACGTGCGCCGCGTGCTCGGCGCGTGTCGAGAAAACCGCTTCGAACGTGCCGGGCGTCGCCGCGGTATCGGTCAACCTGCTGAAGAACAGCATGGAAGCGGATTTCGATGGTGAAGTCACCACTCTCGCCGCAATCTCGGCAGCGGTCGAGAAAGCGGGCTATGGGGCATATCCGCGGCCTGAGGCGGGGTCCGCGGCAAACAACGTGCAGCAGCCTGTGCGCCCGGTGAACGATTCCGCCGCCGAGGCAAAACGAGTGCGCATGCGCCTCATCGTAAGCTTCTGCTTCACCATCCCATTGTTCTATCTGTCGATGGGGCATATGTTCGGCTGGCCCTTGCCCGGGGTGTTCCTGGGCCACGAAAACATGCTCACGTTCGCGTTCACCCAGTTCCTTCTGCTGCTGCCTGTCATCTTCGTAAACTTCAAGTTCTTCCGCGTGGGCTTTAAAGCGCTTGCTCATGGCGCGCCGAACATGGATTCGCTCATCGCGCTCGGTTCCGCCGCATCTACGATATATGGCATCGCCGCCATCTACCGCATCGGCTGGGGTATGGGCCATGGGGATATCGATTTCGCGCACGCGGCGGCTATGGACCTGTACTTCGAATCCGCAGCCATGATCTTGACGCTCATCACGCTCGGCAAGTACTTCGAGGCGCGGGCGAAGGGCAAGACTACCGACGCCATCACCAAGCTCATGGACCTGACCCCGAAGGAAGCTGCGCGCCGCACACCGGGTGGCGGCGTTGAACAGGTGCCGGTCGAGCAGGTCCGCGTTGGCGACATGCTCGTGGTCAAGGCCGGTCAGAGCGTGCCCGTCGACGGTGTGGTCATCGAAGGCGACGGTGTGGTGGACGAGTCGGTCATCACCGGCGAAAGCGTGCCGGTTGGCAAGCATGCTGGCGACGCCGTCACGGGTGCCACGTTGAACAAGTCCGGGTGGTTCGTCATGCGGGCGGATCGCGTCGGCGGCGACACCACGCTTGCGGGCATCATCCGCCTTGTCGACGAAGCGACTTCCACCAAGGCTCCTATCGAGAAAATCGCTGACAAGATCGCAGGCGTGTTCGTCCCCGTCGTCATCGTCATAGCGGTTGCGACGTTCCTCGTGTGGATGGTGCTCTCCGCTGATGTGTCCACGGCGCTCACGCATGCCATCTCCGTGCTCGTAATCAGCTGCCCCTGCGCGCTCGGCCTTGCCACGCCAACTGCCATTATGGTGGGAACGGGCCGCGGAGCTTCCAGCGGCATCTTGGTGAAGTCTGCCGAGGCGCTTGAGGTCGCCCATGATGTCAAAACGGTCGTGTTCGACAAGACGGGAACCATCACAACGGGTAAACCCGTGGTCACCGACGTCGTGCGTGCCAGTGGTGTGGACGAACGGAGCTTTGCAAGCCTCGCGCTTTCCATCGAGCAGCGAAGCGAGCATCCGCTCGCCCTGGCCGTTGCGGCTTGGGCCGAGGCCGCCGGTGCGCAGGTTCAACCGGTTGATGCGTTCGAGCAGGTTGCCGGCGGTGGGGTGCGCGCAAACGTCGGCGGGGCGTGCGCGCTGGCGGGCAATGCCAGGTTGATGGAGCAAGCGAGCGTGGACGCTTCCGAGTTCGAGCCGCGTGCCCGCGAGCTTGCCGACGAAGGCAAAACGCCCTTGTTCTTCGCCTGTGGTGGCAAGGTATGCGGTCTTGTCGCCGTAGCCGACACCGTCAAGCCCTCAAGCGCCGCCGCGCTCGAGGAGTTGCGTGCTATGGGCTTGCGCACCGTCATGCTCACGGGCGACAACGAACGCACGGCGCAGGCGATCCAGCGCCTGGTCGGCGCTGATGAGGTGATAGCCGGCGTGTTCCCCCAGGATAAGGAGCGCGAGATCCGCCGCCTCTCCGAGCAAGGGCGCGTGGCCATGGTCGGCGATGGCATCAACGACGCCCCTGCGCTTGCCCGCGCCGACGTGGGCATCGCCATCGGAGCTGGTACCGACATCGCCATCGAGAGCGCCGATGTCGTGCTTATGCGCTCCGATGTGCTGGACGTGCCTGCTGCCATACAGCTATCACGTTCAACGCTGCGCAACATCAAGCAGAACCTGTTCTGGGCGTTGATTTACAATGCGGTGTGCATCCCGGTGGCCGCCGGCGTGTTCTCGTTCGCGGGCTTCACGCTCAACCCCATGATCGCCGCTGCGGCTATGAGCTGCTCAAGCGTCTGCGTCGTTTCCAATGCGCTGCGACTGCGCACGTGGAAGCCGCGCTTCGTCTCGACTGGGGCGCAGCAACTCGCCGGCAGGCAAGGCGAACCCAACGAAGAAGCTACGGATGCAACCGCATCCGAGCAGGATATCCAGGCAATCGATGCGGGTGCGCCCGCGGATAAGGAGATCATCATGGAAAAGAAGCTCACCGTCGAGGGTATGATGTGCCCGAAGTGCGTCGCTCATGTGAAGAAGGCGCTCGAGGACCTGGAGGGCGTGTCTGAGGCCGTTGTCGACCTTGATGCCGGCACCGCGGTTGCAAAGCTTGCCGATGCGGTGGACGATACCGTGCTCGTGAACGCCGTCGTCGAAGCCGGCTACGAAGTGAAGGGCATCGAGTAGCTCGGCCTTCACGCTTTTCGTGAATCTCGGCGTCGTTATCGCATGGGACCTCAGGGCCCGGTGCGATGGCGGCGCCGTTTTCGTTGGCCGGATCAGCTTCCGGCGACGATCTGCCGCAAAACGGCGATAAACCGCTCGTTGTCCGACCTTGTGCGCACGCTCACGCAAAAATGGCTGCCGGGCGAGACCCCGGGCGTGCGATCGAGCGTGCGAACCGGGAACCCTCGCTTCTGTAGCTTGCGTACAAGGTCAGGCGCATCTGCGGCTCCCAAGTGCATGGAGCGTCCCGGGGCGAACGAGCACATCACGTAATTCGCCTCAGCAGGGTAGATGCTGATTCCGGGGACCAGGCTGAGCATGCACTGCATCCAGGGGATCTCCGTTTCAAGCACTTCGCGCGCCCGTTCCAGGTGAGGATCGGGCGTGGCCAGCTTCAGCAGGCGCGCGCTGAGGGCGGCGGAGGCCGGGCGTTTGGCTATCTGGGAGATGTGGCTGGCGACGGCGGGGTGCGCCAATGCACACGACAAGGGCATGCCGGGCAGCGAGAACGTGTCGGTGAGCGACCGGATGACGATGAGGTTCGAGTGCTCGGTAAGCATATTCGCTGTGGATTCGCCGCCGAGCGTCAGGTCGATCCCTCGCTCGTCCACGATCACCCAAGCGCAGGCTTGCAGGTAATCGAGCAGCGTCTGCCGCGCTAGCAGCCGGCTGGTGGGGAAGGCGGGGTTGGCGAGCATGGCCGCATCGAAGGATAACCCCATGCGGCGAACGGCCTGCGGGTCGGGAACCACGAATCCATCGGGGCCGGGAACCTCTACGATGCGATGGCCGGCGGTTCCCAGGCATCGCTCATAGGCTGCGCGCGAGGGTACGGGCACCGCCACGGATCGTGACTCGAACGAGTTAGCCACGGCAGCCAGCACATCGGTCGCCGATGCGCCGACGGCAACGCATTCGGGGTGTACGTCGTAGCGATGCGCCAACAGCCTGGGAATCTGGGCTTGCGCCGTGCGTTCCTCTTCAGGCGTGATGGGGTTTCGCGTCAGCATGTTCAACGCCGGGCTGAAGGCATCGGGCATGCCGAGCGGGTTGAGCGTCTGCGAGAAGTCGAGCCAGTCGATGATAGAGATCTCGGAATCGGGCAACATGTCGGGAGCCGCCTGCGCGGGAGTGATGGCACCCCATCCGGTGGTGTGAAGGCGTCCGTTCAATCCATCCACAGAGCCCTCCTTCCCGTTAGTGCCCGATATCGCGATAAAGCCGAACGCTTATAGTAGCACAGCGTTTCGCGCTCCGCGCCCCGTGGTAAACTGGAACGCATGATCGATTCGAGCGAACATGAGGGCATGCTGCCTTTGGAACCCTGGGATGGGCCGGCAATCCTGCTGGTCGACCTTGACGCGTTCTTTGCCTCCGTCGAGCAGCTTGACCATCCCGGTTGGCGCGGCAAACCCGTCATCGTCGGGGGAAACGCCGACAAGCACGGCGTGGTGTCTACGGCGTCCTATGAAGCGCGCGTGTTCGGCGTTCGCTCCGCCATGCCCGCGGTAACGGCTCGCAAACTTTGTCCGCAGGCCATCTGGGCCGCTGGCAGGTTCGATCGGTATAAGCAGGTCAGCAACCAGGTTATGTCCATTCTTAACGATGAGACGCCGCTTGTGCAGCAGGTCAGCATCGATGAGGCCTTCCTCGACGTCACCCCTACGCGCACCAACAGGGAGCATCCCGTTGCCGTTGCGCGGCGTATCCAGCAGCGAGTGGAAGAGCTCGGCGTCACGTGCTCGGTAGGAGTGGGCACTTCCAAGACGGTTGCGAAGATCGCCTCCGACATGGACAAGCCCCGCGGCCTTACCGTCGTCTATCCGGGAACCGAGCGCGCGTTTCTCGATCCGCTTCCCGTGCGCAGCATGAGCGGCATCGGCGCGGCCGCCGAGCAACGCCTGAAAAGCCATGGGGTGCAAACGCTCGGGCAGCTGGTGTGCGAGGGTCCGGCGCGCCTTGAGCGCCTGTTTGGGAAGAACGGACGCGTCATGTACATGCGGGCCTGCGGCCTTGATGATTCGCCTATCCAGCAACATGCGCCGGTGAAATCGGTGTCGAACGAGGTCACGTTCGCGAACGATCTTCGCACGCGCGAGGACATCGAGGCGGCAATCAGTACCCAGGCGGCCAAAGTGGGCCGGCGGTTGCGCGGCAAGGGCTTGCGCGGCTCCACCATCGGCCTGCGCCTTCGATACCCCGATAGGTCGAGCCGCTCGGTCCAGCGCAGGCTTGCCCGGCCGACCGACGACGAGCTGCTGTTCGCTCCTGAGCTTTGCGGCATGCTCGACGAGCTTTGGGAACCCGGCACCGCAGTGCGCCTCATCGGCGTGTCCGTCTCCGGGTTCTCCGAGTCGGAAGGCGAGCAGGGCAGCCTGTTCGATGTGAAGCAGGTCGCCCCGCTTGAGGGCGATGCGAAGCCGCGCATCCAAGACGAGTCGAAGCGACGCGGCTTGCTTGCAGCAACCGACTTGGTGAAAGATCGCTTCGGGGAAGGGGCGGTGCGATTCGGCCACGAGCTGCGCAACGATGGCAATACCACCGGTACCGCTGCCAAGAATCCCGCAGATTACAAGTAACTGCATGTATTGAGCGCCTGCGTCCATGATGGCGACGCAGGCGCTCCATGTATCGGCTGGTTCTCGGGCTTGGCGGCAGTTCGCTTCGCCGCATGGGCGTGCAAGCTTGATGGCGAGCCGCCCGCTGGAACTCCTATGTGCACGGCCGATCGGTATGCATAGGGCGCGGATGAGCGGCTAGTAGTCCCAGTAATCCTGGATCAGTTCCTGCCTGTTCGCTTTCTGCGATTTCTTCAGGATATTGTGCACATGCACCTTCACGGTTCCCGGCGCAAGCGATAGCTCGGCTGCGATGTTCTGGTTGTCCTTGCCGAGCAACACCAGTCGCAAGATCTCGGTTTCGCGGGGCGTGAGTTTGTGGGATGCAGCGTACGGCACCAGGTTGTGATCGATATAGGTTTCCACCTGTTCCCCTCCTTGCGTGGGAGGCTCGCTGTGGCGCACGGAAAGATACGTCAACGAAGAGCGCAGCGCAACGAATTCGCAGACCAAGGCAAGTAGGTTCTCGGCGAAGTTGCGTTCCGGGAAGAAGCCCAGGGGGATATCCACGTGCCCCTGGCCGATTACCAGCAAGACGAAGCCGTTCTCGGCGACCACTGCTAGCAGCAGCACCCATAGCAGCACGTAGAACTTCGGGAAGCGGCTTAATCGCAGCCGTAGCCGTTCGTCCTCGGTAGTGATGTACTTATATGCCGCGAAGAACAACATCCAGGCGATGAACACCTCGCGCAGTGAATAGAACACGAACATGTGCACATACCCTTGCGGAAGGAACAGCGTTACGGCAAGGCTTGCGCCGACGAATAGATACGCTGGGCCTAGTTTTATGATGAGGGAGTCTTCCTCCATATAGGTGCATATCATCAGCCAAAACGACATGAGCGTAGCGCAACCGAAGACGATGGAGAAGGCCGGGTCCCCGATGAAGAACGCCTCGTGCGATACCGTCGACTCCGATGCCATCACGTAATCGTCGCGGAATACGAGCATGCAGTCGGCGTAGTACATGAGAAAGCCCACGAAACAGTACAGCTGCACTTTGTTGCGCGAAACCAGATAGGACGCCAGGCAACATGCCGAGGTCAGGATTGCGCACACCTGCATGGCGATCGAGTAGTAAAACAGGAACATGCTTGAATCCACAGCACATCGCTTTCGTTTGGTCATGGGTCCCAATCAGAACGGGTACAGTATACGCTACATATTCCAAACAAAGAAACGCCTGATGAAAGGCACCTATACCCGGTTTATACCTGGGTATATACCCAGCTTTCCTCTGGCGATATACGGCTAAACCTGGCAATCATGGGGTCAGCCCGAACAAGACGGGCGCAAGTCGCTCGCAGCCAAGCGAACTGAGCCAAGCAGGACGCGGAAGTTGCGACAACGCTATACCGGATGAGAATCCGGAACTCCATGAAAGGGGGGTGCATATGTCTACCGAGGCCGCTGCCGTCGACTCCGCAGGCGGGCCCGTGGTGAAGGAGAAGAAGAGGAAGAAGAAGCTTAGTTTCCCAACAGCGTTCACCATCCTGTTCGTCTTGACCATCATCGCGGTTATCGCAACGTGGTTCGTGCCGGCAGGACAGTACGCCAAGCTTCAGTACGTGGCCGACTCCAATGTGCTCACGGTCACGAGCCCGCAAGGCGAGCTGAGCGAGGTTCCCGCTACGCAAGACGAACTCGATCAGCTCGGCGTGCAGATCGACATCGAGCAGTTCACCGGCGGGTCCATCACGAAGGCCATTTCGATCCCCGGCACCTACGAGCAGCTTCAGGCTCAGCCCAAGGGCATCGCCGATGTCACGCAGGCAATGGTATCCGGCACGATCGACGGCGTCGACATCATGGTGTTCATCCTGGTGCTCGGCGGCCTGATCGGCGTGGTCAACGCAACCGGCGCGTTCGAGTCCGGTCTGATGGCCTTGACGAAAAAGACGAAGGGTCATGAGTTCTTGCTCGTGTTCATGGTCGCCCTGCTTATGGTGCTCGGCGGCACGTCCTGCGGCCTTGAAGAGGAGGCAGTGGCGTTCTACCCGATCCTGGTACCGGTATTCTTAGCGCTCGGCTACGACTCCATCGTATGCGTCGGCGCTATCTTCCTGGCCGGTTCCATGGGCACCACGTTCTCCACGATTAACCCGTTCAGCGTCGTTATCGCCTCGAACGCAGCGGGCATCAACTTCATGGAGGGCTTCGAGTGGCGCGTCGGCGGCTGCATCGTGGGTGCCATCGTGGTTATCAGCTACCTGTACTGGTATTGCAAGAAGATCAAAGCGAACCCCGAGGCTTCCTATACCTACGAGGATCGCGAGCACTTCGCTCAGCTGTTCAGCGTTGAACGCGGCGAGACCGCCGCTGCCCATGCAGAGGGCTTCAGCCTGCGCAAGAAGGCCATCCTGGTGCTGTTCATCTCCGCCTTCGTCCTCATGGTCTACGGCGTCATGAACCTGCACTGGTGGTTCCCGCAGATGGCCGCCATGTTCTTGGCCATTTCAATCATCATCATGTTCATCTCGGGTACCGACGAGAAGACCGTGGTGAACGCGTTCATCAACGGCGCATCCTCGCTGGTCGGCGTTTCCCTGATCATCGGCCTGGCTCGTGGCATCAACCTGATCATGGAAGAGGGCCTGATCTCCGACACGCTCCTGTTCTGGTCCTCCAACGCGGTTCAGGGTATGGC
>CAKTWI010000026.1 GCA_934630815.1 uncultured Senegalimassilia sp.
CTCGCGGAGGGCGCTTTTCTTATGCGCGCAGGGCGGCGGCATCGCGCCGGGACCGCGCACGGCATGCGCCGAGAAGGCCCGCAGGGGGTATCCCCCCCTGCGGGCCTTTTGCGTCTTAGGCCCCCGAACTGCGCAGGGACTCTGCGCTTTTGCGGCGCAAGCGCCCGGCATTGTCGAAGGGTCCTTGCCGCATTGTCTGGTAAGCCACCGAAGGGCTTCCTGCGCTCGCGAACCTGCTTGATGGCAGATGACCGCGAGCCGCGGACGGCCGCGAATCGCGCCCTGAAGGCCCGCAGGGGGGGGATGCTCCCCTCGCGGGCCTCTCCGCGTTCTGGGGCCGCCCCGCGGGTTTCGGGCGGGCGCTGCGCGCCTGCTCGGTCCTGCGCTGTATGCGCTCCGTGTAATCGGCCCTGGCGCTTCCGATGGGCATCTCTGGGCTATGGGCTGGTCGGAGGCCGGCTTTCTTCCGTTATGCGCCGCTTCCCGATTCGGATTTATATTGGTCACTGAAAGCGCTTATGAGGACTATAATCTCAAAGTTATATACAGTTCATTGGCGCAATGCGGGTGTCGGGGATTGTACGAGTCGTTAATATCGGCATCGTTCGCTCGGCGCTTGCGGGGTCTCATGCGGACCTGCCGAAGACGGTAGGTGAATCTGCTTTGCGGCAAGCCTTCTTCAGCTTGAAATCGTAAACAGGTCCGGACCGTTTACGGCATGTTCGCAGGATTGCGCCATCGTAAAGATGGGAGATTGTTATGTCAGCTAATTCAGGGGGCGCACGTGCGTCCTGGTCGGGCAAGTGGGCGTTTATTTTGGCTGCTGCGGCTTCGGCTATCGGCTTGGGAAACCTGTGGCGTTTTCCGTATCTGGCTGCGAAGTATGGTGGCGGCGTATTCCTTATCACTTATGTGGTACTGGTTGTCACGTTCGGCTTCACGTTGATGATGCTTGAGGCGGCGCTTGGTCGCAAAACCGGGCAGAGTGCGCTTGGTGCTTTTAAATCCTTCGGGAAGAAATACGCCTTCATCGGCATTTTCACTTCCGCGATTCCGTTCATCATCGTGCCGTATTACTGCATCATCGGTGGTTGGGTGCTCAAGTATGCTGGCGCGTACCTTATGGATGGCTCTGCGGCCCTTGCTGATGGCGGTACGTATTTCACCAACTTCATTGGCGGTGGCGGGGAGAGCTTCATTTGGGCTATCGCCTTTCTGCTTATCGTGTTCGCAATTGTGGCACTGGGTGTGAAGAACGGCATCGAGCGTGCAAATCGCATCCTTATGCCCGTGCTGCTGGTTATGACGGCCGGCATCTGCATTTATGAGCTCACGCTTCCTGGTGCTATTGACGGTGTGGCATATTACTTGACGCCGGATTTTAGCAAGTTCAGCGTTGAGCTGGTCATTGCCGCACTTGGTCAGATGTTCTACAGCCTCTCTTTGGCCATGGGCATCATGATTACCTACGGTTCCTACATGCAGAAGTCTGACAATCTTGAGCAGTCCGTGCGCCGTATCGAGCTGTTCGACACCGGCTATGCGTTCCTGGCTGGTTTGATGATCGTGCCTGCCGCGTTTGTTGCCATGGGTTCCGCTGAGGCTGTGGCTTCGAAGTCCGGTCCGTCGCTGATGTTCGTGATCTTGCCCACTGTGTTCGATCAGATGGGCGGCATCGCCTCGATCATGGGCTTCTTGTTCTTCCTGTTGGTGGTGTTCGCTGCGCTGACCAGCTCCATTTCGCTCACTGAAACTTGTGTGTCCATCGTTCAGGACTCTGCGCATATCACGCGTAAAAAGGCGCTTATTGCTTCCATGGTGTTCATTTTCGTGATGGCCATGATCGTGAACATGGGCTATTGCCAGCTGGCCTTCATCGAGCCGCTGGGACCGGGCAGCACCATTCTGGACTTCCTGGACTTCATCTCAAACTCCGTGATGATGCCGATTGCCGCGTTGATGGCTTGCGTGTTCGTCGGCTGGGTGATCAAGCCCAAGGCCATCATCGACGAGGTGAAATCCTCTGGCCCGTTCAAGGCGGAGAAGATGTTCACCGTCATGGTGAAGTTTATTGCGCCCGTGCTGCTGGTGGTTATCTTGGTTGCCTATGTTGCTGCGCAGTTCGGTTTGTTCAGCATGTAGCGCATTAGAGCGTTCGTGCAGCAACCTCATTATGTAGGGTAGATAGCATGTCTGTTGAAGGGTCGTCGACGCTGGTCGGCGGCCCTTTTGCGTGAGATACGCTTTTGACCGTGTTCGATTTTTGAGGGCTTGTGGACATGCGCGGATTCTTTCACTGCGTACTATGGGCTTGCTAGGTGAAGAGAAGCGAGTGGTTGTGCGGTGGCGAATAAAGGCTTCGCCTTAGTAGCGAGGATCGGTTGCTGTCGGTTCCTTCGGGCATGCTTCACGTTGAGAGTTGCGGCATGGGCAGCTGGGCGCGACGATTCTTCTCGTTATAAGGGGAGGGGGCGGCGCATTGCGTCGTCGGCTTCGAGGGAAACCTTTTCAATGAGGTCAGCGTTTGCCGAGGAGTTTTGCTCGTTGATTGTTTCGAACAGGTAAATTCCTACGTGGTTGCGTCCTTTCGGCCCGCCGTAGGGCCGGATGTTCCCCATGTACCCTCTGCTTTGGGTGTAAGGTATTCCGCAAGCGTTATTTGCACGTTGGGCGCAAAGCGCCCTTTCACGAAGGAGCATCACGATGGTCGAGAAGAAGGATCTTGACTGGGGCAGCCTTGATTTCGGCTACCATCAGACCGACTACAGCTACGAAGCTCATTGGAAGGATGGCGAGTGGGACGAGGGCGGTTTGACCACCGACCACGACCTGCATCTTTCCGAGTGTGCCGGCATCTTCCATTATTGCCAGGAAGTGTTCGAGGGTCTGAAGGCCTATACCACCGATGAGGGCTCCATCGTTTGCTTCCGTCCGGATATGAATGCAAGCCGCATGTTTGATTCCGCTGAGCGTCTTGAGATGCCGGGCTTCCCGAAGGATCGCTTCGTCGAGGCCGTTAAGGAAGTTGTGAAGGCGAATGCCGCGTGGGTGCCGCCGTTTGGCTCTGGCGCCACGCTGTACGTGCGCCCGTTCATGATCGGTTCCGGCGAGGTCATCGGCGTGGCTCCGGCTCCCGAGTACACGTTCCGCATCCTGGTCACGCCCGTTGGCCCGTACTTCAAGGGCGGCTTGAAGCCGATCAAGCTGCGCGTGTCCGAGTATGACCGCGCCGCACCGCACGGCACCGGCAACATCAAGGCTGGTTTGAACTACGCCATGTCGCTGCGCCCGACCATGGAGGCGCATCGCAACGGCTACGCTGAGAATATCTACCTGGATTCGCAAAGCCGCACCTACATTGAGGAGACCGGCGGCGCGAACGTGCTGTTCGTGAAGGAGGATGGCACGCTGGTGGTGCCGAAGTCCCACACCGATTCCATCCTGCCCTCCATCACCCGTCGCAGCCTGGTGCAGGTTGCCCAGGACCTGGGCATGACCGTTGACGAGCGCTATGTCACGTGGGAAGAGGTTGCCGGCGGCGAGTTCGTGGAGTGCGGCCTGTGCGGCACTGCGGCCGTCATCAGCCCGGTCGGCCAGATCGACAACAAGGTCAACGGCGCCGATCAGGAGGTCGTCTTCCCGGCTGGCTGCACCGAGATTGGCCCGGTCATGAAGCAGCTGCGCGAGACCCTCACCGGCATCCAGGATGGCAAGCTGGAGGACAAGCACGGTTGGGTCTGCAAGATCGACGTCGACTAGTCGTTTGCTACATAGCTTGATGCAGACGATAACGGGGAAAGCAGGAGGGCCTGCTTTCCCCGTTTTTGCGTTTGCTGGGATTCTGCGGGACGGAAGCCCTGACGCAACATATCCTTCGCATATCCTAAGTGCTTCGTAAACGGCTGTTTGCGCCGCGCTTGACGTTCTACTGGTTACTGTTTTCCCAGCTCAGGCGGATGCCGGTGTTGCGCCTGCTTCCTAGTAATTCTCGGCGTTGATTTCGAAGTATGCCTGCGGGTGGTTGCATACGGGGCAAACGTCGGGGGCCTTGGTGCCTACGACGATATGGCCGCAGTTACGGCACTCCCACACCTTGACCTCGCTCTTCTCGAACACCTGAGCGGTCTCCACGTTGTGCAGCAGCGCGCGGTAGCGCTCCTCATGATGCTTCTCGATAGCGCCGACCTGGCGGAACTTCTCGGCCAGCTCGGGGAAACCCTCCTCCTCGGCGGTCTTCGCGAAGCCCTCGTACATGTCGGTCCACTCGAAGTTCTCGCCGTTTGCGGCATCCTCGAGGTTCTCCGCCGTGGAGCCGATGCCCTGAAGCTCGCGCAGCCACATCTTGGCGTGGTACTGCTCGTTGGCCGACGTTTTGCGGAAGATCTCGGCGATCTGCTCGAAGCCTTCCTTCTTCGCCACCGATGCGAAATAGGTGTACTTGTTCGTTGCCTGCGACTCGCCAGCGAAGGCGGCCTGCAGGTTTTTCTCGGTTTGCGTTCCTTCGTACTTGCTCATGAGAAACCCCTCTCGCTGTGTTGGCCCGCAGCGCCCCTGCGCGCGGTGCCTTTGGTTTCCATCTATCGATGGTATGGGCAAACGCGCGGCGGCGCAATCGTTTGCGCCGCTTTGTGACGCAACTGTTGCAAGGGGGTTGCTCTGGACAGTTTGGGCGTGCATTCGGCGGGGCATCGCGCTTGGGCGTTGTTTGCGGTATCATGAAGAGCACGTGTATTCACTAGTTAAGGAAGTTTCAGCATGTCGCTTTCCATCGGTATCGTGGGCCTGCCCAATGTGGGCAAGTCCACGCTGTTCACGGCCCTCACGAACAAGGGCGGTTTGGCAGCCAACTACCCCTTCGCCACCATCGAGCCCAACGTCGGCATCGTTCCCGTTCCCGACGATCGCCTGGAGAAGCTGGCCGAGATCGACCACCCTGCCAAGATCGTCCCCGCAACGGTCGAGTTCGTCGACATCGCCGGTCTGGTGGCGGGCGCCAGCCAGGGCGAAGGTCTGGGCAACCAGTTCCTCGCGAACATCCGCGAAACCGATGCCATCTGCGAAGTCGTGCGCTTCTTCAGCGACCCGGATGTCGTGCACGTCGACGGCCGTGTGAACCCTAGCTCGGACGTTGAAACCATCAAGACCGAGCTGATTCTGGCCGACATGGGCACGCTTGACAAGGCCATCCCGCGTCTGGAGAAGGAAGCGAAGCGCGACAAGGCCGGTGTGAAGAAGCTCGAGGTTGCGAAGAAGGTGCTCGAGGGCTTGAACGAAGGCCATCGCGCCCGCACGTTGAACCTGGACGAGGACGAGCAGGCTGCCATCTACGACCTGCACCTGCTCACCATGAAGCCCATCCTCTACATCGCCAACGTGGACGAGGACGCGCTCGACGCCGACTTGGCCGAGATCGACGGCTGCCAGCCGGTGCCGATTTCCGCAAAGGTCGAGGCCGACCTGGCCGAGCTTGATCCCGCCGAGGCGAAGGAGTACCTGGAGGCCATGGGCCTTGAGGAGTCCGGCCTGGCGCGCCTGGTGCGCAGCGCTTACAAGCTGCTGGGCTTGCAGAGCTATTTCACCAGCGGCGAAACGGAAACGCGCGCTTGGACCATCCCCATCGGCGCGAAGGCCCCGCAGGCCGCCGGTGTCATCCACTCCGATTTCGAGCGCGGCTTCATCAAGGCCGAAACCGCTTCGTATTCCGACTACGTGGAGCTGGGCGGTGAGCTGGGCTGCCGTAATGCCGGCAAGCTGCGCCAGGAAGGCAAGGAGTACGTGGTGCAGGACGGCGACGTCATGCACTTCAAGTTCAACGTTTAAAATGCCTGGTCAAACGGCGAATTAGCGAACTTCACGGGGCGAATCCGGAAAACCGGGTTCGCCCCGCGTGCTTTCGTGTCGCAACAGCGGCGGTGCCGGCGAAGGAGGGGTGCTCCGCACGTGTTGCTGCTTCAGGATGCGCGATTGTGCAGCAGCTTCTCCGGAGTGAATCGCGGCCCGTTTGCTGAGTGGTGCATGCGGACTTTTCGCACATGCGCGAAAAACCATCTGGCTGGCGTATAATCTGCCTGTTCGAAAGCTATTCGGCTGCGCTCGGCGCGGCCTTTTATATGCCCGGCGCAACGTGCCGGGCGTGCGACAAGGAGCATCTCGATGAAAACGAGCGATTTCGATTACGATCTTCCCCAGGAGCTCATCGCGCAGGAGCCGGCGGCGGTGCGCGATGCGTGCCGCATGCTGGTCATGGACCGCGAGACCGGCGCGATCGAGGACCGCATCTTCCGCGATATCATCGACTATCTTGAGCCCGGCGATCTTCTGGTGGCGAACGAAACGCGCGTTTTGCCGGCGCGCCTGCTCGGCGCGAAGCGCGGAACGGGCGGGCAGTCCGAGGTGTTCCTGCTTCGCCAGCTTGTGGGCTCGAAGGCGCAGCCGTATGCGGGCGTGCCCCATATCCCCGGCCAGCCTGTTCCCGGTGAAAACCAGCAGGCTATCTGGGAGGTGCTCGTGCGTCCGGGCAAGCGCTTGAAGCCTGGCAGCGGTGCGGTGGTGGATTTCACGGACGGCGAAGGTAACGTTGCGCTGTCCGCCGAAATCGTTGACTGGGCCGAAGGCGCCCAGCGCGGCGAGCGCGTGGCGCGCCTGACCACCACGTACCCCTCGCTTGACGAGGCGCTTCATGCGGTGGGGCATACGCCGCTGCCGCCCTACATCAAGCATTATGCCGGCGATGAGGAGCTGTACCAAACGGTGTATTCCCGTCGCGAAAGCTCGGCGGCGGCACCTACGGCGGGTCTGCATTTCACGCCCGAGCTGATCGAGCGCCTGCGCGAGAAGGGCATCGATTGGGAAACCGTCGAGCTTGAGGTGGGCCTTGACACGTTCCGCATCGTGGACGAGGAGGACCCGCTGGCCCATAAGATGCACACCGAGTTCTACACCGTGCCGCAGAAGACGGTCGACGCCATCAATCGCACGCACGCCAACGGCGGCCGCGTGATCGCCGTTGGCACCACCAGCGTGCGCAGCTTGGAAAGCGCCTGGGATCCGTCGGCCGACAACGGGGCCGGCGCCATCACCGCGCGCGACCGCGACGCCACCAGCCTGTATCTGCTGCCGGGCAGCACGTTCCACGTGGTGGATGCCCTGGTCACGAACTTCCACGTGCCGCGCAGCACGCTCATGATGCTGGTCAGCGCGTTCAGCACCCGTGAGAACATCATGAACGCCTATCAGCATGCCATCGAGGAGCGCTACCGCATGCTGTCGTTCGGCGACGCCATGTTCATCCGCTAGCATTCGCTTAAGAGGGAAGCGGCCGGCGAAAGGGTTTTGCGAGCCCAAAATCCGTGTCGTACACAAGGGTTATGTTATAGGGGTTTGGTCGTATGCCTTCCGTTTCTCTGGCAACGAGAAACGGAAGGCATACTTATTTGCTCGGGGCGAAGTGCGATGCGGAAACCAGGTGAGAACGGCAGGGTCCTTGCTTTGGGATATAGACGCAAGCTCTTTGCTCGCCGTTTTGCGTTTGCGGGTGCAATGCGCCAGCGAGAGCGGGGCGTATCTGTCGAGCTAATGGAGTAGCTGCTATTTCCCCTGTTCGCGCAGGGCTTTTAGGATGGCGCGCTTGCGTGCCTGCTTCTTGTCGTAGGCTGCGCGCTCGGCTTTATGCGCGGCGCGTGCGGCTTCCTCGGCTGCGCGCTCGTCGGCGTGGGCTGCGCGTTCGGCGGCTTTTGCGGCGGCGCGCTGCTCCTTGCGCTCGGTGCGCTCGGCGGCTGCTTCCAGATCGCTGATGCGGCAGCCGCAGAAGTTCTGTCGGTACATTCCCAGTTCGCGGCTTTCGCGCGTGGCCTCGTCATAGTAGGGTCGGAAGTCCTCGAACACGGGCGCGACCCCGGCTTGTGCCGCTGCGCGCTCCACTTCCTCGCGGATGACCTGCGTATATTGGTAGGGGCTCACCGAAAGCGTGGTGCCGATGCCCTCGAAGCCGCGTTCTGCGGCTACTCGCGCGGTTTCCTCAAGGCGAAGGCGGTAGCAGGCGCGGCAACGCGCCTCCCTGCGTGCAGGGTCGACCGACAGCACGGCGGCGCGAGACGCGGCGCCTTCGCCGGCGCACTCGCCTTCCGCGTCAGCCCCCGCGCGCGTCTGCTCGACCTCGGCGATTGCGGCGTCCCCGATGCGGCCCGCGCGCGCTTCCCACGTTGCCGGGTCGTACGGGCCTTCCAGCACTTCGAACCCCGCATCCGCGGCCCACGCGCGCAGCGTTGCCAGCCGGTGCTCGTATTCCTCGGCGGGATGGATGTTCGAGTTCGCATAGTAAATGGTGATGTTGTGCCCCGCGGCCTTCAACAGGCGCGTCGGCTCGAGCGAGCACGGCCCGCAGCACGCATGCAGCAACAACTTCATTCGCGAACTCCTTTTTCGATGGGCATTTCGCCGCCGGCGCGGCGCTTCCCCTATACTACCACGCAGACAAAAACTATCCCCACCTGCGGCAATCTGCAGAAAGGCATGATATATGGAGAAACGAACCTTCCGTGCCGTCTTCTTCGATCTTGACGGCACGCTGCTTCCCATGGACGTCGACGTGTTCATGAAGAGCTACTTCCGCGCCCTTGGCGGCTACGTCGCGCGCATGGGCATCGCCCCCGATCAGTTCATGGTCGGCATGAAGCGCGGCATCACCGCCATGGCCACCAATGATTCCGGCCATGCGAACGCCGAGTCGTTCTGGCCCGAGTTCCTGGCCTGCATCGATATGCCCGAGGGCGTCACGGCAGACACGCTGCAGGCCGCCATCGGCGACTTCTACGAGAACGAGTTCGGCGAACTGGGCGCCGACGTGAAGCCGAATCCTGCTGCCGCGCGCGCCATCGAGGCGCTTGTCGCCAAGGGCTATCCGCTGGTGCTTGCCACCATGCCGATGTTCCCTCGCCGCGCCGTGGAGTGGCGCCTGCGCTGGGCCGGCATCGACCCGGCGGTGTTCTCGCGCATCACCACGTTCGAGAACTCCACCGCCGTCAAGCCTAAGCCCGACTACTATGCGGAGAACCTTGCCGCTGCGGGCGTTGAAGGCCGTGATGTGCTCATGGTCGGCAACAACACCAAGGAGGACCTGGCCGCATGCCAGCTTGGCTGCGAGGGCTTCCTGGTCACCGATTTCCTGATCGACCCCGTCGGCTTCGAGGTGTTCAGCGTGCGTCATGGTTCTATGGAGAAGTTCGCGGACTGGGTGGAGGCTCTTCCCGAATGCGCCGATCCCGCGCAGGGCATCAGCGACGCCATCGTGCCGGCGGCGGCGCGCGAGCGCGTGCTTGCGGCAAACGGCATCGCCGACGGCCAGGCCGGCGGCGCGAAAACGCTCGAGGAGGCGGGTCGCTCCGGCGGCACCGATTTCGTCATCAACGGGATGGAGGATTAGCCCATGGCCCTGTTCGACTGCACCATCGAGGCTACTTGCGGCCATGCCCGCGCGCTTTCGTACGAAACCGCGCACGGCACCTTCCATACCCCCATGTTCATGCCCGTCGGCACATCGGCCACGGTCAAGGGCATCACGGTCGATCAGCTTCACCAGCTGAACAGCCAGGTGGTGCTTGCGAACACCTACCACCTGTCCATGCGCCCCGGCGCCGACTTGGTGGAAGAGGCCGGCGGTGTGCACAAGTTTATGAACTACGACGGCCCCATGCTCACCGACTCGGGCGGATTCCAGGTGTTCTCTCTGGCTGACACGCTCAAGCTCGACGCCGACGGCCTGACCTTCCGCAGCATCTACGACGGAAGCTATGTGCGCTGGACGCCCGAGTCCAATATGCGCATCCAAGAGCAGATCGGCGCCGACATCGCCATGCAGCTTGACCAGTGCACGCCGTATCCGGCCGAGCGCAGCTTCGTGGCCAACGCCGTGGACCTGTCGGCGAATTGGGCCCGTCGCTGCTTGGCGGCGCACAAGCGCCCCGACCAGACGCTGTTCGGCATCGTGCAGGGCGGTATGGAGCTTGACCTGCGCCTTGAGAGCATCCGCCGCCTGCGCGAGATCGAGGACGAGAGCCTGGCCGCGGGCGGTCGCCGCTTCGGCGGCTTCGGCATCGGCGGCTATTCGGTGGGCGAAGACCACGAGACCATGTTCGAGACGCTCGGCCAGGTGGCCCGCGCATGCCCCGAGGACCGTCCGCGCTACCTGATGGGCGTGGGCAACCCCACCACGCTCGTGCGCGCCGTGCGCGAGGGCGTCGACATGTTCGACTGCGTGCTGCCCACCCGCACCGCGCGCATGGGCACGGCGTTCTCCAGCACGGGCCGCATGAACATGCGCAACGCGAAGTTCACGCGCGACTTCACGCCGCTTGACCGCAGCTGCACCTGCCCGACGTGCCAGAACTACACGCGAGCCTATCTGCGCCACCTGGTGAAGCAAAACGAGATGCTCGGCGCCATCCTGCTGTCGGTGCACAACCTGCACTTCCTGCTCGACCTCATGCGCCGTGCCCGCGAGGCCGTGCTGGCGGGCGAGTACGAGCAGTTCTACGAGGAGTGGATGAACAGCCCGGCCGCTAAGGACTACTGATATAGGACTCGGGCGGATTCCCGCTCCTTGGTGCTTTCGTATTCTCCTCGATTGTGGGAAAATACGAGAGTTAGGGTATATATGGCGGCGCTTGCCGCCGCGAAAAGGGACGGCCCGACGGGGCCGTCCTGTGGTTTACGAGGCTAGGAGAAGCTCGCATGGCGAAAGCGCAAAACGCCAAGGCCAAGAAGAAGGGCGGCAACGCCAACCGCCGCAACGTATGGCTGTTGGTGCTGACCACCGTCCTGGTGCTGGGGTCCATCTTCATGTTCACCCCTCCGCAGGACAAGATCAACCAGGGCCTGGACATCCAGGGTGGCCTTTCGGTGGTGCTGTCGGCGAAAAGCACCGATGGCGACGCCGTGACCTCCGAGGACATGGAGAAGTCGCGCGCCATCATCGAGCAGCGCGTCAACGCGCTCGGCGCCTCCGAGGCCGTGGTGCAGCTGCAGGGTTCCGACCAGATCCTCGTGCAGATCCCCGGCCTTTCCGATACGGAAACGGCGCTGTCCACCATCGGCAAAACCGGCAAGTTGGAGTTCGCCCGCCTGGATTCGTTTACCGATGAGGACGTCAAAACCAAGATCGAGAACGGTCAGTACGGTTCCAGCGGCACCATCACCGACGACTTCGGCAACACGCTGCCTTCCGGCAAGACCGAGCATCTGACGGTGGAGGAGGGCACGTACACGCCGCTCATCACCGGCAGCAACATCACGAAGGTCGACATCGGCCGCGCCTCCGAGACTGGCACCGACTATTCGGTCAACGTCTCCCTTGATTCCGAGGGTACGAAGGCGTTCGCCGACGCCACGAAGGACCTGGCAAGCACCAAGGGCAAGATCGTCATCATCCTTGATGGCGAAGTGCAGTCCGCGCCGGCGGTGCAGTCCGAGATTACCGGCGGTCAGGTGTCCATCACCGGCGGCTACGACAAGGAAGCCGCCTCCTCCATGGAGACGGTGCTCGAGTCCGGCTCGCTGCCCGTAAGCTTCGAGTACGCGCAATCCCAGGTGGTCGGCCCGACGCTCGGCCAGGATGCGCTGACCTCCGGTGTGCTGGTGGCCGCTATCGGCCTTGCGCTGGTCATGCTGTACCTGCTGGTGTTCTACCAGGGTCTGGGCCTGATCACCGCTGCCGCCATGGCCGTGTTCGCCGTGCTGTACCTGGGCATTCTGGCGCTGCTGTCGCATTTCGGCCTGTTCAGCCTGTCCATGGCCGGCATCGCCGGCGTCGTGCTGACCATCGGCATGGCGGCGGACTCCTCCATCCTCACGCTTGAGCGCTTCCGCGAGGAGATCCGCATGGGCCGCAGCGTCCGCGCGGCCTCCGTCACCGGCGTGCGCCATGGCATCCTCACGTCCATCGACGCCGACCTGGTCACCATGGTCTCGGCGCTCACGCTGTTCTTCCTAGCAAGCGCCTCGGTCAAGGGCTTCGGCCTGACGCTGGCGCTCGGCATCATCTGCGACATCGTCATGATGCTGCTGTTCAAGGCGCCCATCATCCGCCTGCTGGCGCCGAAGTGCATCGCCAAGCACCCCGGCTTCTGGGGCGTGAAGGATTGCAAGGAGGCCGCCCCGTACTTCCAGGGCGAGAAGCCTGCTTCCTCGCGTCATGACGTGCGCGGCCGCTTCATCAAGCTCGACATCAACCTGCTGGGTTACCGTAAGGTGTTCCTGTCCATCGCGGCCGTGGCGGTCGTGCTGGTCGTGGCGCTCGTCGGCGTGCGCGGCGTGAACTTCGGCATCGAGTTCGTGGGTGGCACCTCGGTGACGTTCCATCAGGGCGGCAACGACGTGACCACCGAGCAGGTGCGTTCGGCCTTCGCCGATGCCGGCGAGCCCGACGCCGTGGTGCAGACCACCGACTCCGACGGCCAGGCTGGCTTCCTCGTGCGCACCACCGATACGTCGGCGGAAAGCGCTGCCGCGGCGGCCAACAAGGTTGCCGACCAGTTCGGCTGGGATGCGGAAAGCTTCGAGGTAACCACCATCGGCCCGGACTGGGGCACCAGCGTCATCCAGAGCTCCTGCATCGCGTTCTTCGTGTCGCTGCTGCTCATCATCGCCTACATCTCGGTGCGCTTCCGCGATCCGAAGATGGGCGTGTCGGCGGTTATCGCCTTGCTGCATGACCTGGTCATCGTGCTGGGCGTGTACGTGCTCGTGGGTCGCGAGGTCACACCGAACACCATCGCAGCGTTGCTCACCATCCTGGGTTATTCGCTCTACGATACGGTGGTCGTGTTCCATCGCATCAACGAGAACATGAAGGGCGATTCGCCGAAGTGCACGTTCGCAACCATGGCGAACCACTCCGTCAACGAGGTTCTGGTGCGTTCGCTCAACACCTCCATCACCTCGCTTATCCCGGTTGCGGCCATGCTCATCTTCGGCGGCGAGACGCTGCGCGACTTCGCCCTGGCCATGACCGTGGGCCTGATGTGCGGCTGCTACTCGTCTTATGCCATCGCAACGCCCATCTACGTGATGTGGAAGACGCGCGAGCCGCAGTTCGCGAAGCTGCAGAAGAAGTACGGCACGGACATCCAGCGTTGGTTCCTGAACCGACTGCCGCAGGCCGCTGCCGTCACCGCAGCTGCTGCTGCCGGCGCTGCCGCGGATGCTGTTGCGGATGGTGCCGGCCAGGACGCGCCCACTGCGGAGCCCGCTGCTTCGCAAGGTCAGCAGGCTGCGAGCAAGCCTGCTAAGGCGCAAAACCGCTCCAAGAAGAAGCGCAAGAAGGTTCAAGGCTAACATCGGCTAGCTGATTCGGGCCGCTCGGAAACGAGCGGCCCGTTTTGCTGTTTGGGATTGTTTACCGGCGCTTGGCTCTTGGTGCTTCACATCGGGCATCTCGGCGGTTTTGCGCGAATGCGACGCGGGTCAGAATGGGGAAGCGCCGCGCTCTCGCTGTACGGGTTTGCGCCTCATCGGTGGCATCAGGTGTCTCGGAACCCGCGCTTAAACGCGGGTGCGCATGAGATTCCTTTTCATGCAAAAAGCCCGGCTCCTGATCGCGTTTTGCGGTCAGGAGCCGGGCTTGAATCGATCGGACTGGTAAGCGCTCGAAGACGCGTGTCTGTTCGCCGGGATTAGAAGCCGAAGTCCAGGTCGCTCAGGCGGATCTCGCCGTCGTCCTCGTCTTCTTCCTCTTCATCCTCGCTAAGGCCGTTGTAACGGGAGATAAGCGCTTCCATCTGCTCCTCAAGGGCGTTGGTGCCCATGAACGCATCGCGGAACAGCCTCATGTCGTCCTCGCTGAAGCTATCGCCGGCGCCTTCCATGATCGCGCCGATGTTGGCCATCTTCTTCACGGCTTCGTCTTCTTCCATGGGTTTCATCTTCTCGGGATCCATCATCGGGAACATGTTCGATCCTCCTTGCACGGGTAACCTAAACAGCGCGCTGTCCTGCGGCAATGTGCTTGGCACGCAGGTGCTTGCGCCGTTGTTTCACTGTTCAGTAGTATAGCAGTCGGATAGATTACGGGAGGTCAACGAGCGCATTGCAACCTATTGTGATACGCTGAGGAAATCACGTGAATCCATGCACGCAGGCTATGGAGGAATCGGCTGCAAGCGATGTCGGCCATGTTAAAAGGAGTTGCCATGCGCGAAGGAAGCGCCCCGAATTTCTGCCCGCCCACCGAGGAAGGCATCACCCTCACGTTTCAGGACGAGAAGGGCGATCAGATCGATCTTGAGTTCCTCGGCTTGATCCTGCACGAGGGTCGCCGTTACGGCTTCTTCTTCCCGGTCACCGAGGACAGCCCGGCATGCAGCTCGGGCGAGATCATCCCGCTTGAGGTGACCGAGCTTGACGAAGATGGTCAGCCCGCCGCGTTCGAATTAGTCGAGGACCAGGCTATCGCCCAGGAAGTCTACGAGGACTTTAAGCAGGCCGCCAAGGACCTGTACGACTTCGAATAGGCGCTCCCGCGCCGCCGCGTTGCGGGGTGTTTTGGCTGAAGCCCGGCTTTGCGAAAGCGGGCTCCGACGAATCCAGTGATTTGCATAAGGAAGGGCACGGCTCAAAGCCGTGCCCTTCCTGTTTCGCTTTATCAAAAGCCTTGCAAAGCCCGCTGGCGCATGAGGTGCTGCGAACGCAAAACCTGCAATCCGGAAAGCCATGCGGTTTACGGCAGATTTGCGGCTTCTCAAAACCGCCTTCCGCCGCGATTGCGTCAGGTTTGCGGCGTCCCTACAGCTCGATCGGCTTCCACTCCTCGTGGTTGCAGATCCACGCCTCGGGCTCCTCGACGCTGAAGAACACCAGCGTGGGGTCATCGGGACCGTCGTAGCTCTCGCCCAGGCTGCACAGGTGCGCGTAACCGGCGTAGCGCATGTCGGCGTTCGCCTTGTCCTCAAGGCCGGCCTTACCGCGAAGGATCAGCCAGCCATGGCCGGGCCACCAGCTGGATGCCTCGAACTTCTGGTTCTGCTGCAGCTCCTCCCACACGTCCTTGGTAGTGGCGGTGACGAACCAGATCTTGCCGTCCTGCTCGGCGGCGAAGCTGAACGGGCGCACGTGGGGCTGGTCGTTCACGCTGGTGGCCAGGTACCACGCGGGGACGTTCGTCAGATACTGCAGGATGGTCTCGTTGCCGGTCATGTGATCCTCCTAGTCTTGGAACCGGTCGGTTAAAGCAAGTAGCCGATGGCTGCGACGCAGCCGGCCAAAACGGCCATGAAGGCGGCGGCTGCGGCGTCGCGCGGGGCGAAGCGAAGCGGATGCAGGTGCGTGCGTCCTTCGCCGCCGTGGTAGCAGCGCGCGTCCATGGCCGCTGAAAGCGTTTCGGCGTGACGGAACACGCTGGTGAACAAGGGTACCATGAGCGAAGTGAGCATGCGCACGCCGCGTGCGGGGCTGTTTGACAGGCGGGCGCCGCGGCTGACCTGAGCGTGGTAGACCACGGCAAGCTCGTTGGCGAACTGCGGCATGAAGCGCAGCGCGATGCCCATGATCATGCCCAGCTCGTGGGCGGGCACGCCGAAGCGGGCGAAGGGCTTGAGCACCCATTCGAACGCCTCAGTCAGGTCGATGGTCATGGTGGTCAGGGTGATCAGGCTCATTCCCAGCATCATGATGGTCAGGCGGGCGCCCATGAACAGGCAGGTTTGCACGCCCGCCTCGCTGATGCGAAGGATGCCCCAGTCGACGAGCACCTGGCCGCCTTGCGTGACGAACAGGTTCAGCACCGCCACGATGACCACGATGGCCATAAGCGGTGCCAACGACCGCGCTGCCTTGCTCGGCGGGATCTGTGCCAGCGCGTAGCACAGTGCCGTGAACGCTGCACATACGGCCAGGGCCGCGGCGCTTTTTGCGCACAGCAGCACCACGATGAACACGCAACCTGCTATGAGCTTCGTGCGCGGGTCGAGCCGATGCACGCAGCTGGTGCCGGAAACGTAGCTGCCGAAGGAAAAGCCCGGGTTCATTCGACCACCTGGCCTTCAGAGCCGGCTGGGGAAGGGGCGGCATCGCCGGCGTTGCCGCTGCCCGCGCCGCAAGCCGCAGCGATCATCCCTGCCAAGTCCTTCTCCGTATACAGTTTCCCTTGCTCAAGGGCCCATCCGCCTGCGCGCAGCGCTTCCGCGAACGCCTGCGGCTCGGTGGTTCCCAAGCCCACTTCCTTGAGCTTGCGCGCGTGCAGGAACAGGCGCTCGGGTGCGCCGACGCCCAGCAGGCGCCCTTCGTTCATGACGGCCACGCGGTCGCACATGGCGGCAAGGTCGTCCATGCAGTGGGACACCATGACCACGGTGAGGCCCTGGTCATGCAGGCGGGCGATCATCTGCAGGAAGGAGCGCTTGCTGGCGGGGTCCAGGCCCGCCGCTGGTTCGTCGAGTACGAGCACCTGCGGGTCCATGGCAAGCACGCCGGCGAACGCCACGCGGCGCTGCTGGCCGCCCGAAAGCTCGAACGGGCTCTTTTCGGCCAGCTCGTCGAAGGAAAGACCTACGCGCTCGAGCGAGCTGCGCACGAGCGCATCAACCTCTTCGCCCGAAAGCCCCAGGTTGCGCGGCCCGAAGGCCACGTCCTTGTACACGGTTTCGGCGAACAGCTGGTGCTCGGGATACTGGAACACCACGCCGATCGATCCGCGCACCTTCGACTCGGCGCCCTTCGAGGCGATGTCGGTGCCGTCGATGAGCACGCGCCCTGAGGTGGGCTTCAAGATGCCGTTCATATGCTGGATGAGCGTCGATTTGCCGCTGCCGGTATGCCCGGCAACGCCGAGGAACTCGCCGCGGCGCACCTGAAGCGAGACGTCGCGCACGGCCCACAGGCTGTCGGGGCTGTTGCCCCATTTTGCCTGGCGGGCGGCAGGGGCCTGCTTGCGCTTGCGCTGCCGTTTTTCTTCTGCCGCGTCGTAGGTGAAGCTGACGTCTTGAAATTCGATGAGCGCTGGGGCATCTGCGTCGCCCTCGCAGGTGGGGAAGTCGACGTCGGCGTCGGTCGAGTCGGGCGATTCCGCGCTTGTGCCGGCCGCGGCGCATATGCCGGCGGCCTCGCCAAGCGCCAGGACCTCGCGCGCCAGCTTCCCTGCGTCCACGGTGGGCTGCACGGCCATGCCCGCATCGCGCAGATCCAGCGACAAGCGGGCCGCGAACGGCACGTCAAGGTTCAGGTGCGCCAGCGCGCGTGCCTGAACGAGCACCTCGTCAGGCGTGCCCTCGAGCGCCACGTGACCGCGCTCCATTACTACCACGCGGTCGGCCTGCGCCGCCTCTTCCATATAATGCGTGATCATCACGATGGTCATCCCGCGCTCGTGCAGCTCATGGCACACGCGCATAAGGCCTGCTCGGCCGCGGGGGTCGAGCATGGCGGAAGCCTCGTCGAGCACGAGCACCTCAGGGTTCATGGCCAGCACGCCGGCGATGGCGACGCGCTGTTTCTGTCCGCCGGACAGGGCGTGCGTCTCATGGCGTTCGAAGCCCGAAAGCCCCACGTCCTCAAGCGCCTGCGTCACGCGTTCGCGCAGCTCATCGGTGGGGATACCCAGATTCTCGGGGCCGAAGGCCACGTCGTCTTCCACGAGCGAGGCCACCAGCTGGTCGTCGGGGTTTTGGAACACCATGCCCACCGTCTCGCGGATGCGGTACGTGCAGTCGGCGTCCGCGGTGGGCATGTCCTGCACCTTCGCGGTGCCCTCGTCGGGGATGAGCAGGGCGTTCAAGTGTTTGGCCAGCGTCGACTTGCCACTGCCGTTGCCGCCTAAGATGCACAGGAATTCGCCCTTGCGCACGTGCAGGCTCACGCCGTCAAGGGCGAAGTTCGCGCCGTCGTAGGTGAAGCGGACGTTTTGAACATCTATCATGATTCGCTTTACGATCCTTTCATGAATCGGCGAATTACGTTGCGTTTTGCGGGATGCGAAACGGAGCCGCAGCGAGCCTCAAGCGGAGTGGCCCCAGTAGACCGGCGCGTCTATCCGGGCTGCAGCCCTTCGCCCGGGTTCGGGCGCCTGCTCTTGCGAAAGGCGGGCTACCGCGCCGATTCCCGCTATCCCGTCATACGGTCCCGCCGACAAGCGGGGTGCTCCTGCTTGCCGGCGGGACCGTGCCGCGCTGGGGCGGCACGGTTGGGAACACGTGTGTTTAGCGGCCCTTGACCTGGTCCTTCTTCGGGGTGATCAGGTTGGAGACGGCCTTGTACACCAGCAGGGTCAGCGCGCTGTTCAGCACGGTCTTGATCAGGTTGAACGGGAGCACTGCGGGCAGGATGAGCGGCATGATGACATCGGCGCTGCCGTACCAGAACCACACGCCGATCGTCAGGTTCGTGGCGACGGCGCCGATGGTGGCCACCACGCAGCCGACCAGCAGGCCGATGATGGCGCCGGCGAACGTGTGCTTACGGGCGTAGATGGCGGCGGCGGGCACCACGAAGAACAGCGTGGCGCAGATGTTCATGAGGCCGCCGACCCATTCGCCGAGCATCAGGCTGTGGATGATGGCGGCGACGGCGCCCACGGCGAAGCCGGCGCCCGGGCCGAAGGCGAAGCCGCACACCATGGCGGGCATGAGCGAGGGGTCGTAGGTCAGAAACGGCGCTGCGGGCAGGATGGGGATCTGCACGAACGACAGCAGCGCGGCGATGGCGCACATAAGGGCCATGGTGACCAGCTGGCGCGTAGACCAGCGGTTCGTGTTCTTGATGGTTGCGTTTGCGGCGGTTGCCTGAGACATGGTTGGTCCTTCTTTCCGCGAAGCCTTCTTCCCACGGGTTTTGCTCTCAAGCTTCGCGAAAAAGAGACAAGCCCGTATGAATTCCTTCCATACGGGCTTGTATTCGCTCAACAACTTCCCGCCCGGCAATGCGGCGCCTGCGGTGCGTTTCGCGAACTCTGCCTCTTCCATCCGGACTTTGACCGTTGGTCCTGGAGTTGCACCAGGTCAGCCTTGCGTGCATGCAGCTTGCCGCCGCTTGACGCACAGGGTCGCGGACTTCCGGCTTAGCTGCGGCTTGCCGCCGCGCGTATCCGGTTACCGCCAGTGAGGATTTCCACCTCGCCCTGAAACAGAATTCAATGGCACCTAGTTTAGCTGCGCCGCCATGGGTTCGCAACCGTTTGGGCTATGGATGTTTTCCGCGTTTTGGGGTGCGAACTTATAACGAATAGTTATAGGAAATCAGCTTGGAGGGGCTTGCTTTCCTACCGAAGCGCCACGCAATGCGCTTTTTCGCCGAGACTTCGGCGGTCTGCAGCGAAGGTGGCCCTATAATAAACCGTTCGCGTCCCTGAAGGGACTCATCTTTAAGGCTACGAGGTTTTGCATGGATTACATCGAAGTGCTCGACAGCATAGACGCCGCCGTTTGGGGGCCGCCTATGATCATCTTGCTGCTGGGCTGCCATATCTACACCACCATCCGCACCAAGGGCATCCAGCGCAAACTGCCCTTGGCGCTCAAGCTTTCCATCACGAAGGACAACGGCGCTCAGGGCGATGTCAGCAACTTCGGCGCCATGGCCACCTCGCTTGCCTCCACGCTGGGAACGGGTTCCATCGTCGGCGTGGCCACGGCAGTGCTCTCCGGCGGCCCGGGTGCGGTGTTGTGGATGTGGCTCACGGGTATCTTGGGCATGGCAACGAAGTACACCGAGGTCTACGCTGCCATGAAGTATCGCGTGAAGGATCGTCAGGGCCATATGATGGGCGGCGCCATGCACGTGTGGGAGCAGCGCTACAAGCGTCCCGACGGCACCGTTCCGTGGTGGGCGAAGTTCATGGCCATCTGGTTCGCCGTCATGGCATGCCTTACTATCTTCGGAGTCGGATCGGCTGTGCAGACCAGCGCCATCACCTCGGTTGCGCAGGCGAACTTCGGCGTGGAACCCTGGATCGTCGCCGCCATCGTGTGCGGTAGCGCCCTGCTCATCATCATGGGCGGCTTGGGAACCATCTCCAACATCTGCGAGAAGCTCGTGCCCATCATGGGCGTCGCGTACATCTTGGGCTGCGCCTATATCCTCGTTTGCAACTGGGCGTTCATCGGCGAGTCGTTCAGGTTGATCTTCGAATGTGCCTTCACCCCTCGCGCGGCCTTCGGCGGTGCGGTGGGCAGCGGCATCATCGTGGCGCTGCAGTTCGGCTGCGCGCGCGGCCTGTTCTCCAACGAGGCTGGCCTGGGCACGGCCCCGCTCATCAGCGCCGCCGCCGAGTCGAAAAACCCTGCGCGCCAGGCGCTCGTGTCCATGACCGGCCCGTTTTGGTGCACGGTGGTCATCTGCTTCGTGACCGCCTTGGTCATCGTCTCGTCGCTGTGCGCCCACCCCACGCTCATCCAGGATGCCGGCGTCACCAACGGCGCCACGCTCGCCAACGCCGTGTTCGCCACCATCCCCTACGTGGGCGCGCCCATCCTCATGCTGGGCATCCTGTGCTTCGCCTATTCCACCATCATCGGTTGGAGCTATTACGGCGAACGCGTCACCCTGTACCTGTTCGGCCGCCGTTGGGTGCCGCTGTACCTGGGCTTCTATATTTGCATGGGCTTTTTGGGCGGCGTGGGCGTCGGCGATGTTGCCTGGACGGCAACCGACATCTCCAACGCGCTCATGGCGCTGCCCAACATCCTTATGGTGCTGCTGTGCGCCGGCATGGTGGGCAAGGAGACGCAGCATTACGTCTACGACGGCAACATCGACGAAGAGCTGCGTGCGGACATCCACGAGCTGCCCGAGAAAAGCGTGTTCACCCGCAAGAAGGCGTAGGGGGAGCGGTCCCGCGCGTGAGCAGGGGACAGGTACCTGTTCACGTTGGCACCTGTTCACGTTGGGCTGCAAACCTGCGTGCTTCCGCCTCGGTGAGTTTTCCGCCCTTATGCGAACAGGGTGAACAGGGGACAGGCACCTGTTCACGTTGGAAATGATTTGAAAGCCGGTCGCTTTTGCGGCCGGCTTTCTTCTTTCAGGGGGCTTTTGCGGTGGCACGTGAGGGTGCGCGCGCAATGCGGGCATCCCTTGAAGCGCGGGCTTGCCCAGCGCCGGCGTGTGGCCTTCGCCTTATAATGGCGGGTATGGAAACTATCGCAATCATAGGCGGCGGCGCATCGGGCCTGATGGCGGCTGTGGAAGCATCGCTTGCGTTGCGCCAAGCGGGCGCTGTGGCGCATGTGGCCCTGTTCGAGGCCGACCCCGAGCGCATCGGCCGCTCCATCCTGGCAACCGGCAACGGCCGTTGCAACATCTCAAACGCTTGCATCAGCGCTGACGCGTACCGCAATCAGGCTTTTGTGGGGCATGCTCTTATGCACCTGCAAAGCGCTTACGCCACGGAGCGAGGCGCAACTAGTGTGCGAACCCTTGAGGCGAACCCCGTGCTCGAACGTTTCGCCGACATGGGCCTTGTGACGCGCGAGGAGTCGGAGGGGCGCTTGTATCCCATGGCGAACAAAGCTACCAGCGTGCTGGACGTGCTGCGCTCCACGGCCGCTGAGCTGGGCGTCGATGTGCAAACCGACAAGCGCGCCTTGCGCGTTGACGCGCCCGCCCCGGACGGCGCGGGTTGCTTCAACATCCGCTTCGCTGACAAGACGATTGCGCATGCAGCGGCAGTCATCGTGGCCATCGGTGGGCGTGCGGCAAGCGGCATTCAGCTCCCGGAACCCTTGGTGTGCTCGGACATGCAACCCGTGTTGGGGCCTTTGCGCGTCGATGCGCAAAGCGCGAAGCTCGCGCGGCAGCTCAATAACATCCGCGTGCGCGGAACCGTGCACCTCGAGCGCGGCGGGCAGCGTATCGCAAGCGAGCGCGGCGAGCTGCTGTTCCGCGACTACGGGGTCTCCGGCGTGTCGGTGTTCAACCTGTCGCGTTTTGCGCAACCCGGTGACGACCTGGTCGTCGACTTCCTTCCCGATATTCCCTCGCAGGACATGGAGCGCTTCATGCTGACGCGCCGCAAGCGGATGCAGAAGCTGATGGGCACAGCGCTCACGCTCGATCGCTTCCTGGAGGGCCTGCTGCTGCCCGCGGTGTCCGTCGCGGCGCTAAGGCAGGCGGGTTTGCGAACCGGTGACCGGTTTGCACAAGAGACGGTTCCTCAGCTTTGTGACATGCTCAAAGGTATGCGTCTGACAGTGGAGGGCATCGGAGACGAGCGCCAATGCCAGGTGCGTCGCGGCGGCTTCCCTGTGGAGCGGTTCAGCCCTGCCACCTGCGAAGCGCTTGACGTGCCGGGATTGTTCATCACGGGCGAGGCGCTTGACGTCGATGCGCCCTGCGGCGGCTTCAACCTTCATTGGGCCTGGTCAAGCGGCATGCTCGCCGGTCGTGCCGCGGCCGATCGCGTTGCAAGAGGGGGAGAAGTCCCGAGCGGCAAAGCGCACAATCAGCGCAGCAGCGCCCCTGCGGATGCAAAATCGCATCCGAGCGATAAGCGGTCACCGGATTGCACCGGTTCTTTCCGTCCATCTTCGAACGGTGGTTCCTACTCGGAGGTTGCGACGCGTTCAGGCTGCCCGCAAACGCTCGCCTGCGCTGATGGCGCTCGTTCCCTCTCGGGTTGCGACTCCTACTCGCAAGCTGCGTCACGTTTGGGTAGCTCGCAAGCATCCGCCCGCACCGGTGGTGCCCGCTCTTCTTCCCGTGTAGGCAAGCCGCAGCGCCCGCATCACCCCCATCGGAACGAACACGGCAAATCCCGTAACCAACGCGGCGGGGATGCCGCTCGAAACGCCCGTCGTCGCAATCGATAGCCTGGAGGAAACCATGCTTGAGATCTCAAACCTTGCCCTTCCGCTTGATGCCGGGCTCGAAGGCAAGCAAGCCGAAAAGCTCGTGCGCCGCGCTGCGGCCCGAGCGCTTAGCATCCCGCCGAGCGATATCGCCGAGATTCGCCTGCTCAAGCGCAGCGTCGACGCGCGCAAAAAGCACGACGTGCACTTCGTCGCAACGCTCGGCGTGGAGCTGGCGGGCGGAGCCCAGGCCGAAGCCGCAGCCATCGAGGCCGCCGCGTACCGCAAGGGCGCCGCGAACGTGAAGGCGCATCGCCCCTACGAGCCGTTGCAGGTTCCGCAAGTCGGCGATTCCCCTCAGGCGCAAAACGAGCCGCGCCCCATCGTGGTGGGCACCGGCCCGGCAGGCCTGTTCTGCGCGCTCTACCTGGCGCGCGCCGGCCTGCGTCCGCTCGTGGTCGAGCGCGGGGCGGCGGTCGACGAGCGCATGGCAGCGGTCGACGCCTTCAACGCCGGCGAGCCGCTCGACCAGCACACCAATATCCAGTACGGCGAAGGCGGGGCGGGAACGTTCTCGGACGGAAAGCTCACCACGAACATCAAAAGCCCCTGGGCGCAGCACGTCCTGCATCTGTTCGTGGAAGCGGGCGCGCCCGAGGAGATCCTGTGGCAGGCAAAACCCCACATTGGCACCGACCTGCTCGTGGACATCGTGCGCAACATCCGCAAGCAGATCGAACAAGCCGGTGGCGAAGTGCGCTTCAACACCCAGCTCACATCCCTGCATTTCGAAAGCGGCCGCCTAACCCAAGCCGAAATCACCAGATTTGCCACCCAATCCGAACCCACCGTCGAGCTGATCCCCGCAAGCCACGTCGTGCTGGCGTGCGGCCATTCCGCTCGCGACACGTTCGAGCTCGTGCGCGACGCGGGCGTGCATATGGAGCAGAAGCCGTTCTCCGTTGGCGTGCGCATCGAGCACCCTCAGCGGCTCATCAATCGCTCACAGTACGGGAAGGCCGCCGACCATCCGGCGCTCGGCGCCGCCGACTACAAGCTGTCGATGCATCTGCGCCCGCAAAAGGGCGAAGAGCAAGGCCGCGGCGTGTACACGTTCTGCATGTGCCCAGGTGGGGAAGTGGTGTGCGCCGCCAGCGAGCCGGAGGGCGTGGTGGTCAACGGCATGAGCCGCTTCGCGCGCGATGGGCAAAACGCCAACAGCGCGCTGCTGGTCGGCGTGGGCCCCGAGGATTTCGACGGCGAAGACCCGCTTGCGGGCATCAAGTTGCAGCGTGAGATGGAGCGGGCTGCCTACCGAACCGCCATCGATGCCGGTGGCCAACCGTATCAGGCCCCCGCGCAAACCGTCGGCGACTTCCTGGCGCATCGTGCCGGCAGCCCGAGCAAGCAGGTGAAGCCCACCTACGCGCGCGGCGTCGCATGGTGCGACCTGCACGAGTGCCTCCCCCCGTTTGTGGCGCGCGCTATGGAGCAGGCCCTTCCGCAGCTCGACCGTCGTTTGCGCGGCTTCGCCGACCCGCAGGCGGTTCTCACCGGCGTGGAAACCCGCAGCTCAAGCCCCGTGCGCATCGTGCGCGGCAAAAACATGCAGGCCCAGCTGGCCGCAGCGTCCGTTTCGGGTGGCGAGCAGAGTAAGACCGGGTCTCAGACCCAGGCCCAAACGGCTCCGGAATCCTCAGCAGCTAACAGCGCGCGCCCTGCCGATTCCGCCGCTCTCGAGCCCGAAACCGGCCTTTACCCCTGCGGCGAGGGCGCGGGCTACGCAGGCGGCATCATGTCCGCAGCTTGCGACGGCCTGCGCGTAGCCAGCGCCCTGGTGGAAAGCCTGCGGCCTGAATAGGGAAGCGGCCGCGAAAGCCGCCTCGAAACCAGCCGCTTATTCGCCCAGCTCAGCGGCCCAATCGAAATCGATCGGCGGCGCAGTCGGCCCCTCGGCCGCCGCGCCGCCGTCTGCATCCCCAGCGTTCCTACCATCCCACTGGCAAGCCCGCATATCAACGCGTCCGTCGTCCAAAAACGTCACGCCTTCCGCGGCAAGCCGCGCTCGTTGCTCATCGGGCCCGCCGAACGCAAAACCCGGCGCAAGCGAACCGTCCTTGAACACCACACGATGGCAAGGAATCCCCGTTTGAGCCGCGCAATCCCACGGATCGGGATTCCCATGCATGGCGTACCCGACGAACCGCGCCTTGCGAGGCTGCCCGATCAGCCGCGCGATCTGCCCATACGCCGCAACCTTCCCACGCGGCACCCGCCGCACCGTCTCATACACCCTGTCATTGAATTCGCCCATGCTTCGCCTTCCAATCAAACGATGCGGCCATTGTGTCTGTTCCCGAACAATTATAAGCAGCGAATCGTAGGGACAGTGAACCCGACCGACTGCGCAAATCCCCCTATCTTGCAACCATGCGCGATTCCTTGCGGCACCTTGTCGAAAGCTCGGCTAAATCCCAGTTCAGACGTGGTAAAATCACCTGTTCGAGAAATTGGCACAGATGGTTGCGCCGGGCACGGCGCGGGCGGCTAGGGAAGGGACTTGGCCGCTTGGGGGAACACGGGTGAGAATCCCGGGCTCTACCAGGAATCGTATACGCTGATGAACGGGTTGGCGGCTTGACTTATGCGCAGGTCCGTCGGCAGGCACCGCCGCAGGCATGCGGGCCGTTCAGGTAAGGCGAAGTCGGAATGCCCACCCATCGCACGAAGCCCTGGAAGAGAGGTTCCGATGACCATCGGCGAATCGTCCGAACGCGCGCAAAACGTAGCGCAAACTCGCACAAACGTGCGGAAGGTTGCGCGTTCATATGCGCAGACCGCATCGAAGTCATATGAGCGGTCGCTGATCCAGGGTATGTTCTCCATCTTCTTGGCGGTTGCGCTGGCCGTCTCCATGACGCCGTCGGCGGCGCTCGCTGAGACGCAGGCCAGCGTTTCACCCGTTGCTCAAAAGGAAGCGCAGAAGGCTGATGTGCCTGATGCTGGGCAGGTTGAGCCGACGCCTGATTCTACGGAACAAACAGAAGCTCCATCGCTGCCGTCCGATGCTCAGGGACCCGCAACCGAATCCGGAGGCCATGACGAAGCAACCGACACCGCCTCCGGCAGTGTTGCTTCGGATGCCGAAAAGGTTGACGAAGGCGTTGACGCGGCGAGTGCTGCTGACAACGACTCGCAGGAGGATGCCGATCAACCCGCTGCTCAGGCGCCCGAGCAAGATGTTCCCGCAGCAGTCGCTGAGAAGGCCCTTAAAGAGGAGACGGCTTCTCTAATCAACGCAACTTGCTCCGTTATCGGCGTTGATGCGCAGGGAAATCGGCAGACGTGGGCTGCTGCGCAAGGATTCTCCCTCAAAGAGGGTGCAACTGCGGCAACCTTGACCGAAGAGTTGTTCAAACGTACCGGGCTGAAGGCCGATTACAACCCAAATGGTAGCTGGGGATGGGCTCTGAACGCAGTTTCCTCGCCGTTTGAGGGTGGCCCTACGCTCAGCTATGATCCGGTTACTAGGAATTACTGGCAGCTGTTTATCAACGGCAGTGCTTCTTCGGTCGGCGCGGGTGGCTATACTCTTAAGGAAGGCGATTCCGTTGTTTGGGCTTTCACCGCCTTCGGTGATTCCGCTCCGACCAATGACCTTTCGGTGTCGTGCGAAGTTATCGGCCAAGACGCTGATGGTAATCAGCAGATTTGGGCGCAGCCAACCACCATTGATGTGTCGGAGGGTTCCAGTGCGGCCGATTTGACGCGCGCCATGTTCAAGCAGGCGGGCTTAGTGGCCAATATCCAAGAATCGGAATACGGCATCTATCTCAACACCATCACCTCGCCGTTCGATAAGAATGTCACGCTCGGCTGGGATCAAAACACCAAAAAATACTGGCAGCTTTTCGTGAATGGCGAACCTTCGGGGGTCGGTGCCAGCGGCTGCATTCTGCACGCCGGCGACAAGGTTAGCTGGGTCTACAGTGCCGATGGCGCCATCATGCCTGGGCAGATGAACATCACGGTCGAGATTATCGGCAAGGACAGCAACGGCAAGGCCGAACGCTGGGCGCAGCGTTCGCGCAACGAGCTCGCAACCGCTTCCTTCGACGACATCTGCTTGAGCTTCTTCGACGAATGCGAGCCTGATTGCGAAATCCTTGATCTGGGTTTTACCTGGCTTCTCATTTCCATAACCTCGCCATCCGGCGTTACGCTCAAAGGAGGATGGAACTGCCTGATCAACGGGAAGGCCATTAACAGCGCAGCTGGCCTTACGCTCAAATCCGGCGACACCATTTCCTGGGTGCACGGCTCGAACACGCTTCCGAACCTCGATGAGGTGACGATCGATCCTTCCGCGCCTCGTCCCGATTGGGAGGCGGATTGGGCCGGCGATCAGTCCCGTCCCACCACGGCGGCAACCCCCACCGACTACATGAAGCCCGGCTGGGCTCTCGACTACAAGCAATTCTCCAGCGCGCAGTACCCTAATGCCAGCGAGCCCGTCATCGTGAACGGTTTCGTGTACCTTGCTGTAAACAACCGCTTGCTCAAAATCGATTCGTCCACGGGTGAAGTAGTCGCGCAGGCTAACCTTGTCTCCTCCATCGGCTACACCACGCGCCCCGTTTATGCTCAGGGCGTGATCATGGTCCCGCTTGACGGGGGTGCCGTGCAGGCTCTTACGGCCGATAACCTGACAACTGTATGGGCCACCGACAAGCTCAGCGATTCGGCGCAGTCCAATTCCGCGATCACGGTCAACGGCAACTATGCGTATGTGGGCACGTGCGACGTGGATTTCGCGACCGGCACCTACAATAACGGCTTCCTGACCTGCATCAATATCCTAACGGGTGCAGTGGTGTGGCAGCACAACAACGCTGGCGAAGGATATTACTGGGGCAGTGCCGTGAACGTCGGCGGCTACACGGTCGTGGCAACCAGCGCCGGTACCGTCGAGGTGCTGAACGGTGCAGGCTCCGTTGTCAGCACAGTTTCCCTTGGCGCGCTGGTGAACTCCTCGTGCGTGGCGTCGGCCGACGGCAAAACCCTGTACGTGATGTCCCGCGATGGCAAGCTACATGTGCTTGCAATTGGTGAACAAGGCTCCCTTAAGGAAACCAAGGTCGTCGACCTTGGCCTTTCCGGATGCGCCAGCATGTCTACCGTCAACGGAAGCACCATGTACGTCGGCGGTGAGGTGGAAAGCGGTGCCTCGGCGCTTGCAATCGTCGACCTGGATAGCCTGGCATCCACGCTCATCACCCAAGCCGACGGCGCACTGCTGCCTTGGACGAAGGGATTGGGCGGCATCAAGGCAGCCCCGCTCGTGTCCACGCAAAACGGCGAAACATATGTGTACTTCACCGTAAACTCTGGCGAAACCAGCGACTGGGTGAACTACACCTCGGGCGGCGGCGTGTATCGCTATAAGGTTGGCGATGCGCAGGCCACGTTGGCGTACGACGCCAAGGGCTTCAACAACTGCTGCGACTCCCCGGTCATCTGCGATGCCGAGGGCAACCTGTACTACATCAACGACTCCGGCACGCTGTTCAAGCTGGTCGGCGGCGGCGTGAAGCCTTCGCCTGCTCCCGATCCTGCTCCCGCGCCTCAGCCTGGCCCTGCACCGCAGCCTAATCCCAACCCGGATCCGGCTCCCGGTTCCGATCTCGGCACGCAGCCGACGGTTGCCGGGTTGGTCGCTCCTGCATCCCTGCCCGTTGCAGCAGGCGGTGCCGCGCAGCAGACCGACGGCGTGTCGACAGCCGCTTCGGCGCGCCAAGAGGTGTCCTCTTCCGCGAGCGTTAACGGCGCTACTGAGCAGCATGCCGCCACTGCTAACAGTTCCGATTCCTCCGATTCCGCTGAAAGCCACAATGACTCTCGCGGTCCCATATGGCCCTACGTGGTCCTTGGCTTGGGCGTTGCGGGCATCGTCGGTGCGGGTGTCTGGTGGCTGTTTGCCAAGCGTCGCCAGAGTGGCATTAAGTAGGAGGTTGTCATGTCCGAGCACATCAACGAAGCTGCTCATGATGAACCGGCTGCGGCGGGCGATGCTGCCCGTCGCAGCTCGGCGGAAGCTGCGGCTTTGACTGCGGGTTCGACGCCCCCTGAACAGCAGCTGCATTCAGGCTCTGCTTCCCGTCTCTCCCCGAAGGTCAAAGGCGGCATCATCGCGCTTTTGGCCGCATCGGTGCTGCTCGTTTCCGTGGGCGCTTTTGCCCTTACGGGCGGCTTCGGGGGGCAAGACGGATCGCCTGCGCAGTCGTCTGCTCAGGGAGAACAAGCTGCGGAGCAGGGCCGCGTGACGGCAACGAAGGTCACCGGCAAGGCCGAAGCCAGCGCCGAATCGGAAGCGCATTCGAAAGCGGAATCCGATTCATCCGAGCAGAACGGCGAATCGGGTTCCGCTGCCGGGCAAAACGCTGATTCGGATTCAGCTGCTAACGGTAACGGCGGCGCTGTGGATTCCGACACCACCGCGGGCGGCTCCTCCCAGCCTTCCGCCTCGCCGTCGGGCGATTCCGGATCGCAAGCTTCCGGCTCCGGAGGCCAGCAGCCGGCTGCGGCGAATATCGTCACCGTATCGGTTTCGGTTTCCAGCAGCGCCGTCGGCAATCCGGTTTCCGCCAGCGGATCGTATTCGTTCAATCCCGGCGCCACGCCCTATGATGCGTTGTGCGCGTTGGGCTTGTCGGTCAACGCGCGCAGCACTTCGTACGGAACCTACGTTGCCGCTATCGGCGGACTTGCCGAAAAGGAGCACGGCGGAACCTCCGGCTGGATGTACTCCGTCAACGGCAGCACGCCCATGACGGCGTGCACCAACTATGTGCTTTCCAACGGCGATGTGGTCGTTTGGTACTATGTTGCCGGCTAGGGAAGCCGTTGTTCGAGAATGCAAGGCCGGGGTGCGCCCCGGCCTTTTCCGTGAAGCTGAGATGACCGCTGCATGAACGCGCCCCCGGCACAGGGGGTGCGCCTCCCGTCTCTTCCGTGGAGCTGAGATACCTTATATGACTTGCGTGTTCCATATTTATCATCCCATCGTTCCCTTTGCCTTCATCGCGTGCGCGCTAGCGCTGAGCATGGGGTGCATGCACCCCGTTTACGTGGCCTTGTCCCTTGCGGGGGCGTTGGCCTGCTCGGCGGTGTGCCGCGGTGGACGTGCGACCTTATTGTCGCTGAGATGGGTTGTTCCCCTCTGCCTTATCGTGGCGGCGGCGAACCCATTGTTCGTGGCATCGGGCTCTACCGAGCTGTTTCGTATCGGGTCGCGAGCCGTATATGCCGAGGCGGTCATCTACGGCTTATGCTCCGGCGGCATGTTCGCCGCCGTGTTTCTATGGTTCGCTTCCTATTCGGCTTGCCTGGATAGCCAACGCGCTATGATGCTGTTCGGGCGTCTGCTTCCCGTCGTCACCCTGATGGTGTCGCAGGTGTTGCGCCTGGTGCCCCAATTCGTTTCACGCGGGCGCGCGGTTTTGGCGGTGCAAAGCGCTGCCAGCGCCGCGATGGCGCAAACCAAGCGCGAAAAAGCCGCAGCTCATTTGCGCGTGGTGAACGTGCTCATGGGTTGGGGAATGGAGGATTCCCTTGAACGTAGCGATGCCATGCGCGCACGTGGCTATAATTGCGGCGCAAAACGCACGTCGTATCGCCGATTCCGTATCGGGCGAGCTGATGTCTGCGTGCTTGTGTGCCTGTTCTTCCTGGTTGCGGCTTCAGTGGCTTGCGCGGTGGTCGAATTATCGGGATATGCGTTCTATCCGACCATGAAAGCCATCGGCCCCTGGTGGCATTTTGCGCCATATGCCCTGCTCATGCTGTTTCCTGTTGCCTTATCCACCTTGGATTGGTGGCGTTGGAGGTCGTGCCGATGAATCCTCAAAACCATTCGCTTTTCGAAAACAATGCCGCGGCTCCCGAAGAATCCTCTGTTCTCGCAGTGCAGGTGAGCGATCAAGTGCCCGAACTCCCCGGACGCTCTTGTGGGGCGGCGGCATCCGGCACTTCGCCGTTGCGCGCTCCTAAGGACGCTTCCTGCCCCTGCGCCGATGTAATCGAAGAATCCCCAGTTCCTGCAGTGCAGGTGTGCGGCTATACGTTTGCCTATCCATCTGGTGAAGGCGATCGCCGCGAATCGTGTGCGGTCTTGAACAATGTGAATCTTCGTGTCGAGCAGGGAGCGTTTTGCGTTCTCGTTGGAGCCACCGGTTCGGGAAAGACCACCCTTTTGCGCTCCCTCAAACCTGAGCTCGCTCCGGTTGGCCAGTCGTCAGGCGATATCTTCGTGCTCGGTCATTCTCTGAAGCCGCATAAGCCACGCCGCGCTGTGGGCTATTCGGCCGATCAGCCTGTCAATCTTTCCGAGAACCTCTCTGCAAATCCGCCCGCAAACCTGATAACCCCGTTGGAATCCGCCCAGCTCATCGGTTATGTCATGCAAGACCCCGCGGCGCAGATCGTGTGCGATACCGTTTGGCACGAGCTGGCGTTCGGCCTGGAGAACCTAGGTATCGAACCCGACCAGATGCGTCGTCGCATCGCTGAGGTCGCTCACTTCTTCGGCGTCGAGCCGTGGATCAGGTCGAAAACCGAAGACCTTTCGGGAGGTCAAAAGCAGCTTGTCAACCTGGCCGCCGTGCTCGCGCTGCGCCCCAGGCTGCTGCTGCTTGATGAGCCGACCGCTCAGCTCGACCCCAACGCCGTCAAGCAGTTCCTGTTCATGCTTTCCCGTGTGAACCGCGAGCTCGGCATCACCGTCGTCATGGCCACGCATTCGCCAGAGGACGTTCGTCCGTACGTGACTCAGCGTATCGACTTAAGCGAACCCGGCCTGGTCGGCACGTTCGAGTGCGCAAAAGCCGCATTGTCGCCTTACTTCAGCAGCCGATATGCTCAACTCGCAGATGTTGACGCGGTGTTGGCCGCCCGTGATGTGCATTTTCGCTTCGATCGCCATGCGCCTTGGGTCCTTCGAGGGGTGGAGTTTCGCGTTCGGCAGGGCAGTGTTCATGCGCTTGTGGGTGGCAACGGATGCGGCAAAACCACGCTTTTGCGCTGTCTTGCCGGTGTTCTGACGCCGCAACGCGGTCGCATTGACAATAAGCTAGCGGCATCTCAGGCATTGCTGCCGCAAGATCCTAAGGCACTTCTAGTATGCGACTCCGTGCGCGAGGAGCTTATGGAATGGGCTTCGCGTTGCGCCTACGACGAGCAAGCCGCGCATGCTATGGCACAGCGTTTCGGTCTGTCCGACCAGCTGAGTCGTCATCCGTTCGACTTGTCCGGCGGACAGCAGCAAAAGCTCGCGATCGCCAAGCTATTGCTTGCGCAGCCTCGCTTGCTGTTCCTCGATGAGCCTACGAAGGGTCTCGACCCCGCATCGTCCGCCGATCTTTCGCGCATCGTGAAGGCCCTGGCGGCAGAGGGCAAAACCATTGTTTTGGTCACGCATGATTTGGATTTCGCATTCGCCACGGCCGACGAGGTCTCCATGCTCTTCGACGGAGAGCTCGCCTGCACGGAGCCTGTTCAGGACTTTTTCGACAACAACCTCATCTACCGTCCGAATTCAGAGTGCCGTTTCTTCGGCCAAATCGCGGAAGACGGTGTAGCTCATGACGAATAGGGAGCCAGGGCAGGTCCATGCTTCCGGGCAAAAGCCCCAAAGCCCACAAAACGCCGAATGGCAATCTCCCGGTCGAAGAGCTTCGCAAAACGCACGGAAATCCGTAGAGCGAAACAGCTGTGACGTAAAGGCGTCGGACGTCGCGGCTCAAAACCCGCCCGTTCGACATAATCGCGATCGTCACGCAAAAGGCCGAATCGCCATAGAGGCGCTGTCGATCTGCGCGACGCCCGCAATTCTGGTGGCATGTGCGCTCACGAGCACCGATCAAACTGCGCTTCTATCTCTTGTAGTTGTCCTCGCATCGCTCGGCGTGTTTTTCGGAACATACGAATCTTCGGCCCCGCGTTTGCGCGACATCATGCCAACGGTGGTCCTTGCTGCGCTCGCCGCAGCGGGGCGAATCCTGTTCGCCCCCATCCCGGATTTCAAGCCGGTAAGCGCGATAGCGATCATAGCCGGTGTGGTGTTCGGCCGGAAAAGCGGGTTCATGGTGGGCGCATTGGCCGCACTAGCATCGAACTTCTTCTTCGGCCAGGGCCCTTGGACCCCATGGCAAATGTACGCATGGGGCCTCGTAGGGTACGGAGCGGGTTTGCTGGCGGCAATCCCCGTAAGGGCCTCGAATCGCGCCAGCGAAAGCGGGCTTGCCGAATGCGGGGAAGACCGGAGCCCGCGCAAACAGTCCCTGATCGAGCGACATGCCGTGATCATCTATATATATGGATTCGGTTCCTGCCTTATGTACGGCTTCATCCTGAACGCATGGAGCATCCTCAGCTTTTATCACGCGCAAGCAAGCGGCCTCGCAGGGGTCCTGTTGGTCTACGCAACTGCCTTGCCATTCGATGTGGCTCATGGCATAGCAACGGTTGTGTTCTTGGCAACGCTATATGCGCCATGGCGTCGCAAACTGAAACGAATCAAAAGCAAGTATGGAATGGAATAGGGAAGCACTACTAAGCAAAACACTACATATAGTATGTACGTAAAGAAACACCAGCAAATATAGAAGCTCATGCCACATATTGTGTACAGGATGTGAAGACCGGCGCAAAATCGCATCAAGGGATTGTCAAGCGGCCCGCAGCCGCGTAATATACATCCCCGCCCTGAGGCAAGGGCGCACCGGAACGGGAGGCTGAGCCGACCGGCCGAGGGCTGGAAAGAAACTTTCAAAAAAGTTCTTGACAGCGCCGAGGCGCTCCGGTAAAGTACTTCCTCGCGCCG
>CAKTWI010000027.1 GCA_934630815.1 uncultured Senegalimassilia sp.
GAAAGGGCCTGACCCCGGTTCGAAAGAATCGAGGCCAGGCCCAATATTGTCTATTGACAATGTCCTGCTCATATTAAAGAAACCGCCCCGCGTATTGGCGTTGCGGGGCGGTTCGGCGGCAGGTGTGAGTGAGTGGCCGCCGCGTGGTTATTCGGAGTCTTCCTCGTCGTCATCGTCGAAGAAGGACCAGTCATCCTTGCCCTTCGGGCGGTCGACGAACGTTTTGCGGGTGCGACGCTCCATGATGATGCATGCGATAAGGCTGATGACAAGACCCGCACCGATCATAATGCCCATGCCGGCATATGTCTCGAAAAGAAAGTGGTACAGGCCGATCCAATCCATGCTGTTCCTAACGGTTCGTTCGCAAGCGCTCGAGGGCGCGTATTACAAAGCCAAAGTATACTACACCGTTTCCGCTCCGGTCGCGCCAAGAACGAAGAACAACCCACGATCAGCAACAAACCGCAACAGTTTGAAGGGGTTTGTGATCGGTGTCTCGGAACTTGGCGGTTCGGGTTCTGGCGCCTCGGGACCTGACGGTTTGGGGCCTGACGGCTTGGTGACGGTTCGGGGACGTAGGACTAAGTGTCCGGTCGGACACTTAGTCCTACGTCCCCGAACCGTCAGGCAGGGCCGCGGAACCGTTGGGCGGAGCGGTTGGTTTCGGACAGATAAGCCTCCGTCCCCGGGTGTCAGGGTTTGCGAAGGCGGCACCAGCAGGTGTGCTGGGGGTTGCCGAACGCCAACGGCGAGGGGCGGCTGGTGGTGAGCGTGTTGATGCATCCGCCGACATCGACGGGCTCGGCGGCATCGGCGCTGGCGGTGCGGACGCTGGCGGCTCCGGGCGTGTCTTGCGTGCCGTGGCTTTCCGCTTGCCACCAGGCGCCTTGCGGCATGACGATGGTGCCGGCGATCACGTCATCGGTGACGTGCGCGGGAAGATGCAGCGTGCCGAAACGGTTCGACGCCTCTACCAGGTCGCCGGTCGCGATGCCTCGCGTGTCGGCGTCCGCGGGGTTGATCGAGATGATCTGCGGCACACGTCGCGAAACCGCGGGCACGTTGCCCCATGACGAATGGATGCGTGCGACGCTATGGAAGCCGAACACGCGAAGCGGCTGGTCGCAGGCGGGTTCGGCGATTGCTTCGCTTCTGCGACTGCTTGTGGGAAGGTCGGTGCCTGATTTGCTCCCCTGGCCGTCTGCGCACAGCCCAGCGCCCGGTTCCTGCGCCCCGTTGTCCGCAGCCTGCTCGACGGCGAACTCCGCCGGGCCCCATTCGGGAACGTAGGTGGGGATGGGCGTGATGGCGCCCTCGTCGGGTGCGCCGCGCAGCGCCTCGGCCGCGGCGGCGAGCTGTTCGCTGAACAGCTCGATCTTGCCCGATGGCGTGTCGAGTGGATGCGCATCGGGGTCGCTTCGCCAATCGGCAAGCGCCACGAACGGCTTGTTGCGGTCGGTCCGCCAGGCGAGCCCTTCCTCGATCAGCCGGTCGAACGCCGGCAGTCCGGCGCTGCGCTCGCGGTCGCTCTCGTACAGGCGGCGAATCCACTCGCCTTCCGTGCGCCCCTCGGTGAACGCGTCTTCGATTCCCCAGCGTTTCGCCAGGTCGCAGCACATTTCCCAGGCGCCGCGACGCTCGAAGCGCGCACCCAGCTCCCCGGTGCTGACGGCGATGCGCCGGCCCCAGGCATCGGCGTCCATCGCGCTTTCCTGCTCCATGCGGAACAGGTCGGGCAGCACGATGTCGGCGTAGCGGGCGGAATCGGTGAACTCCACGTCCACGTTCAGGATGAACTCGCACTTCGTCGGGTCGCCCAGCACGCGATGCGCGCGGTTGACGTCGCCGTGCTGGTTGGTCAGGCAATTGCCGCCGTGGCAGATGATCGCCTTGATGCTGCAGGGGAGGTGCGCGGCGCGGTCTTGATGTTGTACGGAATCTGTTGCACGTTCGTTATACGAAGTTTGCTCCAAGCTCGCTTTCGCAGCAAGGGCGGATTCCCTTGCTGTATCGTTTTCTGCCGGGGCTTCCTGCGTGAAGTCCGATTTTTCGGCATCGCCGGAACCTTCCTCCGGCAGCCCGCGAACGCCCTCGCGCGCGCCTAGCGCTTCGCCGTTCTCGATGGCATCGAGGAACCGATACGCCGGGATGCGGAAGGGAACGGGATTCTCACCTGCGGAAACTCGCGTGAGGAAGCCGCCGCCCCAGGCGACGTTCATGCCGTTGTTCGTACCGGGCAGACCTACCTGTCCGAGCGCTGCAACCAGCATCATGATCATGCCGCTGGTCATCTCGCCGTTGCTGCGACGCTGCGGACCCCAGCCCTGCATGATGAACACGGGCCGTGCGGTGGCAAGCTGCGCGGCCAGTTCGCGGATGTCGTCTGCGGGGATGCCGGTGATCGCCGCGGCCCACGCGGGCGTTTTCGCCACGTGGTCGTAGCCGGTGCCGCGCAGGTAATCCATTACGGAAAGTCCTAGGTTGCGCCAGCGTTCGGGCAGCGTCTCGTCGGTGAATCCGATGCAGCGCTCGCGCAAGAAGTCCCAATCCAGCGCGTTGTGCGTGAACGCCAGCTCGTGCAGGAGCGACGCCGCCAGTGCACCGTCAGTCCCGGGGTTGATGGGCAACCAGGAAACGGTTCCCCCACTCGACGTGGCGTCGCTCAACAGCGCGCTGCCGCAAGCGGGTGTTGCCGACCGTTTCTCGTGTGCGCTGCTGCCCGGCAGCGCCGCGCCGCAAACCGCCGGCGCCTGCCCCTCGCGCTCGCCGTCGCTTGCGGATGCTTTGCGCTTGGGGATGGAACCGTTGCGGCGCGGGTCGACCATCACGATGTGCCCGCCGCGTTCGCCCACCTGTTCGACCACGCGGTCCCAGGCGCCGTGCCAGGTGGCGCGACCCGTTCCCGTTTCCGCCGGCGAAGCGCCGAATACCAGCACAAGCCGCGCATCGGCGGCGGCATCGAGCTTGCTGCCGCCGGGGTAGAGCGCGCCGGGCCCGTACATGCTGCGGACCATGGCGTTGATCTGCGGATTCGAATAGTTGTTGTAGTGGTCAAGGAAGCCGCCGAAGCAGTTCATGAGCCGCTCGAACGGGTCGGCTGTGGTGCATGATTGCCCGGTGGTGTAAGCCAGGTAGATGGACTCGTTGCCGTGCTCGCGGCGGATGCGGGCAAGCTGATCGGCTATCTTGTCGAGCGCTTCGCCCCAGGTCACGCGCTCGAACTGCGCGGAGCCGCGTGGCCCGACGCGGCGCATGGGCCACATAAGACGATCGGGGCTGTTCGCCCATGCGCGCATGGACAGCCCGCGGTGGCAGGCGGGGGCGGCCTTGTTCGCCGACACGCGCGCCAGCTCGCCGTTGCACAGGTGCAGCTCAAGCGGGCAGCGGCCCGGGCAGTCGATGGCGCAAAACGCCGGCGCACGGGTTTCGGCGGAGAAAACGCCTCGGGTATGCGGCCGGGTTTGCCCCGACGCCTTCTCCGAAGCGGCTTCCTCAGCCGTCCCGGCGGTTTCGCCTCCAAAGGCGGAATCGACCGGCTTCACCTTGCGGAAAAGCCGGTCGGCTATGTTCGTGATCGTTTCCATGCTCCCATTATCGCTACCGATTCGCGGGCCTTTCCGCATTAAGCGCCTATTGCACGGTTATCGCACAGTCGCAACGATCGGCGTGCATACGAAGCCCCTTGCGTCCGGTTCGCGCCGCGGACGATTGGGGTGTCCGGTTGAGCTTGGGGGCGCGGTTCTGCAGGCTTGCCGGCACCGCGGTTTCGTCCTTGCCGGCCTGGGGGAGGAAGGTTTTCCGGCTTCCGCGTCCCGGAACACGAGTTTTCCGAATGTTTGACGGTGCTCATTTCCCGAGATCGTAACGAACGCGTTCGATTTTGTAGCAAACGGCTGCATGTCGTCGCCTCGGCGGCATTGGGCGCTCGGAACTGCCTCTGGAAATTCGGAAAACTCGCGTTCTCAGCCATGATTCGGCGAAAAGCTTCCATCTCATTCGCCGTCGGCCCAGGACTGGCGGCCCGGCCTTTGGTCCCGTGCGTCTCACTTGCCGACCTCCCAGGGCCGGCGACCCGACCTTTGATTCTGCGCCCTCGCAATCCCTTCGTCTTCGCATGCCGCTCCCGTGAAGGCCCCTCATCGCCCGCGCCGCACGCGCGTTCGCTGCGCTATACTGGGTAACTGCTCTACTACAACCGATTCATAGAAGGGGAGCGCGCAATGCTAGATCTTAAGTTTGTTCGCGAAAACCAGGAAGCCGTCGCCCAGGCGATGAAGAACCGTCATGCTTCATGGGACGCGTCGCGCTTCTCCGAACTTGACGAAGCCCGTCGTGCCGCCATCACCGAGGAGGAGGCCCTGCAGGCCGAGCGCAACGCCACGTCCAAGAGCATCGGCCAGATGATGGCCGCCGGCGAGAAGGATAAGGCCGAGGCCGCCAAGGAGCGCGTCCGCGAGATCAACGACCAGCTGGCCGCCGTCTCCGCCAAGCGCGAGGCCGCCGATTCCGAGCTGCACGATATCCTGCTGCGCACGCCGAACATGCCGGCCGACACCACCCCCGTGGGCGATGACGAGAACGACAACCCCGAGGTGCGCCGCTGGGGCACCCCGCGCGACTTCGAGGCCGAGGGCATCCAGATGAAGCCGCACTGGGACCTGGGCGCCGACCTGCACATGCTCGAGCCCGAGCGTGCCGTGAAGCTGGCTGCCAGCCGCTTCGTCCTGCTGCGCGGCCAGGCCGCACGCCTGGAGCGCGCCATCATCAACTTCATGGCCGACACGCACACTAGCCGTGGCTACACCGAGTGGTGGTGCCCGGCAATGGCCAACGCCGACACGCTGACCGGCACCGGCCAGCTGCCGAAGTTCGAGGACGACCTGTTCAAAACCCGTGAGGGCCTCTACCTGATCCCCACGGCCGAGGTGCAGCTGACCAACATCCACTCCGGCGAGGTGCTCGAGGCTTCCGACCTGCCGCTTCACTACTGCGCATACACCCCGTGCTTCCGCGAGGAGGCCGGCAGCGCCGGTCGCGACACGCGCGGCCTCATCCGCGTGCACCAGTTCGACAAGGTGGAGATGGTCAAGTACGCCAAGCCCGAGGAAAGCTACGACGAGCTGGAGGCCATGGTCAACGACGCCGAGAACATCCTGCAGCAGCTGGGCCTTCCGTACCGCGTGATCAGCCTGTGCACCGGCGACATCGGATTCTCCGCCGCCAAGACCTACGACCTGGAGGTCTGGCTGCCCAGCTACAACAGCTACAAGGAGATCAGCTCCTGCTCGAACTGCGTCGACTTCCAGGCGCGCCGCGCGAACATCAAGTACCGCGACCCCGAGAACTTCAAGGGCTCGCGCTACGTCCACACGCTGAACGGCTCCGGCCTGGCGGTGGGCCGCACCATGGCCGCCATCATGGAGAACTACCAGCAGGCCGACGGCACCATCAAGGTCCCCGAGGTGCTGGTCCCCTACATGGGCGGCATCGAGGTCATCGGCGACCAGGCGTAAAGCCGGCGTATGGCCTTCTGAAGGAAAACTGCACGTAGATAAGGTATTTTGCACGTGGTAACGAAACGAAAGCCACCGAAGCAGAATAACGAACAGGGCGCGCCGGGCAAACCGGCGCGCCCTTCCGTTAAGGGCAAGGCGGTCGCCCGCCCCGAAGTGCGCCCCGAGGCGGCTGCGGCGGGCTCGAACGATGCTGCCGCGAACGCGGCGAATCAGGCCGGCGCCCAGGTGGCGGCACCGGGCAAGCCCAAGCGGCGCATCGCCATGCCGCAAAGCTCGACGCGCCTGAAGCAGAACCAGGCGGCGAACCAGGCAACCCCGGCTCAGGCTGGGGAAGCAGGCGCTGCGCGAACCGCTGGGCAGCCCGTCTCGCGGACTGAGGGGGCTTCGGGTTCTCAGCCTGCACGACAGCCCGCTGCGCAACCCGCGGGGTCATCCGCCCCGCAGCCTGCCAAGCCTTCGGTCTCGCAACCGTCCAGGCCTTCCGTGGCGAAACGCGGGACCGGCAAGCCGACGAAGGCGCGCAAGCCGCTGGGCGTCCCCTCGGTGCAGCCGGGCGGGGGCGGGAACGCCTCGGCCTCCGCGCCCGGGGAATCCGCCGCGCCTGCCGAGCAAGCCTCCGCGGCGGAAGGCAAAGGCGCCTCGCTGAAGCGCCGTCTGAAGCGCTTCTCGGTCGCGAAGGCAGAGAAAACCGCTTCCGATCAGGCAAAGCGGATGGAGGGGACCGTCTCTGCGGCCGATGCCGAGCACGCGAAGGATGCCGCCCGCGCCGCCATCGCCGGCGAGGCCGCTAAACGCAGGCTCGAACGCCGGCAGCGCATGCTCAAACGTACCGGAGAAGGTGAAGGCGCCGATGTCGCTGCTCAGGGCGTTGCCGAAGGCGATGCCGCGCAAGGGCAGGAAGCCGGCGAAGGGTCGCAGGCGGGCGAAACGGCGCACAAGCTCCCGTTCAACCTGCCCGAACTGCACTTGACCTGGCCTGTCGTCGCCGTGTTGGTGGCGATCGCCGTGGTGGTGGTCACGGTGGGCTCGTTCTCGTGGGGTCGCTGGCTTCGCTATGACGACGCCGCTGACTTCCAAGGCGCGTGGTACGCGAACGGTACAACGTCCCTGGTCACGGTCGATGGCCAGGAGATCCATCTGACTAGCGACGTCGCTTACGGCTACACGCTCGACACCGGGGCGAAAACTATCACGTTCACGTTCGGCGATCTACAGGGGCAGGGGCGCTACCGCTTCTCGGCAGACCGCAGCGAGCTGGTCATCACCGATGGCGACGGGTTCTCGTTCTGGGGCAACCTGTTCAGCGATATTGGCTGGCAGTTCGGCCAGCTCATCACCGGGTTGCAGGGCAAGGAGGTCCCGCGTGAGGAAGTCGTCGACGGCGTGACGGTGCTCGATCGTACGCCGGGCGAAGGCGCCGTGGCGGCGCCGGCAAGTTCGGCCCCGGCCCAGGACGCCGACGCATCCTCCGCGGACGACGCGTCGGGCAACACGGGCAACGGCGAAGCTTCCGATGGCGAAACCGCTGACGGCGAAGCTGCCGGCGCGGATGCGACGGGCGATTTCGCTGATGGCTCCAGCGGCTCCGGTTCGCAAGAGTTCACCGGCGCGGTGGCCGAGGGCGGCATCGAGTCGGCGGGCAGCAACGCGGTGACCCTCGAGCAGCTGAAAAGCGGGTCGCTGCGATGACGCATGATGGCGCCTGTGCGGACGGGGGCGCTTCGGCGGGCCCTATCCGCGTCGAGCGCATGGAGGTGCGGCGCGGGCACTTGGTGTGCCGGGTGGCGTTCAGCGCCGCGCCGCGCACAACTTCGCCCCAGCTGATGTCACGCGTGCTGGCAGCGGTCCCTACGTTGGCGCAGCATGCCTGCGTCAACGAGCGCGGCACCACGTTCGCCGCGGTCATGGACTGCACCCCGCTGCCGCATTTGCTGGAACATCTGGTGGTTGACCTGCAGGTTCGTGCGGAATCGGGGCAGTGGTTCACGCTGCCCGGCGCCGCTGCGGAAACTCCGCCGTCTATGGCGGGCGTAACGTGCGAACGCCCTATCGTGGGCACCAGCGAATGGCTGGACGAAGCGGCGGGCGTCGCCCGCATAGATGTGAGCTTCGCCGACGACCTGGTGGCCCTAAGGGCTATGCGGGATTCCGTGGCGTTTCTCAACGAGCTGTTGCGCGGGTAACGCGCAACATACAGGGAAAGGAGGCCCGAGATGGGCTTGAAGATAGCGGTGATCGCAGGCGGCGCGTTCGAGGCCGAGCGCTCGCTCGCCGCGGCGAACGACGTGATGGCGGCGCTGAAAGAGGCCGAGCACGAACCCGAGCTGTTCCAGGCGGACGGCTCCCTCATCGACGATCTGCTGCGCGCGCAGCCCGATGCGGCCATCAGCTGCCTGCGTGGCGGCGACGGCGAATCCGGCGACATCCAGGACGCGTTCTCCGCGATCGGCCTGCCATGCGTGGGCAGCAGCGCGGCGGTGTGCCGCCTCGCCTACGACAAGGCGGCGCTCGCCGAGGCGCTCCAGGCGTACCATAACCTCACGGAGGACCTGGTCACGGCAACGGTGCCGCAAACGCTGACGTTTTCGCGCCGCGCGTTCGAGCTGTGGGGCATGGAAGCGGCGCTTTCTCAGGTGGAAAGCCGCTTTCCCGACAGCTTCCCGCTGTGCGTGAAGCCCGCGTCCGGCAGCTTCGCCCACGGCGTGTCCCGCGTCGAGGACGCCGAGCAGCTGGCCGAGGCGCTGCGCGAGGCCTTGAAGGATTGCGAGCGGGCGCTCGTGCAGCCGTGGGTCGAGGGCGTGCAGCTGAGCGTGCCCGTCATCGGCACGGGTTGGAACGCCTTCGCGCTGCCCCCGGTGGAGATTGTGGCGAAAGAGGGCTGGTACGACGCCGCGGCGCGACAGGCGGCCGATGCCGTCGAGCTGCACGTTCCCGTGCGCAACGAGTCGCTGTCCCCGAGCGAGGCCGACGCCCAGGCCATCCGCGCCGAGAGCGAGCGCGCGGTGCTGGAAACCTATCGTGCCTTGGGTATGCGCGACTGCGGCTGCATCGACCTGATCTGGGACGGCGCGCAGGCCATCATCTTGGAAGCCGTGGCGAACCCGTGCTTCTCCGCTGAAGCCCCGTTCGCGCAGGCGGCCAAGGCTGCGGGCCTTACGTTGCCCAATCTTCTCAACGAGCTGGTCGAAAGCGCGCTGGACGCGTAAAACCGCCGATAACGGGGGCCTTTTGGCCCCTCGGTTTTTATCCGGGCCCTTCGCAATCTAACAAGAAGGCAACCTTTTTCTGCAGGTATTGGAAAGTCAGCGAGTCCTTGTTGGCTTGCTCGTATAATGGCAGCACAGATGATCGTCCCGCATATTTAGGAGGCCGTGATGAGCAACAAACTTGGTATCTTTCTCGCAGGTGGAGCCGTTGGTGCCGTGGCGGCTTTGCTGTGCGCTCCCCGTACGGGCCAGGAAGCCCGCACCATGGTGGCCGAAAAGGTGAACGAGGCCTGGGGCCAGGCGCAGAACATCAGCGCCGATGCCGGCGTGAACGCTCAGCAGGTGTACCAGAGCGCCGCAGCCCGCGGCCAGGAGGTCGTCTCCTCCGTGCAGGCCAAGGGCCAGGAAGTGGCCGGTCAGGCCGCTGCCCGCGTGCAGGAGGTGGCCAGCAACCTGAAGCCGTCCTTCACCCAGGACAACGACGAGCTGCGCGATAAGATCGAGGCAGCGCGTCAGCGCATCGCTTCCCAGGTGGCCAAGAACGCCGAGGAAACCGGCCAGGTGGTCGAGGAGGTCGTCGAGGCCGTGGCCGAGGCCGTCGAGCCCGCTGCAGAGGCAGCCGCCGAGGCAGCTGAGCAGGCCGAGGAGCCGAAGGCCGAATAACATCCTGTTCCAATCGTGATACCGAAGCGGCGTGTCCGGCCCTAGGCAGGTTTCGGCGCGCCGCTTCATGCTGTATAAGGGGATTTCCATGGCAAGCAAACTCATCACCACCCATGAGCTGACCGGCACGCGCGTTCTGGGCGGCAAGAAGGGCACGAAGCGCATCGGCAAGATCCGCCGCTTCGTGTTCCATCCGAAGGAGAAACGCGTCATCGGCTTCGTGGTTAAACGCCCCGACCTGCTATGGATGTTCCATCGCGCCGACGTGTTCGTCCCCATCGACGGCTACGACCTGGTGGACGGCCGCGTCATCATCCGCCCTGATGCCGCCGCAAGCGGCAAGGCCTACTGCAAGAAAGAAGGCCTGAACTGGGACGACTGCGTGCTGTGGGTGGGCCTTCCCGTTATGAGCGAGGACGGCGAGTCCTACGGTATCGTGGGCAACGTCACGTTCAACCGCCTCACGGGCACGGTGGATTGCTTCGAAACCGACAACGGCGCAACGTCGAACGCCCTGCTGGGCAAGCGTACCATCCCCGCCGACATGGTGCGCGGCTTCAAGCGCGGCATGGGCGCCGCGCTGGCCAACATGGGCGCCGAGGGCATGGAGGGCGAAGAGGTGCAGCTCGGCGCCATGCTCGTTTCCTCCCAGGTGGCGAATCTGAACAGCGAGGGCGGCGTGGCCGAGAAGGCCGGCGCCGCCACCGCCGTTGCCGTCGACAAGGTGCAAACCACCGTCGACAAGGCGAAACCCGTGGTCAGCAAGGCGGCTGCGGCAACCGGCGAGGCGGTCAACAAGGGCGCGTACGCCACGGGCAAGCAGATCAGCAAGTCCAAGCACATGTTCCAGGATTTCAAGGCGGAATACGACAAGGCCGTGGCCCCGTCGGACGGGCAGAAGAAGGCCGCTTCCGCAAGCAAGGCATCTTCTTCGAGCAAGGCTTCAGGCGCCAAGAAGAAGGCCGCCCCGAAAAAGAAGAACATGTTCGCCGCATTCAAAGACGAGTACGACAAGGCACGAAACGGCGACTAAGCCGGAAAGCGAAGTGGGCTAATTGAAGCGCAAGGAAGCAAGAGCTCAATCGAACACTCGCAAAAGGGGCGCCGTCAAGCGCAAGAACAAGGCGGCCCGCAAGAAGAAGCGCGAGCAAAGGCAGCATCAGGGCCTTCGCGAGCGCGCGCATGAGCGCAAGGAAGAGCTGCAACAGAAAGCCAACGAGGAAACGCAGGTGCGCGGCAGGCCTGTGCGCCGCGGCGATATCTTCAAGATCGTGGGCCTGGCGGCGTTCGTCGGCATCGTAAGCCTGGTCAGCTGGTTGGTGTGGCCCTACATCCACATGATGTTCGAGCCCGGCGGCATCGACCAGGTCATCGACAGCGTGCGCAACGCCGGCCCCATGGGCTTCCTTATCCTGCTGGCGCTGCAGTTCTTGCAGATCGTGGTGGCGTTCATTCCCGGCGAGGCCACGCAGATGGCCGCCGGCATGCTCTACGGTCCCTGGATAGGCGGCCTGGTTATCTTGCTGGGCAGCATCTTGTCGAGTGCGTTCGTGTTCATGGTGGTGCACCGCTTGGGCGCGCCGTTCGTGAAGGATATGGTGTCCGAGAAGTGGATGGATAAGTTCGATCGTTTCGAGCGGTCCGGCAAGCTGGAGCTCATTGTGTTCGTGCTGTTCCTCATCCCCGGTATGCCGAAGGACATCTTCACGTACCTGGTGCCGTTGACCGATATGCGCATGCGCACGTTCCTGCTGCTGTCCAACATCGGCCGCATCCCGGGCATCCTGGTCTCCACGTATGCGGCAAGCGGCCTGGTTGATGGAAACGTGTGGCAGAGCATCGTCATACTCGCGGTGCTGGCCGTGGTCGCGGTGGTGTGCGTGATCTTCCGCGAGCAGTTGATGAGCGTGGTCGAGAAGTTGGGGAAGAAAAGGTAAGGGAAACGCTATGAATCCGATGAACGAACGCAGCGCAGCCGACGAGCTGGCCGCCGCCGAGGCGGAGCTGAAGGCCGCGCAGGAACGTCTCGACGCGGCACGTCTGCGCATGGTGTCCGAACAACCGCAGCCATACGCGCAGCCTGCGGACGCGCCCGTTGGTTCGCAGGGGGCGCAATCTCAGCCGCAACCGTATGCTCAGGCGCAGCAGGCGTCGTATGCCGCTCAGCCGGCTCAGCCGGCATCTTTTGGCTCGCAACCGCAGCCCCAGCAGCCGACTCAACCGACTGCTGCTTGGCAGCCCGATGCGCAACAGGCGCAGGGCCAGCCCTACGTGCAGCAACCCGGCGCCCAGCAGCCGGCCCAGCCGTACGCCGCGCCGCAGCAAGGGTCGCCGTACGCGCAGCCGCAGCCGCAAGCGCAGGCGACCCAGCGGCCGTATGGGGCGCAGCCGGGCTACGGGTCCGTGCCGCCGCAGAACCCGTACGGTCAGCAGGCGCAATACGGGTACCAACAGCCCTACGTCGCGCCCGCGGTCGGCGAAAAGGACCATGTGGCGGCAGGCTTGCTCGCGCTGTTCCTAGGCTGGCTCGGCGTGCACAAGTTCTACTTGGGCTACAACACCTCGGGCTTCATCATGCTGGGCACGTCCATCTTGGGCGGCATCCTCACGTTGTCGGTGGCTTCATGGGCTATTTGGGTCATCGCCATCGTCGAGGGTATCTTCTACCTCTCGAAGTCCCAAACCGAGTTCGAGCAGATGTACGTGATAAACAAGAGAGAGTGGTTTTAGGTCGCTGGGGGAGGGCCTATGCCGGGCACCCTTGCGCCTGGCGTCCTCAGCGGTGGGAAAGCTCCGGCGAGTGGCCGCTTGCCGAGCTGGTCGCGGCTTTTTTCCGTGGATAGGCGCGGCGGGGTTGCCGCTTCGTTAAAATGAACCCAGACATGCGGCGCGTGCTGCGCCGTTTTTCTTGGAACTTGCATCCTATAAGGAGGAACATCATGCCCAAGATCACTCGCGACCAGGTGAAGGTACCTGCCGACGTCCTGGCAGACGTCCGCGAGACGTACGTCGACAACTACATGAAGGCAACCCGTGGCACGGGCCGTCTCATGCTGTTCGCGTGCGACCAGAAGGTTGAGCACCTGAACAAGGACTTCTACGGCGAGGGCATCGACATCGCCGATGCCGAGCCGGAGCATCTCTTCAAGATCGGCGATCAGGGCGTGTGCGGCGTTTTGGCTGGCCAGCGTGGTCTTATCGCGCAGTATGCCGCCGATTACCCCAACATCAACTACCTGGTGAAGATGAACTCCAAGACCAACCTGGTCAAAACCGCCCAGGAAGATCCGTACAGCCCGCAGCTGTACGACCTGGAGGCCGTGCTCGCCATGCGCGACAACGGCGTGAACATCGTGGGCCTGGGCTACACCATCTACCTGGGCAGCGAGTACGAGTCCACCATGCTGGCCGAGGCCGGCGAGCTCATCGCCGCCGCCCATGCCAACGGCCTGCTGGTCGTGCTGTGGATCTACCCGCGCGGCAAGGCCGTCACCGCTGAGAAGGACCCGGACCTGATCGCCGGCGCCGCAGGCGTCGCGCTGTGCCTGGGCGCCGACTTCGTGAAGGTCAACCCGCCCAAGCCCGAGGGCGACGACAAGCGCACGCCCGCCGAGGCCCTGAAGGTCGCCTCCATGGCCGCAGGCCGCACGGGCCTGGTTTGCGCCGGCGGTTCCACCGTCGACGCCGAGACGTTCCTGACCCAGCTGCACGACCAGATCCACGTGGGCGGCGCAGACGGCAACGCCACCGGCCGCAACATCCACCAGCGCAGCCTGGACGAGGCCGTTCGTCTGACGAAGGCCATCAGCGCCATCACGCTGGCCGACTACACCGTTGCCGACGCCTTGAAGGTGTTCAACGGCGAGGCCGACTTCGCCTGGGAGGACTAACGGTCCCGCCTGATCGAAGGCAAAACCGAAACGTTGCTGCAAGCACCCAGCCGTAACGGCAAGGCTCGCAGGCAGACGGGCTCTCAGGCCCCGACAACGTCGCAGCACCAAGCGCCCGGAAGGTACGCCTCCCGGGCGTTTTTGCGTCCATAGGGTTTTGTGCATATGCGCAAAACCCTATGGTTTGCGATGTTAGCTATGAGTACTATTCACCGGTTTTTTGGAAAATGTGTACATTTTTCGCCGCTAAAATCCTACTAAAGCACTACAATGACAACGCACGCAAGACGCGGAGCTAGGCAAGATGCTGAAGGAGTTTGCGGGTTTTTGAGCGATCGAACGGCTATTCAGGCAAGTGTCAAAGGCACCGGCCATCCAGTCGAACAGACGGATGCTTCGGGAAAATCCAGGCGCAAGGCGGAGGAACAGGCCGCCGTGCGCGTTGGGGAGCCAGCCCTTCGGTCCGAGGAGCAACCCTCCTGGGCAAAGGACGAAAAACACTTGGTGCTGAAGCGTATTCTCGCTGCACACGAGCAATGGTTCGATGTGCGACGGGGATACGAGTACGCCGGCCGCATCTTCCCCGGGTATGCCGAGTTCCATTCCTATGGCGAAAAGTATGTGCTGGTCAAAAGCGCGAAGCTATGGGAAGTCGACACGCATGAGTATCTGTTCTTCGTCCTCGCCGATGTCCTGGACGAAACTCAGGTGCGCGATCTTGTGTCGTTCATGGAACATGATGGGCTCAAAAAGGTGGTTCCCAAGCCGAACCACATGTCCTCGGCCATATCCCTGGTGATCATTGCGGATTCCTGCACCCAGGAAGCGGCGAAGGCGGTGCGCAAAACGCGCTTCCGCAAGAACTTCGCCTTGGGCATCCGTGGCTGGGCCGACCTTCGGGTGGCCATCGCCGACCTCTCTGCGAATCGCGTGATAACGAACGCGGCGGGCAAGCAGCTGAAAACCACGTTGGAGGCGAACCTGCTGCCGCGTTCCTAACAACGGAAACGCAAAACAGAAGAGGGTTCCATGAACGCATTGCTTATCCTCCTTGTTGCTGCGGTCATCCTGGTCATCGGCTATATCTTCTATGGCGGTTGGCTGGCGAAGCAATGGGGGGTCGATCCCAAGAATCCGACTCCGGCACACGAACTGGAAGACGGCGTGGACTACGTTCCCGCGCCGCCGTATGTGGTGCTGGGTCATCATTTCTCGTCCATCGCCGGCGCCGGCCCCATCAACGGCCCCATCCAGGCGGCCGTGTTCGGCTGGGTGCCCGTGCTGCTGTGGGTGCTCATCGGCGGCATCTTCTTCGGTGCCATGCACGACTTCGGCAGCCTGTTCGCGTCGCTGCGCCATAAGGGCCAGACGCTGGCCGTCGTGGTTGCCGAGAACATCGACAACACGGCGAAGAAGCTGTTCTGCATCTTCGCGTACCTGACGTTGCTGCTGGTGGTGGCCGCATTCGCCTCCATCGTGGCGAATACGTTCGCCGTGGTGCCCGACCTGGACGGCACGAAGGCGGCAACGAACCTGGCCAACCAGCAGACGGCCATGATCTCGGTGATCTTCATCGGCGTCGCCGTCGTCTACGGCATCCTCACGCGCGGCCGCAACATCCCCGGCCCGGTGAATATCGCCTCCGCCATCGTGCTTATCGTCATCATGGTGGCCATCGGCTACAACCTGCCGCTCATGGGCATCTCCCTGTCGCTGGATTACAACACCTGGATGATCATTCTGGGCGTGTATATCCTGATCGCGTCGGTCGCCCCCGTGTGGATCCTGCTGCAGCCTCGCGACTACCTGTCCAGCTACCTGCTGTACGGCATGATCTTGCTGGCCGTCATCGGCATCGTGGGCGCATCCCTCACGGGCGCTGCCTCGAACCTGCAGATCCCCGCGTTCACCGGCTTCGTCGCCACGAACGCCGCGTTCGATGCCTCCACGGGCCAGGCCCTCGTCGACCAGGCCGGCAAGGCCATCACGAACAAGGCCGCCGCTTCGGGCTTCCTGTTCCCGGCGCTGTTCATCACCATCGCCTGCGGCGCCATTTCCGGCTTCCATAGCCTGGTCGCCTCCGGCACCACGTCCAAGCAGCTGGATAGGGAAGCGGAAGCGCAACCCATCGGCTACGGCGGCATGCTCATTGAGTGCCTGCTGGCCGTCATCTCGCTGTGCGCCGTCGGCTTCGTGTGGAGCAAGTACGCCGCAGGCGGCTACGCCTCCCCGACCGCCGTCTTCGCCGACGGCCTGTCCCAGATGCTCGCATGCATCCCGGGCCTGGCCAACGTGCAGGGTTTGGCATATGCGCTGCTCATCCTGGCCGTTTCCGCGTTCTGCCTGACCTCGCTCGACACCGCCACCCGCCTGGCCCGTTACATGTTCCAGGAGCTGTGGACTCCCGTCGATGTGAAACACGAGGACCTGACGGGCGTGCGCAAGGTCATGGCGAACCCCTATGTCGCCACCATCATCACCGTGGTCATCGGCGTGTTCCTGGGCATGACCGGCTACACCATCATCTGGCCGCTGTTCGGCGCCGCCAACCAGCTGCTGGCTGCCTTGGCGCTGCTGGCCGTGTGCGCATGGCTGGGCAACGCGGGCCGCAACAACAAAATGTTCTTCGTGCCCATGGCCTTCATGCTGGCCGCCACGCTCACCTCGCTGGGCATCACGTTCTACCAGAAGACCCTGCTCATCATGAAGGGCGGCGACATCTTCGCCCCCGCCGTGCAGGCGCTGTTGGCCGTGCTGCTGTTCGTGCTGGCTGTGGTGCTGGCCGTCAAGGGCGTGAAGACCATCGTAGCCACTGCCAAACGCAATGCCGCGTAAGCTGGTGTTTCGCTAAGGGGAAGGTCGCGCGCTTTGCGCCTTCTGAGATTCGAAGCCCCGCCGCAACTTCGGTTGCGGCGGGGCTTTCGCGTGTTATGGGGCGTATGTATGGGGTGAGTAGGACTGCCCGCGGCGGGGAAGCGGGCGAAGGGTTTCGCAAGGGTTTTGCAGGCTGGTCGGGAGCCTTTGCGCGGCGCTACTGCGGCGCGGAGCGAGCGTAGGCGCTACTCCCAGAACAACTTGGTGAGGCCGACACGGGATTGCGTGCCGGTTTTCTGGTAGAGCGAGGTCAGGTGCCGCTGGAGCACGCGCAGGGAGATGCCCATGTCCGCGGCCACATGCTTGAGCGGGCGCTCGTCGGCGGTGACGGCGGCAAGCACCTCGATCTCGCGCGGCGTGAGCGAGAAGCGGCTGGCGAAATCCCCAAGACGTGCTTCGGGGTCGATGGCGGCATCATCCGCGGAAGGCGCAGCGCCGGGTGTCGGGCGTTCCGTGGTCTTCGGAAGTCCGTCAGCTGCCCTTTGAGCAGATATGTCGCTGCCATCGGGTCCGGGCGTGGCGTTGCCGGCAGCGGGTGCGTGCTCGTCGATTGCCGCTTGACCAGGCGTGATATTGCCCGCGGAGTCAGGTGCGCCAGCTTGCTGCCCAGCGCACCCTGCGGTTTCGCCGCCCCTCGGGCGTGGATGCAGGTCCAGCATGCCGGCGGCGAAGAGCAGCGCGTTGATGCCGATGATCAGGGGAATCAGCAGCACGATCACGGCCACGGGGCTCGTCAAATCGATCACCAGCAGCACGGGCGCGCCGATTGCGATGGCGGTCACGTTGTTGAGCGCCCGTCCCATGCTGCACCACAGGTCGGGGGCGCGCAGGAACTGCGCTATCCAGATGAACACCGTGGTGTAGAACGTCATGAACACGCCTGTGCCCAGGAAGTAGACGACTTCCCCGATGACGTACGGCCCGCCTGCCTCAACCCCGAGCATCGCGCCGACCGAGAGCAGCATCATCCAGAACATGACGATGCCCAGGTAACGCGCCCGGTGCATGTCGAACAGCACGCCGCCGGCAAAGCCTCCGACGGCCATCAGGATGCGAGGCGTCACGTTGGTGTATTGGCTGGTCCAGGGCGAGCCAATGTCTACAAAGGTGTAGAGCGTGTTGAACAGCGCGGAGAACAGCAGCACCAAGGCGAAGATCACGATGACGGCGGTGCGAGGGGTCATATGGTCGAGGCGCCATCCGGCGAGCTCGCTGCTTTCGAGGTGATTTCCTCCGCGTTGTTCCCGCTTCGCGGAAAAGTCCGCGAGCGCGGTTCGGGGCGGCCATATGCGCGCATTGATCGCGCCCAGCGCGATGATGCCTGCGGAAAGCACGACGGCTTCGATCAGGTGGTTCGATGTGAACCCGAGCAAAGGGATTTGCGCGAGCACGCCGAGCGCGTGGCTTCCTCCGATCAGCGTTGCGAATCGCGCGATGCTGCGTGACCTTACGCACGTTGCCCAGTACGCGGTGGCGCCGGCGAGCCCGATAAGGAAGAACCCGACCGCACCTGTGCACGCGATCACCAGCGGCGATGACGCGAAAGCGACGCCGACAAGGCATGCGACCCCAAGGACGGTGACGGCTCCCATGAACACCGGTCGGCCTTTTTCGCTGACAAGACGGTTCTTAAGGGGAAAGGCCAGAAGGCCCAGGGTGCTGGCGCCTTGGACGGGGAGCTGCGAGAGAAAGGAATCGTGCCCTCCGGGCTGAGCTAGGTTGGCTTGGAAGAACAGCGTCGACTCAAGGAACACGAAGAAGAACAACGCAAGTGCGCAAAACAGCAGTCTATTTTCGCGTTTCGCATTGCTCATCGCACCCCTCCTTTCAGGCGTGTCCGCGCCTTTTTCTTTATTGTATCCCGTGTCGCGTTGCCATCGGTTTTCATTTTTTCCGAAGGGGTTAACTTTGGCCGCGAGTTCTCGGGGAGCGCCCGTAGCTTGGCCAATTTGTCCAGGGGGTCGTTTATACGACCCCCTGACGCTCGTCCGTCTATCTGCGAAAACAAATCGTCTAAGTTTCGCGTTCGTAAATACGGCGTGGTTCCGTGTACCCCCCTTGGCGATGATGTAGCAAGGAGGTGCAGCGGCCAGGGGCCGCTTGCACCGCTGGCGCGATGCGCGGTTACGGGCTGCGCGCGCTTGGCGATCGGCAGGGGATGTCGGTTGCCGGCGGGCGCGATGGCATGGGAGGACCGTGCGGGAAGGAGCGGGCCCATGAAGATGTCAGGGTACCGGAAAAGCCCGAGCGCGCGCATATGCAAGCGCAAGGGGATACGGAAAGCCGCGATGCGGTGGAAGGAGGCGAGGGCATGAAATCGACGAAGCGTTTCAAGGCCGCGTTAGCCGCCGTGCTGGTGCTTGCGTTGTCGCCGCTGTTCGGCGGCGCGGCGTTTGCGGAAGATTCATCGGCGGTAACGTATGGCGGAAGCAAGACCGCCGTCACGGACCCCTCGACCATTTGGGATTGGTCGGGGCTTATCAAGAGCGACACGTCGAGCGTCGGACGTATTTGGACCGACAAGACCGTGTCAGATGGCGAGATCAGCAAAGACGGCGTCACCATATCCAAGGCGAATGGTGCGGACTTCCTGACCGCGCTCACGGCGCTGTCATCCACCTCTAACCTGTCCGATACGGCGACCACGCCGCTCGATATCGTGCTGGTGCTCGATGCTTCCGGGTCGATGGACGACCCTATGGGCGGCGGCGACAGCACGAAGCGCATTGACGCGCTCAAGAGCGCGGCGAACTTGTTCATCGATGAGGTAACCAAGCAGAATGCGGCGGTCAAGGACGAGGCCAAGCGGCATCAGGTCGCCATCGTGAAGTTCGCTGGCGAAAGGACCTACGCAGTAGGTAATGATACCTACTGGAGCGGTGGGTATGAGTACAACTATAGCCAGGTGATGAAGCAGCTGGCCCCATGCACCGCTGCTTCCGAGCAGCAGTTCAAAGATCAGGTGGGGGCTATTAGGCCCGCCGGCGCAACAAGGGCCGATGAGGGCATGAGCCTTGTGACGGGCATGTCGTCCGGGCGTTCCGACGCCAAGAAGGTCGTCGTGTTCTTCACCGACGGCACTCCCACGGATTTCAGGGAGTTCTCGCCAGGCGTCGCCTCGGATGCTGTTAAGGACGCTAAATCCATGAAGGATGCGGGCGCTATGGTGTATTCCATCGGCATCTTCGAGGGCGCAGACCCCAATGTCGATCCGGTGGCTGGCAGCGCTTCCAACGAGAACAAGTTCATGCACGCCGTGTCGAGCAATTACCCGTCTGCAACGTATACGAAGACTTGGAGTGGGTATAATTGGAACTTTGGCGATCGCGCGGATGGTTCCGCCTATTATAAGAGCGCGAAAAACGCCGACGAGTTAAAGCGCGTGTTCGACGACATCTCCAAGGAGATCATCAAGGGCGCCGGCTATCCGACGGAGACGAGAGATGGCTACGAAAGCAGTACCGGCTACATCACCTTTGACGATCAGCTGGGCGATTACATGCAGGTCGCCGACCTGTCCAAGCTCGTGTACGACGGAACGGTGTACGGCTGCAAGTCCAAGACCACGAATGGAAACGTCGACACGTACCATTTCAGCGGTGGTGTGCATTCCGGTCTGGCCGATGCCGACCTGAAAGACGTCGTGATCACCGTCACGCGTTCGAACGATGTTGCGGTGGGCGACAAGGTGCAGGTGAAGGTGCCCGCATCCTTGATCCCGCTGCGCAACTTCGCCATCGACCTGGCGAAGGATACCATGAGCGTTTCGAACACCACGCCGATCTCGGTGCTGTATTCCTCCGGCGTGAAGCCGGCGGCGCTCGATCTGCTGGAGAATCCCGATGACGCCATGAAGGCGTATATGGAGAAGAACACCGACGCAACGGGCAAAGTGAACTTCTATGCCAACAAGTGGACCGGTAACGAAACGGGCGACGCGGTTGCCACGTTCGAGCCGGCTGCGGGCAATAGCTACTATTACTTCACGCAGGACACGCCCATCTATACCGATGAAGCATGCACTGTTCCCGCGAAGTCGGTAGAGAAGGGCTCCACGTACTACTACAAGCACGACTATTACGCCATGGAAGGCGGCAAGCCCGTCGCGAAGACCGAGCATGTGTCCTTCCCCGGCGATGCCGCTGAGAAGATCGAAGGCGCTATCGCTTGGGATCACGCGGGCGCCTGCTATCTCAAGTCCGGCACGCCGCGTTTGACCTATATCAACGAACTGCACAAGGTCAAGGAAGAGAACCGCACGGTCACGGCCACGGATGTTCTGAACCCGAAGTGGAGCGGCATTGAGCAGTCCTCCGCGGAGACGCTCATCAACGCTTATCTGGGCAATAACGGCAAGCTGAGCGTCGATGTGCCCGGCACGCTGACGGTGACGAAGCAGCTGAAGCTGCCCGATGGGTATAGCGCGGCTGATTTCGCGAACGAATCCTTCGAGTTCACCATCGCCATGCAAGATGCCGTCGGCAAAAGCTTCAACGCCGTGGTGAAGAATGCGAACGGCGAGCAGCAAGGCGATAAGTTCGTGCTGGCGTTCGGCCAGGACGGCCAGGCGAAGCATTCCCTGAAGCCGGGCGAGACCCTGTACGTGTACGGGCTTTCCGCAGGCTGGGACTATAAGGTCAGCGAGACGCCGCGCACTGGCTTCACGGCAGAGGCCGCCGGTGCTGAGGGCCAGATCGCTGCCGGCGAGACGAGCGCGGTAACGTACAAGAACACGTACGCCGCATCTGGCACGCTGGATGGCGAGACGTACCTCAAGGGCGAGAAAGTGCTGACCGGTCGCGATTGGCTTGCCGATACGTTCGTGTTCATCATGAAGGATGCCGATACGTCCGTTGAGGCGCCGATGCCGCCGACTAACACCCTGGGCGGCAGCAAGGGCGAGACGAGCGTTACGGTAACGAGCAAAGATGCCAAGGACGGCGTTCCGGTGAGCTTCCATTTCGAGAGCATCGGCTATACGAAGCCGGGCACGTACACGTACCAGATTTGGGAATCCCAGGAGCTTAGTCAACTGAGGGCCGGCGTGAGCGCATCTCAGGCGTTGTACCAGGTCGTCGTGACGGTAACGGATGAGAGCCACAACGGCACGCTGACGGTGAAGTCTGTGATGACGAAGCTGGCAGACGACGATGGCGTGAAATATGAGAAGCCGCAGCTCGTCGATAACGATACGGCGAGGTTCGTGAACGAGTACGATACCGATGTGGTGAAGTGGACTCCCAGCGGCACGAAGACGTATACGGACACGACGGGTGAGAACCCCCTTAAGTCGGGCATGTTCCATGTGATCGCCTGCACGGACAACCCCAATGCGCCGTTGCCCAAGGACGAAGACGCGACGCGCGTCGATCACGAGTGGGGCGGCAAGATGTGGTATGGCGCTCTGACCACGGTCGAGGCAGGCGGCGGCATCGCGTTCCCGCAGGCAACGTTCAAGTACGAGAACCTCGATCCCAAAACGCTCAACGCCACCTTCGAGTACAAGATCGTCGAGGTGGTCAAGGTCGGCGATACGTGGCGTGCCGTGCGAGATGTCCTGGCGGACAAGACCTTCGACCCGGCCGGCATGGTGTATGACACGACGGTTTGGACCGCGAAGGTGACCATCGCGGATGTTGGCGGCAAGCTTGAATTGACCGCCAAGTACTATAAGGACGATAGCGAAGAGCCGATTACCGGCGCCATGTTCAGCTTCGAAAACTCGTATGAGCCTAAGCCTGCTGAACTCAAGGGTGATACGGCGATTCACGGCACCAAGGTGCTGACCGGCCGCGATATGGCGGAAGACGAGACGTTCGGCTTCAAGCTGAGCGCGGCGGATGACGCCACACAGAAGGCCATCAAAGCCGGCAACATCGTTATCCCGGAGGGTGCCGACAAAGCCTTGGTGAGCGGCGCGAAGGCGGACGATGAGACCAGGTTCTCCTTCGGCGAGATGACGTTCAACAAGCCCGGCACGTATTCGTTTGCGGTGCAGGAGGATAAGTACTGCGGCAACGATCTTGGTGCAGCGGGCGCCGCAACTGGCGGCATCGTGTTCGACCGTCACGTCCACAAGGTCACGGTCAAGGTGACCGATGACCATAAGGGCAAGCTGGTCGCTGAGGTGAGCTACGACAACGAGCTGGCGAAGTTTGAGAACAAGTACGAGCAGAGTGCGCAGCTCTCCGGCATCACCGTACAGAAGACGCTGATCGGCCGCGACATGGCAGCCGATGAGTTCTCCTTCAGCATCCATGGCGTGAAATCCGATACCGTGTCTGCGGAAGATGCCGAAGCTCGCTTGGCGGATTCCGACCGCAGCTTCACCAACGCTGCGCGCGCCGATGGCGTCGCGTGCGATATGGCGAAGATGAACGGCGTCGCGTTCACGCAGGCCGACATCGGCAAGACGTTCGCATACGAAGTGCGCGAGGTTGTGCCCGCTGTAGGCGATCGCAAACCCGGCGTCACCTATGACGACAGCATGCATACGCTCGAGATCACGGTGGGCATGAGCGGCGATGCCGACAAGCATCTGACGCTGACCACCAAGCTGGATGGGGAGGTTGTCGATCCCGCGATCGTGGCGTTCGTGAACGGCTATCAGGCAACCCCGACCAGCTACGACACCGCTACCGCTGGCCTGAACAAGGTGCTTGAGGGCCGTGATTGGATCGATTCCGACAACTTCACGTTCGAGCTGAAGGCGCTCGACGGCGGTCCGCTGCCCAAGGATTCCGCGGGCAACGATGTGACCAATGTGACGGTGACCAAGGCGAACGCGGAGAGCTTCGGATTTGACACGATCGAGTTCACGTCCGACATGGTGAAGGCCGAGCCCGACCATAAGCGCACGTTCGCCTACGAGGTGCGCGAGGTCGTGCCCGCCGACGGCCATAAGCTGCCGGGTATCCAGTACGACGACAACGTGGCCACCATCAAGGTGATGGTGGCCGACGATGGATCCGGTATGCTCAAGGCCTCTGCGGTCGCGGAGAACACCAGGTTCGTGAATCGCTACGCCGCTGAAATCGATTACACGGCGGCGGGCGGCCTGAACGTGGCCAAGACCCTGATCGGCCGCGATATGGCCGAGGGGCAGTTCACGATCAAGGTGACCCCTGGCGACGAGGCGTCGGCGTACGCGCTGGGGCTGCCGCTGGAAGGCGCCGAGATCGCCATGCCCGCAGCGGCCGACGGCGCGCAAGCCGTGAAGTCCGCGCTGGGCGAGCAGCACGTGGTGCTGCGTCAGAGCGACGTGGGCAAGACGTACACCTATAAGGTGGTCGAGGTCCAGGTAGCGGCCAACGGCTACACCTACGACACGACGGAGTACACGGTAACGGTGACGGTCGAGGACAACCCGGAGAAGGCCGCGTTGACGGTCAAGACCGTGGTGGCCGGCGGGCCTGATGGCGACAAGACGTACGTGTACGGCGCAGATCCGTCTGCTGCCGGCACAGGCCCTGCGGTGGTTCCCTTCACCAACACGTATGCCGCCTCTACCGACAACCCGGGCGGTGCGGCCGCTCAAGTGACGGCGACCAAGGCGCTCACGGGACGTCCGCTTTCTGCCGGCGAGTTCACCTTCGCGGTGAGGTACGCAACGGGTGGGGACGACCTGCGGACGGCCAAGAACGCGGCCGATGGCACCGTGACGTTCGACGGCCTTCACTACACCACCGAGATGCTTGGGGGCCTGGTGCAGGACGGCAACGCCTCCAGGACCTCCGGCAAGGGCGTCATCTCGTGGACGGTGAACTACCTGGCTTACGAGAAGACCGACGGCCTAGCTGAACAGGGCGTCACGCCGAAGACGCAGTCGATTCCGTTCAAGGTGACGGTTGTCGATAACGGCGATGGCTCGCTTACGGCAACGGCGAACCTGGGCGATGGCCTGAAGTTCGAGAACGCGTACTCCACGGGCAATCCGGTGCAGGTGGGCCTGTCCGGCAAGAAGATGCTGCAGGCGGCACCCGGGCTTGCCCCGGCCTCCATCGAGGGCAAGTTCACCTTCACGGTGACCTCCGACGATGCGGCCGCTCCCATGCCCGAGCGCACCACCGCCAAGAACACGGCGGACGGCAACGTGGACTTCGGCTCCATCACGTTCACGTTGGACGACCTCAACCGCGCCCTGGGCGTGAACGGCCAGACGGCCGCCGTAGATGCCGACAAGGCTGAAGCGGATGCCGCGAAGACTGCTGATCAGGCAGCACCGGCTAAGGAAGCTGATCAGGCTGCCGATGCTGCGAAGGCTGTTGCTGACGCTGGCAAGGCCGCCGCGGATGCGGGCAACGCTTCCGCCCAGGCCGCCGGCAACGGTGACAAGCCCGCCGCCGACGAGGGTGACAAGCCCGCAGCAAGCGACGGGCAGGGTGCGGGTGCCGTAGCGGCTCCCGATACCGACAACGGCACGGTCGACGAGGTTGCCCCCGGCAACCAGCCGGCCGACCAGCCGGCGAACCCGGAGCCCGAGTCCGGCAAGCCCCGTTCCCACGTGTTCACCTATAAGGTGACGGAGAGCGGTTCCGTGCCCGGCGTGATCAACGACGCCGCGGCGACCAAGACGGTCAGCTTCAAGGTGACCGACGACGGCGCCGGCAAGCTGACGGTCGAGCGCCAGGGCGCTGCGGCGAACCCGGCGTTCTCCTTCGCTAACACCTACACGGTGGAGCCCGCTAACTCCAGCGTGACCGATCAGGTGACGGTGACCAAGACGCTGACGGGCCGTGACATGGCTGCCGGCGAGTTCGCGTTCGAGCTGCTCGAGGGCGAAGATGTCGTGGCGACCGGCGTTAACGCCGCCGACGGCAGCGTGGCGCTGAGCGCGGTGAAGTACACGCAGCCCGGCACGCATCGCTACACGTTGCACGAGGTCAGGGGCGGCACCGTCGCCAACGGCGTGACCTACGACGGCGCGACGTACACCGTGGTCACCACGGTGAAGGACAACGGCGACGGCACGCTCAGCGTGGCCCATGCGCTGGAAGGCGCGGGCGAGGCGACCTTCGCGAACGCCTACCAGGCGACGTCCACGACCGTGACCATCGGCGCCTCCAAGACGCTGGTGGGCAAGAACCTTCAGGACGGGCAGTTCACGTTCGTGCTGACCGCGGCCGACGGCACCGAGCTTAAGGCGAAGAACGCGGCCGACGGCAAGATCGCCTTCCCGGCTCTGACGTTCGACAAGCCCGGCACGTACGAGTTCACGCTCACCGAGCTCGACGACGCGCAGGCGAACGTGACGTACGACAAGCATGCGTACAGGGTGACCGTGACGGTCGTCGATGACGGACTCGGCCACCTGAACGCAACGGTGGCAGGCGATGCCGACGTGCTCGCGTTCACGAACACGTACACCGAGCCTCCGACGCCTGTGCAGCCCGCGCAGCCCGGCGGCAAGACCTTCACGCCGAGCGGGCTGGTCGGCAAGGTGCTGACGCAGACGGGCGACGATAAGCTTGCCCTGGTCCTGACGCTTGCGGCAGTGGCCCTGGCGGGTGCGGCGTCCATCGCGGCGCTGGTCATCATGCGCCGTCGCGACAAGCGCTAGCGCAGCCAATCCCGGCGAAGGCCGGATGTGAGAACTTGTCGCCGCGCCGGGATAGGGCGGCGGCAGGATGCAAGAAGAGGGCCGGGTTGATACCCGGCCCTCTTCGCGTTTCGTTGTGTTGTGGATTCCTACACGGGCTTCACCTCGACGCCGGCCTCGGTCAGCGCGGTGCGGATTTTGCCGGCGAACTCGAGTGCGTGCACGTTGTCGCCGTGGATGCAGATGGTATCGGGCTTCACGGTGATGAGCTTGCCCGATGCGGACTCGATGGCGCCCTCCTTCACTGCGCGCACCACGCGCGCCACGGCGAAGTCCTCGTCGGTGATGACGGCGTCGGGAAGCTTGCGCGACACCAGCAGGCCCTCGTCGGTGTAGTTGCGGTCGGCGAAGAACTCCTGCGCGGTGCGGATGCCCTCCGCCTGGCCCGCGCGGATGAGTTCGCTGTTCGCCAGGCCCACCAGCACCAGGTCCAGGTTGGCGTCGTGCACGGCGGCGGCCACGGCCCGGGCAAGCTCCGGGTCCACGGCGGCGCGGTTGTACAGCTGGCCGTGCGGCTTCACGTGATGCATGCGCGCGCCGGCGGCGTGGCAGAAGGCCTGCAGCGCGCCGATCTGGTACAGGATGTAGTCGTAGGCCTCGTCGGGCGACATGGCGATGTCGCGGCGACCGAAGCCCTGCAGGTCGGGATAGCCCGGGTGGGCGCCCACGGCCACGCCTGCCTCGGCGGCGAGCTTGACGGTGCGGCGCATGACCGCCGGGTCGCCGGCGTGCATTCCGCACGCCACGTTGACGCTGGAAACCAGCGGGATGACTTGATCGTCAAGCCCGAGCGTGTATCGCCCGAAGCTTTCTCCCAGGTCGGAGTTGAGATCGATGCTCGGCATGTTCAACACTTCCATTTCCATATACATGAGCGTGCGCGGTTGCGGCATGCCGCAACCGCGCACGGCGTCGGTTCGGGTTGTTCTCCCTCGGACAAGTCTCGGGCGAATCGGTGCGTTTGCCCTGTTAGCCCTTCAGGTCCACGTTCTTGGTGTCCGTGATCAGCATGTAGCCGGGAGCGTGCGTGATGGCGAACGGCGGCTTGCTGTTCATGACGATGGACTGCGGGGTGACTCCGCATGCCCAGAACACCGGCACCTCGCCGGGGTTGATGTCCACCGGGTCGCCGAAGTCGGGCTTCGCGATGTCCTTGATGCCGATGACGGAGGGGTCGCCGATATGCACGGGCGCGCCGTGTACCTTCGGGATGGCGCCGGAGATCTGCACCGCCTTCACCACCTGGTCGTAGGGGATGGGGCGCATGCTGACCACCGTGTTGCCGCTCATGGAGCCGGCCGGTTCGCACGCCAGGTTGGTGAGGTACATGGACACGTTGCGGCCTTGCGTGTTGTGGCGCATCTCGATGCCCGCCTCGATCAGCTCGCTCTCGAAGCTGAACGAGCAGCCGATGATGAACGCCACCAGGTCGTCGCGCCAGTAGTCCACCACGTCGTCGACCTCGTCCACCATGACGCCGTCCTTGTAGATGCGGTATCCGGGGAAGTCGGTGGCAACGTCGCAGTCCTTCGCGCAGATGTGCGTCATGCGCTCGCCCACTTCGGTGACCTCCAGGATGGGGCAGGGCTTGGGGTTTCGCTGTGCGAACAACAGGAAATCATAGGCCTGCTCGCGCGGCAGGATGATCAGGTTCGCCTGCGCGTAACCCGGGCACAGGCCGCTCGTGGGGGCGGCGAACTTGCCTTCGCGGATCAGATGGCGCGCCTCAGCCGGCGTGGCATGGAGCATCTGCTCCCACACCTCGGCATCGACGCCTTCGGGCTTTGCGGGTACCGGCATTTCGATTCCCATAACGCTTCCTTTCGTTGATCCCTACACTTCGCCTGCAAGGAACTGCTCGATGAATCCCGTGTCGGCCAGGCCGGCGCGGAACGTCTCGTTCTCCATGATGGCGTATTGGAAGTCAAGGTTGGTGTTCACGCCCACGACCACCATCTCCTCGAGCGCGGTGCGCATCTTGGCGATGGCCTCGGTGCGGTTGCGGCCCTGCACGATGATCTTGGCGATCATGGAGTCGTAGTACGGCGAGATCTCGAAGCCGTCGTAGGCGGCGGTGTCCACGCGCACGCCGTTGCCGCCGGGCAGGTGCATCTGCGAGATGGTGCCGGGGCTGGGCATGAAGTTCTTCTCGGGCGTTTCGGCGTTGATGCGGCACTCGATGGCGTGCCCGCGCAGCACGATGTCGTCCTGGGAAAACGACAGCGGCTCGCCGGCGGCCACGCGGATCATCTCGCCCACCAGGTCGGTGTGCGTGACCATCTCGGTGACGCAGTGCTCCACCTGGATGCGCGTGTTCATCTCCATGAAGTAGTAGTTGCGCTCGGCGTCCATGAGGAACTCGATGGTGCCGGCGGACGTGTAGCCCACGGCGCGCGCGGCCTTCACGGCGTCGTCCATCATGCGGCGGCGCAGGCCCTCGTCGGCGTCCAGCAGCGGGCTCGGGCTTTCCTCGATCATCTTCTGGTGGTTGCGCTGCACGCTGCAGTCGCGCTCGCCCAGGGCCACCACGTTGCCGTGGTTGTCGGCGATGATCTGCACCTCCACGTGGCGCGGGTTCTGCACGGCGCGCTCCAGGTACATGGTGTTGTCGCCGAAGGCGTTGACGCTTTCGCGCTGGGCGATGTTGAACATGTCGGCGAAGTCCTCTTCGCTCTCCGACACGCGCATGCCCTTGCCGCCGCCGCCCGACGACGCCTTGATCATGATGGGCCAGCCGATGGTGCGGGCTTGCTCAAGGGCCACGTCCACGTCGTGAATGCCCTTCTTCGTGCCGGGCACCACGGGCACGCCGGCGTCCATCATGGTGCGGCGGGCCTGGCTTTTGTTGCCCATGCGGTCGATGACCTCGGGCGTGGGGCCGATGAACACGATGTCGTTGTCGCGGCACAGCTTGGCGAACGTGGAGTTCTCGGACAGGAAGCCGTAGCCGGGGTGGATGGCGTCGGCGCCCGTGCCCTGGGCCGCGGCCAGGATGGCGGTGGTGTTCAGGTACGAATCGCGCGCCGGCGCGGGGCCGATGCATACGGCCTCGTCGGCCAGGTAGGTGTGCAGGGCGTGGCGGTCTGCCGTGGAGTACACGGCGACCGTCTTGATGCCCATGGCGCGGCATGCGCGGATGATGCGCACGGCTATCTCGCCGCGGTTGGCTATGAGGATCTTATTGAACATGGGGCTCGCCTGGCCTTACGCGTTCGCGCTGGTGGAGATGCGGAACAGCGGCTGGTCGTACTCGACCTGCGTGCCGTTTGCGGCCAGCACCTCGGTGATGACGCCCGGCGCGGGGGCGGTGATCTCGTTCATCATCTTCATGGCCTCCACGATGGCCAGCGTCTGGCCGGTCAGCACCTCCTGGCCAACCTTCACGAACGGGTCCTCGTCGGGGCTGGGGCCGGCGTAGAACGTGCCCACCATGGGGCTGCGGACCACGCTGGCGTCGTCATCGCCGGCCACGGGCGCGCTTGCGGCGCCGGCAACCACGCCGGTGGCGTCCTCGCGGGCGTTGAGAAGCTGGCCGACGCGCTCGGCCATGAGAGGCAGGGTGGCGCCGGACAGCGCGCCGGCGGCGGGCTTGCGCTCGAGCTCGATCTCAACCTGGCCGTCCTTGAAGCGCAGGGCGGTAAGATCGCCCTCGTCCATGATGCTGAGAAGGTCGAGGATGTTCTCGCGGCGCTGCTTCATGGCGTCGGCGGTGCCGTTGGTTTCGTTCGTGGTCATGGGGTGCTCCTATCGGTTCGACTCGCTTGCGGGCTGCTCTGCGGGCTGCAAGCGTTGTTGCTCGGTTTTGCTCAGTTCGATCCACAGCTTCTGGCTGCCGGACGCGTGCGCGCGGGCCTGCGCTTCCAGGATGGGCGTGAGCCTTCGCGCCGTCCTTCGCGGCGATATGCCGCCGTAGCAGGGGCGCTTGACCATCTTGGCGAGCGCATCCATGCGGCGCGCCTCCTGACGGTACAGGTCCTGCGCCTGCTGGATGGTGACGGGGGCGAAGCGGATGACGCGCCCCGGCGTGCACTGCACCAGTTTGGGCAGGTCGACGCTGCAGACGGTGCCGATCTTGGCGTAGCCGCCAGTGGTTTGGCGGTCTGAGAGCATGATGATGGGGCGGCCGTCGGCGGGGATCTGCACGGCGCCCAACGCGATGCCGTCCGAGATGATGTCGCTGCCGTTCACCGTCTCGATCTCGGGGCCGTCCAGGCGGAATCCCATGCGGTCGCAGCGGCTGGTGGTGGTGTAGGGCTGGCTGTAGAAGGTGTCCACGCCGTCTTGCGTGAACATGTCCTCCTGCGGGCCGGGCACCACGCGCAGCGTGATCTCGGGGTCGTCGAAGCCGTAGAAATCGTCGTCACGGTCGACGGTGTGCGAGCCTAGGTTGGGGATGAAGTCGATGTTGCGCGCGCAAAACGGCAGGTAGTCGCCGGTGATGAGCGCGCGGCCCTTCCATCCGCCGATGCCGCACTTCAGGTTGGTGGAACGGCTGCCCATGACCTCGGGCGCGTTGATGGAGCCGCCTGCGATGGCCAGGTAGCCGTACATGCCCGTCTTCGGGGCGCCGAAGGCCAGCACGCTGCCGCGGTGCACGGCCAGCGCGGTGTACATGGGCGCGGGGCGGCCGTCGAGCGTGGGACGGAAATCGCCGCCGGTGATGGCGACGTAGGTGCTGGTGGTGAAGCGAAGCGTCGGCCCGGCCAGGCAGAACTCCAGGACCGGGGCGTCGGGGTCGTTGTCGACCAGCAGGTTGGCCGTGTGCAGCGCGCGGGTGTCCATGACGCCCGACGGGCTGAAGCCGCTGCCCAGGAAACCGGTGCGGCCTCGGTCCTGCACGGTGGTCAGGATGCCGGGTTTGATGGCGGTGACTCCCATGCTAGGCCTCCTCTACGATAACGTCGCACTCATAGCCGCCTGCGGCGATCTGCGCCTCGATGGCGTCGTACTGCTTCTGCGTGATGGGCTGGAAGCGAAGGTACTCGCCTGCGCGGTACAGGATGGGCTGGGCGCGCTCGGGGTCGTACGGGCGCACGGGGCTGCGGCCGATGATCTGCCAGCCTCCGGGGCTTGCCAGCGGGTAGATGCCCGTTTGCGCGCCGCCGATGCCCACGCTGCCCGCAGGGATCTCGGTGCGGGGGACGGAAAGGCGCGGCGTGTGCAGCCGCGGGTCCAGGCCGCCCAGGTAGGCGAAGCCGGGCAGGAAGCCCAGCATGTCGATGAGGTAGTCGTGCGCGCTGTGCAGGTTGATAACGTCCTGCTCGGACATGCCGGCATGGTGCGCCACCGTGGGCAGGTCGGGGCCGAACTCCCCGCCGTAGCAGACGGGGATGACCACGATGCGCTTCACGCCCGTCTCGGCGGCGGCCAGGTTGCGCAGCTTGCCCTGCACGCGCTGGCACAGCTCGTCGTAGCCGATGACGCACGGGTCGTAGGTGACCATGAGCGAGCAGAACGTGGGCACCAGCTCGGTGACCCCGGGGATGGGATCGTCGGTGAGCGTCTGCGCGGCAACGCGGATCATGCCGCTGGTTTGCGGCGATATGGTTTTGGCGAACTCCAAGTTGATAGCGGAGTCGCCAGCGATGGTGATGTTGAATCCAGCCACTGTTCCCCTATGCTTTCGGATTGCGTACCTGCCTATGGTAGATGATGTTTCCCCTCATGCTAAGGCAATTAGCCGCAAATAGGCATTTTGGTAATATACTTGCAACTTATTTCATGGATAACGATGAAGCCGCGGCTAGGCGGCAAAAGGCGCGGCTGAGCAGGTGGGTATTCCGGTTCGCGGGGCCTATTGCAAGATAACGGGAGCGAGGGTCTCTGTTGGTTAAGAACGTCATATTTCTGGCGGTGTTCCTGTTCGGCTACACCGTGCAGGCCATCACCGGGTTCGCCGGCAACATCTTCTGCATGCCGGTGGGCACGCTCACGTTGGGACTGCAAAGCTCGGTGTCCATCTTGAACGCTACGGGCTTTCTGGCTTGCACGGTGCTTGCCGTGCTCAACTTCCGTAGCATCCATTGGCGCGAGCTCGGTAAGATCGTGGGCGTCATGCTGCCGTTCGTGGCGTTGGGCGCTTGGCTTGACTCCGTGGTACCGCTGCATGCGCTGTTGAAGATATACGGCCTGGTCATCCTTGCCGTCGGCATCAAGAACCTCGTGCAGCGCAAGCAGTCGTTCCTGCCGGAGTGGGCGCTGTGGGGCGTGCTGGTGGCGGCGGGCCTGATCCAGGGCATGTTCGTTTCCGGCGGCGCGCTGCTGGTCATCTACGCGGTGCAGAAGCTCACGGACAAGGAGCAGTTCCGTGCCACGCTGTCGGCGGTGTGGTCCATCCTTAACTTGTTGTATGCCGGCGTGCAGCTGTATCAGGGGCACTTCACGCACGAAGTGTGGATCATAGTGCTGTGCTGCATCCCGCTCATCGTGCTGGCCACGGTGGTGGGCGGCAAGCTTGCCAAGCGCATCAGCCAGGAGCGTTTCCTGAAGCTGACGTACGTGCTGCTGCTGGTCATCGGCACTGTTTTGCTGGTCACGTCGTAACTTCGTATCTCGAAATGAAAAGCGGGGGCCGATGTGAACTGCGCCCCAGAACTTGGACGCCTTAATTAAAAACTGAGCCTATGCCGCCATCAAGGACTGGCTCCGGAA
>CAKTWI010000028.1 GCA_934630815.1 uncultured Senegalimassilia sp.
TGGAGTGCGGCACCTGCCGCATCGCCTGCGAGGGCACCATCGTCAAGAAGTGGGTCAACCCCGGCCCGACGATGGGCATCGAGTACCGCTTGGGCTAGCATCGGCTCCGCCCCGGAGCGCCGCCTCGGGCTGATCGCCAAGCCCGAGGCGCAACGCTGCGAGCGCGGTTTCAGGCTGATCGCCCAGCCTGAGGCTAGGTTCCGCGAGATATCGCCCGCACCCGCTTCAGCGGGCAGCGGGCCCCAAGAGAGGGAGGACCTTCGGGTCCTCCCTCTCTTTGCGTTCGGGGGCGTGTTCGCTTTGTCGCCAACCCAGGCCTTTCGCGCAATTCCTGCGTAGCGCATACCTTTCCGCATGCGACCTGCGCGTTGCGCGCTCTGCGGTTGATGCCTTTCGCGCAACTCCCTATGTAAAAACGCCCCTGCTTCATGAGCTGCAGTTGCAATCATGAAGCAGGGGGCGATTGGGTTGCGAATCAGTTTTCCTAGCAGGGGTTTCCTCGCGGGAATCCCCTGGGCCTGGTTATCGGCTGGCGTTGCAAATACGCTGCTAGGCCTTTTTGTCGTCTTCGGAGCCGGTACGGTTGATGTAGTCAATCAGCTCGGAGCGCTTGTGGATGCCCACCTTCTCGTATACGTGGCGGATGTGGGTGTTCACCGTATACGGCGAGATGACCAGCTTCTTCGCCACGTTGTCCGTGGTGAAGCCGCGGGCGATGAGCATGACGATCTCGGTCTCGCGAGCCGACAGCGAGAACTCGGCGGCCAGCTCCTTGATGCGATGCTCTTGGCTGGACTCGGTCGCCGGCGGTGCCATGAGCTGGGTGATGTTGTACTCCTGGCGCACCAGCGGGATGATGACGGCGGCAAGGATGCACACGAATATCAGCGACGTGGGATCGGTTGCCACCTTGGCGAAGGCAGGGTTCGCCTCGTAGTACAGCGCGATGGCGTTGCCCACGGCGATGCCCAAGCGGATGAACGCACCGCTGAAACCGAACGCGAAGCCGATGGGCACGTAGCCCTTCACCCCCAGCACGCCGAAGTACATGATCAGCAGCACCTCGAAGATGGACACAGCCGCCAGCACGATGAAGAACGATGGGACGAAGAAACGCTCGCCCATCAGGAACAACGCGAACGAAGCGATGGCGATGATGATAAGCCAGGGGAAGGTGCGGTAGATGTTCAGGCGGTCGTTGGTCAGGCCGCAAATTACGCCGATGATGCACAGCAAGGTTGCGCCGCCGATGGAGCCGAACGTGAAGGCGTACTCGCCATACGGCAGGTTCTCCCAGGGGATGATGGCGACCAGGAAATAGCAGGCCACCGATGCGACGAACGTGGTGCCGCACACCACGATCATAGGCTTCAGGGCGCGGTTCGCGGTGCTTTTCGGCAGCAGCGTGGGGTAGGGCATGTCCTTGGCGATGGTGGCGCCGCGCGCGAACAGCAGGCCCGCTGCAAGCGGCATGAGCGAGATGAACACCGAGGAAATGCCGGTGGGAAGGACGAAGCAGATCAGCGAGCATACAAGCGTGACCAGGCCGACGGTGGTGCCGATATAGGAAACGGAGAACGACGTCTTGGTGCGCGAGTACAGCTCGCCCCACATGACCCATAGGATGGCGTTCGTGATGCCGACCAGTGCGGCAAGCGCGTACGCGATGAGGTCGGTGGGGAAGGAGAACGCGAACAGGGTCAGCGCGAGCGTGCAGATGACGGCGACGGCGGTGGCGGTCCAAAGCAACCACGGGATATTGCAAAGGCGGTGCTTCCTGCCTAGGGCGAAGGCGATGACGATGAATGAGACCGCGGCGGAGACGAGCGCGATCAGCCACGACTGCGTCACGCAATCGTCGAGCAGCTGCGCTCCGACGAACGAGTCATGCAGGAACCATAGGTTGTAGTGCCACGCAAGCAGCAAAGCGAAGCCGACGAACCTGCGGGTAGGATGGTCGGGAGAATTGATCTCCGATTCCACCTTCTCCGGCACGAGCTCCTTGATATTCATGTGCGTTAACCCCCTCTAGCGCATGTTGAATAGCTGGCGGATCATCTGATTGAATGCGGCCAAACGGCCGGTTGGCTTGAAATTCTAATTGTATCGTGTTGCCACAGAATTGTGAGTATGTTTCAGCGATGTATGCCGATTGTTGATGGATTTCCCACGGAGGATGCCACTTTGCGGAAGCCGCCGCTCCTTTTAAGCGGTCCGTGATGCCAGCCTTTGGCATGCGGTTTTGGTCGGGGAAGCAAAATCGCGAAATATGGCTCAGATTGCAAGTTTTCCGAATCGTGAAAGATGGCGTTCGCGTCAGATGTTGCGATGAGCACGAAAAAATCATCGGTGGCTACATTTTTTTTTGGGACTAAACAGCAGCCAAGGCATTCATTGGTCGCAATGCGATTTGGAAAACTCGCAATCTGTGCCAGAATCGGCCGAAAACCTTCCAGCGCGAGGCCGGAAACCTACGAGGCAAGGTTGGAGGCCTTTCAGCATCGCCTACGTCTACGGCGCAATCGATCGCGGTTGACTGCGAGCGCTCATGCTTGCCGCCGCCCTTGGGCTCTTTCCTCCACGTTTGACGTGTGAAGCAGGTCGCAAAACCCCGCGCTCCTCGTATGGATTCCGTGTCGCCGGATGGAGAAAGTCAATCGATGGACTACAATGGTCCACCAGTAGACCAATCCGAATGGAGGCAAAATGCTGCCCGAGGAATTCTCGAAGGAGATGTGGGACTGTTGGCGCGACGTTTCGGTCGCGTACAGCACGTTCGCCAAAAACATGGGCGTCGATACCAGCGAGCTGTACGTCGTCGACGCCCTGTGGGATGAGCCCGAAGGCCTATCGCAGCGGGCGATCTGCGAGGTGTGCGACATGGGCAAGCAGACGATCAGCGCCATCTGCAAGCGTCTGGCAGCGCGCGATGTCGTGGTCGCGCGGGCAAGCCAGGCCGACAAGCGCGAGCGGATCATGACGCTCACCGATGAAGGGCGCGAGCAGTGGCACCTGCCCGTCGAGCGCATGCGCGAGCTCGAGGTGAAGGCCGCCGCCGCGATCAGCCCCGAGGAGGCCGCGCTGTTCGTCAAGGTCGTCAGGCTGTATGCGAAGACGTTCCAAGAGGAGGTGCAGCGATGAGTTCGTATGCGTTGCTGGGACTGTCGGTGTTGTTCGAAGTATCGGCACGCTTTTGACCACGCTCGTCGGCATCGTAGTGTGGAACGACCCGTTTTCCATTATCGTGGGAATCGGCATGATAGCGGTCGTGGCGGGCATAGCCCTGCTCAGCAAAGGAACCCAGGAGGCCGAAGAAGCCGTCGCTGAAGCGACCGCAACCGAAGCGACCGCCCAATCCTGACGCCCCACGCTCCGCGCTTTGCGTCCTGGCGCGTTCGCGCTTCCGGACGCTCAGGGCGGACGCTTGGGGACGTAGCATTATCTGTCCGGGTTTCGGGCTAGCCCGCTAACGGTTTCCGGTTGTGCGGCGCTCGCGGCAGGATTGGAGCTCGGACGTATGGCGCCTTCCTGCGGTGTCTCAGCGGTCCCGGACGCGTGCGTCCTTTGGGCGTCCCAGGTGCTCGGGTTATCGCTGGGCTTGCGCGGTGGCTGCGGGGCGGAAGAACGCGAGCGCACCGGCGATGAGCAGCGCCGTGATCCCGAGGCTTACCGGATACGCCGTCATGATGGTGGCGAAGGTGGGGCTGGCCGGGAACATCGCGGCAACCCAGAACAGCCGCACGCCGCATACGCCCAGCACGGTGAGCAGGGATGGCGGCATCGAGATGCCGAAGCCGCGCAAATACCCCGACATGTTCTCGTAGGCCATGCTGAACACATAGGCCGGGAATATGGTGCAGATGCGCACATAGGCGATGCCGATCACCTCCGCATCGGAGCTGAACAGAGACAACACGGTTTGCCCCTGCCAAACCATCAGGGCGATTATGGCGAAGGCGACGACCCCGTCTTCCACAAGACACACCTTCAGGATCTTTTTGCAGCGTTTGAAATCGCCGGCGCCGCGGTTTTGCCCGACGAAGGTGGTGCATGCCTGGCTGAACGAGTTCAAAAGGCTATAGCACACGAATTCCAGCGCGAGCGCCGCCGATGATGCGGCGACCACCTGCGTGCCCAGGCTGTTGATGCAGGTTTGGATCACGATATTGGCTATCGCGAAGACTGCGCCCTGGATTCCGGCGGGCAGGCCGATGCGGATGATGGAGGAGACGGATTCGCGGTAGATTCGCAGGCGCGAAACGTCGATTCGGATCGGGTCGTCGGCCTTGAGCAGCTGAAAGAACAGGAACGCCGCGCTTGCCGCATAGCCGATCACCATCGCCCAGGCCACGCCGGCGACGCCCCATCCGAGCACGGGCACGAACAGCACATCGAGAACCGCGTTGAGCACGGCCGACATAGCGAGCGCGAAAAGCGGCATGCGCGTGATGCCCACGCTTCTGAAAACCGCTGCTTCGAAATCGTAGAGCAAGATCGCAGGGATGCCGATCAGGTATATGCGAAGGAACAGCAAAGCCTCGTCGAACGCATCCGCTGGGACGCCCAGGCATTGCAATATGGGCCGCGAGGTAAGCTCCATGACGATGGCCACCGCCACGCCGACAAGCGAGAGCGCGATGGCGCTGTGCGCGCAGCGATTCGCGCGGCGACCGTCCCCGGCGCCCACGGCGTAGGCTATCGCCACGTTCGCGCCAAGCGAGATGCCTACGAAGAATTGGATGATAAGGCTGGTCAGTGGTAGGTTCGACCCTATCGCCGCCATGCCGATCGCGCCTCCGTCGGGCGAGAAACGTCCGATTATCAGCGTGCCTATCAGGTTCGAGAGCTGCTCGAGGATGCTCGTCGCGGCAACGGGCATCGCGAAAAGCGGCACGGTTTTCCATAACGATCCGTGCAGCAGGTCGAGCTGATCGCGTTGTTTCACCATGTGAAGGGAGTCGCTCCTTTTTCGTTTCCCCTATCGAAGCATCGGTCTTCGCCGGATGCGCTACTTCTGATTCTCGACGTCGGGATGCCAGGTTGCGTAGAAGGCGATCTTGTCGGGCGTGCGCTCATAAAGGGGTTTGCCTTGCTCGAGCCCGGCGATAGCGGCCATATCCTGCTCGTCCAGCGCGAAGTCGAAGATGTCGATGTTGTCGAGGATATGCGCAGGCGTTTTCGAGCCGGGGATCACGATGTTGCCCTGCTGCACATGCCAACGCATGATGATCTGCGCCGCGGTTTTGCCGTGTTTTGCGGCAAGCTCCAGGATAGCCGGCTCCTCGAGGATGCTCTTGTTGTCGCGCCCGCCCAGCGGATACCACGCCTGCAGCGCGATATCGTGCTTCGCAAGAAGCGCCTTTAGCTGGGTTTGCGGGAAATAGGGGTGGCATTCCACCTGGATCAGCGCCGGGACGACCTCGCAATGCGCAAGCAGGTTCTCGATCTCGGTCTCGTTGAAGTTCGAGATGCCGATGGAGCGCAGCTTGCCGGCCTTGTATGCCGCTTCCAGCTTCGCGTAACCGGCAAGGTAATCGCCTGCGGGCTGGTGCAAGATCATCAGGTCGATGTAGTCGGTGCCCAGGCGCTCAAGAGTCTCGTCCACGGCGGTGTCGGATTCGTAGAAGCACGGCCATAGCTTCGTTTCAAGGAAGATCTCCTCGCGTGCGCGGCCGGAATCGCGCATGCCCCGCCCGACGGCGCGTTCGTTCACATAGGCGTTCGCCGTGTCGATGAGCTCGTAGCCGTTGTCTAGCGCGAAGGAAACGGAAGCTTGCGCATCATCAGGGGCCAGCAGATATGTGCCAAGGCCTGCTTGCGGTATCTTCACGCCGTTGTTGAAGGTCATGTACTGCATGAGTTTCCCTTTCTCTATATGAAACGCTAAATTAGCTGATAAGGAAACTATAGGAGCGGTAACCTGCTGCTAAGTGCAGATAACCTGCAAGCCGCTTAACGAAAAATGAAAGGCATGGCTCATGAACGTCACGGAACTCAAGCAGCTGGTGGCCGTCGGCGAGCTGGAGTCGTTTTCCGAGGTTGCCCGGCGTTTCTACGTGTCGACGCCCACGGTCGCCCGGGCTATGAAACGCGTCGAACGCTGCTACGGCGTCGAGCTGTTCGTGCACGGCAAGAACAAGGTGGAGATCAACGAAGCCGGTCGGCTTGCCGTTGCAGGCGCCCAGCGCATCTTGCGCGAGATCGATTCCTCCATCGCGGAGGTCCGCGCCTACGATCGAAGCCTGCGAACCATCGACCTCGTCTCGTGCGCTCCGGCACCGCTTTGGGTTCTGGCGCCGCGCGTGTCGCAGCGGTATCCCGACATGGCGCTCACCACGCGCGTGGCGAACTTGGAGAAAACGCGCGAGGCGCTGGCGGCGGGGGATTGCGATGCGGCGGTGCTGCCCTATCGTCCGAATGGGGAAGGGGTTGTTTGCTCGCACGTCATGGACGAGCATCTGTATCTGTGCGTGCCGCGCGACCATGCGCTGGCGGGGCGGGATCGGGTGTCGCTTCAAGATATGAACGGATTCAACTTCCTTTTGGGAACCGACCTGGGGTTTTGGAACGATGTCGTGCGAAAGCGCCTTCAGGCATCGCGTTTCCTCGTACAGGATGACGAGTTTGCCCTTGCCGAGCTCATCCGCACGTCCACGCTGCCGTGCTTCGCAACCGATGCGAGCCTCGAGCGGCGCTATCGCGACCCTGGCGAGAACCGCGTGAGCATCCCTATCGCGGATCCCGAGGTCAACGTATCGTTTTGGCTCGTAGCGCGAAAGGAGGCGGCCGACAAAGTCAGCCGCCTCCTGTAAAGCCTGCGGGCGTATCGTCTTCGCGCGTCTCGGACACATAGTGCTACGTTCCCGGGTTGTCATGCCCGGGGTGTCATGCGTTCGAAGTGCCGGGATTGGGGAAGGGTCGAGGCTCGGACCTCAGCCGGGCACATGGTGCTACGTCCCCGAAGCGGCAGAGGCGCTAGATGACCACCTCGGGGGAGGCCCCGGCGAACTTGCCTTCTATGCGCTGCTTGCATTCGTATGCGATTCCCACGGCGGGACCTACGTGCACGCCGATGACGGGGCTTGCGGGAACCAACCTGGCTTTGAACCCGACAAGGGGGTTGATGACCTCCTCAGCCCACTTCTCCGCCGGGATCTTCGAGCCGATGTAGTGGACGACCAGGTTCTTCAGCCCGTAGGCGGCGGCATCCTCCTCGAAAAGCTTGACGATTTTCGCCATGGCCTTCTTCTGCGAACGGGTCTTCGCCGCCGTTGCCGCCTCGCCGTCTTTCACGGTCAGGATGGGCGTTATGTTGATGACGCCGCCGATTAGGGCCGCGGCCTTGCCGATGCGCCCGCCCTTCTCAAGGAACCTCAAGGATTCAGGAGTGAACAAAAAGCGCGAGGAGTGCAGGCTTTCCTCGACTGCAGAGGCGCAATCCTCCAGGCCCAGCCCGTCTTTCGCCGCTTTTGCGCCCGCAACCACGGCGTGGCCCAGCTCCATGCAGTTGGTCATGCTGTCGATAGCGGCGAATTTGAACCCGGGATGCTCGGCGGCCACCTCCTTCGCGATACGCAGGAAGGTTTCGAAGGTGCCGGACATCTTGCTGCTGATGAAGATGCCGAGCACGTCGTCGCCGTCGGCTTGGATGCGCTCCAGCGCGTCTCGAACGTCTTGCTGCGAAGGCTGGCTTGAGGTCGGGATGTCGTCAATCATCTCGTAAATGTCCTGGTAGAAGGCGTCTAAGTCGGTTTCGGCTTCCACGTAGCTTCGCCCCGCGCGGTTGATGACCAGCGAAATCACCTCGATGCCGAGGTCGTTCCTGACGTCAACGGGGATGGATGACGTTGAGTCCGTGATGACGCGTACCATAGGATGCCGCCTTTCGCCTGCGTACGGTTTGCCGACCCCCAAGATAGGCGCATGCCTTCGCGTGGCTTCGAAGCGATGCCGCCAAGGCCTCCGCGATGTTCCGCCCGCTCGTATGGGGTGGGCGTATCTTGAGGACGTGCCGATTGAGTCTGCTGATTTCTGAATCCGATCACCAACTCATCATAGTAGACATAGGCGGGGTGTGACCAGGGGAAAGTCGGAGCTGATGCCCGGCCGACAGCGTTGCAATCCCGGTTTCCCCCCAGACCGCGGGACTGTGGGGAGCATCTGCTGCGCAAGCGCAGGTGTGGCCAGGGGCAAGCCCGAGCTGATGCCTGTTTGAAACCGCCGCACGCCTGATCGTCTAGAGTCGCGAGCTTATACGGGCTGCGTCTGCCGCGGTCGTCCTCATCGTGATCGTCATGAACGTGGCGTTTTAGAGCGTGAAACCGTTGCCACGGGAATGGACGGAGCCGTTATCCCGAAGTTGCGCGGAATTCGTGTCGCAAGAGCGCAAAACCGTTGCCGCGAGGATAACGACTCGTTGCCGGAACTCCGAACGCGGCCGCATATGCGGTAAGCTTCGCTCTGGCGAAATCCAAGGGGTAGGGAGGCCGGGGCCGCCCTACCCCTTACCATGCTTTTGGTTTGCGATATCGGCCCAGATGGCCGGGCGAAGGAGTTGAGCAGGGTGGGGAACGCGTCGGGAATCGGCGGAGCTGCGCGAAGCCTTTCGCGCTACGTTAAGGAGAACCGCACGCTGGTGGTGACGTCGGTGTGCGCCATCGTGCTGGTGATGCTGCTGGAGAACGTGCTCGACCAGGAGAACATGAAGCTCGATGCGGCGGCATGGTGGCTATTTGGCGAGCAGCTGCGCCAACCGTGGCTCACGCCCATCATGGAAAGCTTCTCGGCGCTGGCCACGCCGGTGACGTTGCTCGTGGTGCTCGGCGTTGCCGCGGCCTTCACGCCAGTCAAGCGCCCGGGCTGGTGCAACGTGCTGAACCTAGGTCTGGTGGTGCTGCTGAATCAGGCGATGAAATTCGCCATCCAACGTCCGCGTCCTGATGTGTTGCGTTTGGTCGACGTATCCGGGTTCAGCTTCCCATCGGGGCATTCCATGGCCGCGATGGCCGTTTTCGGCCTGCTGGCGTGGTGCGTATGGCGCTACGAGCGCAACCCGCGCCGTCGCATCGCGCTGATGTGCCTGTTCGCGCTGGTCATCGTGATGGTCGGCATAAGCCGCATCTACCTGGGGGTCCATTACGCCAGCGACGTCTTGGGCGGCTTCTGCGTCTCGACCATCTGGCTGGTGCTCTACACGAAGGTCATAGCCCCGGCCCTCGGCCTGATCGAGTAGGACGGCCGAGCTCTTCGCTCCACCAAATCCTGCGCAACGCCCCGTTCCCGCCTTGTGTGGTTTCCATGCTTGATCGGTGATAAAGGTCAAACCGTAGACTAAACAGTCAATGGTTAGACTACTATGACCGGTCGTCAGTTCGACTCGAAACACCGTCACGACCGTAAGAGGGATCAAAGGCATGGATGTCCTTTCGCAACATTTCACGAAAAGCAAGCTATTGAAATACACGTTGCCGACCATGGCCATGATGCTCGTCAGCTCGGCATACGGCATCATCGACGGCCTGTTCGTCTCCAATCTGGTCGGCAAAGATGCGCTGGCCTCGATGACCATCGTCTTGCCGTTCACCGTTATCCTGTCTGCGTTGGGCATCATGATGGGCTCGGGCGGCAGTGCGGTCGTTGGGCAGCTTCTGGGCGCCGGCGACGGGAAGGGCGCGAATCGCGCGTTCTCGCTCATAGCCTGGACGACGTTTATAGCCGGCGTGGTTTGCTCGGTTCTGGGCATAGCCTTCATGGATAAGGTGGTCGTGCTGCTTGGCGCGTCTGCCGAGATGGCGCCTATGGCCGTAACGTACGGCAAGATCGTCTTCCTATGCCTGCCAATGTTCATGCTCACCTATGTGTTCGAGATGTTCTGCTCCGTGGCGGGAAAACCCGGCTTCGGGTTCCTATCGTCGCTTACCGCGGGCGTGGTCAACATCGGCTTGGATGCAGTGCTCATGGGCGTGTTCGGCATGGGGATCGAAGGCGCCGCCACGGCAACCTGCATCGCCGAGTATTCGTCGGCAACGCTCATGGTCGTCCTGTTCGCACGGGGCAAGGTCGGCGTTTTGAAGCTCGTGCATCCTCGTTGGGTGCACGGCGTGCTGTCGCGCTCGATCGTCAACGGCGTTTCCGAGATGGTTGGATGCGCTGCCATGTCGGTGGTCGCTGCAGCGTACAACCTGCAGCTCATGAATCTGTTCGGCTCCGACGGCGTTGCCGCCTATGCGGTCATCGAGTACGCGTCGATGCTGATCGGTGCGGCGCTCGGCGGCCTTACCGAGGGCATGGCGCCGCTGATGAGCTATCAGCACGGTGCGGGAAACAACCACGAGAAGCGCAGCTTGTTCGGCAACGGCGCCACGCTTACGGCGGCGATGGGCGTTGGAGCGTTCCTTGCTGCTCAGCTTCTGGCGCAGCCGCTGGCATTCGCGTTCACGGGCTACGATGGGGCGCTGATGGCGTTGGCAGTCCACGCGTTCCGCGTGTACAGCATCGCGTTTCTGCTGATGGGTGTGACCTATTTCGGCTCGGTCATGTTCACGGCGGTCGAGAACGGCAAGATCTCGGCGTTGATCTCCTTCGTCCATACGTTCGTCTTCGAGCTCGGTTCGGTTATCTTGCTGCCCGTGGTCTTCGGTGCGGACAGCATCTGGTGGTCGATCATCGTGGCGGAGACCGCTGCCAGCGTCCTGACCATCGGCCTGGTGGCGCGGCACGCAAAAGGCTACGGCTGGCGCTAAAGCGTGCAGCTGCAGGGGTCGTGGCATTTCGCAAAGGCCCCTGCGATGTTGTTGGCAGTCGCGCCCATTTCGCTTGCGGTTGCGTTCGCTCTGGTATCCGCCGCACTCCCGTTCGCGTTCGCGCTCGTGGTATGCGACTTCTGGACGGTTTCGCAGCAAATGAGCCCCGATTTTGACATGGCCCCCAGGGTTCTGGGCGGTTTCCCGCGGGTGTTGTTCGCTGCCGGCATTGCCGACCTGGGGAAACGCCGGCGCTCTGCGGCCTTCAGGGCTGATTCCGCCTGCAAAACCGCCCAGAAGTTATCGGTGGGGCTCGCGTGCACAAGGTACGGGCAAGGCAAGGCTCGCTTTACTGCCAAGCAAGTTGCGGGCGGGGCTCGTGCGCAACTTGCTTGGCACGCGATTGATGAGCGACAGGTTGTTTCCCTGCGCGGGTGCTGCCGGGATTATTCCCCCAACGCACCTTCCGCGGCTTTAACCAGAAACGCCGTCGCTCCTTTGCCGCACGGCTCGTCGTAGTATGAAACGAATCGGGGGTCTGCCAGATAGCCGCGCACAAGTCCCAGGTAGATATCCCGTTCGGGCTCGGTTCCCCATTGCAGGCCGATCCAACGGCGATGTATCTGCACAAGTTTCGCGGCCTCGATGCCGGTTGCATTGCCATCGCTCAGCGCGATGGAAAGCTGGCCCAGGATGGCCTTTTCCAGCTCTTTCATATCGTTCCAGGTGGCAGGGTCCATGTCGAGGATTCTTTCGTTCGCAGCGTCAACGGCCTCGTCGCCATATCGTTCGCGCGCTTCCGCTCCGTAGCGCTGCTCGTTTTCGCGCACGGCGCGCCAGCGCTCAAGCTGGGGCAAAACCGCCCCCATAAGCGAGACCGCCTCGTCAAGCGTCATGCCCGTGTTCTTCGCCAGTCGCGGCGCGCAGTCTTCGATCATGGCTTCCATGGTGGTTTCATAGGTGTAGTCGCCGCGGTCGTAGCACCACTTGCAGTAATGGTCGGTCTTGTTGCCGGCGGCGTCGGTCCCGCAGTCGTCGGGCGTGAGGTACATGCCGCAGCTTTCGCAATAATGCTCGGGCATCTCAAGCAGATGGGCCAGCGGCTCGCCGGTGACGGCGGCAATGAGCTTCATCATGTCGATTCCCGGCGTGACCTCGCCGCGCTCCCAGCGGCTGACGGCTTGGCGGGTTACGTAGAGCTTCTCGGCAAGCTGGTCTTGCGTAAGGTTGTGCGCGCGCCGCACGGCGACGAGTTTTTCTGCGAAGGCCATGAGTGCTCCTCTCGGCGGGGTTGTTTCGATGGTGCCAGCATACGCGCGATGGGTCGCATATCCTAGCAACGGCTGGTTGCGCGATGAAAAGCCGCAACAAGCCAAAGTTGCACGATGCGCCTCCAAAATGGTTGACCAACAGGCTTTCATTATCGCGCGAAGCGCATGATGCCGCCACCGCTGAAAACGGCGCTTTCCCTCAGCAGCGCGAATGCTCTTTCGCTACAGCGGACGAGTTTTGCGTTCAAGTTGATTTTCGTAGGGCGCCAGCAGGTCGTGTAGGTTCACGTGCAATCCCTTGTAGTCGGGGCACGCTTGCTCAAGCACGGCTACGCAGCTTTCCGTTGTGAACTGCGAAATATAACGCGTTTCGGTTAAGAGCTGATCGAGCCACGCTTGAACGTACTCGATTCCAAGAAGGTCCTCGCTGACGGGGGAGCTCAGCTGGTACTGAAGATTGCCTAGCGGCACTTCATGCGCGGCGAAGTAGGTGTCGTAAAGCGCCTTGAGGTTTCCGATGTCTGCAAGCGAATCGCGTAGCGCAACGTTGTTGATGGGAGGCATGGTTACGCAAATCGCACGCCACGTGTCTAGGGCGCGGTCGACGTGGGTTGACAGTTCGGCTTGTTTGCGCCGAAAAAGCGCGTCCGGGTCTTGTTCGGCTAATGCTTCCAACGCGCTAGGATCGCCGTCGCCATGAATCCCCAGCACGAACGATAACGATTCTGCAATCTGCACTGCCTCGAGCTTCGAGACCGACCCCGTGCTTCCCATTGTATAGAGTCGAATGAGCTTGCGATAAAGGTGGTCGAAGTTCTGAAGGGCTTTTTCCCGAGTTTTGCGCTGAGCTCGGTTCGCTAGGGAATCTGCGTGGCTATTCATAGTCCCCCTCCCATGCTTCGCCGTCCCACCCGGGTGCATGTTCGTTGTACTCCCAGTCTTCGCTGTTCCAGCAATAAGTCGATCCCGCTTCGTCTTGCGCGAGCTCCTCGGCAAGGGAGGGCTGCTCGGTGAGGGAGGCGGCGAGTTCAAACGAGTCGAGGCGTTCGATGCAACCCTGCTCTTGAGCCAATTCGCCGACGATCGACTCCGCAATTTCCTGGTCGCTGATGGCGGGATCGACGATATCGCGAATCTCATAGAACAAAGCGATTGCCGACTGGGCTACGTCTGCGAATTCGTTCGGGCGGATCATCTCGCTGCTCGCAAGCTCTTCAAGCAAGATACGTAGCCCCCATGTGTCGAACTCAAAACGTTCGTGCTCTGCCAACTGCTCTTTTCGGTGCGTTTCCAATTGCGAAACCTGCGCCGTGGAGAGCTTTATGCCGTGGGATTGTAGCTCGTCCAACGTTTGCTGCGGAATCGAGCTTTGTTCCAGCAGGATTCTCGGAAGCGGGAATAATGCGTTCATGGCACACCTTTCATTAGCCGGATAATGCTTAATACATCTATTAAGCAGTTGGAACAAGACTGAAACTCGAAGGCGAAACGTGGTAATGTGAAACAGGTCGGATGCGAAATCGTGCCTCGATTCATTTCGCGGCAAGTCGCATCCAAGGGAGGCAAAAGGCCTCAAACGAACACACCTTAGGGGATGTCTTTTTGGTCATTGTTCTTTAGGGAACGGTTAATCGCATAGCGTTTCGAAAAAGGCCGAAGCAAGGCCCTGCGTTATTGCGCCGTTCCTCACCTGTTTGAACTATCGTCTCAAGTCTCAACGAACAGGAACAACAATGAACAACTTCCCAAAAGCGAACAGCTTCGATATCGATCTCGTCCGTTCCAAAATCATGGGTCCCAACCCGCTTAAGCTCTGCGAGGAGCTGCTTCACGATGTCGATCTCGCAAAGGGATCCCGTGTTTGCGATCTCGGATCCGGCGCCGGCATCACCAGCGTGATGCTCGCGCGCGAGTATGGGTTCGACGTTTACGCCGTCGACTTGTGGAGCGACCCCGCGGAAAATCGCGTTTTCTTCCGGCAGATGGGCGTGTCGGATGGGCAAATCCACCCCGTTAAGGCCGATGCTGCAGAAGGCTTGCCGTTTGAGCCGCGGTTTTTCGACGCGGTGGTAAGCATCGACTCTTACAACTATTTCGGCCGCGATCCGCGATATCTCGGCGAAAAGCTTCTTCCCTATGTGAAGCCGGGCGGGAAGATCTACCTCTCCATTCCAGGCATGGTGCGCGATTGCCATGATCAGCTGCCGGAGTGCCTGCTTGTCTCGTGGACTCCCGAGCAGCTTGAATACATGCACGATATGGCCTGGTGGCAAGCTATGATCGGCAAAACGCCCGGCGTGGTTATCAAGGATATGCACCAGATGACGTGCACGCGCGAGGCATGGGCCGACTGGATCGCCTGCGAGAACGAATACGCTCGTGGCGACAGGGCGGCCGTCGAAGCGGGCGCGCTCGACTACTTGAACACCATTGCGGTCACGCTGGTGAAGGGCTAAGCAAGGCGGCGAAAAGCGGGGCGGCGGGCGCAAATCGGCCGCTGTCCCGCTTCGCCTTTCGCATGCAGCGCGCCATCGGGCCTTTTGACCCCTGCGTGCATCCCCGGTCCCCTGCGCCGCGCCCATTCAGGAGCGTTTCAGGAAAGGGTGCCATCATGCGGGCCATCAAGGAAATCTACCGAGATGGAGGCGGTTATCATGAAGAAACGTCACCTTGGGGTCGCAGGGTTCACGGCTGCTGCGGCGCTGGCGTTTTCCCTTGCGGGTTGTGCGGGACAAGAAGAAGGCGCTGCGAACGAGACGTCGGCTGCCACCTCGTCGTCTACCGAGCAGTCGGGCGATTCGGCAAGCTCGTCGTTCGCCGAGGCGGCGGCTCTCGATCTTTCGTCGCAAAAGCTTGCAGATGCCGACGTTTCCACAAGCGAGTCGTTCAGCGACGCGACCGACGGCGGCCACGCCATCATAGCCGACGCAACGTCTGCCCAGTATTCCGCCGCTGTCGTGCAAAAGACCGGCGATTCCAGCGGCGACGAAGCCGATTTCTACGGCGAAAACGCCAGCGTGTTCGCCACCAACGGGGCGACGCTCGATTTGTCGAACCTCATCGTGGGAAGTGACGGCACGCATGCGAACGGCGTGTTCTCCTACGGTTCGGGCACGACGGCGAACATCTCGCATTCCATTATCCGCACGGCGGGCAACTGCTCGGGCGGCCTTATGACCACCGGCGGGGCGACGATGAACGCCACCGACGTGACCGCCGAAACCCAGGGCAACTCTTCCGCGGCCATCCGCTCGGATCGCGGCGGCGGCGACGTGAACGTGTCCGGCGGGTATTTCACCACCCAGGGCACGGGTTCGCCCGTCATCTACTCCACGGCGGACGTTGCCATCGAGGGCGCGTATCTGCAATCGAGCTCGTCCCAGGGCGTGGTGGTGGAGGGAAAGAACTCCGTGTCGCTGACGGACTGCCAGCTTATCGCGTCGAACACGTCGAAGAACAGCGACAAGTCCGACTATTATCAAGCGGTGATGATCTATCAATCCATGTCCGGCGATGCAACTCAGGGCACGGCGGCGTTTTCCATGAACGGCGGCTCGCTTACGAACCTAAACGGCGACATCTTCTTCGTGAACAACACGTCGTGCGAGATCGACCTTACCGGTTCGGCCATTGTGAACAACGACGCATCGGGCGTGTTCCTGCGTGCCGCGGCCGCCGGGTGGGGGTCGCAGGGCAGCAACGGCGGCAAGGTGAACTTGCGGGCATCCGGCCAGGTCATCGATGGGGACATGCTCGTCGACGACGTGTCGGCGCTCAACCTGTACCTCAACGACGGGTCGACGTTTACCGGCGCCATCAACCCGACGGGGCAGCAGGGCGACGTGTACGTGGAGCTTGACGCGAACAGCACCTGGACGCTTACGGGCGACTCGTACGTCACCAGCCTGACCTGCGTGCAAGGCGCCATCAACCTCAACGGGCACAAGCTCTACGTGAACGGAGTGGAATACGATGGCGAAAGCGCCGTCGCCGGTTCGGCCGTCGACACGTCGAGCAGCTCGTCGGGCACGACGGGCGGGCAACCGGGCGGCGCGCCCGAGGCCCCCGGCAACAACGGCGGCGCCGGCGGCAACGGCGGCGCCGGCGGCAACGGGGAATCCACCCCGCCGAGCAAGCCCGGGGAATAGCGGCCACCGGGGAAGCGCCGAATACGGCCGGTTTGCGGGAACGCTGCACTTGACGTGCGATGAAAGGTTCGCCGGTCGATTTCCGGCGCGGCAGGCGGCTACCACGTTCGCTGCCTTCCGACTATATTCCAGCAGTCCAGCGCTAAGAGGGTGAGCGAACGGTCGCTCGCCCTCTTTTGTTGTCAGTGCGCCATCGCTGACAAGGCTGTTGAATCGCCGGTAGAGGGTTTCCGGAATCGTCCTGAGGTTTGCGCAGAGCTTTACTAGATTCTGACTTGCATAACTGTGCATAGTGTATATATACTGTGCTTACCTGTTATACACACGAAAGGCCGACCGTGGACATCATCATCTCGAGCACCAGCGATAAGCCCATCTACGAGCAGATCTCGTCCCAGATCAAAAGCCAGATACTATCAGGTGCTTTGGCGTGCGGCGAAAAACTCCCTTCCATTCGGGCATTGGCGAACGGCATTGGCGTGAGCGTCATTACCACTAAACGTGCCTACTCCGATTTGGAAGCGGAAGGATTCATCGAAACCGTGCAAGGCAAGGGCTGTTTCGTTGCTTCGGGCAGTCATGAGATGCTGCGCGAAGAGCAGCTGCGCCGTGTCGAGGAGTTGCTGGCGAAGGCTGCTAAACAGGCATTTGACCTGGGGGTTTCACGTGCGGAGCTGCACGAGATGCTCGATTTGATCGTAGACGGGGAATCCGAGTAACGCGGGAAAGGGGAAGCTTCATGACGAATCTGCTGGACATACGGCATGTGGGCTGCGATTTGAGCGATTCGTTCGCATTGCGCGACGTGGGCCTTGCGGTCGCTCCTGGCGAGATCGTCGGTTTCGTCGGCGCGAACGGGGCGGGCAAGACCACGACGATCCGCGTGGCGTTGGGTTTGCAGCACCTTGGCGCGGGCGAGGTCGAGCTGTTCGGCGAGCCATTCGGGGCCGATGCCTCGGACCAGGTTCAGCGCTCCGTTCGCTCTCGTATCGGCGTGGTGCTCGACACGTGCCCGTTTCCTTCGGAGCTGCACGTCAGCCAGGTGGTGACATGCTTGAAACCAGCATTCTCGCAATGGGACGATTCGCTGTTCGACGGCCTTATCGCGCGGTTCGGCATAAACCCGAAGACGAAGGTGAAGGAGCTTTCGCGCGGTATGGGTATGAAGCTGCAGATCGCGGTCGCTCTTTCGCACGGTGCCGATCTGCTGCTCCTCGATGAAGCCACAGCGGGTCTCGACCCGTTGGCTCGCGATGAGATCCTTGAGATGCTGCAGGAGTTTGTGGGCGATGGCGAACGCGGCGTGCTGCTTTCCAGCCATATCACCTCCGACCTGGAACGTGTTGCCGATCGTGTCGTGGGCATCGATGCGGGGCGGATCATCTTCGACGTGCCGCGCGAAACCATTACCGATACCGCGGGTATCGCGCATTGTGCAGCTGACCAGGTGGCGGAAATACTCGAATGCGTGCCGGATGCGCGTGCAGTCAAGCGCGAGTTCAGCTGCGATGTGCTCGTCCCGAACCGTTTCGAATTCGCGCAGGCGTTTCCCGAGGTTGCCTGCGATCGCGCAAATGTAGGCGATTACTTGCACTTCATGTTGAAAGGGGGCCGCTGATGTTGGCTGCCGTGAAATCCGAATTGGCGATTATCCGTACCATGGTTCCGGTTTTGGCGGTGACGATCGTGTTCGTGTGCGTGATCATGTGCTTTGGAATGGGGTCATATGCCGGGGCGTCTGCGGCATGTGCGATGGTGCCCATACTCGTCATGTTCTCGCTGTTCGGTTACGACGATCAAAACGGATGGCTGCGTTATCGCGCTGCGCTTCCGCTCGCGCGTCGGGATATCGTTGTTGGGCGTTACTTGGCAATCGTTGCCTGTTCGTTGGTTGCGCTGGTTGCCTTGTTCGTGGTCACCATGGCATGTGTTTTAGCATTTCCTGCTGTGGGAATTGAGATGGAGCAGACATCGATGCCCGAAATCTTCTCGGCGTGCGTGGCTTCCACGGCAATCGTATTGGTTCTTGTTGCTATTGCCAAGCCGTTCTCGATAAAGTTCGGCGGCTCGAGGGGTGTGCGTTATATCGGCTGCGCGCTTATGTTTATCGGGTGCCTTATCTACGTTGCATCGCAATTCGTTTTGCCCGATGTGTTTGGCGGCTTAGCTGACTGGATATCCTATCATCCGGTCGCCTCGCTAGCTGCGCTGATCGTCGTTTCCCTGGCGATTTATGCGGCAAGTTGCAAGCTCAGCATCTGCATTTTCGAGAAGAAGGACATTTAGCGGGTTCTTTGCGGGCGAAAACGTCGCTTTTGCGGGAGCAAGGGAAGGCCGCGGCGTTCTCCTGCCGCGTTCGAGCAGCGACTGCAATATACGAGCGGAGCAATCGGCAACGGGGAACCCGCCCCGCCGAGCAAGCCCGGGGAATAGCGGCCGCCGCGCTCGAACGGCAACCGCAAGATGTGAGCGGTGTTGCGAAACCGGCGAACGGGCGTCGCAGCTGCTGATCGAAGCGTCGTCCGTTCTCCCAATCGCGTGCATGGTATGATGTTCCTACAGTCGTTCCTTAAACCTTGCTTTAGGTTTAAATGCTCTCGAAAGGAAACCGCCATGTACACGATCGGACAGGTTTCGGAGATGTTCGACATCCCGGTATCCACATTGCGCTATTACGACAAGGAAGGCCTGTTCCCCAATCTGGAACGCGCGGGCAACATCCGCCGGTTCGGCGAAAACGAGCTTGAGCTGCTCCGCATCATCGAATGCCTCAAGAAGACGGGGCTTGAGATCAAGGACATCAAGCGCTTCGTCGACATGGTCCAAGAGGGCCCGTCCACGTACGCCGAGCGAAAGCAGCTCTTCGAGGCGCGTAGGGAACGGACCGAGCAGGAAATCGCGCGTCTTCAAAGAGCGCTCGCCATGGTGAAGTTCAAGTGCTGGTATTACGAAACCGCTCAAAACGACGGCGGGGAAGAGCGCCTTGCGAAAATCATCCCCGACGGCTTGCCTCAAGACATCCGCGAGCTCTACGACCTGGCGCACAGCTGACCGCGCGCCAGGTCCGTTCTCGAATGTGCCGGTAGCGGCTTATGCTTCCAACGCGTTGTAAGCGTCGTCGTTCACCGGCTCAAGCCATTCATTGCTTACATCCTCGCCGGGGTGCTCGAAGGCCAGGTGGCTGAACCAGCTATCGGTGGCGGCGCCGTGCCAGTGTTTGACGTTCGCGGGAATCTCCACCACGTCGCCAGGATGCAGACGCTGGGCGGGTTTGCCCTCTTCCTGATACCATCCTTCGCCGTCCACGCAGATCAGCACCTGGCCACCGCCTTTGCTTGCGTGGTGGACGTGCCAGTTGTTTCGACAGCCCGGTTCGAAGGTCACGTTGAATATGGGCAGGTAGTCGTCGGGCCCGGTAAGCGCTTTCAGGTAGCTTTGCCCGATGAAGTACGGGGCGAAGGCCTCGTTGGGCTCGCCCAGGCCGAAGAAGCCGCCATGGCTGTCGGCTTCGCTGCCCGTTTCGTCGTTCCCGTAAATCTCTTTCGCCATATTGAACGCCGCCCATGCGTTGGGCCACCCGGCGTAAAACGCGATATGGGTCAGGATCTCAGCCATTTCCTCTTGTGTGACTCCGTTTTTCCGGGCGCTCGCAAGATGGTATTTCAGAGAGCTGTCCGTAATGCCCTTCCCAATGAGGGCGCTTACGGTGACGATGCTGCGCAGCTTAAGCGGCAGCTTGTCTTCGCGGCTCCACACCTCTCCGAACAGCACATCGTCGTTGAGGTGGGCGAATTCAGGGGCGAATGCGCCAAGGGCATCGTGCCCGGCGGTTTGTTTTACGGCCATGATAGGTTCCTTTCGGGTGGGGCATATTCGGTGTTTGCGGTGGTTTGCACGAGCTCAAATGTCGTCATCGTCGTTTTGCAGCCGATAGATAAGGTAATCCAGGCATTCGAGCCTTTTTTGCCCTGCATGGATATCACCGAGCAGCTTGCGACGATGTTCCTTAAGCAGTTGCATGCGCGCGCATCCGCTTGGTGCGTCGGCAATCGCGCCGATGAGCGTCTCGTCGCAACCTGCGTCGCGCAAACAGCAGGCGGTCTTGTCGTTCATGGGTGCTAACGGGTCAACTTCACCTTGGTGGTGCCTGCAAGCTGCTTCTCGCCGGGACGGCCTTTGGGGCCCACAAGCTCATGCGGCTGGTAAAGCTCTTCAAGGAAGTCGATTTCCTCGGGCGAGAGCTTAAGGTCAAGGGCGGCAACGGCGTCGTCCACGCGTTCGGGTTTCGAGCAGCCGACGATGGGAGCCTCGATGCCGCGGGTCCAATGCCAGGCAAGCGCCACCTGCGACATCGTTGCGCCATGCGCGGCGGCGACTTCGGCGACGCGCTTCACGATGGGCATGTCGATGTCCCGATCGCGATCGTATTTGTTCACCATGGTATTGTCGGTGGTTCCGCGCGTGCTTTCGCTTTCCCACGTAGGCCGGCACAGATGGCCGGAGGCCAAGGGGCTGTACGGCGTGATGGCCATCCCGAATTGGCGGCAGACGGGGAACATCTCGCGCTCGTCCTCGCGATACAGCAGGTTGTAGTGGCATTGCATGCTGGAGAACCTGGTCCAACCGTGCGCATCGGCCACGTCCTGCAGGTTGTGCAGCTGATACGCGTACATGGCGCTTGCGCCGAGGGCGCGCACCTTTCCTTCGCGCACCAGGTCGTTCAGGGCTTCCATGGTTTCCTCCATGGGCACGTCGTAGTCGAAGCGATGGATGATGTACAGGTCCAGGTAGTCAGTGCCGAGCCTCGTAAGCGAGCCATCGATCTCCCGCTTGATCGCCGCCGCGGACAGGCCGCCTTCGTTGAAGTGGACCTTGCTGGCAAGGACGACCTCATCGCGCGCCACGCCAAGGTCGCGCAGCGCCGCTCCGATGTATTCCTCGCTCGTGCCGAAGCTGTAGCAATTCGCCGTGTCGATGAAGTTGATTCCCGCATTGAGCGCGCGTTCGATAACGGCCTGCGTCTCGTCGGGTCCGATGGTCCATTGGTGGAAGTCGGGGCTTGCTTCGCCGAAGCTCATGCCGCCAAGGCACAGTTTCGAGATTTTGATGCCGGAATCGCCCAGGGTGGTGTACTGCATGTGCTCCTCGTCTCTATCGGCCATTTTTTTCCAAGCACCACAGTAAGAGCCGAAGATTGAAATGTTAAATGCCTATACGTACTATATGGACATACGAAAAACGAATACCAGAGCGGTAAATCTTGCACTTTCGCGTTAGCTTGATAGAGGGGACCATGGAATTCCGAACGCTGCGCTATTTTCTCGCCGTCGCACGCGAGCAGAACATGACCGAGGCGGCCAACGTGCTGCACGTGACGCAGCCCACGCTTTCGCGGCAGATCGCGGAGCTGGAGCGCGAGCTGGGCGTGGAGCTGTTCGAGCGTACGAACCGATCGTGCGTGCTCACCGGCGATGGGATGCGTTTGCGCCAGCGTGCGGAGGAGATCGTGGCGCTTGTCGAGCAAACGGAGGGGGAGCTTGCCGATAGGGAGCTTGAGATTTCGGGAAACATCCGCATCGGTGCAGGTGAAACGCAGGCGATGCGATTTGTGCTCGATGCGTTCGCCGCTTTGCGGCGCGATCATCCCGGTGTGACGTGCGAGCTATATACCGGTAACGCCGATGCGGTGGAAGAACGTTTGGAACGCGGTCTCCTGGATTTCGCGCTCGTTATAGAGCCCGTGAATCTTGAGAAGCACGAGTGGGTCCGCATGCCGAATCCCGATCGGGTGGGCGTTGCGGTGGCAGTTGATGGGCCTTGGGGAGCATTGCGCTCAGCTACTCCAGACGATGTTGCGAAGATGCCGCTTTTGCTGAGTTCCCGCACATCGAACAAGGCAGTCGATCTTGCGGCATGGTCGGGAGGGGCGGTCGACCCCGAGGCCCTCAACGTGGTGGGGCGGTTCGATCTTATCGGCAACGCATCGCATCTTGTGCGTTCGGGCGTCGCGTGCGCCATGGGTATCGACCATTTGCTGCAGCTCGACGGCTCCTCTGATCTGCGTTTCGTGCCGCTTGACCCTCCGCTCGAAATCGCGTCGTTTCTCATCTGGAAGAAGTATCGGTTGCGCTCCCGCGCCTGTGAGGAGTTTCTCAAGCGGCTGCGATCGGCTTTGCCGGAGCGGTGCTAGTTTTGCGTTTTGAAAGCGCCGTTCCGCAGGTGAAATGACCTGTTTGCCAAGTTTTTGCTCATGGTATTCGGTGGCGATTGATGTGCGTTGATTCAGACAGCGGGCACGGAAGCGTCGACTTTCATGCGATTTGCGGCGCGTTCGCTCGATGCTCCGCCTGCCTCCCTAAAGCCCGAACTCCTCTTGAAGCAGCTTTGCGAAATCGGCTTCAGGCTCGGCGGCCTTTGCCAACAGCTCGTCTTTGCGGTCGCGGCTTAGGCGCTTGAAGCGGTACTCTGCGCTCATGGCGTCGTGTTTGGTGGCGAATTCGGCTACGGCCAGCAGGTTCAACGGCCCGCGCCCGCGCGTGTACTTCGCACCCGTGCCCGCTTGATGCGCGGCGAATCGCGCCTGCACGTCAGGGGAGTACCCGGTGTACAGGCTGCCATCGGCGCACTCGATCACGTACATGAAATGGTGTTTGCTCGTTGCGGGGTTTGCGTTGCCTTGCTGCTCGGTTTCGGATGCGTCCGGCGTCTCCGCAAGCGACTCCTTGCCGTCTTGCGACGATACCCGGCGGTCGAACGCCCCTGCGGCGCGATCTGACATTCCCGCGCACGTCTTCTTGCCGTTTTGCGGCGATATCAAGTGGCCGGTCGCCTCTGCGGCGCCGCCTGCTTCTGCGGAATCTGCGGCCCGCGAGGTGTCAGAGGTTCGTTTCACTTGTGCATTCGCAGTGCCTTTGCTCTGGGTCCGCGCTTCGCTGTTTTGCGCGACCGCGCAATCGCTGTCGGAGGCAAGCTCTTTCCCCAGCTCGGCAGCAAGCATTGGCAGCAAATCCGCCATCGTGGCATCGACGGCGTTCTTTTTCAGCTGGCACTCCCAGATCACGTGCACGCGCCAGCCCATCTCCTCGAGTTTGCGCACATTATCCGCGTCGCGCTCGACGTTTCGGGCGAACTTCGCTTCCCAATACTCGACGTTCTTCTTCGGCGAACTCGGCTTGCAATGCGGGCAGCGATGCCAAAAGCACCCTCTCACCTCGACTGCGACGCGTTTCCCCGGCCACGCGATGTCGGGATGCCCGGGCACCTTCCATTGCAGCCGGTAGCCAGTCAGCCCCGCTTTTCGCAAGCGCTCGCGCACCAGCAGTTCGGGCTTCGTGTTCGCCCGCTTGTTGCCTTGCATGCTTTTGTGCACCGCATAGTTCGATGCGGGTGGGGAAGGGACGCGCACGGTCACGATGTCAATGCGGCTTTCGCCAGTCGCCCCGGCTTTCGCGCCAGCTGTCACAAACCCGCGCTTGACGCTGCTGGGAGACGGAACCTCGCCCAGTGCCCCGGTTTCCGCGGCTTCCAAAAGCGGTAGCAGCTCTTCTTGCCAGCGCGCGGTCAAGCGCTCCAGCTGCCAAGCTGCGTTCGCAGGGCTCGTTGAGGGCAGCACGTGCGCCGCCAGCCCCACCTGCCATTGCAGGTAGCGCTTGTATAGCCATCCGGCGGTTCCGCCGTTGCAGATCACGGCGCCGATATGCGCCGCTTCCAGCACGCGCTCGACTTGCGCGGGGACCACGTTCTTGATACTCGCGTCGCTCGATCCCTTGATATCGCACGAGGCTATGACGTCCCATAAGGCAACGCCGTGCTCGAGCAACATCTGTTTCTTCGCTGCAATCGACTCCTCAAGCGTCAAAGGCCGTCCGTCGTCGCTCAATCCGCCCTCGTTTTGCGGCACAGGTTTGCCCAAGCATGCGGCCATCACGCGCCAAAAGCGGTTTTGCGGGTTGCCGTAGTAAAAGGCGTTCTCGCGCGAAAGCACCGAGGGAAACGACCCCAGCACCAAAATCCGCGAACGCTCGTCGAACACGGGCTCAAACCCGTGCGATATATGTTGGTAACTTGCCATGCGCCCCAGTATAGCGAATAGAGGAGCGCCCCGGCTCATCCCCGTAACACGCCGACGATTCGTCAAGCCGGCGATCTTGGATGGCCCGACATCGCTTCGGTTGCATTTCGCCTAACTGCAGCATCGCTTCCCTTGCTATTGGTTGCCTGTTTTTGCCTTTCGGCGGCGCTTCCACGTCTTCCTGCTCCAGGCGCAAAGGATTTCGACTACGGGAATGGTCAAAAACACGACCCATGCGGGATGTGCCTGATTGAGCGCGAACGCCATCCAGCAGAACCAGGCAATGGCGCCGATCGGATACAGGCCGCCTATCAGGCGCGATATCCTTCGTTTCTCCCGCGCGTTGCCGATAACGTAGTATGCCGGAACGGCGAAGACGAGCATCAACCCGGGAATCCATGCGTTGGTGAACAGTCCCAGCAGCAGATATGCAACCAAAACCACCAGCGGGAAGGGGAAGCTGCGCCAAGCGCGTTCGGGCTTGCGCCCGAATGCCTTGTGCGCTTCGTGCCAGTTCTCGAAATACTGTTCTCCGATGATCACGCCGCTGCTGTCAACGTGCACGGATTTGGGATCGTCGGCGGTTCCGCTTGCATTCGGCTGCTCGACATGCACGCCATCCCATCCCACGTGCACTTCCTCGCCTTTTTTGCGGTTGGTCACATGTACGCCGCTCCAGCCGATGTGCACCTCTTCTCCCTTTTTCGTATCGCGAACATGAATCCCATCGCGGAACGAGACGTGCGCGTAATCGTCGTCTTTGCCGTGTCCCTGGCTGTTGTCGCTTTCGGCGTCGTTGTCGTTGCGGCTGGATTCGAAAGCAGCGTCGTCCGTGCTACCTCCTGCTTGGTCGTTGTCGCTCGCTTCGGAATCGCGCCCACCGTCGTTGCGGTCGTCCTCTGCGGCATCTGGCTCCCCTTGCGAAAAGCCTTCGCCGGCGCTCGCTCCCGACATTTCCGCCGCATCCGGCGCGGGTTGCGAGGCCCGCGAATCGCTTTCGCTGGCCTCCCTCCATAGCAGCTCGTCGAGTGTTAGGTCATATAAAGCCGCCAGTGCAATAAGGTTGTCCGTATCCGGCAGGCTTTCGGCGCGCTCCCATTTCGACACCGCTTGGCGGCTCACGTCCAGTTTGTCCGCCAGCGCTTCTTGCGATAGCCCCGCCTGTTTGCGTCGGGCGGTCAATCGTCGGGCGATTCCCTTATCCATGCGGCTCCTTCCAAGGCATTATCCGAATCGAAGATAAGCGGGCAAGTGCCTGCCCTAAATCCGCTTCCCAAGGTACTCCGTCATGCTCGGTTGCGGAACCGTTTTCAGTTTGCATTTTCGGCATCGGCGCCCGCAACTGCAGGTTGCCCTTATCGTTGACAGCTCTCCTACCTGGTTATATGCGAATCTTCGTAGCCTGCGCAACCGAAAACCCCATCTCCGCAAGGCGCCGACGATCCCCAGGGCCATTGCCCCCAGATGCCTCAGTGACGCTTGCTGGTTTGACTGCCATCGTCAAGCCCGCCCTTTATCGCGTCGGCAACGTTTCAGCTGCATTCCGGCAGCGCGGCTCGCCTTTGCTCTCCCGACAGCGCTCGTAGGCACATCGCGCGCTTTTGAGGCTCTCCCGCAAAAGCCGTCGCGTTCGCAGCTCTTACGCGGGATTCTCGTGGATCATGATGTGCTTCACGGTGGGGAAGCGCTGCTCGACGGCATCGTGGGCGCGCTCGGCGATCGCGTGGGCATCCACCAGTCGTAGCTGCCCGTCAACGGCGATCTCGGCGTCTACATATACCTTGTTGCCGAATTTGCGCGTGCGAAGCGCGTCGATGCGCATCACCCCGTCCTGCGCCAGGATGCAATCGCGCACCTCGAGCTCGAACGTGGGCGCGCACGGCGTGTCCGTCACTTTATCCACCGCATCGCGCAGCACCTCGAAGGCCACTTTGAAGATGATCAGGCAGATGACGATGGACGCCAGCGGGTCGCACACGCCCCAGCCGAGCATGGCGCCGCCGATGCCCGCAAGGGCACCCACCGACGACAGCGCATCGGAACGGTGATGCCAGGCGTCGGCCATGAATGCGTCGGAGTTCATGATGCGCGCCCAGTGTCGCGTGTACCAGAACATGCCCTCCTTCGCGACGATGCTCACCACCGCAGCCGACAGCGCCAGCCAGCCGGGCGCCGTCGCATGCTCGTATGCGCCCGTGGCAATCGACTGGATCGAGGCGAACCCGATGCCGGCGCCCGTCGCCGCCAATATAAGGCCAAGCGCCATGGACGCCAGGCATTCGAAACGCTCGTGGCCGTAAGGGTGGCTCTCATCCGCATCGCGTTGCGAGATCCTCACGCCCAGGAACGCGATGGCGGTGGCGAACACGTCGGACAACGAGTGCACGGCGTCCGAAACCATAGCCGCTGAGTTGCCGAATATACCTGCAAACAGCTTGAACGCCGACAATGCCACGTTGCCGGCAACCCCTACGATGGCAAGTTTGTTCGCGATTCGCTTCTCATCGAGCCCCGAACCGGCGATCTCGCCCACCGTCGCGTTTGTACGCTTTCCTATATCCATCATTCCGATCCTCCTGCATCGCCTGCCGCGCGGTCTTCCAGCCCGCCGGGCGGCAAGGCGCTTTTGAAATAAACCCATACTAAGCACGCGCACCGGGTATGTCATCGGTGACTTGTGGTTCACGAGATTTTTTAACAATAGAAGCCATGTTCTGGGCGGTTTCGCGGGGAAAGGGCCGAAGTTGCCCCCTCCATCGCCATCCATGTCGGCTTCAGGTCGGGAAACGCGTCCGAAAAGCTGGCCTTCTCCTGCTAACAGGCGCCGGCTCTCGGGAAGCGTCCGAAACCGCCTTGCCTTCCGCCTCGCCCCTCTAACTAGAAGCTCGCCCGCGTCAACCCCTTCTTGCGAAAGTGTCGCGAAACCCATGCGTTTGCCGCCCCTTTCGCCGAAATCCGCACCGTTTTCGATGGTGGAAAACCACTGCCGAAATCGCTTCCGAAAAATGCTGCTTTACGAATGCCGACCGGGGGTTTCGCGGTTTTACAGCGATGGTGGAAAACAACCCCATACCCCCATCCATGGATTTTTCAGCGGAATAAAACACAATATATTGGGGCGAAATAGCGTATGATAGGGACACCGACCAAGCGACCCGAACGTACCGAGGTCGCAAATTTTCACGAAATTTCCGAACGCGCAGGTCATGCCCTGTGTGGCCTTTTGCGCTCGGATGAAGGTAATCCGCAAGGCGCCCGCCAGGCACCTTGCGCGAGAAGCAAGAAGGGTGTGAGCGGCATGAAGATCATCAAGCGCAGCGGCTCCGAGGCGACGTTCGACATCAACAAGATCGTCAACGCCATCAAGGGTGCCAACGGGGACGTCGTTCCCGAGGAGCGCCTGACCGAAGACCAGATCGCGCTGGCGGCGCATAGCGTCGAGTGGCTTTGCAGCCGCTCGGGCCATACCGTGTCCGTGGAAGAGGTCCAGGATATGGTCGAGAACCAGATTATGGCGCAGGGCCGTTACTCCGTCGCGCGCAAGTACATCATCTATCGCTACAACCAAACGCTCAAGCGCCAGTCCAACACCACCGACGACAAGATCTTGTCGCTCATCGAGTGCAACAACGAGGAAGCCAAGCAGGAGAACTCGAACAAGAACCCCACGGTCAACTCCGTGCAGCGCGACTACATGGCGGGCGAGGTGTCCAAGGACATCACCATGCGCCTGCTCCTGCCGGCCGACGTGGTGGAGGCCCACAACGAGGGCATCATCCACTTCCATGACTCCGACTACTTCGCGCAGCACATGCACAACTGCGACCTGGTGAATCTCGAGGACATGCTGCAAAACGGCACCGTCATCTCAGGCACGCTCATCGAGCGCCCGCACAGCTTCTCCACCGCGTGCAACATCGCCACGCAGATCATCGCCCAGGTGGCCAGCTGCCAGTACGGCGGCCAGTCCATCTCGCTCACGCATCTCGCGCCGTTCGTCGAGGTCAGCCGCCAGAAAATCCGCCGCCAGGTGCTGCAGGAGATCAACGCGCTGGGCCTCGAGGCCAACGCCGACCGCATCACCGAGGTCGTCGAGGGCCGTCTGCGCGATGAAATCCGCCGAGGCGTGCAAACCATCCAATACCAGGTGGTCACGCTCATGACCACCAACGGCCAGGCGCCGTTCGTCACCGTCTTCATGTACCTCAACGAGGCGCGCAGCGAGGCGGAGAAGCGCGACCTCGCCATGATCATCGAGGAAACGCTCGCCCAGCGCTACGAGGGCGTCAAAAACGAGGAAGGCGTGTGGATCACCCCGGCGTTCCCCAAGCTCATCTACGTGCTCGAGGAGGACAACGTCACCGAGGACAGCCCGTACTTCTACCTCACCAAGATGGCGGCGAAGTGCACGGCCAAGCGCATGGTCCCCGACTACATCTCCGAGAAGAAGATGCGCGAGCTGAAGCTGTCGAAGGGCGAGACCGAGGGCAACGGCGACTGCTACACCTGCATGGGCTGCCGCAGCTTCCTCACGCCCGACCGCTCCGGCAACGGCTACGACAACGTGGCAAACGCCGGCAATTATCAGCCGGGCAAGCCGAAGTACTACGGTCGCTTCAACCAGGGCGTCGTCACCATCAGCCTGCCTGACGTGGCGCTTTCCTCGTACGGCGACATGAACAAGTTCTGGCAGATCTTCGACGAGCGTCTCGAGCTGTGCTACAAGGCCCTCATGTGCCGCCATAACCGCTTGAAGGGCACGCTGTCCGACGCGGCGCCCATCCTGTGGCAATACGGTGCGCTCGCACGCCTTGAGAAGGGCGAGCCCATCGACAAGCTGCTCTACGGCGGCTACTCCACCATCAGCCTGGGCTACGCCGGCCTGTACGAGTGCGTCAGGTACATGACGGGCCACAGCCACACCGACGCTGAGGGCACTCCCTTCGCCATGGAGGTCATGCAGCACATGAACGACAAGTGCGCCGAGTGGAAGGCGGCCACGAACATCGACTTCTCGCTGTACGGCACGCCGCTCGAGTCCACCACGTACAAGTTCGCGAAGGCCCTGCAGCGCCGCTTCGGTATCATTCCGGGCATCACGGACAAGGGCTACATCACGAACAGCTACCACGTGCACGTCACCGAGAAGATCGACGCATTCGACAAGCTGAAGTTCGAAAGCGCCTTCCAGCGCCTTTCCCCTGGCGGGGCCATCAGCTACGTCGAGGTGCCCAATATGCAGGACAACCTCAAGGCCGTCATCCGCGTTATGCAGTACATCTACGACAACATCATGTACGCGGAGCTGAACACGAAGTCGGACTACTGTCAGGAATGCGGCTACGACGGCGAGATCCAGATCGTCGAGGACGACGGCAAGCTCGTGTGGGAATGCCCGAAGTGCGGCAACCGCGACCAGGAGAAGCTCAACGTCGCGCGCCGTACCTGCGGATACATCGGAACCCAGTTCTGGAACCAGGGCCGCACCCAAGAGATCAAGGACCGCGTCCTGCACTTGTAAGCGCAGGGGCGGCAGCTTGTTGAGCGGATTTGGACACTGCTTAAGGGTCACGGATCATTAAGCGGATCCGTCTGTTGTCCAAGAATTGCGCTATGCCGGTAAACGCAAGGCTCTGCCCGCTTCGCAATCAACCTATTACACCAGGAAAGCCGCCCCCGGGCGGCTTTCTCGCGCTCGGGTCAATGCTAGCCTGTCAAGCGTTTGGCGCGCAAAGCGATGGGTTGCAACAAGAAGGGCCGAACCCGTGAGGATTCGGCCTTTCGCTCTGCTCGCTTTTGCGTTACGCCTGCAGCGCGTCGTTGCGATGCTTGTAGAACACGTGGCACTGCTGAGGTTCCAGAACGCACATCCCGTCCTCGTCGCGGCTCACCACCATGGCCTCCAGCACCTGCCGGGTGCGCTGCTGCCCGGAGTCGGCGGGATCGTACCCGCCGAACTGCTCCTGAAGAAACGCGTTCACCAGTCGCTCGTGCTCGCTTGCAGGCATGCTGAATCGCACCAGGTCAAGCTCGTTTTCCGGCATCTCATTCAGCTCCATCTGAAACATCACCGTGCTGCCGTCCTCGAAACGGTATTCGAATGAGGGCTCCAGTTCGCCCCCGTTGTTCAGCTCGGTGATCAGCGGGATCGGGTCCTTGCCGTCTTGCGGCTTGGCGCCACCCGCCGCCTGCTGATATCGCTCAAGCTGCTCTTGGATGATGTTCCACTCCTCGTCGTCCTCAATGGGGGATAGGTCGATGGACGCGAACTCCGAGCCCTCGGGCACCGTGAGCGTATCCTTGTTATAGGAGGACGCATACACGTTCGTGAAGCCGTCCTCATCGGTGCCGCCATCAGTGTACACAATGTAGCTTTTCCCGAAAAACGGGCTATCGAACATAAGCAGCGCCTCGCACTCCAGCACAACGCCGTCCTCGTTCTCCGCCTTGAACCTCAAATCATTAATCTGCGAAGCGTTCTCTGCGCTCATTCGCCGTTCCTTTCATCATCGTTTAGCGGAATGGCCTACGGGTTTGCGGGCTTACGAGCCACGGCAAACTCTATAGCATCTCATCCTATGCCTCTATGATCGCCCATATCGGAGCTCCGATGCATTGACGTGATTTTACGAGTCCGGACAATTCGGGGCAAATATCGTAATAGCGTGCATTCAGGTACCGAAAACAAGAAAGGGGACATTTGCGATTACGCAAACATCCCCATGCGGGCATGCGAAGATACCAACTCACGAACGCAATCATGTTGCGAATGCCACTTCGTCAACGAGCCTTCAGCAGGCCCCAGGGCAAACCATGGCGAAAGCATCAACAAACACTTCGGGCAGTTCGCTAGTGGACGGAAACGGAAGGCGCGTCGTGATAGAGCGCCCTTTGCTCCCTGCGCAGTCCGCCCTTGCGACTCGAGATGCGCTTGCAAAAGCCCTTGATCGCGCAGTACAGCGGATACGCCACAAGGGAGAATTCGATAAGGAAATCGGAAGCAAGCGCCAGGGGATTGTCCGCCGCGCCCGCCGCAAAAGCAGCGTCCCAAGCAGAAGTCCCTACGCTTAAAGCTCCCGCGGGGCATCCGGCAGCTTGCCATAAAAGGAAGCTGACGAACATCAGAGCGGTGTACGTACCCATATACCTCACAAGATGAAGCTTCACGCGTCCCATGCCAAACCTCCTCAAACGCCATAAGCCTACGCGGACGACCCAAGCCGAGACCAGTAGACGTGCAAACATAGTCAAGCGTCGGCGATCGCAGTCATTTGCCATCCTCGCCATCCGCGATTGAACCCGCCTAACCTAAATCGCATACTAGCGACCGAATGTAAAAAGCAGGTATTGCATCAGTAAGGGAGAAGCAGGCCTCAAATCTGTTTACGATACGTCGAAATGCCCGCCTATCCGTTTGAGTTCGAAACAGCCGCCTGTCTCGCTCTGCGAATTACGGCCGAAGTATCCCGGCATCTAGGAATAATCCCCGTCGCCGCAAAGTGCTCGCGCGACAGCTTGGCGGCCCAATGCCGTGCTGCGCGGTTAGCTCATCCAAGGATTGCGCCCGTCAGCGCAGCAGCTTGCTGGTATTCTCGCCGCGTCATTGGATATCAATCTGGCGGGGGATGGGTGCGCTGAAGGGCCCTGCGCTTCCCATGCGCTGCCCGCGCGCTTTACGCTGCGGGATAGGGCATCTCTCCGCGTCGCGTCTATATATGGAAGCGTCGCAGGAAGGGGGAAGGCCATAGGGCGGTCCTGAACCCCTCCCGAACCCCATATGTGTGCAGAATGTGAAGATAACGCCGAAGGCAAAATAGTTCTGGACACGGCCCGGGGAGGCGCGTATTATTCAATCTTGCGC
>CAKTWI010000029.1 GCA_934630815.1 uncultured Senegalimassilia sp.
CGCAGCATGCCTCCCCGCCATAAAAAACCTCCCATTCTCGGACTTTACTTCCAGTCCAAGAAATGGGAGGCAGTTCATGCGGCCCCCTATTTCGTATGCTTGGATGCACTCGCTGCCAAATAGTGCGCGAGTGCGTGTTCGCCTTCTCTAACGTATTTGATAAACGAGCCGATTCGTGTAACGAGCGCGTGCGCATCGGGGTTCGCCGCGTCTCGGCGTTGCGGGACGCGCCCGTTTGGCGCCGAATAGGCCCTGATCGCCGTCTGCTCGTACGCACTCGCGCAATTATTGGCAGCAATCGCGTCGGACCCTGGCAGAACGAGATTACGGCTCGGCCCCCGCGTACAGCTCGGTGTGCGTGCTGGCTGGGACGTGCGCGGGTAGGGATGGGTGGACACGACAACCCACCAGCGCAAGGTATATCCAGCTATATAAAGGTAACCGGTGCAAACCGGTTACCGGGCAGTGATCTACAGGGCTTAGGAGCCAAAAGGGGTCGAAAACTGTGCATTTTCTGCACAGTGAGTGAATGGGTCATTATTTGTGGCATATAACGCCACGGATGGGGAATAAGCAACGTAAGAGAATTATCTATATCGGCAGTAATTTCTCTTGTTTGCGGTTCTTGCCTGATTTGCATTCTTAGCCCACGCGGACATCAGAGCCGCGTGGGCACCTGTTCCTATTGCTAGCAGCCCTCGGCCGCCGTTGCGCCCTATGCCTGCGCGGCGCTTGCGGGCGCCTCGCCATGCGCCGACGCAGCGCCGCCTTCGGGCGCCCCGGCCTCGTCGGCATAGCTGCGCTTCTTCAGCAGCATCGATACCGCCAGTGCGGCAACTGCGAGCACTAGGGTGAACGTGAAACCCCAGTGCACGCCGTTGGTGAACGCGACTGCGCCGCCTTCCGCGCTTGCCGCCTGGCCCATGCCAAGCAGGCTGGTGGCGACGGCGGTTGCGATGGCGCCGAGCACCTGCTGTAGGGTGTTCATCATGGTGGAGCCGTCCGCGTTCATGCGGTGCGGCAGCGAGTTCAGGGCGCTCGTCTGGCTCGGCGACATAGCCAGCGGCACGCCGATCATCAAGATCACGTGAGCGCAAACCACGTACGCGATCGGAGTCTCGGGCGTCGCAAACAGGAACATCACGGTGCCCACAATGGACAGGGCGAAGCCTGCGCGTGCCGGGATGCGAGCGCCGATGCGGTCGTACAGGCCACCGGCGATCACGGACACGATGCAGTTCACCACGCCGCCGGGCAGCATGAGCATGCCGGCCATGGCCACGGGCAGCAGCATGCCGCTTTGGATGTACTGCGGCAACAGGTACATGGCCGAAAGCGTGATGCCGAAGTTCAGCATCACCAGCGTAACGCCCACGCGATAGCCCTGCTGGCAGAACACGCGCACATCAAGCACGGGAGCCTCCATGTGCAGCTGGCGATACACGTACGCGGCAATGCAGACCACGCCGATGACCAGCGCGGACACCACTTCGACGCTGGTCCATCCGTACAGGCTGGCAAGCCCGGCGCCCAGCACCACGCCGCCGAATCCCAGGCACGAGAGCACGCACGAGAGCACATCGACGCGCGGGCGCGTCAGCTCGTAGGGGTTCACCAGGAACTTCGCCGCGAACACCATGGCCATGGCCAGCACCACGGCGAAGGTGAAGAAGATGAAGCGCCAGCTCAGAACGCCAAGAATGATGCCTGAGAGGGTGGGGCCGATGGCGGGGGCGAACATGATGATGAGCGCCGTCAAGCCCATGGCAGCGCCGATCTTCACCGGTGGGAACACCTCAAGCACCACGGCGAACATCATGGGCAGCACGAGGCCCGTGCCCACGCCTTGCACCAGGCGGCCCGCCAACATCACCTCGAAGCTGGGGGCGAACCCGCTGATCAGCGAGCCGACGAAGAACGCACCCAGGGCGAATAACGTGAGCTTGCGAACGCTGAACCACTTCATGAGCAGGCTGGCGAAGGGCAGCACGATGCCGATGACCAGCATATAGCCGACGACCATCCACTGCATCACGGCAACGTCGACGCCGAACGCCTCGGTCAGCTGCGGCAGCGCGATATTGAGCGACGTCTCGCTGAACATGCCCGTGAAACCGCCTAGATACAGGCCCATCATGGTCAGGTAGGGGTGCGCAACCTCGATGTGCGCCTTATGGGGATCAAAACCTTGCATACTGTTTTCCGTACATTCCTTTCCGACTTTTGCGCAGCGCCCGCGCGGGCAAACGTGCCCGACAAAACAAAAAGCGGGGGCTGCAAAGGAAGCTTTCATCCTTTGCAGCCCCCGCTTAAGGGCGCTACCGACTACCACTAATTGCTTTCAGCCTAGCAGAAACCGCACCCGTTTCGTAAGCGTTGAAATTGTGGAGAAACGAAAAGCGCCTCCCGGGGGAGGCGCTTCGTTCGCGTTGCGCGTGGCGTCGGCAAAGCAAAGCGGTCGCAGTGCGTGCAGCGACGGCGAGGCGCTTCGTTCGCGTTCGCATAGTGCTATGCGATCTCGATCGGATAGCTGGCGATGGTGTCGTAGGTGTCGTTATCCATCAGGCTGATGGTGCCGGCGACGTTCTTCATCGCTTCAATGTCGGTGATCTTGGTGCTGTCGAAGTAGCCGAAGGTTTCGGCGAACATACCGGGCTTGACGGTCTCGGTCAGGGTGAAGTCGACCATCTGACCGTCAACGCTGAAGGTGCCGTACTCGGCCATGAACAGGACGGTCTTGTCGGCGGTCTTGTTCTCAACCTTGAAGGTGTAGCCGCAGTCGTCGAGCCAATCCTGCTTCTTGTTCAGCACGGTGATGGTGCAGTTCTCGTCGTCGACGAGCACCTTGTCAACGGCGACGGTGTTCTTATCGGAGGTGGTTGCGGCCTTTGCGTCGCCCGCAGTGCCCTCGGTCTTGACTTCGCCGCGCTCGAACGTCATGGCGTAGCCGTCATCGGTCATCTGCAGCTTACCGTCGGTGATGGTCGCGGTGATGGGGCTGCCGTCGATGGTGAACGTGGCCTCCGTGGCGCTCTTGGCCTCCCACGTGCCGTCAAGGGGCTCGCCGAACATGACGAGTGCGCAGGTGCCGTCTTCGTTGACGTTCAGACCCACGCTCATGCCGAACGCGTCAAGCATGGCAATGTCCTCAGCGGTTGCCTCTTCGCCGTCGGACACCATGCCCGCCAGCTTCCACGAGCCGATGAACGCCTCTTTCGAGTCCTTGTCGTTGGTCGCGCCGCCACCTCCGCCGCAGCCGGCCAGTGCCAGGCACAGCGTCATCGCGCATGCTGCCAACGCGCATACCAATAGCTTCCTCTTCATGTCCCTCACTCCCTTTCTGTTTGATGCTCCTATGGCGAACCTTCGGTCCCTCGCCGAAGGCGTGTGCCCTGCTTACGCGCCTGCCGCAAATCGAATCGCTGGGCGCCTATCCCATCGCGCCGCCGCAGTACTCGCAGCGACCTTGCGCGTCGGGGATGGTGGTGGCGCCGCAGAACGGGCAGGTTTGCGCGGTTTTCGGTGCCGCGGCTGCCGCCGCCTGCTCGCGGACGGTCTCGCGAAGCTGCGTGAGCGCCTCGCGAATCTGCTGCGCCTGACGCTCCGCCTCGCGATATTCCACGGAATTGCGTTCCTCGATGCGGTAGTCGTTGACCTTGAACGTGATCTCGTTGAAGTACGGCGAGTTCACGTGGATGGTCACGTACACGTCGTAGTCGATGTCGTAGCGCGGCGGGTCGTAGCTTTGCGAATGGCCTTCGTCGTCTTTCCAAGTAAGCTCGCTGCGTGTCTCGCGAATTTCGGTATCGCAGCCTGTGACCTGGGAAAAGTCCATGACGTCGGGGTTTGCGTCGCGCCAACGGGAATTGCGCGTGACGATGAAGCGCTTCGCGTCCTCGTCGAGCATCACCTTCATGTCGCAGCCGAGCGTGCGCGTGACGTTGAGCTCGGCCACCTTCTGCCGGTTGGCCTCGCGGTACTCAAGCTGCTCGGCGATCTGCTCGACGGTGCTCGCGCGTCGGTCGCTGAAGAACGGCGAAAGCTTGCCCGCGCACTCCTTGCACAGGTTGCCGTCTTCAAGCTTTCGATTGCCTAGAAGCCCGATCTCGCCGCCGCAGATGCTGCAGGTTTTCTTTTCGAACATCTTTCCGAACAGCCCCATTTCGCGCCCCTTTCGTCGTCTCCAACTCCGTACCCAGATAATGGCAGAAGCGGGGAAAGCGAAGAAGCGCCCTGCGGCTCGAAAAGGGGTGCAAAAGCGCACCGAACGGCTCAGGTTACCGTTCGGGAAGCCGTAAAGGTTTGCGTTATCGCGCTTTATTCCTCGGATTGCTCGCCGGTGCGGCCCATGCCGGGGATGATGAGTCCGCTGGAGACCGCGTGCACGGCGAGGCGCAGGATGTTGTCGTAGCCGGTTTTTGCCAGGATCTCGGAGATATGGCGCTTCACGGTGCCTTCGGACAGGTACAGCTCCTGCGCAATCTCCTTGCGCGTTTTGGTCTCGCACATCAGGCGCAGAATGTCGATCTCGGTTTGCGTGAGCGCCGCGGCGCCGGAAAGCGCGTTGGATTGAGGACGGGGAAACGTGGAATAGCCCTCCATGGTGGAGCGGATGACGGCGATGAGCTCGGCCGTGCCGACATTCTTGTACACGAAGCTGTCTACGCCGGCAGCGCGAGCCTGTTCGACGAACGTGATCTCGGGCATGCCCGTCATGATGACCACGCGCACGTCGGGGTGCGCCTCCTTGATAGCGGCGGCCGCCACGATGCCGCTGGAATCGTTTTCCGTGCACACGTCCAACAGCGCCAGGTTTGCGTTGTGCTTTTCGACCGCGGAAAGGGCGTTGGCCGCATCGGCGATGGCCGCGACGACGTGCATGTCGTCCTGCATGTCGATGGCGCACGCGAGCGAGTCGCGCAGCATGGCTTGATCTTCGGCGATGACCATGTCGATCATGGCGTCCCCCTGGGCGTAGAAGGCGGTCCTTGCATATCGCCGGAACAGCGGCGATGCCCTCTATTCTACCGTGGAACCACCGCTTCTAGCGTGAAAGGCTGGGTGGCCGTCACCTGGCAGGTGCCGCCGACCGCGCCAACGGCCTCGCGCATGCTGGGAAGCCCCGTTCCCTCGCGGAAATCGCTGGGGCCCGCTAAGCCATCGTTGGTTACACGAAGCGTGTACGAGCTGCCGCTTTCCTCGAAGGCGATGCGCACGTGGTGGGCCTGGCCGTGCTTGACGGCGTTGGTTGCAGCCTCGCGGCAGATGGTGACGAACGCCTCGGCCACGGCGGGCGCCTCGGGTAGGCGGCCGATCTGCTCGATGCGCACGCCAACCAGCTCGAACGCATGCACGATGGAAGCCAGCTCGGTGGGCGATTGCTCGTCGTCGGCGCGGCCGAGGTCCTCCATCATGCTGCGCACCAGGTCCGTGACCTGGTCGAGCGCCTCAGGGTTGCTGCTGCCGTCCTCAAGGTAGCGATGCAGGATGGAAAGACGCTGGCCGATGGTGTCGTGCACGCGCGCCTTCATGTGCAACATGGCCTCGTTGCGCGCGACCTCGCGAACGCCCGCAAGCGATTCCTCCAGTTCTCGGTTCGCCTGCTCAAGCAGGTCGTTCGTGCGCGCGATGGTGGTGTTGAGCCGCTCCTCCTCCGTGACGTCGATGGCCGCGAGACGGCGGTATGCCTTGCCGTTGACCTCGGCGGTGTCGCGCTTGAACAGGCGTACGTTGCCTTCCCCGACCTGGATGCGCACGCCTTCGGGCAGCACGTCGTTTATGGGCGCCGCGCCGCGTTTCGCTATCTCGCACAGGTTTTCCCACAGCATGCTGACGTCGGACAAGTCGGTGGCGAAGCCGAGTTCCATGAGGCACCACCGCATGGCGTCGTTCATGTACAGCACGCGGCCGCTTCGATCTGCCATGGCAAGGCCCTCAGGCAAGCGGTCGACGGCCTCGATGGCGGAAAGCTGCGTGATGCTGTTGCGGAACCGCCGGATGTCCAAGATCAACCCGGCGCTCACGCGGAACGTCAGGAACGCGGCATCGGCTATGAACAGGTACGGTGCGAAGGTGCCGGCGGCATTGATGACGGGTGGCGAACACAGGGCGAACAGCGCGATCTCCCAGGTCATCACCGGTTTGCGATAGCGGATGGCAATCGCCAGGCCAATAACCGCCAGTGCCAGGTTGAACCAGAGCAGCGTGTTTAAGGGAAGCGCCGTTATGCGCAAGTGCAGCAGCAAGGCGCCGTGGTTGGCGTATGCCGACAGCATGGTGGCGGTCGCAAGGTATAGGTGCACCACCAGCAGCGCCTCGTACACGGTGGCCGCCGATACCGGGCGGCCGCTTTTGCGCGCGGCTAGGAACAGCGCATGCAGCGTCTGCGCGGCGCTCAGCAGGAAGAACACCGCCGTAAGCGTTGCGACCACGGGGATCTTGGTGAACAGCAGATCTTCCATCACGCCACCCCCTCGCCTTCGCTCACGCGCACGGCAAGCGTTGCACCCTCGGATCCGACGTCAAGGGAGAAGCGGACATCGCGGCGCTCGAGGATCCGGCGCAGCTCCTCAAGGGAGCGCGTGTAGCCCTCGGTTTGCGCCGATTCCTCGGCCTCCAGCGCGGCTCGCATCTCCACGACGCGGCGCTGCCCGTCGCCCGACCCTTCGCCGGCTTTCACGTTGTCGCTGACGAACAGCATGAGGATGGGGTTGCTTGCTGCGAACGCCGCTGCCGCGAAATCGTAGAGACAGTCGTAGAGCACGCTTACCGTGGAGGCGGGCAGCACGCGCTTGACGTCCACGAGCGCGGCGCAGTCGATGCCCAAGGTGCGCAGGTCGGCGGCGGTTTCGTTGAACACCAGCTGAAGGCGCTCGCGGTTGAACGCCGGGTCGCTTTTCCCGGCAAGCACCAACCCGCCCTTTCGTTTGCAGTACGCGATGAGCAGCTTGACTTCGGTGAGCTGCTCGCGTCGCTTCGCCAAGCTTTGCGGGTCGTTGCCGCGGGGGAGGTCGGACAGAAGCTCGTCGATGCGACGGGTCTTCGCCGCAAGCGTTTGCTCGATCTCGTCGACCAGCGCGCGTTCCTGTTGCGTGCGGTACAGCACGCTGTCGATGGCGTGGCGATGCTTCAGTAGCTCGTTGTGCGCCCGCAGGCTGTCCCTTCGCTGCTCGAGCGTTTCGCGGCGCTCGTCGATGGCGGTGACGTCCTCGGCCAGCAGCGCCGACCCGCCGGTGACGTTATAGCCTCGAAACAGCGTATGGGGGACCGCCGTGGTGCGGAAGCTCGAGATGCTTCGGCGGGGAAGGTCGGACTGCAGGAACATGGAATGCAGCGCCTTGTCGTTGTCGCTTGGTTGGAACTGCGCGGTGTGCAGCGCCACCTCGCCGGTACGCGAAAGGATGCGCAGGTTGAACGGAAGCGCGGAGAACATGGATTCGCGCCAGTAGTACGAAGGAAGGATTCCCAGGTCAAGCGCTATTTCTAGGCAGGATATCAGCAGAACGCTGTACACGAGCGCAAGGTTGGATCCTATCAGGAACCGCAGGATGTAGAGCACCGTGTACGCTCCCAGCACGCCCACGACAAGAATCATGGGCACGAACGCGCTGCGCAGCTGCCTGCGCGCCGCGGCGAACGAGCAGGCGAAGAACAGGGCGATCAGCACGATGATCCATCCGAGTACTATCCAATACCCCGGGCCGTACGTGTAGCTGCCCGACCACAGCGGGTCGTCGAACGAGAAGCGGAAGACCGCGTGGTGCAGGTTGTTCGTGAGTACGAGCGCGATGAGCGCCGCATCGATGGTAAGCGCGGCGCGTTTCGCGTAGCTTGTGACGGGCATGCGGTCGAGCGCCGCGGCGCGCATGGCGCTGAACAAGCTGAACGTGCTGGTCAGCAGCATGGGCACGTAATAGAGGTACCACATGATGGAGACCAGATGGTCGTTGCCGGTGGGGTATTTCAGCGTGACGATGAGCAGCCAGGCGATGCACAGGGCGGCGTTGGCCTTCAAGTAGCGCGCGATCTGCGCGTCGGAGCAGCGCAGGTGGATGGTGAACCCCCAGGCAGCCAGCAAGGGGGCCATGGCAAGCATGAAGCCCGTGGAGCTTGATGCGCCGGTGGGCATGCCGTGCAGGTTCGGCGTGGGGAAGGGACCCGCGGCTTGCAGCACGGCGAGCACCACGCCCAGCACGGCGCCAGCGATGGCGCACGCGATCAGCACATGTTTGCGGTCGATATCCATGGTGCGCCTCCCTTTCCCGTTTCCCCGTTCCATTTCCCCGTTTAGCTTCCAACGAGCTCGATCTGCCCTGACGGAAACCCGCTTTCCCCTGATGGGAAAGACACGCCCTGACGGGGTGTTTGCTTTCCCTGATGGGAAGGGCCCGCTCTGATGTGGTGTTGCCTCTCCTTGACGTGGCGGGACCTCCCCGATGACCCACGGCGACCCGGCAGCCTATTTCGCCGGCGTGTCCTCGCCTGGGCGCGTGATCGTTTCGGCTCATTGTACGCGCTCGATTCGGCTTTGGCCCCCTGAACGAAAAGTCGGGCCGCGGGTTGCTGAAATGCGGCTGAAAATGGGACAGCATGGCGCTCTTGGAACGCCCGGCTTTGGTAAGCTGTTACCAGAGGTTTTCTCCACATACGCATTCGGGAAAGGGGAAAAAGCCATGGCCCAAGAATCGGTGAACTATCAATGTCCGAACTGCATGGGGCCGCTTCGCTACAAGGGCGATAGCGGTATGCTCGAGTGCGAATTCTGCGAATCAACGTTCACGCCGGCCCAGGTCGAGGAGGCGTACGCGGCCAAGCAGCAAGAGGCCGACGAGAAGGCCGAGGCAGCGGCAGCACGTGCCGAAGCCGGCGAGCAATCAAGCTTCGAGCGCATGGCCGATGAGGCCGCCGGGGCGTCGTCGGTGGTCACCGATGACGTCATCGACGCCGCTGTGGCGGTGGGCGCCCAGGCCGAAAGCTCCATCGCGTCGTACCTTTCGCGCGCTAGTTGGAACGAGGAGGAGCGTGCCGGCATGCGCACGTACCTGTGCTCGTCGTGCGGCGCGCAGCTGACGTCCGACGCCACCACCGCCATCCAGGAATGCCCGTACTGCGGCAACCAGGCCATGGCGCCCGGCTCGTTTGTGGACACCGCCAAGCCCGACCTGGTCATCCCGTTCAAGTTGGACAAAGCGGCTGCCGAGCAGGCGCTTACCGACTACTACAAGGGCAAGAAGTTCCTTGCGAAGGAATTTGCCGCGCAAAACCGCATCGCTCATGTGCAGGGCGTGTACGTGCCGTTCTGGCTCTACGACGGATCGGCCAGTGGCGAGGGTACCTTCGAGGCGCGCAACATCCGCACCTGGCGCGAGGGTAAGTATGAGGTCACGGAAACCCACGTGTACAACGCGTGGCGCCAGGGATCGTCGGAGTTCACGCGCATCCCCGCCGACGGTTCGGCGAAGATGCCGGATGAGCATATGGACGCCATCGAGCCGTTCGACTACGACGAGCTGACCCCGTTCTCGGTGGCCTACCTGCCCGGCTATTCCGCCGAGCGCTACGACCAGGACGCTGATGACTGCCGCTACCGCGCCGTGCGCCGCATGGAGAACACGCTGGCCGACCAGCTGCGCGACACCGTTACCGGCTACGACCAGGTCGACCCGGCCACGGTGGACGCCGAGGTGTCGTTCTCCGAGATTAAGCAGGCGCTGCTGCCGGTATGGATGCTGCACACGCGCTGGAAGGACAAGGACTTCCTGTTCGCCATGAACGGCCAGACGGGGCGCTTGGTGGGCGATTTGCCGGTGTCGCCGCTGAAGGTGGTGCTGTGGTTCCTGGGCATCTTCCTGGTGGTCGGAGCCGTCATGCTGGGTGTTGACTTCGGGTTCATCCAGTTCGACGACACCGTCACCCGCGTGGGCGTCGACGCGGGCGTGCCGCTGGTGGTGGCTGCCGGCGTGTGCCTCTATTTCTACTCGCAGATGAAGACGGCGGTGGAGCAGCGGAGTGCGCATGCGTACGTGGTCAACGGCAGCTTCGACTTAACGGGCAGCGACGATACGTTCGTCACCTCGTACCAGACGCGTACGCTTGTGGAAACGGATGACGATAACAAGCGGTAACCGATTTTCACCGGTCGCAAAGGGTGCCGATCATCGCTTCCGTAACGGAACGGCCGGCGCCGCAAGTGATCGGGTATAACCAAGCTCTACAGAACAGGTTTTGGAATAGCGAACGAATAGGCAGCATCGGAGAAGGAGGACATCATGGGTTTGATCAAAGCGGGTATCGGAGCTGCAGGCGGCGTGCTGGCCGACTCTTGGCGCGAGTACTTCTACTGCGATTCGCTTGAAGCCGACGTGCTGTGCGCGAAGGGCCAGAAGCGCATCTCGGACAAGGGCCGCAGCTCGAACACCAAGGGCGAGAGCAACATCATCTCGGACGGCTCCATCATCGCGGTGAACGAGGGCCAGTTCATGATCATCGTCGAGCAGGGCGCCATCGTGGATGCCTGCGGCGAAGCGGGCGAGTTCGTGTTCGACAAGTCCACCGAGCCCAGTCTGTTCTTCGGCGAGTCCGGCACGTTGGGCGACCGCATCAAGAAGTCGTTCGAGCGCGTGGGCGCGCGTTTCTCTTTCGGCGGCGACACGGGCAAGGACCAGCGCGTGTACTTCTTCAACTCGAAGGAGATTGTGGGCAACAAGTACGGCACGGCCCAGCCGGTGCCGTTCCGCGTGGTCGATGCCAACATCGGCCTTGATGTGGACATCTCCGTGCGCTGCAACGGCGAGTATTCATACAAGATCGTCGACCCGCTTATGTTCTACAAGAACGTCTGCGGCAACGTTGAGGAGCCCTACACGCGCGACAAGATTGACTCGCAGCTGAAAAGCGAGCTTTTGACCGCGCTGCAGCCGGCGTTCGCGAAGATCAGCGCCATGGGCGTGCGTTACTCGGCCGTGCCGGCGCACACCACCGAGCTTGCCGACGCGTTGAACGAGGTGCTGTCGGAGAAGTGGGGCGAGCTGCGCGGTCTTCAGGTGGCAAGCTTCGGCGTGAACGCCATCGCGGCGTCCGAAGAGGACGAGCAGATGATTAAGGACCTGCAGAAGGCCGCGGTCATGCGCGACCCGAACATGGCTGCCGCCAACCTGGCGGCTTCGCAGGCCGATGCCATGCGCACGGCCGCCGCGAACGAGAACGGCGCCATGATGGGCTTCATGGGCATGGGCATGGCCAACGCGGTGGGCGGCATGAACCCGCAGGGCCTGTACGGCCAGGGCGGCAGCGCCCCGCAAAGCCAGTACCCCGTGGCGGCAGGCGGCGGCTTCGCGGCGCCTACCCCCGAGCCTGCTCCCGCGGCAGCGCCGGCGGCGGCGCCTGCGGCAGGCGGCGATGCGTGGACGTGCTCTTGCGGCGCCTCCAACACCGGCAAGTTCTGCAGCAACTGCGGCAGCCCCAAGCCCGAGCCGCCCGCGCCCGCCGGCGAGTGGACCTGCTCGTGCGGCGCGAAGAACAGCGGCAAGTTCTGCTGCAACTGCGGCAGCCCCAAGCCCGCAGGCGATGGCGGCTGGGATTGCCAGTGCGGCCAGCACAACACCGGCGCGTTCTGCAGCAACTGCGGCACGAAGCGCCCGTAAGGCGGCTTGCGCGCAAAAGTGCTGCTGGTTCCTGCTTCGCGTAGCGCGAGCGTGGACCCCGTCCAGTAGCTAAGCGCCTGGAAGACAGCTCGCTCGCCGAAGCGTGAAGCGGGGTATCGGCCCCGACCCACGCGGCGAAGCGCGATACGCAAACTTGATAGCGGCGCCCGTATATCATGCGGGCGTCGCTATTTGTGGGTAGGATCTTTTCGCCAACGATGCGCCGCTCATGGCGCTTGGGCCATGGTTGGGCCAAACTTAGAGTCCAATCGGCTACTTCGCAGCGCCTAGCTTAGGGAGGGTTGCGAGCATGACGGTGCCGTGGCTGGAGCTGTTCTCGACTTCGATTGTGCCACCGTGAAGCGTCGCGATTTCCCATACCAGCGACAGGCCCAACCCTACGCCCCCGTATTCCCTGCTGCGAGACTTGTCAACGCGGAAAAACGGCTGGAACACGCTGTCTCGGTGCTGTTCGGGGATTCCGAAACCCTCGTCTTCGATGCGGATGAGAACGCGATCGTCTTCCTTATCGACGGTCACGTCGATCGTCGAGGCGGGACGGCTGTAGCGAATTGCGTTCTCGACAAGGTTGAACATCATCCGATACATCAATGGGTCGCTGCCGCTCATCAGGCTGTTCCCGCGGCAGGCGAGGGCGATGCCCTTTTGGTCGGCGAGCGGGGCGAGGTCTGCTAGCACCTCCTCGATCAGGGGCGCGAGTTCTATTTCGTCGTTGCAGGGGATGGCGCGTAGCTCGCTCATTTCGAGCAATGTGCTCGTCATGCTCGACATTCTCTCGGTTTGCTCGCGCAACAGCTTAAGGAGGTCGTTGGTCGCGGGCGGTACGTTAGGGTGTTCTACTGCGAATAGCTCCATTTGGGCTTGCATGAGCGCCAGCGGCGTGCGCAACTCGTGCGCGGCGTTGCCGGAGAACTGGCGTTGCGCGGCGAAACCCGCGTCAAGGCGGTCTATCATGCCGTTGAACGATTCGCTGAACCTCTTGAATTCCGGAAGCACGTCCTCGCTGATTTTCGAATCGGCCAGATTCCTTGGCTGCACGTGTTCGATTTGCGTGGCGAAAGCGCGCAGGGGCCTGAGTGCGCGGCCGCTTGCGAAGTATGCGAGCACGCCTCCGATAAGCGTCACCACAGCGGTAATGCACCAGCTTGTAGCGCCGAACGACTTTTGCGCGTCGCTCACTACGATCGTCAGCTCATTGTCAACGTCCTCGCTTTCTGGGTCGAATGACCTGGGAGAACTCTCGTCCACGTTGTTATAAGCCGATACCTCGCTGCCGATCACATCCATATATTGCATTCCGGAGTAGCCGACAAGGAAGTTCATCGATAGGCAGGCCGCGCAGACGAGGGCAGCCGTCATCAACGTGATGCGCCATTGCAGTGAAAGGTCCTTCATTCGCGTTCCTCCATCACGTAGCCTTGCCCTATGCGGTTGCTGATAGGGTCGTGCCCGAGCGCTTCGCGCAGCTTCTTCCTAAGCGCCGACATATGGACCCTGGCTGAGTTGCTGAAGCTGTTCGCGCTGCAGTCCCACACGTGCTCGAGGAGCTCCTCCTGGCTAACCGGTCGCCCTTGGTTGAGCATCAGGTACTCCAATATGCCCGTTTCCTTTCGAGTCAGGGAAAGGGATCGATTGTTTGCGCAAGCCTTACGAGAGCTTGTGTCAAAAGAAAGGGTTCCGCAGGTCAGCACGGTGCTGTCTTGTACAAACCGCCTGCGGGTCAGGCTTCGTATCCTGGCTGCGAGCTCTTCTAAGTGAAACGGTTTTGTCAGGTAATCGTTGGCCCCAGCGTCCAAGCCACCTACCTTATCAGCGATGTCGCATCGTGCCGATAAGATCAGCACCTTCGTGTCGTGGTCGGTTTCCCGAAGCGTTTCAAGCACCGTCATGCCGTCCGCATCGGGAAGGTTCAGGTCGAGCACGACCAGGTCGAAGGTTTCGATGGCGAGCAGGTCGATAGCCGTTTGCCCATCATGGCAGCAATCGACGCTATAGGCAAGATGGCGAAGGCTGCGGGCGATTGCGTCGCACAGCGCCTTTTCGTCCTCGACAACCAAAATACGCATATCGGGCCTCCGGCTCATATGTGTTGTTCCTTAACGCGGATTTTATAGCAGACATGATTACATATGCCCAAGAACGAAAGGAGCGTCAGATTGTTCAAAACAAGGAAGGCGGTATTCCAGGCGATCTTGCTGGTCGTCGGGGCGGCCATGATCGGCTTCGGCGCCCTTCGGGGTGAGGTCGACATCGTGCTCAGCAAGGCTATCAGGCTGTGTTTGGAGTGTGTTGGGATTGGGTAAGGGAAACTTCCATGCATCGTGGCTTTTGAGCCGTTCCCGCGGGTTTATCCAGGCGGGTGCCGCATTGCTTTCGAATATCCACCTGCCGAACATTATCAAGGGCGGTATTCATCAGGGCGGTTCGAAAGCGGTGTGCGTACCTGGCTTGAACTGCTATTCCTGTCCAGCCGCTGCGGGTGCTTGTCCTATCGGCGCCTTTCAAGCGGTGGTCGGATCGTCGAAGTTCAGCTTCTCGTATTACGTGACCGGGTTTTTGATTTTGACGGGCGTGCTGCTGGGACGTTTCGTGTGCGGATTTTTGTGCCCGTTCGGCTGGCTGCAGGAACTGCTGCATAAGATCCCGGGCAAAAAGCTGTCGACGGGCAAACTCAAGCCGTTGAGATACGTGAAGTACGGCGTGCTAGCGTTGACCGTAGCGCTCCTGCCTACGGTGCTTGTGAACGACGTCGGCATGGGCGATCCGCTGTTCTGCAAGTACATCTGTCCCCAAGGCGTTCTCGAGGGTGCGATTCCGCTTTCCCTCGTCGATAGCGGCATCCGATCGGCGTTGGGGGTGCTGTTCACGTGGAAGCTTGCGGTATTGATCGCAGTAGTTGTGCTGAGCGTGCTGTTCTATCGACCGTTTTGCAAATGGGTTTGCCCTCTCGGCGCGTTCTACGCCCTGATGAACAAGGTTTCCTTGCTGGGGATGGAGGTCGATCAGGGCAAATGCATCTCCTGCAGTACGTGCGCGCGGACCTGCAAGATGGATGTCGACGTGACGGCTTCGCCGGACCACGCCGAATGCATACGCTGCGGGATGTGCGTGAACGCCTGCCCTGCTGATGCCATCAGCTATCGCTTCGGCATGTGCGTGCCGTGCGATCGTCGCGCCGCGGATGCGGATAGGATTCGAATGACGGATATCGATTGAAAAACGGAGGAATCGAAATGAGAAAGATCAAGAGTATGAATGCGAAGCTGTTGAAAATCTCGGCGACGTTGGTCGCATCCCTGCTGACAATTGGCCTTGCCGCGTGCTCTGCCGGCGCCGGCGGCGAGGAAAGCCCGGTAGGCACATCCGATGCTGCTGCGTTGATCGAGACGCAGCCGGGCGGAGCCGATGAGGCGGCGAAGCTGTATGAGCAGCTTATGCAGAAGGAAAACGAAGTGCTTTCGGCTGATTCGCAGCTTTGGGAGAAGCTGTTTCTTTCGGCAAGCAAGGAAAGCCCGATGATCGAGGATGGCAGCAACTATGGCGACTTCCTTTTAGCTACGCTTGAAGGCGCCAAGGATAAGTTCACGGCACAGGAGCTGGAAACGCTGAAAACCGGGGCGGAGCAGATTAAACGGATTGAGGACAAGCTTGCGGCTCTGGAGCAGGAATTCCCCGGATGCGGCAGCACGCCGGGCCAGGGCGAGAGCGTTGACGCCCAGAGCGCGGGCATGACGGCAAAAGCCGAGGGGACGGAGAAGTTCCCGAGCTTCAACGGGAAGGACCTTGACGGTAACGACGTGAGCAGCGATGAGCTGTTCTCGAACAACACCGTTACGGTTGTCAACTTCTGGTTCACTACCTGCAAGCCGTGCGTGGGCGAGCTTGGGGAATTGGAGGCGCTTAACCAGAAGCTGGCGGACAAGGGCGGCGCGGTCGTAGGCGTCAATTCCTTTACCCTTGATGGCGACAAAGCTGCGATTTCCGAGGCGAAGAGCATCTTGGAAAAAAAGGGCGTGTCTTATAAGAACATCTGGTTCGGCTCGGATAGCGAAGCCGGCAAGTTCACTTCCAAGCTGTACTCGTATCCAACCACCTACGTGGTCGATAGCAACGGCAACGTCGTGGGACAGCCCATCGTGGGTGCGATCACGTCCGGCGAGCAAGCGAAGAAGCTCGACGCGCTGATCGACGAGGCGATTGCGAACAGCGGACGATAAAGCGGGGCGGTTACGCTGTGCTCGGCAAGGGTTGGCGACATGCGGGCAACGCGGGACTTCGAGCTCGATAGCTTTCCATGCGGCACCGAGGGAGCAAGGCATCGGCCCTGACCCGCGTAACGAAGCGCGATGCGTAAACTTGATGGCGGCGCCCGTATATCATGCGGGCGCCGCTTTTTGCGGGTAGGATAGCAAGCGATATCGAAAGAAAGGACCCGTCATGCCCGAACCCGTTTCCCTTCGCCATGGGCGCCTGAACGCCGCCGTCGACCCCATGGGGGCGCAGCTGCTCAGCCTGCAGTTGGATGGCCGCGAGTATCTGTGGCAGGGCGATCCGCGATTTTGGGCCAGGCGGGCGCCGGTTTTGTTTCCCATCGTGGGGTCGTTGCGCGATGGGCGTGCGGAGTCGGCGCAGGGGCCGTGCGTGATGGGGCGCCATGGCATTGCGCGCAACTACGAGCATGCGGTGGTTGACCGCGCCGCCGATGGGTCGTCGGTCACCTTCGAGCTGCGCGATTCGGCCGAGACGCGCGCCGCGTATCCGTATAGCTTCAAGCTGAACATGACCTACGCCATCACGGGCGAGGCCACGCTTTCCCAAACGTTTCGCGTGACGAACACCGGTGACGCGACGCTGCCGTTTTGCGTGGGCGGGCATCCGGCGTTCAACGTGCCCGTCGGTGCATCGCCGCAGAGCGCGTGCGCTGTCGAAGGCGAGCCGTGCGGGGGTTCGGACGCTGCCCGCGTGCCGCTGTCCGCTGCGGCCGGCGAAGCCTTCGAGGATTACGTGCTCAAGTTCGTCCGCCCTTGGAGCTGCACGCTGCCGGTGATCGGTGAAGACGGCCTTATGAGCTGGGATAACGCGTTCGAATGCCCGCAGGGCTCGGATACCGTGGCGCTTACGCACGCGTCGTTCGCCCATGATGCGCTCATGTTCACTGACGTTCCCGACAGCGTGCTCACGCTGCTAGGGACGAAAACCGGACATGGCGTGCGCGTCGAGTTCCCGGGCTTTCCCTATATCGGCGTGTGGTCCGCGGCCAACGATGCGCCGTTCGTGGCGCTTGAGCCGTGGTCGGGGCACACCACCGCCCACGACGAGGACGACGTCTTCGAGCACAAAGCCGGCATGACGCTGCTGGCCCCAGGCGAAACCAACGAGCGCACGTTTCACCTCACGCTGTTCTAGCTGGTCCCCGCTTCAAGGTTCAATCGGCTGCTTATTTAAGATGCTTATGAGTATCATACTCATAAGCATCTTATGCAGAGCTCACCGTGTAGCAGCGCAGCTCGCTGCAGAATCCGGTTTACTTTTCGCGCCGATCGGCAAACCGATTCCTTCGATAAAGAAGGGACTCTCATTGGGCATAACCCCAGGTGGGCGAGGGGATTCGCATATGCGAACCTAGGCAATAAGAAGAATGCAGCGCAATGTGTCTCCATGGAAACCGGCTTTTGACCAAGGAGGCAGCTATGCGCAAACGACACCCTGAACAACGAGCACGACACGCGAAGGATTGCTCGCCAATGAACAGGGCGGAGCGCCGCACGGGCGCCAAAATCGCCTGCGTCGGAGTGAGCGCTCTCATTGTGGGGCAGTTGTTTATGCCTGCCGCATCGCTCGCCGCCGAGACGGCGGACAAAGACACCGCAACGAACGACGCTGCCGCAGTCGCGGCCCCGGCGGTCCAGGCAACGCCCGCGGCGGAAACCGCCCCTGCGGCAAGCGCGGCGCCTGCGTCAGCGGCGCCGGCCGCTTCCGCGCCTGCAAGTAATAGCGCCTCAGCAGACCAGCAGGTTGCTTCCCAGCAGGCTCAGCCCGCACCGGCGGCGATGGCGAACGACGCTGCCGCGGCAGATCAAAATGCTGCTGCAGGGCAAAACGAGTTCGCTGGCAACTTCGCAGCTCCGGCAAACGACGCTATCCAGACCCGCGGCGTGACCGACGTTATCGGCGGCGAAGGCGGCGTGAAGATCAACACGACCGTGATCGACCATTATTACGACTGCGAGCTGCCGCCCGCCGTCACGCTGAACGAGGGCCAGACCCAGACGTTCAACCTCCCCGATGCCCCTGACGCCATGGTTAGCGAGCTTAAGGCGGATACCAGGTATTTCAAGGCCGATAACGCGACCCGTACTCTTATCGAGACTACCGTTGCAGCCGATTCCGCCGTGACGTTGAACATCACCCCGGTTGAGAATCACCTCAGGATGACGTTGAGTTTCACGGGCGGCAAGGTCGATTCGGGCTCTAGCTACACCCTGAATCTGGGCGCAATCGAGAAGGTCGCCTCGACGCTCACGTACACTGGGACCGATTATGAGGGCGACAACATCATCGTCGGCGACCCCGATGACATCTTCAACGCCTACAAGCCGGGCGGTTCCGTGGTGATCAACGAAACCAGGGACAACTATTATCTCCGCTACAACATCAACAGCGAAATCACGCTCGTCTCGGCGGAAAAGAAAGCCCTTGAGAGCCTGAACGTCGACAACGTGAAGACCGACTACGCGCCCGGCGAGGCACCGCGTGCGACCGCGACCATCCCTGCCGTCGATGCTGATAAGTACGAAATCGCCTACGAGTGCTGGGAGGAAATGGACGGCAGCGACCCCAGAGAGCTCACGCCCGTCGCCTTCTGGTATTCCGACCCGGGCAAGTACGCGCCGGGCATGAAGAAGATCACCCAGTTCGAAGAGGGCAAATTCTATATGTACTCTGTCGAGTTGCGGCTCAAGGACGGCAACACCCTTGCCGATGACTACAACGTGAACGTCAACGGCCAATGGGTGAGCAACACCATCAAGACCGTTGAAGGCGTATTTGTGCCGAATGCGGCGAATATGCTGTGCGAGCAGCCAATCGTCGAATGGCAGGCCATCGATCTTATCGAAATCAACGGCGCCACGACCACCTTCAAAGCGGGCGACAAGCCGGTGTTCACGGCAGGCACCCCCGAAGGCTCGAACGCTATCTTCCAGTGCGAGTACTGGACGGGCAGCGACGGCAGCGAGGTGAACTCCGTCGAGTTCTGGGATCAGAACATCACGAACCACATCGATGCCTTCAAGCCCGGCGTGACGTATCGCTACGGTGTGTACCTGAAGCCGGCGCGCGGCTTCTACTTTGCGCCCGATGCCAAGCTGATGATCAACGGTGCGGCATGCGGCTACCAGGTGGGCGAGGCGAGCGAGGTCGATCCTGAAAGCGGCATGATTTACACCTTGTGGCTCAGCACCGATCTGACCTTCACGCCGGAAGGTGCTGTACCCAATCCGAACCCGCAGCCTGACGAAGGCGACGGCGGCACGACCAACACCGAAGACCTCACCAAGGCGCCGACGACCAAGGCTGCGGCAACCAAACCCGCCACGGGCAACCTTGCCGCAACGGGCGACGATGCAGCTTTGATGGCGGCGGCTCTGGGTATCGCGGGGGCAACCGCCGCCACGGCCGTGGCGGCCGCAAGGCGCCGCAACCACTAAAGAGCTCAGACTTCAGCGATGTTAGCACCGCTCTCGTGTTCGCTCGGGACTCGGTATTTCCTTTCGATGTATGAGACGAGCGCACCTGTTCGAAGCGCTTGGAATCGAGTAGGTGCCCTATAAGGGGCTTGGCATGACCATGAGCTTTCCGGGTTCGTCAACCAAGAACGCCGCCGCGATGAAGGTCGCGGCGGCGTTTGCGTTTCGGGTGCCCATATCTTCGATTCCCCCGGCCCCCAAATGCCACGGAATAATGATAGTTGTTGCGTTTCATTTTTCGCCAAGCTGGTCATAACCCCATATAAAACGGTTATAGCGGCTCAAAACTAATCGAAATCGAATTAGTGAACAGGGGGTGACACATCTCGCTTGACGCAAACGATAACGTTGCGCTAAAGTACCCAAAACTAGATTTCGAACGGCGGCTTCCGCCGATTATGGGAAAAGTGAGGGGATTGCTGTGAGTCACGCCGGAGCGGAGCCAGCTCGGCGGCAACAAAGCGTGGGGTTGACCAATTCTCAACTGAGAATTCTCGGCTATATCGCCTCGTGCGGTGCGCAGGGTTGCTCCGACACCAAAAACGCCATCGCGGAAAAGCTCGGCGTGTGCCCGAAGACGGTCGATCGCGCCGTGCGCCGCATGCGCGATGACGGGCTGATCGTCGCGACAGCGCGTTTCGACGAAAACGGCTCTCAGCTCGGCAACGTGTACTTCATCGGAGCTGGTTCAAAGCAATAGATTGCAGTTGTTCTCAAGCCGCCGACGGCTCAGCGCGTCGGCGGCTTTTCGTTAGGGTCATACGGAAGCGGGACGTATCGGCCGATGATTGGGGGGCGAACATGAACGACGATCTGAAAGCCGGATCGGAGCAGGGGGATGCTTCGCCTCCTCTTGACTTCGCCGACGTTGTTGATAGCGAGGAACGCGAGCTGCTGCTCGTAGAGGAGCTGCGCCGGACGCAGCGCGCGCTCGCCGAGGCGGAGAACGAAATCAAGCAGAAACAGCGCGCCCTTGCCGAACGCGCCTTCGAGCAGGAAGCGGCCGATGCTCGCGATCTTTTGCACGCTGCCTGCTGGACTGCCGATTTCGATGACGAAGGCAACCCCATGGGATTCTGGTTTTCCGACGGGTGCCGTCGCGTCCTCGGCTTCGAAAGCGAGGACGACTTCCCCGAAAACGGCGAGAACCCGGACAGGTTCATCGCTCCCGACGATCTTGTTCGCATCAACAACGAGTTCCGCATCGCCGCAACGGAGGGAGGCCCGTACGACGTCAACTACTGCGTGCGGCGCAAAGACGGCAAGCGCATGTGGGTCCGCGCCGCCGCGAAGTTCCGGCGCGACGAACAGGGCATCGCGCGCTCATGCATGGGCGTGCTCGTGGACATCGACGATGCGGTCAAGAACCAGGCGTGCCAGCAGCAGGCCCTCGAGCAGGCCCTCGAACGCGCGGACCGCGCAAACAAGGTGAAAACCGACTTTCTTCACCGAATGAGCCATGACATGCGGACCCCCTTGAACTGCATCCTGGGGCTTTTAGAGCTATGCGAGCGCAACCGCGATGACAAGGCCCTGGTGGAAGAGAACCACGGCAAGATGAGGACAGCGGCCAGGCACCTGCTTTCCCTTATCGACGACACGCTTCAGGCCAGCAAACTCGGTGAGGGCGAGCTTGCCCTTGTGCGCGAGCCTGTCGACTTTGCGCATTTGCAGGCCGATGTCGACGACATCATGCAGCTGCTCGCCGCCGAGGCGGGCGTGATCATGGAGGGCCGCCAGGAGGAGGATAGCATCGCGTATCGATATGTCCTCGGCAGTGAGCTGTACCTGCGTCAGATCTTCCTGAACATCTACAGCAACTGCATCAAGTACAACCGGCCCGGCGGCAAAGTGATAACGCATGTGACCTCAAGCGAGCTGCCCGATGGCAAGGTTTTGCTCTGTTGGGAGATCACCGATACCGGCATCGGCATGAGCCCGGAGTTCCTGAAGCGCGTTTTCGAGCCTTTTGCGCGCGAGTCGAGTGTGGCGGGCACCGTCGGCGGCACGGGCTTGGGCATGCCCATCGTCAAACAGCTCATCGAGCTTATGGGCGGTTCCATCGATATCTCCAGCGAGCTGGGCGAGGGGTCCACGTTCGTGATCTCCATCCCGTTCGATCCGGCTCCGGCCCCGCGCGAAACCGAGCAGGCTGCGAGCGGATCTACCCTGCAAGGTCGCCGCTTGCTGTTGGTCGAGGACAACGACCTGAACGCTGAAATCGCCGCAACGATCCTGGAGGGCGACGGCGCGTACGTGTCGATCGTCGGCGATGGCGCGCAGGCGGTGGAGGCGTTTGCCGCAAACCCCGCCGGAACCTTCGACGCAATTCTCATGGACGTGATGATGCCGAAGATGGACGGCTTGGCTGCTACCAGGGCAATACGCGCCCTCGACCGCTCCGATGCGGCAAGTATCCCCATCATCGCGATGACGGGCAACGCCTTCCAGGAGGACGTGCGCGAATGCCTGGAAGCCGGCATGAACGCCCACATGGCCAAGCCGATCGACCTGGCGAAGGCGGAGCGCGTCATCGCTGCGGCGATGAATGGGGGTCCGGACAGCGTCCGGCAATAGCCGCCGGACGGTAGCGCTGACCTTCTCCAAACCCAAAAAGCCCGCGAGCCTGCTCGGTTTCCCGAGCGCTCATGGGCCTTCCTTGTATATGGAGCTGTACGGTGTTGCCGTGCCGCTTACTGCTCCTGTGCCATGCGGCGGTAGTGGTCGAAGCGGCGTAGGGCGTCCTCTTTGCCCTGCTCGAACAGCCTTTCGGCCTCTTCGGGGAAGCTCTTGGTCAGCGAGGCGAAGCGGTTCTCGCCGGCTACGAAGTCCAGGTAGTCCATGGTGGGCTCCTTGGAGTCCAGCGTCATGGGGTTCTCCTTGCGCGGGTCGTAGTGGTACAGCGACCAGTAACCGCTTTCCACGGCGCGCTTCATCTCGCCTTGGACGTCGTGCATGCCGCACTTCAGGCCGTGCGAGGTGCAAGGCGCGTAGGCGATGATCACGGACGGGCCCTCGTACTCCTCGGCTTCCTTCAGCACCTTGACCAGCTGGTTGTAGTTGGCGCCCATGGCCACCTGCGCCACGTAGACGTTGCCGTAGCTCATGAGGATGGCGCCCAGGTCCTTCTTGCCGGTCTTCTTGCCGCTGGCCGCGAACTGCGCCACGGCGCCGGCCGGCGTTGCCTTGGAGCTTTGGCCGCCGGTGTTGGAGTACACCTCAGTGTCCACCACCAGTACGTTCACGTTGGCACCGCTTGCCACCACGTGGTCCAGGCCGCCGAATCCGATGTCGTAGGCCCAGCCGTCGCCGCCGAACATCCAGAACGTCTTCTTTGCCAGCTGGTCCTTGAACTTGAGCACCTCCTGGCACACTTCCTTCGCGCTGTTGGTCAGCTTATCCATGGAAGCCTGCGCGCATGCCACCAGGGCATCTGCGGCCTTGCGCGATGCGTCGAAGTCGTCGAACGCGGCAAGGTAGTCCTCGCAGGCGGCCTTCATCGCGTTCATGGTGGCGGCGTCGGGCGTGTCGCCCGCGTCGGCCTTCGGCTTCTCCAGCCCGTGCGTCAGGGCGCGGGACAGCTTCTCCACGCGCGCCTTCTCCACCGCACGTTGCTGCACGGAGCCCAGGAACAGGCCCAGCGAAAGCTCGGCGTTGTTCTCGAACAGGCTGTTGGTCCAGGCGGGGCCGAAGCCGCGCTTGTTCACCGTGTAGGGGATGCCGGGGAACGGCGAGCCCCAGGCCTGCGAGCAGCCCGTGGCGTTCGCCCAGTACACACGGTCGCCAAACAGCTGGGTGAGCAGCTTGGCGTAGGGCGTCTCGCCGCAGCCTGCGCAAGCGGCGGAGAACTCCAGCAGCGGCTGCTTGAACTGCGAGCCCTTCACGGTGTAGGGGTCGAACGCGCCGTCCTTGTCGGAGATGGTCAGGCCGAAGTCCCACAGCTTGCGAGCCTGGTCGGTGAGCTTGGCAGGCTGCATGTCCAGCGCGCCTGCCGGGCACACGTCGGCGCAGCTGCCGCAGCTGGTGCAGTCGAACTGGCTGACCTGGATGGCGTAGCGCGTGCCCTCGGGCAGCTTCTTGCCGCCCTTGACCGCGACCGTCGTGAACCCTTCGGGGGCGTTTTGCGCCTCGTCCTGGTCGAGCAGGTAGGGGCGGATAGCGGCGTGGGGGCACACGAAGGCGCAGCGGTTGCACTGGATGCACGCTTCGGCGTTCCACTCGGGCGTCTTCACGGCGATGCCGCGCTTCTCGTAGGCGGTCAGGCCCATGTCGATGACGCCGTCCTCGTAGCCGGCGAAGGCGCTGACGGGCAGGTCGTCGCCCTTCTGCGCGTTGACGGGGCGCAGGATGTTCTCGACCACCGCGGGCACGTTAGCCTCGGCTGCGTTCTCGTCGAGCGGGGCGTCCGCCCAGCTGGCGGGCACGGCGACTTCCACGCACTTCTGCGCACCCTCGTCGATGGCCGCCACGTTCTTGGCCACCACGGCGTCGCCCTTGCGCGCGTAGGACTTGCGGGCCGCGTCCTTCATGTAGTCGAGCGCTTCCTCGACGGGCATGAGGCCCGCGATTTGGAAGAACGCCGCCTGCAGCACGGTGTTGATGTGGCTGCCCAGGCCCACGCGCTGCGCCACCTCCACCGCGTCCACGGTGAACAGGTGGATGCCGTTTCGCGCGATGTAGCGCTTCATCTTGCCGGGCAGGTTGGCGTCAAGCCCTTCGGCCGTCCAGCTGGTGTTGAGCAGGAAGGTGCCGCCGGGCTTCACTTCCTGCACCATGTCGTACTGGCGTACGTAGCTTTGATTGTGGCAGGCCACGAAGTCCGCGCGCTTCACGTAGTAGGTGCTGCGGATGGGCTTCTTCGAAAGGCGGAGGTGGGACTTGGTCACGCCGAAGGACTTCTTCGAGTCGTACTCAAAGTATGCCTGCGCGTACATATCGGCGCAGTCGCCCAGGATGCGGATGGTGTTGTGGTTCGCGCCCACGGTGCCGTCGCCGCCCAGGCCCCAGAACTTGCAGCTGTAGGTGTCGCCGTCCTGGAAGTCGTCGAGCGGGCGCACGGGAAGCGACAGGTTCGTCACATCGTCGGTGATGCCGATGGTGAAGCCGCGCTTGGGCTCGGCTGCGGCAAGGTTGTCGAAGACGGCCACGATCTGGGCGGTGTCGGTGTCCTTGGACGACAGGCCGTAGCGGCCGCCGATGACCGTCACCTTGCCGGCGCGGTCGCTGTTGGCGATGACGCTGGAGACGTCCAGGTACAGCGGCTCGCCGGCCGATCCCATGCACTTGCAACGGTCGAGCACCGCGATGCGCTGCACGGTTTCGGGCAGGGCGCCCAGGAAGTGCTTCGCTGAGAACGGGCGGTACAGGTGCACCTGCAAAAAGCCGTAGCGCTTGCCCGTGCCGTCGGCCTGCGCGCGGGCGTTCAGGTAGTCGCACGCCTCCTGCGCGGTTCCCGACACGCTGCCCATGGCCACCACCACGTCGGTGGCGTCGGCGGCGCCATAGTAGTCGAACACGTGGTACTCGCGGCCGGTCACGCCGGCCACCTGGGCCATGACGTCCTCGACCACGTCTGCCAGCTGGTCGTACGCGGTGTTGTTCGCCTCGCGCACCTGGAAGTACACGTCGCCGTTTTGCACGGTGGCGCGCAGCATGGGGTGCTCGGGGTTCAGGGCGCGCGCACGGAAACGGTCGAGCGCTTCCGTATCCATGAGCGCGGTCAGCTCCTTGGTGTCGGGCATGTCGATGCGCGACAGCTCATGGGAGGTGCGGAAGCCGTCGAAGAAGTGCATGAACGGGATGCTTCCCTTCACGGCGGCAAGGTGCGCCACGGCGGCCATATCGGCGGCCTCCTGAACGCTTCCCGAGCTGAGCTGGGCGAAGCCGGTGTCGCGGCACGCCATGACGTCGGAGTGGTCGCCGAAGATGCTCATGGCGTGGGTGCCCACGGTGCGGCTTGCCACGTGCAAAACGCCTGGCAGGCGCTCGCCGGCGATGCGGTAGAGCACGGGCACCATGAGCATGAGGCCCTGGCTGGACGTGAAGCTGGTGCCCAGGCCGCCGGCCTGCAGCACGCCGTGGATGGCGGCGATGGCGCCGGCCTCGGACTGCATCTCGGTCAGCTGCACACGCTGGCCGAACATGTTCAGACGGCCCTGGGCGCTCCAGCGGTCGGTGTGCTCGGCCATGGGCGAGGACGGCGTGATGGGGTAGATGGCCGCCACCTCGGTGAAGTCGTAGGCAACGTGGGCCGCAGCCTGGTTGCCGTCGACGGTTACATAGTTGCTCATTGTGAAGCCCCTCTCCGCAACGATGGTTTGAAAACGCGAGCGGGGGCGCGCAAAACGGCCCCCGCGAAATGTCGGTGTATGGAAGCTGCTACTTCTTCACCAGGTTCTGAAGGCCCAGCTCCTCGACGGCGGCTTCCCTCATCTTGTACTTGAGGATCTTGCCGGCGGCGTTCATGGGGTAGGACTCCACGAACTTGATGTAGCGGGGCACCTTGTGGCGCGCGATGTTGCTCATCATGAACTCGCGGATCTCGGGCTCGGTCATGGTCTCGCCGTCCTGGAGAATGATGCAGGCCATGGCTTCTTCGCCGTACTTCGCGTCGGGCACGCCCACCACCTGGCAGTCGCTGACCTTGGGGTGCGTGATGACGAAGTCCTCGATTTCCTTGGGGTAGATGTTCTCGCCGCCGCGGATGATCATGTCCTT
>CAKTWI010000030.1 GCA_934630815.1 uncultured Senegalimassilia sp.
CGCCGGCATCATCGCAAAGCGGGACCGGCGCGCAGCGCCATCGAGGAAGGAAAACGGCAATGCCCACCTACGGCGTCATCGACCTGGGGTCGAACTCCATTCGCCTTGTCATCTACGAAGTGAAGGACGATCGTCGCAGCACCTATTCCAGCAAGGACTTCAAGAGCATCATCAACGACAAGGTGATGGCGGGCCTTGCCGCGTTCGTGGAGGATGGCGTGTTCACGCCCGACGGCGTGGATCGCGCCGTCAACGTGCTGAAAAGCCACATGAAGCGCGTGCGCTACTTCGGCTGCAAGCGCGTCGACGTGTTCGCCACCGCCGTGCTGCGCAACGCCGTAAACTGCGCCGAGGCCGTCGCGGAAATCGAGCGGCGCTGCGGGCTGGCCGTCACGCTGCTGTCCGCGCGCGACGAGGCGCACCTCGGGTTCGTCGGCGCCCGCTGCTCCACCCCGCTTGAGCGCGGCACGCTCGTCGACATCGGCGGCGGTTCCACCGAGCTCACCCGCGTCGACGGCGGCCGCGACAGCGACGACGTCAGCCTGGGGCAGGGTTCGCTGTCATCGTTCGCGCGCTTCGTCCGCAACATCCTGCCTGCGCCCATCGAGATGGACGCCATAGCCTGCGAGTTCCGCGGCAACCTGCGCCGGCTGCCCAGCCTCGAGCCCTACAAGGCCCCCACGCTCTACGGCGTGGGCGGGTCCACACGCGCGGCGGCCAAGCTGGTCCAGCAGCTCGACGAGCTGCAAACGCGCCCGCGCGAGGTCCAGGCCGAGCAGGTGCAGCAAATCCTCGAAGCCTGCCGCAGCAACCCCTCCACCTTCGGGCACGCGGCGCTGAAGGCCTCTGCTGAACGCGTACACACCATGGTGCCGGGCTGCGTAATCCTGGCGGAGCTGTTCCGCCACCTTGGCGCCGATAAGCTGGTCATATGCAAGCACGGCGTGCGCGAGGGGTACCTGATCGAGCGCATGCTCGGGGCCGTGTCGGCTCCCCCGCAAGCGGATTAGCCCCACTCGAAACCGAATCGTTACCTTTTTCACCCCATTTTTTCGAGCCCGGTGGCGGATTCGGCCGGTCGCAGCATCAAAACAGAGTAAAATATGAGTTGAGGGGACGTGGTTGTTGGGGAACCCCGTCGCCCTGGCGTCGCACGTTATGCAATCATCGATTCCACTTGGCCGCCGCAAGCGGCCGCACGCACATCGAATCAACGAAGACGCATCGCCCGACGCGCGTTTCATCTATGACGTCGAGGGAAGGGAACGCCATGAAAGCAAACGAATCCATAACGCATACAGGATCCACGCCTTACATGCAGAACCGCGAGCTGTCGTGGCTCACGTTCAACGAACGCGTGCTCGACCAAGGCGCCGATGAGACCGTCCCGCTGCTTGAGCGGTTGAACTTCATCAGCATCTTCTGGTCAAACCTCCAGGAGTTCTTCATGGTGCGCGTGGGCAGCCTGACCGACCTGTCGCTTCTGAAGAAGCAGGTTCTCGACTCGAAAACGGGCATGACCCCGGCCGAGCAGCTCACTGCCATCCACAAGCGCTGTCATCAGCTATATCCCGTGCAGGAACAGACCTACGCCGAGGTGCGCGAAGCCTTGGCCGCGCACGGCGTGCGCCACCTGCGCCCTGCCGATCTCAACGACGAACAGCGCGCCTTCCTGGCCGACTACACGGCAGCCAACATCATGCCGTTCCTGTCCCCGCAGATCATCAATTCGCGCCACCCCTTCCCCCACCTGGAGAACGGGTCGCTCTACGTCATCGTGCGACTTGACGAGGAAGTGGGCCCGAAGAAGTCCAAGAAGAAGGACAAGGCCAAGGACGGCAAAACCGTCAAGGCCGCGAAGATCCACCCCTCCGTCGAGGAAAGCGAGAACCTGGGCGCCGAGGGCGTCACCGTGGGCATCCTGCCCATGCCGCGCCAGTGCGCCCGCGTCATCAAGCTGCCGGGCGAGGGCTTCCAGTTCATCCTGCTCGAGCACGTGGTGGAGATGACCGCCGCCCAGGTGTTCAGCATGTACACCGTCAAGCACACCAACGTCCTGTGCGTCACGCGCAACGCCGACCTGGACGCCACGGAGAACACCGACGAGTCCGACGAGGATTACCGCGAGCACATGAAGCGCATCCTGAAGAAGCGCGGCCGCCTGGCGCCGGTGCGCCTGGAGTCCGAGCGCCCGCTTTCCAGCGTGCTGCAGGAGCTTCTGCTCGATCGCCTGAACCTCAAGCCGCATCAGACCTACGTCACCAGCGTGCCGCTCGACATGAGCTGGACCTGGGGCCTTGGGAACAACCTGCCCGAGCAGGAGCGCATGGCGCTGTCCAACGCCCCGTTCACCCCGCAGTGGCCGGCATGCCTCGACCGCAACCACTCCATCATCGAGCAGGTTTCCGAGCGCGAAGTGTTGCTCAGCTACCCCTACGAGTCCATGGACGCGTTCGTGCAGCTGCTGCGCGAAGCCGCGAACGACCCCACCGTCATCTCCATCAAGATCACGCTGTACCGCCTGGCGCGCCAGTCGCACCTGGCCGAGGCACTCATCGCCGCCGCCGAGTCCGGCAAGCAGGTCACGGCGCTGTTCGAGCTGCGCGCACGCTTCGACGAGTCGAACAACATCGAGTGGTCGCAACGCTTCGAGGAAGCCGGCTGCAACGTCATCTACGGCTTCCGTGATTACAAGGTGCACAGCAAGATCTGCTGCATCACGCGCCAAACCGAGAACGGCCTGCAGTACATCACGCAGCTGGGCACGGGCAACTACAACGAGAAGACGGCGAAGCTCTACACCGACCTGAGCTTCATCACCGCCGACGAGACCATCGGCCGCGATGCCACCGAGTTCTTCCGCAACATGCAGCTGGAGAACGCCTCGGACAACTACGATATCCTGTCCGTGGCGCCGCTGCAGATTAAGCCCGGCATCATCGCCAACATCGATGAGCAGATCACCCTTGCGCGCGAAGGCAAGCCGTGCGGCCTGTTCTTCAAGACCAACAGCGTCACCGACAAGGACATCATCGTCAAGATCGCCGAGGCCAGCCAGGCCGGCGTGCCGGTCACGCTGCTTGTGCGCGGCATATCGTGCCTGGTCCCAGGCGTGCCCGGCTACACCGACAACGTCCGCGTGGTCTCCATCGTGGGTCGTCTGCTCGAGCACAGCCGCATCTACGGCTTCGGCCCGCGCGAGAACATCAAGATTTACCTGTCCAGCGCCGACCTCATGACGCGCAACATGGAGAAACGCGTCGAGATCGCCTGGCCCATCCTCGACGAGGGGCTGCGCAACCAGGTGCTCGGCTACATCGACACGTGCCTGCGCGACACGGCGAAGCTGCGCGAGCTGAAGGCCGACGGAACCTACACTAAGCTCGGCGAGCTGGCCAAGCCCGACGAGCCGAAGTTCGAGTCGCAGGACTTCCTCATCAAGGAGGCGCAACGTGCCCGCGCGGCCGCTGCCGAGGCCAAGGCGGCACGCAGCGCGAACTCCCGCAAGCTCATGAACGAGCAGCGCCAGGCGCAGATGGCAGAAGCCGAGGCCAAGGTGGAGGCCGTGGCGAAGGCGGAGGCTGCCGCCGCAGAGGCCGCCAGGGAGGCAGAAGCCGCCCATAAGGCAGCGCTTGAGGCAGAGGCCGCCGCGAAGGCCGCCGAGGCGGAAGCGGTTGCGAAGCCGGCCGCAAAGCCGCAGGCTACCCCCAAGCCCGCTGGCACTGCAGCTCAGCCCTCCGAGGCTGCGGCCCAGCCCGTACCGGTGAAGGCGCAGGTCATCAACGAGCCCATGCAGGCGCCCAGCCACTCCGGCATCCAGCGCCGCCCCGAGAAGCCCAGCCTCCTCGCCCGCGTCCTAGCGAAGTTCATCCGCTAGCCCAAGAAGCCCCGCTCGCGCGGGGCTTCCTTTTTGCCTACGTGACCGAATAGAGCGATACGTCTGCGTTTTATTGGGATATTGTTTGGTAGTCGCTCAATGGCAATCTGCGTTTCACCTGGTCACAGGCTTGCTCGAAAAGCGGATACTCGAGCAAGCCCCATTAAAACGCAGACGTATCGGCGGTTTGGTGTGGCGGATGGCGAGGAAAGCGGATTCGCGAACTCGAGGGCTCGGCTGCGGGTATATCGGAAGCTCAAACAAAGCAGGGCCGACCCCGCGATTTGCGGAATCGGCCCTGGTGGCATTGCTTCTGTTGCAGCCCGACCCTTAGGCTTGGGCAGGCATGGGGACGTCTAACGCGCAACGGCGCTTGCGTTCGCCGCTTAGATCTCCCAGCACTTGGCGTGGTCCTTGTTGGGTGTGCGCACGTTTACTTCCTGGTTCTTCAGGGAAACGCGGCTGCCCGCAGGCACGCTGGAGATGACGAACGCGCTGCCGGCGATGATCGAGCCCTCGCCGATGACGGTCTCGCCGCCCAGCACGCTGGCGTTGCTGTAGATGGTGACGTCGTCCTCGATGGTGGGATGGCGCTTCACGCCGGACAGCGCCTGGCCGGCGCGCGTGGACAAAGCGCCCAGCGTGACGCCCTGGTACACCTTCACATGGTTGCCGATCGTGGTGGTCTCGCCGATGACGACGCCGGTTGCATGGTCGATGAAGAAGTACTCGCCGATCGTCGCACCGGAGTTGATGTCGACGCCCGTGCGGCCGTGGGCGTACTCGGACATGATGCGCGGGATGAGCGGCACGTCCTGCACGTACAGCTCGTGCGCGATGCGGTACACGAAGATGGCGAAGAAGCCCGGATAGCTGAAGATGATCTCTTCCTTGCTCTGGGCGGCCGGGTCGCCGTCGAAGGCTGCCTGTACGTCAGTCAGGAGGATGCGCTGGATTTCAGGCAGGCGGCTGAAGAACGTGGCGCAAATCTGGTCGACGCGCGCGTCCAGCTCCTCCGTTGCCAGGCCGCCGCGGAACAGCAGCGCCTCGCGCAGCTCGCGGCGCAGCGAATCCTCGATGCGGATGAGCGTTTCGCCGATGAAGTACTCGGGGTTGATGCCCGTGGGCGTTTCGTCGCCGAAGTAACGCGGGAACATGACGCGGCGCAGGTCCTTCACGATGTTCACGATGGCAAGCTTGTTCGGGAAATGCTTGTTCGGGTCGGTGAAGAAGATCTCCTCGCGCTCGCTGTAGTTTTTCGCGATGCCCGCAACGATGTCGTTCAATTGATCCTTGTCCAGCATGATGCCTCGCTCTCTCGTCTGTGAGCGCCTATATGTCTGGCCCCATCTTATCACGGTTGTCTCTAGACATAGTAGGCATTTCGGTTACGGATCGATGCGGTGCGGCAGCGTTCACGTCATTCGCGTTCCGGCTGGGCTGGCGCCGGGCGCACCGGCTCGGGCGGCGCGCCCATAACGGTTCAGGCAACGAAAGACCTTACATATTCGCCTTTAGGGGAATCCTCTGCTTTCTCGGCGTCGGGCTGCTCGGCGGCGGGCCGGCGCCTGCCTGGTCAGCTGCCCGCTCGGCGTCAGCCGACTTGACGTCAGCCTGCTCAACATCGGGCCGCTCGGCGGCCGACTCGGTAGTGGTCGGTGCGGCGACTGGCAGCCCCCTTCCTCATGAAACCCGCCCCTTAGCGTGCTAAGCAACAATTTCGCGGGTTTTGCCCTGTTCAGCGACGGATAACGTGAAGGAATCGCGACGATTGGCAAACGGTTACCGCCCCGACATTGCAAGGAACCGGCGTGATGATTATCGTGGGGAACGGTAAAGGGAGGGACCATAAGTTATACTTGGCTTACTAGGTCGAACAAGGAGAAACGGTACGATAGCGTAATGAAGCAGGGCACTATTCTCACGAACGCCGCGCTTGCCGCGGTGCTGGCAACATCCATGGCAACGGCTCCCGCCTTGGCGGGTCTCGCGCATACGCCGGGTACCGCCCCGGCAGGCGTTGCGTACGCGGCGCAGGCAACGCCCATCGAAAGCATCGCCAACACCGGCGATTGGACCGCAACAGACGCGGAGAACAAAGCCATCCTCGACAAGGCCGAAGCCGCCAAGCTCGTCGGCCTGAAGCCGCTGAAGGCGTATCTTTCCGGCGAAACCGTGGCCGCAGCAGATTTCCTCACCATCGACGCCGACGCGCTTGCAACCATAGACGCCGACTTGGCGAAACTGGTCAAGCAGACGCAGAAGGCCATTGCCGATTCGAATGCCGCTACGGAGCCCGAGGTAAAACCCGAGACCAAGCCCGAGCCCACCACCCCCGAGCAACCCGCTGAAACCCCGGCTGCACCCGCCGCTTCCAGCACTCCGTCCGCAAGCACCGGCAACGGCTCCTCTGCAGAGAAGCCCGCCGAGGACGTCGAAGACGCCCCCGAGGACATGGTTCAGGAAAGCGCCACCCTTGACGATGACGAGCTGGTCTACGTCTCGCGCAACCTGACCACCGAGCAGTTCATCAGCCAGATCGGCGAGCAGGCCCGCGAGCTGTGCCAAGAAAACGACCTGTACGCCTCCGTCATGATCGCGCAGGCCGTAGTGGAGTCAGCGTCCGGCTCATCGGGGCTTTCTTGCGAGCCGTACAACAACCTGTTCGGCATCAAGGGCAGCTACGAGGGCAAAAGCGTGCGCATGAAAACGCAGGAGGACGACGGCAAAGGCAACCTGGAAACCATCGTCGCCGAGTTCCGCCGCTACCCCAGCCTGACGGAATCGCTTAAGGATTACGTCGGCCTGCTCACCGGCGACTCCCTGTACGCCCCGGTGAAGAAGTCGAACACGAGCACCTACGAGGACGCGTGCGACTACCTGCAGGGACACTACGCCACCAGCACCACCTACTCGCGCACACTGAAAGCCTATATCGACACGTACGATTTAACCCAGTTCGATGCCCCGAGCGATGAAGCGAAGGCAGAGACGGCAACGCTCGAATCCGTGCTCAAGCCCACCACCTCGCAGGCATCGTTCAAAACCGGCTCCGATGATTTCGGCATCACCGTGCCCGAGGCCGGCCTCCCCAAGCGACAGATGAACCCCGTGGTAGCGGGGCTGGTAGCCGCCCTTGCCGCAGCAGGCGCAGGCGCGCTGGGCTTCTGGCTGTACTGGCGCCGCAAAGTCGAAGGCGAGAACGCCGCCCACGCCGCAGCAGGCGCACACGCATCGGGCGACACCGCCAGCTGCGAAGACGACGCTGCAGCATGGTCGGTCGACCAGGCTATCGAGAACTGGCGTCCCATCCAGGCCCCAAACCTGTCCGAAAGCACCACAGAGCCGTTGAAGCCGATCGAATAGAACCGCCCTCAACGGCCATCTGGCAAAAGGCGCCGCGTCTACTCGCGCACCGTACCCCTTATCGATTCCCAAAAGCCAAGAAGCCGGTTACCTTCGCACAGAACTGTACCGTCTTGGGAAATCTTGAGCATAAGAAAGGGGATGCATCGAAATCGATTTCGATGCATCCCCCGTTGCTCGTTGCGCTCGACTAAATCTCACGCTCGACGACTTCGGCGATGGCCTTCGCATGCTGCTCGGCAGCCTGCTGGTCCATGGCCTCCACCATCACGCGAACGACCGGCTCGGTGCCGCTCGGACGCAGCAGCACGCGACCGTCCTCGCCAAGCGCCGCTTCGGCAGCTGCCACGGCATCGGCGATGGCCTGGTTGCCATCGGCCGCGTGCTTGTCCTTCACGCGCACGTTGATGAGCGTTTGCGGGAAGCGGGTCATGGCTTTCGCCGCTTCGCCGGCGGACTTGCCGGCACGCTTGCAAGCAGCCAGGAACTGCAGCGCTGTGACCAGGCCGTCGCCCGTGGAGTTGTGCTCCAGGAAGATGGTGTGACCGGACTGCTCGCCGCCGATGACGTAACCGCCCTCGCGCATGGCCTCGAGCACGTAGCGGTCGCCCACCTTCGTTTGGATGAGGTTGATGCCCGCATCGCGCAGCGCGTGCGTCAGGCCCAAGTTCGCCATGACGGTGGACACGGCGGTGTCGCCGGCCAGCAGACCGCGCTGCTTCAGGTCGATGGCGCACACGGCTTCCACCATGTCGCCGTCGATCTCGTTGCCCTCGGAGTCCATGAGCATGACACGGTCGGCGTCGCCGTCATGCGCGATGCCCACGTCGGCGCCGCACTCGGCGACCAGAGCGCGCAGGGGCTCCAGGTGCGTGGAGCCGCACTGGACGTTGATGTCCGTACCGCAGTAATCGTCGTTGATGACGGTGACATCGGCACCCAAGCGGCGCAGCGCCTCGGCGCTGGTCATGCAGGATGCGCCATGGCCGGTGTCAAGCGCCACCTTCAGGCCCTTGAAGTCGATGCCCTGCTTCTCCACGCTCTGCACCGCGTGCTGGATGTACAGCTCGCAAGCGTCCTCGACGGGCACGGCCACGCCCACCTCATCGCCATTGGGCAGCTCATCGGCCGCAGCGCCACCGCGGGCCATGAATGCCTCGATCTCGTCCTCGACGGAGTCGGGCAGCTTAAAGCCCTGGCCGTCGAAGATCTTGATGCCGTTGTACTCCGGCGGGTTGTGCGAGGCGGAGATGACGATGCCGCCATCGCAATGCAGCTCGCGCGTAAGCAGGGCGATGGCCGGCGTGGGGATGATGCCCGCCAGCAGCGCCGTGCCGCCCATGGACATAATGCCGGCGGCAACGGCCGACTCCAGCATATCGCCCGACAGGCGCGTATCCTTGCCGATCAGAATGGTACGGCCCTTGAAAGCAACCGCAGCCTGACCCAGCTGGAAGGCCATCTGGCACGTAAGCTCCTTGTTCGCAACGCCGCGAACCCCATCAGTACCGAAAAGACGTGCCATATTTCGCTCCTCTTTTCCAATAGTCACCGAGTCAAAACCCTATGCGGAGATTGACCCTTTTAAATCCCACAGGTCCACTGAAGTCAGTGAGGGCGCTTGCGGTGCGTCGTATTCGCGTGAAGCAAACGGGCATTGGCTTGTGGGCCATGCCCGTGAAGCTGAATGCGAAGACGGCGTGCCACAAGCGGCCGCAACGTCGAGCAGGTCCGCCGGCCGGCAGGCCGGCGGAACCGATTATTTACCTCGTTTCACATGCTCTTCGTGCAGACGGATGGCGCCTTGGGGGCGCTCCTCGTCGGTCATGCGGTTGTTCAGCTCGGCAGCGAACTCGTCGATGCCGATACCGTAACGCTCAAGCACGACGAGAAGATGATACACCACGTCAGCAGCCTCATAACGCAGATGGTCGCAAGCCGCGTCGGCCTTGGCGGCGAACGCATCGGCCATACCCGCGTGCGAGCCCTCGTGGCCGGCAAGGCCCGCCAGCATCATCTTCGCGGCTTCCACGTCCTTGGCAGCCAAAGCCACCTCGTTGGATTCCTCGACCACCTTCTTCAGCGGCGAGTCGGCGTTGCCCGTGAGCAGGCGGAACGTGTAGCTGCCCTCCCCTGCCTCGCGGCGAGCGTGAATGGTTCCCGCCAGCGCCTCGAGCGTGGCGCCGATCTGCGATGCAGGAGCCTGCTCCCCCTCGGGGATGTAAGTTTTATCGCTCATGAAAAGCCTTTCGAACGTTAGCGGGCGCGGGCGTTGCCGCCGTTCAGCCCGCCATAACGAAAAAGGGGCGCGCCGATGCGCGCCCCTTTCAGCTGGCGTTATTCCTCGCCGTTAGCCTGATCCTCGTTGGACTCTTCCTCGTCCTTACGGCTGGTCAGGCCGAAGCCCAATGCGCCGTTGCCCAGAAGCTCGTCGAGCTCCTCGAGGTTGCGGTGGTAGCTGCGCGGAGGCAGCGCCTCACCCAGCATGTCCTCGCCTTCGGTGTTGAAGGTGGCCGGCTCGTCGCCGCCGATGAGGATGGTGTCATCCGGGCTGAACACCATGTCGAGCAGCTGGCTCATGTCATCGGAGGATGCGCTCAGGTCGTCCTCGATCACATGCAGCAGGTTGTGCTGCTCGAGGCCTTCCTTGAGCTCCTCGATGGCCTTCGCGCCGATGCCCTCGATGCGCAGCAGGTCGTCCTCGGTGTGGCCCACCAGGTCGGCCACGGTCTCGATGCCCGCCTCGCTGAACTTGTTCGCCCAGCGCTGCGACACGCCCAGATCGTCGTAGATGTACAGGCGCGCGTCCTCGTCGGACAGCTGCGGGCCGCGATGACCCAGGGACAGGCCGCTGTAGTAGCTGCCGTAGTTGCCGCCCATGTTGAGGTAGCCCTCGCCGTCCAGCGACCAATCCTGGGGCTGGGGCAGCAGGTCCTCGATCTGGCGCAGGTCGTCCGGAGCATAATCGGGCAGCATGTCGCCCTCGACCGGAGCGGTGGGCTTGCCCTTGTAGGTCAGGCCGACGTCGCGGTAGCGCTTCAGACCCGTACCAGCCGGGATCGGCTTGCCGATGATGACGTTCTCCTTCAGACCCACCAGGTGGTCGACCTTGCCCTCGATAGCGGCGTCGGTGAGCACCTTCGTGGTCTCCTGGAACGATGCAGCGGACAGGAACGAATCGGTGGCCAAGGAGGCCTTCGTGATGCCCAGCAGCAGCGGCTGGCCCACCGGCGGGTTCTTGCCCTCGGCGATGAGCTCGTTGGCAACGTTCTCGAACTCGAAGCGGTTGACCTGGCGGCCCGGCAGGAAGTCGGAGTCGCCGGCGTCGAGCACGGCCACCTTGCGCAGCATCTGGCGCGCGATGACCTCGATGTGCTTGTCGTTGATGTCAACGCCCTGGGACACGTACACGTCCTGGACCTGAGCCACGATGTAGCGCAGCGTGGTGTTCGGGTCGGTCAGGCGCAGCAGGTCGTGGGGGTTCACGGAACCCTTGGTCAACTGCTGGCCGATGCGGACCTGGCGGCCGTCCTCCACGCCCGGAAGCATGGTGGCGCGGGCCGACACCACGTACTCGCGGAAGTTGCCTTCCTGGTCGTGGATGGTCAACGTCTTCGTGTTCTTGTCGGAGCTGATCTGCAGCGTGCCGGAAATCTCCGCCAGCACTGCCTGGCCCTTAGGCTTGCGGGCCTCGAACAGCTCCTGGACGCGCGGCAGGCCGTGCGTGATGTCCTCGCCTGCGACGCCGCCGGCGTGGAACGTACGCATGGTCAGCTGCGTGCCGGGCTCGCCAATGGACTGGGCGGCGATGATGCCGACGGCGGTGCCGATGTTGACCGGACGGCCCGTGGCAAGGTCCCAACCGTAGCACTTCTGGCACACACCATGCTCGGCATGGCAGGTCATGACCGTGCGGATGGTGACTTCCTCAACGCCCGCGGCCTCCATGGCGGCAAGCTGCTCGATGGAGGTGATGTACTTGTCGCCCTCCATAACCACGGAGCCGTCGGTGCCCTTGACGTCCTCGAGCAGGCAGCGGCCGATGAGGTTCTCGTCCAGCTCGCCCTTCTCGTTGTGCAGCGGGTACGGAACGCCCACGTTCGTGCCGCAGTCGATCTCGTGCACGATGACGTCCTGCGCGACGTCGACCAGACGACGGGTCAGGTAACCCGAGTCGGCGGTACGCAGAGCGGTGTCGGCCATACCCTTACGAGTGCCGTGCGTGGAGACGAAGTACTCCAAAACCGACAGGCCCTCGCGGAAGTTCGACTTAACCGGAATGTCGATGGTGCCGCCCTTGGTGTCTGCCATCAGGCCGCGCATGCCGGCCAGCTGGCGGATCTGCTTGATGTTACCTCGAGCGCCGGAGTCAGCCATCATGAAGATGGGGTTGAAGCTGTCGAAGTTGGCAGCCATGGCCTCGCCGACCTCTTCGTTGGCATCCGTCCAGATGTCGACGACCTGCTTATGACGCTCCTCGGGGCTCATCAGGCCCATCTCGTAGTCCTCGTCGATGGCAGCGACCTTATCGTCGGCAGCAGCCAGGATGTCGGCCTTCGTCGGCGGCACGGTGGCGTCGTAGACGGACACGGTGATGCCGGCGCGGGTTGCGTAGTGGTAACCCGTGGCCTTCAAACCGTCCAGGATCTCCGGCACGTCGGCCAGCGGATAGCGGTTCGTGACGTCCTCGACCAGGCGGCCGATCTCCTTCTTGTTCATCTGGTAGTTCAAGAAGGGGTAGTCCTCCGGGAAGGAGTCGTTGAAGATAATGCGGCCGATGGTGGTGTGGATGCGCTGACCGGCCTTCATGTCCTCGTACTTGCCGAACGCGTTGGCCACGCGGGTGTCCTTGCTCAGGCGCACCTCGATCTTGGCCTGCAGGTCCACGTCGGCGCGGGCGTCATAGGCATTGCGGGCATCGGCGAAGTCGATGAACGCGCGGCCCTCGCCCGGGAAGCCGTCGCGGGCTGCCGTCAGGTAGTAGGAGCCGATGATCATGTCCTGGGTGGGCACGGTCAGCGGGCGGCCATGAGCCGGGGATTTGATGTTGTTCGCGGACAGCATGAGCACGCGGGCCTCGGCCTGGGCCTCGGCGCCGAGCGGCACATGCACGGCCATTTGGTCGCCGTCGAAGTCGGCGTTGAATGCGGTGCAGGCCAGCGGATGCAGCTTGATGGCCTTACCCTCGACGAGAACCGGCTCGAAGGCCTGGATGCCCAGACGGTGCAGGGTTGGTGCGCGGTTGAGCAGGACCGGATGGTCCACGATGACCTCTTCCAGCACATCCCACACGTAGCTGGCGCAACGATCCACGGCGCGCTTGGCGGCCTTGATGTTGGCAGCGTACTCGAGCTCCACCAGGCGCTTCATGACGAAGGGCTTGAACAGCTCCAGGGCCATCTGCTGAGGCAGGCCGCACTGATGCAGCTTCAGCGACGGGCCGACGACGATTACCGAACGGCCGGAGTAGTCAACGCGCTTGCCGAGCAGGTTCTGGCGGAAGCGGCCCTGCTTGCCCTTGAGCATGTCGGACAGCGACTTCAGCGGACGGTTGCCCGGACCCGTGACGGGACGGCCGCGACGGCCGTTGTCGAACAAGCTGTCCACAGCCTCCTGCAGCATGCGCTTCTCGTTGTTCACGATGATCTCAGGGGCACCGAGGTCGAGCAGGCGCTTCAGGCGGTTATTGCGGTTGATGACGCGACGATACAGATCGTTCAGGTCGGACGTGGCGAAGCGGCCACCGTCGAGCTGCACCATGGGGCGCAGATCGGGCGGGATGACCGGGACGACGTCCAGAATCATATCGGACGGCTTGTTGGTGGACTTCAGGAACGCGTCGACCACCTTCAAGCGCTTGATGGCCTTGGCGCGCTTCTGGCCCTTGCCGTTGGCGATGACGTCGCGCAGCTCCTCGGCCGTGGCCTCGAGGTCCATGGCGTCCAGCAGGTCGCGCACGGACTCGGCGCCCATGCCACCGGTGAAGTAGTCACGGTAGTTGGCGCGCATCTCGCGGTACAGGGACTCGTCGGGAACCAGCTGCTTCGGCTCGATCTTCATGAACAGGTCGAAGGCGTCCTGACGCAGGGCCTTGCGCTCGTTGAACTCCTCGTAGATGTCGGCGATCTCCTCTTCCACCTCTTCAGGCGTGAGGCGCTCGTCCTCGTCGATGTCGTCGACGAAGTCGTCGTCCTCGGGGACGTAGTCCACCGACAGCTTGCGGGTCTGCTCGATCAATCGATCGCGCTCAACGTCCAGCTCTTCCAGGTCGGCGGCCAGCTCATCGCGCAGATCATCGACGTCCTCGTCGCGCGCCTCCTTGTCGACGGAGGTGATGATGGAGCTTGCGAAGTACAGGACCTTCTCCAGCTCCTTCGGCGGGATATCAAGCAGGTAGCCCAGACGGGACGGGGAGCCCTTGAAGTACCAGATGTGGCTGACGGGGGCCGCCAGCTCGATATGGCCCATGCGCTCGCGACGAACCTTGCTGCGCGTCACCTCGACGCCGCAGCGCTCGCACACGATGCCCTTGAAGCGCACGCGCTTGTACTTGCCGCAGGCGCACTCCCAGTCCTTGGTGGGACCGAAGATCTTCTCGCAGAACAGGCCGTCCTTCTCCGGCTTGAGCGTGCGGTAGTTGATGGTCTCGGGCTTTTTCACCTCGCCACGCGACCAGCTGCGGATATCCTCGGCGGAAGCCAGGGAGATGCGCAGGGCGTCGAAATTGTTAACGTCGAATTCCGTCGTCATTTATCGCTCGTCCTCCTTGCCGATCAGGTCGTTGTCGTCTTCTTCTTGCTTCGTATCAGCCATCAGCTCGCCCAGCTCTGCGGCGATGTCGTCGAGAGCACCGGCTTCCTCAGCCTCGGTCTTGCGCGCATCGTCGGCGATGGCGTTGTACAGGGCCGTATCTGCGTTGTCGTGCTTCACGTCGTCCAGATCGGGGTCATGGGTGACGTCGATGGTCTGATGGTCGTGTCCCTCAAGCTCGACGTTGAGGCACAGCGACTTCATTTCCTTCACCAGAACCTTGAAGGACTCGGGCACCTCGGGAGCCGGCGTGTTCTCGCCCTTGACGATTGCCTCGTAGGACTTCACGCGGCCCGACGTGTCGTCGGACTTCACGGTCAGGATCTCCTGCAGCACGTTGGACGCGCCATACGCGTACAGGGCCCACACCTCCATCTCGCCGAAGCGCTGGCCGCCGAACTGCGCCTTGCCGCCCAGAGGCTGCTGCGTGATCAGGCTGTAAGGGCCGGTCGAGCGGGCGTGGATCTTGTCGTCGACCATGTGACCCAGCTTCAGGATGTAGGTCTGGCCGACGGTGATGGGCTCACGGAACTTCTCGCCCGTGCGGCCGTCGTAGAGCCATGCCTTGCCGGTACGGGACAGCTGCGGCACGAACTCGTCGCGCGCCAGGTCGCCGTACTTCTTGTGGTTCCAGTTGATGAGGTTGCGGTTGGCGGCGTCGATGGCGTCGGAGATCTCCTCCTCGGTGGCGCCGTCGAATACCGGGGTTGCCACGAACTGCGGACCCTCGACGGGCTCGTCGGAATTCGGGTCGTCGTTCCAGCCCCACTTCGCAGCCCAGCCCAGGTGGTTCTCAAGCAGCTGGCCGACGTTCATACGGGACGGAACGCCCAGGGGGTTCAGCATGACGTCGATGGGCGTGCCATCGGCCAGGTACGGCATGTCCTCGACCGGCAGCACGCGGGAGATGACGCCCTTGTTACCGTGACGGCCGGAGAGCTTGTCGCCCTGCTGGACCTTACGCTTCTGAGCCACGTAGATGCGGACGAGCTCGTTGACGCCCGGCGCCAGCTCGTCGCCGGCAGCGCGGCTGAAGCGATGGATGTCGATGACGCGACCACCGGAGCCGTGCGGCACCTTCAGGGAGGTGTCACGGACCTCGCGGGCCTTCTCGCCGAAGATGGCGCGCAGCAGGCGCTCCTCGGCGGTCAGCTCGGTCTCGCCCTTCGGGGTGACCTTGCCAACCAGGACGTCGCCCGGGAACACCTCGGCGCCCACGCGGATGATGCCGTCGGCGTCCAGGTCGCCGATCATGTCGTCGGAGATGTTCGGGATTTCGCGGGTAATCTCCTCCGGGCCCAGCTTCGTGTCACGGGCGTCAAGCTCGTACTCGCTGATGTGGATGGAGGTCAGCAGGTCCTCGGACACCACGCGCTCGGACACGATGATGGCGTCCTCGTAGTTGTAGCCTTCCCAGGGCATGTACGCGACCATGAGGTTCTGGCCCAGCGCCAGCTCGCCGCCGTCGCAGGACGGGCCGTCTGCCAGCACGTCGCCGGCAGCCACCTCGTCGCCCTTGCGGACGATGGGGCGATGGTTCATGCAGCCGGACTGGTTGGAACGCTGGAACTTCGGCACCAGGTACTCGTCGTACTCGCCGTCGTTGTTAAGCACGATGATGGTCTGGCCGTCGACGTAGTCGACCACGCCGGGGTTCTGCGCGATGAGGATCTCGCCGGAGTCGACCGCAATGCGGTGCTCCATGCCGGTGCCTACGAGCGGGGCGTGCGGCTTGAGCAGCGGCACGGCCTGACGCTGCATGTTCGAGCCCATGAGGGCGCGGTTTGCGTCGTCGTGCTCGAGGAACGGGATGAGCGACGTTGCGACCGACGTCATCTGACGCGGGGAAACGTCCATGTAGTCGACCTGCTCGGGCAGCACCTCGCCAGGCTCGCCGAACACGCCGTCGGCGTCCTTGGTACGGCAGAGAACGCGAGCGGCCTTCACGAAGTTGCCGTTCTCGTCGGTGGTGCCGAACTCACGGGTCTCCAGGTTGAACTTCTCGTTGGCCTGGGCGATCGTATGGTTCTCTTCCTCGTCTGCCGTCAGGTAGTCGATGTCGTCGGTCACCTTGCCGTCGACCACGCGACGGTACGGGGTCTCGATGAAGCCGTAGGGGTTGATGCGACCGAAGGTTGCCAGCGAGCCGATAAGGCCGATGTTCGGGCCTTCAGGCGTCTCGATGGGGCACATGCGGCCGTAGTGGGAGTTGTGGACGTCGCGGACTTCGAAGCCTGCGCGCTCACGGGACAGACCGCCCGGGCCCAGTGCGGACAGACGGCGCTTGTGCGTGATGCCTGCGGCAAGGTTGGCCTGGTCCATGAACTGGGACAGCTGGGAGGAGCCGAAGAACTCCTTGATGGCCGCCACGATCGGGCGGATGTTCACGAGCGACTGCGGGGTGATCTCGTCGGGCTCCTGCATGCTCATGCGCTCGCGCACCACGCGCTCCATGCGGGACAGGCCGATGCGGAACTGGTTCTGGATCAGCTCGCCGACCGTGCGGATGCGGCGGTTGCCGAAGTGGTCGATGTCGTCGACCTTGACGCCCTCGGCACCGGCATGCAGGCCGATGATGTACTGCATGGTCTTGGTGATGTCTTCCTCGGTCAGCGTGGAGCAGGTTGCCTCCTCCTGATCGAAGCCGAGCTTCTTATTGATCTTGTAACGGCCCACTTTCGCCAGGTCGTAGCGCTGCGGGTTGAAGAACAGGCCCTCGAGCAGCGTACGGGCGGAGTCGATGGTGGGCGGCTCGCCGGGACGGAAGCGCTTGTACAGCTCGATGAGCGACTCCTCCTTGGTAGTGGCGGGGTCGCGGTCGAGGGTGCGCAGGACCATCTCATCGCTGCCGAGCAGGTCGATGATCTCCTCGCGGGTCTCGGCCAGGCCGAGGGCGCGGACGAGCAGCGTAGCGGGCTGCTTGCGCTTGCGGTCGATGCGCACGGACAGGATGTCGCGCTTGTCGGTCTCGAACTCCAGCCATGCACCGCGGCTGGGGATGACCTTAGCGTTATACAGCGTTTTGTCGGATGCCTTGTCGCGCTCGGAGCCGAAGTACACGCCCGGGGAACGCACGAGCTGGGACACCACGACGCGCTCGGTGCCGTTGATGATGAAGGTGCCGCGGTTGGTCATGAGCGGGAAGTCGCCCATGAACACCTCCTGCTCCTTGATCTCGCCCGTCTCACGGTTGATGTAACGGATCTCGACGTACAGGGGCGCCTGATAGCTGACGTCCTTTTCCTTGCACTCGTCGACGGTGTACTTCGGGTCGCCGAAGCGATGGTCGCCGAACTCGACGCACATGTCCTTCGTATTGTTCTCGATCGGAGCGATGTCCTGGAACGCCTGGTCGAGACCCTCGCTCATGAACCATTTGAAACTATCCGTTTGAATGGCGATGAGGTTGGGCACGTCCATGACGTCAGGAATCTTCGCAAACGAGCGGCGATTGCGATAAAGTACTGTCTGACCAGCATTTTTGTCTTGGGCCACGAGGCTTTTCCTCCTTCAGGTGCATCCGCAAAACTGCGAAAAAGTTGCAATTTGCTAGAATACGGCGAAATGTCAAGCCCGTCAAGGAATTTTTTCACGAGCTGTGGAAATTTGTTGGTTTTCGCCGCTTCACCTGGGGAAACGCAGATATGACTTTTCTCGTGCGGAAGGCATTCTAGCACGGCAGACGGCGCGACGGTGATCGAGCGCGGAAAAGCCTTATATGGCAGCATTAGGACGCCGCCTTGGAACCACGCGACGCCGACAGCCTGCGAGTCCACGCGATCGAGACGGCGCCGGTAGCCTCGCCGTCGCCCCGTCTGCGTCCGCGACGACACCCGCTCTCCTTCGCCGGCGGAAGGACGCGATAACGCCGGGATTCCGCCGTTATCGTAGACAACCGCCACCGGGGCCCCATAGGCTGCCGACTGGGGTACCATGGGCTGCATACCCGATTTCCGGGCATGACAAGAGAGGACCTCCTTACCATGTATATATCCGGCAACGATGCATCCGCGCAACCGCATCAACGCCCCGCGGCCCGCACCTGCGCAAGCCGCTTCGCCCGTACAGCCGCGCCGTACCTGGCGGCCTTCGCCATCCCCTTCTGCGTGCTGCTTGCCGCCTTCGCCATGCGGGGGATCTCCCCCTTCGGCGACGTGTCGGTGATGCTCTACGACATGCCCGTGCAGTACGCCGAGTACTTCGGCTGGCTCATCCAAGTGCTGCACGGCCAGGGCAACCTGCTGTACAGCAACGCTGCCGGATTGGGCGGCGGCATGTTCAGCCTGTTCACCTATTACCTGTCCAGCCCGTTCAACCTGATCGCGTTCTTCTTCACGCCCGAAACCGTGCCGCAGCTGTTCAGCGTCCTGTACCTGGTGAAGATCCCCGCGTGCGCCGTGTGCTGCCTGGTGCTTTTGCGCGGAAGGCTTCTGGCAGCGGACGCCGAAAGCTGGCGCGAGGCTCGCACCACCGCGGCAAGCGCCCCGGCGGGTCGGCAGGTGCTGCTCGTACTGCTCGCATGCGCCTACGCGCTCACCTCGTACGTGCTGGGATATGCGAGCAACATCATGTGGCTCGACGGCGTGATCATGGCCCCGCTGGCGGCGCTGGGCGCGTACCGACTGGTGCAGCGCCGCGCATGCGGCGGGCTGTTCGCCGCGTGCGCGTGCGCCATCGTGTTCAACTGGTACACGGGATATATGGTGTGCCTGCTGTGCGTGCTTTGGTTCTTCTACGAGCTGGCGCGCAACCGCAGCCTGCGCGGACGGCGCCTGCGCCGCTGTTGGCGCTTCGCCGCCACCATGGCGCTTGCCGTGGGCGCGGGCATGGTGGTGCTCATCCCCACGGCGCTGGCGCTTCTGGGCGGCAAGGGCACGCATGCGGGGCTGGCGTCACTTGCATGCAACACGGGCCTGGCCCGCAACCCGCTTGCGGTGGCCGACCTGTTCTGCATCGGCACCTTGCCCGGCATCACCACGCAGGCGAACCTGCCCGCTCTGACGATATCGGCGCTGGTGCTGGTCGGCGTCGGCATGTTCCTGGCGAACGGGGCCGTCGGGCGGCGCGAGCGCATCGCGGGCACGGCATTCGCGCTCGTTATGGCCACGAGCCTGGTGTTCACGCCCGTGGCCACCATCTGGAGCGGGTTCGTACCCGAAAGCTCCTACACCAACCGCAACGGGTTCGCCATCCTGCTGGTCATGACGGTGCTTGCCGCCGAGGGCCTGCTGACGCTCTCGCTGCTTGATACGCGGCCGCAGCGCAGGTGCGCACTGGTGGGCGGCGGTGCGGCGCTTGTCAGCGTTGCCGGGTCCGCCGCATGGCTGTATATGGCGAAGGGAAGCCTGCCGCAGGCGCCCGAGCTGGTGGCGCTGGAATGCGGGCTGCTGGCGGCGTTCACGCCGCTGGTCGCGGGCGCAGCCGGGCCGCGCGGCGTTGCTGCGACGGCGGATGGCGAGGACGCGCAACGGGTCGGCGGCAAGGCGGAGCAGGCGAGCCGCACGGCGGATGCCGAGCGTGCGGACGCAGACGCCGTGCGCGACGCCGCCTTCCCCAGCGCAAACCGAGCCGGCTGCCCGCCGCACGGAGCCCGACCGATCTTACGCGCCGCGTTGTGCGTCGCGCTAGCCTGCGTGTTCGTCGGCGAGCAGGTGTTCAGCGCGCAGGCGCAGCTTTCGCGATGCCGCTACACGGTCAGCGGCTACACCGACACGCTCACGGAGCTGGAGAGCTTCTACAGCCAGCTTGACGGCGAGACCGCGGGCTCTGCGGACGGCGTTTCCGCCTTCACCCGCGTGGGCAACGCCGCGCCGTATTGGGGCGGCAGCAAGGTCAACGGACCAGACAACATGGCGCTCGTGCTGGGCGTGAGCACGTTCGACCATTACTCTTCCACGCAGGAATACCGCATCCAGCAGCTGCTGCACGACCTGGGCTATAGCAAGGTCACGCCGTTCGGCACCTATTACATGAGCTCAAACGTCATCGCCGACGCGCTGCTCGGCGTCACCGACATCGTGGACGATCAGCCCCCCGCCGCGACCGACCCCGAAGAGGCCGTGCTGCGCGGCACGTGGCGCGCATACCGCAACGAGCTTGCGCTGCCGCCGGGCTGGGGCACCACGGGCAGCGCGCACGTCGACTGGCAGGAAGGGCGCCCGCTTGACAATCAAGATGCCATGCTCGCAAACGCCGCCGACAATGACGTGAGCGCGCTTTCCGCCGTCGACGTGCAGGAATGCGACGGCGGCCAGGATGCACGCACGTTCACGCTGACCCCTTCGGCTGACGGCCCGGTGTACCTGTACACACCGACGGCGTTCGTGAACGATCTCTATTACGAAGGCGGCGTCGTGTGCGAAGTATGGGCCGACGGCTCGCTCGTGCAAATCGTCGGCGGGCGCGGTTCGTGCAACCAGGTGTACCTGGGCTGGGGGCGCGCCGGGCAATCCGTGCAGGTGACCATCAAACCGCTAGCCGAGCAGCCTTACGAGCTGCGCTTCGAGGACGGAACCGTGGCCAACGCGCGATCCGCGTTCTGGGATGTTCCCGCCGCCGAGCTGGTGCAGGCCGGCACCGTGGACCTGCAAATCCTGGAAGATCAGCTATCGCGCATCGATTCCGACGGTTTTGCGCTTTCCGCTTACGAGAACGGACGGATTGCGGCCACGTTCAACGCCGCCCAGAACGAGACGCTCGTGATCAGCCAGCCCTATGAAGACGGTTGGACCGCCACGGTCAACGGCCAGCCCGTCGAGCTGCAGGCGGCTTACGACGGACTGATGGGGGTACCGGTGCAAACCGGTGACAACATCGTCGAGCTTCGCTATCTCACGCCCGGGCTTATCCCGGGGGCGGTTGTGGGCATTGCGTCCGTTACGCTGTTCGTCGTATGGCGCATAGCGGCACGCAGGCGTAGCATGTTGCATGACGGCGAATAATCGAGCGTAGCTCGAGCGCGCACCGATTCGCCCTAAGGCGCTATCGCACGCCCACTTCGCAAGGAAACGCCGCACCCGACGGGGAGAGCGGCGGCAAAGCTAGATTGGAACGAACACATGAGCGACGCCCTGTACGACCTGACGCTGGTGGTCCCCTGCTACAACGAGGCGGACAACATCCCGCTGTTCTACAAAACGGCCACCGAATGCTTCGAACAGGCCGGGGTGGGCGTTGAGATCGTATTCGTGAACGACGGCAGCCAAGACGGCACCTCGCAGCTTTTGCACCGCGTGGTGGAATCCGCACGCGGGAAGCACGCTGTGCAGGCTATCGACTTCTCGCGCAACTTCGGAAAGGAATCGGCGCTGTACGCCGGCATGCAGGCGGCGCGCGGCAACAACATCTGCCTTATCGACGCGGACATGCAGCAAACGCCCCACGACGCGCTGCGCATGTATCGCCTGCTCATGGAGAACGCCGACGTGGACTGCGTAGCCGCGTGCCAGGTCGACCGCAAAGAGGGCTTCGTGCTGAAGCTGTTCAAGCGCGCCTTCTACCGTACGTTCAACGGCATGGCCGACGACATCTCCATCCCCGCAAACGTCAGCGATTTCCGCGTGTTCCGCCGTCCCGTGCGCGATGCGCTGCTCGCACTGCCCGAGCGCGAACGCTTCAGCAAGGGCCTGTTCGCCTGGATCGGCTTCAATACGCTCGAGATCCCCTACGAGGCCGAGCAGCGCGCCGCCGGCACGAGCAAGTGGTCGTTCAAGAAGCTGTTCCGCTACGCCGCAACGGGCATCTTCGGGTTCACTACCTGGCCGCTCAAGATCGCGGTGTGGCTGGGCAGTCTCTGCGCCGTCGCCGCGGTGATATACCTGCTGTCGGTGCTGGCCGAGTACCTGTTGTACGGGACGAACGCCCCGGGCTACCCCACGCTGGCCTGCCTGATCCTGCTGTTCGGCGGTCTGCAGCTAGCGGTGCTGGGAGTGATCGGCGAATACCTGGGCCGCGACTACATCGAGAACAAGCGCCGCCCCATCTACCTGGCAAAAGAGCACCTAGACAGCACGAAAGAATAGCAGGGACGCAAACCGTCTAGGGCCATATGCCACAAAATGAAAAGGGGGCTTGCCTGAACTGCGCCCCAGAACTTGGACGCCTTAATTAAAAACTGAGCCTATGCCGCCATCAAGGACTGGCTCCGGAATT
>CAKTWI010000031.1 GCA_934630815.1 uncultured Senegalimassilia sp.
CCCGCCTTCGCCGAGAGTACTGCAGCGCAAGGCTGCGGGAGGGCAGGGCGTCGCGCTCGCGGAGGGCGCTTTTCTATACGCGCGCAGGGCGGCGGCATCGCGCCGGGCCCGCGCACGGCATGCGCCGTGAGAGGCCTGTAGGGGATTTCCCCTGCGGGCCTTTCCGCGTTTTGAGGGTGCTAGATCGTAGCAAGATTCGAAACCATCTGTGTATTTGGGGCCGGTTTTGAACAAGGTTTAGATGCTGCGCTTGCTGTTACCGAATTGTGTATGATCCGTGAAGGGTAGGTCGACTATACTTCAACTAAGGGATTGGAGTGATTGCCCGCGATTCTGCGGTCTGTTTATTTGGGCTGCAAGGGAGGAGATTTATCATGGCTGTAGATAAGATGCTCGTTGCGTTTGATGAGTCCGAGGGTTCGAAGAAGGCGCTCAAGACTGCATCGGAATTGGCTACCGCTAATCCGAATGCCCATATCGACCTTGTCTATGTGGTGCCGATCCCCATGTTGAACTCTGATCAAATGGCTAGTTTCCAAAGTATTTTGGATCTGATGATTTCCGATGGCGAAGATTTGCTGGCCGCTGCTGCTAACGATATGGGTGATGATGTCGCATCTCGTACGGATTCGCTTTTACTGACGGGCACCAATCCTGCTAGTGAGATCCTTCGACTTGCCGATCAGCGCGAATACGACATGATCGTTATCGGCAACAGGGGTCTTTCCGGTTTGAAGGAGTACACAGGCAGCGTCAGCCACAAGGTGCTTGCCGGCGCGAAGGTTCCTGTGCTGGTTGTCAAGTAGTTTGAAATCAATCCACGAACGATTTGACTGGCCGCCAGCGAGAACTCGCTGGCGGCCAATTCTTTATCTGCGCCTGTAAGAGGGGGGTGTGTTGGGGTCGAGGATCGGCGAGTTGGCGATATGCTATCTTGCCCTCAGCTCCCAGAAAGCAACGGCGCTTGCTGCAGCTACGTTGAGGCTGTCCACTCCGTGGGCCATGGGGATACGCACGGTGTAGTCGCAATGCGCGATAGTGCTTGCTGCTAAGCCGTCGCCTTCGGTTCCCAGCACCAGGGCTAGGCGCTCTTCGCTGGCAAGTTGGGGGTCGTCGATGGAAACGGAGTCGTCCGACAGTGCCAAAGCGGCGGTCTTGAAGCCAAGGCTGTGCAGCAGCGGAATGCCGTCGTGGGCCCAAGAGCCGGCTCCTGTGGCGCCGGAATCTGCGCCGATACGGGCCCAGGGGATCTGGAAGACGGTTCCCATGGATACGCGGACTGCTCGGCGATAGAGCGGATCGTGGCAAGCTTGCGTAACGAGCACTGCGTCGATCCCGAGTGCGGCCGCACTGCGGAAGATGGCTCCGACATTGGTATGGTTCGTGATGTCCTCGAGCACGGCTACTCGTCGAGCGTTGCGGCAAACGTCCTCAACGCTTGCGGCGATGGGACGTCGGAAGGCTCCGAGCGCGCCGCGCGTGAGTTCGAAGCCGGTCAGTTGTTTGAGCTGGCCGTGAGGGAGTATGAACACCGGTAAATCGAAATCAGGATAGCGTTGTTCGATTTGCTCGATGATGGGTTTCATGCCGGGAAGGAACTTCTCCTCCATCAACAGCGACAGGGGCTGCATGCCACCTGCCACGGCGCGCTCGATGACCTTCGAAGATTCGGCGATGAACATGCCCTTTTCGGGTTCGAGTTTGTTTCGCAATTGCACCTCTGTCAGGCGTGCGTATGCGTCAAGGCGGGGGTCGTCTATAGTGCTGACGTTGATGATCATGAGCCGTTCTTCCTGTTCGGTGTTGCTTAGACTCAATGATACCCGATAGCCGCAACGATGCGCAGCATGTGTGCGGAACCTGCAGCCTGGCGTGTCGTCAAGACTGTGGGTTGACGGAGGGCGATGGGGAAACAAGACGCTAAGCCAAGGGTGCAGATGAATAGGCCGGCGAACGGGCAAGCGGGGGATAGGCTGCGGTGTTTGTTGGCTTCGTACACGTCCTGCGGCAACATGGGTCAAATCTAGAAAGGCGCACGCCCCTGAGTTCTGCCGCCTCAATCCATGGGGCGAGTTTATGCCGCAAGTATCGGGGATGCGCGATCGGTTTCGTAAGGGTAGATTGCGGGCTGTTGCGCGGTAAAACGAAGCTCCGGTTTCTTTTCGTCAAGGAAAAGTTTGGTTCTCGTGCCATGGCATAAAACCGCAACGCTTAACAAAATCAAGGCTGCGCTCGGAAAAGTGCGGTCCTCATTCCGTGGTAGAATAGCCGGTTTTGGTTCCTTGGCAAATCATGAAAGCTTCGCCTCGTGAATGAGGACTCTATCTCCGAGGTTTGGCGGTCTCGCTGCGTTGAAGGGTATACTCTTCACAAGATAACTCGACGAAGGAGCATGGTATGTCGGCATCGCAACATGAGAATGCGCTTGAGCGGGCGGCGCATCCTGAACAACATCCCGCGTTCGATCGGTTCGTGGCCACGATATCGGCGCTGCGTGCGCCTGACGGCTGCCCGTGGGACCGCGAGCAAACGCATTCGTCTATTGCCCATAACATGATCGAGGAAGCGTACGAAGCGGTTGATGCCATTGAAGCGGGCGACATTGCGCATATGCGCGAAGAGCTTGGCGATGTGTTGTTGCAGGTGGTGCTGCAAAGTCAGATAGCGGCAGATGCGGACGAGTTCGATATCGAAGACGTTGCGGCGGACGTGGATGCCAAGATGATCAGGCGCCATCCGCACGTGTTCGGGGATGAGGCGGCAGCTGGCGCATCCGAGGTGTTGAACCTCTGGGATAAAGTGAAACTTCAGGAAAAGCAGGCAGCTGATCAGGCTGGTAAGGAAAGCGGAGACGAGCCACCGGCAGGGTTGCTGGATGGCGTGCCCGTGAGCTTCCCGGCCCTTATGCAGGCACAGAAGATATCGCGCAAGGCGGCTGCGGCCGGATTCGAGTGGGAAACGCTCGAAGATGTTTGGGACCAGGTTCGAAGCGAAATCGATGAGCTGAACGAGGCATACGACCAGGCGCCGAAGGCGGCCAACGGCAAGGTTGAAGGCGACCCCGAGGCAATTGCCCATGTGGAGGAGGAGCTGGGCGATGTGCTGTTCAGCCTAGTCAACGTCGCTCGTCGTATGGGTGTGAACTCCGAGAACGCGCTGCGGGCAAGCTGCCGTAAGTTCCGTATGCGCTGGTCTGCCATGGAGCAGTCGGCGTTTGAGCAGGGCGTACGCCTTGAGGATATGACCTGCGAGGAGCAAAACCGCTTGTGGGAACAGGTGAAGGCCGATTTGCGCAAGTAGGCGCGATCGCCTGAACGGGAGACCGGCTGTGGTAACGGAACGGTAAGAAAGCACTCGCCTCTCTGTAAACCTGGCTTCCCGTGCGGTACCATAATCTCAATCGATAGCACGCGCCGCAAGCCGTTAGGCCTGCGGCGCGTGTTTTCAATACGCGAACTACGTTGACGTGCCGCATCGGCGAGATGCGGAGAAGGAGCAAGCCGATGAGTGCGACCGGTGAACCCTCGATTGAAGCCGCGGAAAGGCTGCAGGGGCGTACGGTGGAGGACAGCGCCGCAAAGCAATTGCCCGTCCCGAACGTACCCGACCTTTCGGCGTTCGATATGAACGGGAATCTGCATATGACCTCTGAGAGCATGGAGAAGCTGCATCAGGCAAGCGTGGAGACCCAGTCGATCATGCAGAAGTATCGGGCAGCCATGAGGGAGATGCAGGTTCGCTTGGAGATCTTGGACCAGGATCTGAACCTGAAGAAGCATCGTAATCCCATCCACCATATCGAGAGCCGCTTGAAAACGCCTGCGAGCATCTATGAGAAGATTGGGCGCTACGGGTACGAAGCAACGCTTGAGAATATGGAACGCTACATCCTCGATATCGCTGGCATTCGCGTCATTTGCCCTTATATTCAGGACGTTTACAGCCTGTTCGAGCTGCTCAATCGCCAGGATGATCTTGAAATCGTGAAGGTGAAGGATTACATCGCCTCGCCGAAGCCGAACGGGTATCGCAGCCTTCACGTTATCGCGCGCATCCCCGTGTTCTTCATGGATAAGAAGGAGTCCATTCCCGTGGAAATCCAGCTGAGGACGCTGGCCATGGACTTCTGGGCAAGCTTGGAGCACGATTTGAAGTACAAGGCCGTCAGCGAGGTGCAAGGCATCGATGCCAGCAGCGAGCTGAAGGATTGCAGCCGTATCATCGAGGAGGTCGAGGCTCGCATGCAGGTGTTGGCGGGCGCCTTGGAGCCTGAAGGGTAGTTATCATGAAACGCTACGTCACCGATGCGAACAACACGCTATCTCAGGATGAGCTGGGATTCATGCGCAATCCGGACGCTGAACTCCATTTGATCACCTGCCGTCCCGATGTGACGCATCAGCGCATCTCAGGATTCGGCGGCGCGTTCACGGAGGCAGCGGCGAACGTGTTCGCCCTCATGCCGCCTGAATTGCAGGATCGGTTCCTGCTGCTGTGCTTCGGGGGAGCGAAGGATGGCGATCCGGCCGCCGGAGGAAATGCGTATAGCTTGTGCCGTACGCACATCCAAAGCTGCGATTTCGCGTTGAGCAACTACTCATATGTCAGGCCCTTCGATTCCAGTTTGCGGTCGTTCACTATTAGCCGCGACAGGCAGCTGCTGCTTCCGTTCATCAAGTGCGGGCTTGCGGTGAACCCGCAGCTGCAGTTGTTCGCAAGCCCCTGGAGCCCGCCGGCGTTCATGAAGACCAATCGGCGTATGAACGGTGGGGGAAAACTGCGTCGTTCGCAGTATGAAGCATGGGCCGAGGTGCTGGCGAAATATGTGGACGCGTATGCTCGCGAAGGCGTGCGCATAAGCCGCATGAGCGTGCAGAACGAGCCTATGGCAAGCCAAGCATGGGATTCGTGCCTGTTCAGCGCGGAAGAGGAGGCTCAATTTGCGGCGGCGTATCTGCGCCCGGCGCTGGATGCTTCGGGGCATGGCGACGTGAAGCTGTTCGCTTGGGATCACAACACCGACAAGATATTGTCGCGTGTTCAGTCTACCTTCGGGGCGTCGGTGAATCAGGCGGGGAAGCTGCCGCTTGCCGCTGCCGGTTGGCGAGCCGAGGGTACGGTGGCGTCCGATGCCTTTGCGGGTGTGGCGTTCCATTGGTATGCGGGCGATCATTTCGAGCAGGTGGACGAAGTGGCGCGGCGTTGGCCCGACAAGGAGCTGCTATTCACCGAGGGCTGCGTGGAATATACGCGTGGCGAGGATCGCAAGGCAACGCAGGAACGCAAGGCCGAGCAGTACGCGCATGCCGTCATAGGCAGCCTGAACGCAGGTGCTGCCGGATTCATCGATTGGAATCTGCTGCTTAATGAGAAGGGCGGGCCGAACCATGCCCGCAACTTCTGCGAAGCGCCGTTGATGTACGATCGCGACAAGCGCGAGCTGGTGGCGAATCGGTCGTTCTTCTATATGGCGCACTTCTCGCGTTTCGCGCCGGTAGGTTCCCGTCGCTTCTTGACGTCGCGGTACACCGACGACCTGGAGACCGTGGGCTTCCTGCGTCCCGATGGGTCGCGCACGTTGGTCGTGCTGAACCGCCATGCCAGGCCGCGAAAGTTCCTGGTGTCGGAAGGGGTGTTCACGGCGGAGTGCAAGGCGGCGGGGCACAGCATAACCACGTTGGTGTGGGACGAGGACGAGGTGCGCGACAAGTAGGCTTTTGCGCGAGCGATGGTTTTCGCTGTCGTTTGAAACCGCCCTTGACCTGAAGTGCGCTCTAGCCTTTACCATCGAATGTAACGAGAGGAGCATTCGATGACTGCAAATAGCAATACCGTGCCGAAGCTCGGCTTCGGCTGCATGCGCTTTCCGCTGACCGACCCCAAGGACGTTACCGCCATCGACATCGACCAGGTTAAGGAGATGGTCGACCTGTTCATGGATGCCGGCGGCACGTATTTCGACACCGCTTTCGTCTACCATAACGGGCACTCCGAGGTGGCGTTGCGTAAGGCTCTGGTGGAGCGCTATCCACGCGATAGCTTCACCATTGCCACGAAGTGCCTTGCCTGGGCGTTGCCCGACGCCGAAGCCGCAAAGGCATGCCTGGATACGTCCCTTGAGCGGTTGGGCACCGACCATGTGGACTATTACCTGCTGCACAACGTGGGCGGTGAACGCACGAAGAAGTTCGACGACTTCGGTATGTGGGAATGGGCGCAGGAGATGAAGGCCGCCGGTAAGATCCGGAACGTGGGCTTCAGCATGCACGATGGTGCGGAAACGCTCGATCAGTTGCTCAACGAACATCCCGAGGTGGATTTTATCCAGCTGCAGGTGAACTACCTGGATTGGGAAAGCCCCGTGGTGCAATCGCGCCGCAATATGGAGGTCGCCCGCAAGCATGGCAAGCCGGTGGCGATCATGGAGCCCGCACGTGGTGGACGTTTGGCTGATTTGCCGGCAGCCGTTGCGGCGCCGCTGTTGGAAGCGCGCCCGGATTTGAGCCAGGCGTCGTGGGCGTATCGCTTCTGCTACAACCAGCCCGGCGTGCTCACGGTGCTTTCCGGCATGTCCACGCCCGATCAGGTACGGCAAAACGTCGCCGAATGGCACGAGCATGGTGGCGCGTTCTCCCCAGAGGAGCAGGAGGCACTGGATGCGGCGTGCGAAGTGCTGGCCGCCGTACCTACGGTGCCGTGCACCAATTGCCGTTACTGCGTGAAGGACTGCCCACAGCAGGTCGCCATCCCCGAGATTATGAACCTGTTGAACCTGGAGGTTCAAACGGAGAACACCGAGTTCGCTAAGCAGCAATATAGCTGGCAGGCGGCGCCGGGCCGTGCGAGCGACTGCATCCAGTGCGGCGCCTGCGAGGCCATGTGCCCGCAGAGCATCAACATCATCGAGCAGCTCGAGAAGGCAGCCGAGCATTTCGAGTAGGGGTTTGTGAGGTCGGTTGCGGTCGAGAAGGCCGTCGAGCGTTTCGAGCGAGGTTGCTGCGAAGCTGGCTGTCGTCGAGAAGGCGGCCGATCGCCCCTAAGCCGTGATGTGCAGCTGGGGGTGGCCGTAGAAGGCCGCCAAGTGTTTCGATCAAAGGCTGCTGCGGAGTGACTGTTGTCGAGAAGGTGGCCGTCCTTAAGCCGTGATGCGGAGCCGGCGTGACTGTCGGAGGCGATCGAGCACTGCGAAGCCGCGATGCGGAACGGGGTCGAAGCTACCATACGTGAACGGGGTCGAAGGCGGTGCACGCCTTCGACCCCGTTCGCTTTTGCCACCTGCGCTGCAAGCGGCGTTTTCGCTATTCGCTTGCCGTTGCGTTAGGCCAGCTTGCCTTGCAGCTCCTTCGCAGCAGCGGCCTTGTCGAAGTTGCCGCCGGTGCGCTTGGTGAGCTCGCCCATGACGCGTCCCATCTCCTTCTTCGTGGTTGCGCCCGTCTCGGACAGCACGGCATCGATGAGCGCGGAAAGCTGCTCGCCGGCCAGCTGCTGCGGCAGCAGCTCCTCGAGCATCTTCACCTGGGCGGCGAGCGTGTCGGTGCGCTCCTGGTCGTTGCCGGCCTTGATGGATCCCTCCAGCGTCTCCTTGGTTTGCTTGATGACGCGTTTCGTCATGTCGTCGACGTCTTGCTCGGTGATGTCGCGGCGCTCGTTCACCTCGATGTTCTTGATCTCGCCGTGCACTTGGCGAAGGATGGAAAGGCGGACCTTGTCGTGTGCCTTCATGGCCTGCTTGATGTGTTCTTTCAGCTCGTCGTATTGCATGTGCGCTCCTTGATTTCGAGGTCCTGCGGCGCGTGGCGCCAGGTGTTCCATTTCCCAGTATAACGCCGCTTGCAAGACGCTGGCTTCCGTTGCGCAGCCGCTTCGCTACGGGCGCGCAGCATACGGGAGCCGTTATGCTGCGTGTGTGGTATAACTGGTGCCTATGGATACTGAAACGACATACCCCGCATCGCCGGATATGCCTTCCGGCGCCGGTGAAACCCCCGCAGCGCCTGCTACTCCCCATGCCTGGACGCCGTCCCAGTTCAAGCCGCGCGACCTGCGCGAGGCCCGAGCGCATCGCAATGAGCCTGCGCAAACCTCGGCGAACGAGGCGAACAGGAAGCATAACGTGCGCGAATACACGCTGGGCGAGGAGATTGCCAACTCCATCTCGCACGGCGTTGGCGCGCTTCTGGCCATCGCCGCCATCCCCATCCTCGTGGTGAAGGCGGTAAGCCACGGCGGCGGCATCCTGCTGTTCGCCGCGTTGGTGTACACGCTCACCATGCTGCTCGAATACACCATGTCCACGCTGTATCACGCGTTGGCGGTCGACAAGGCGAAACGCGTGTTCAAGGTGTTGGACCATAGCTGCATCTACCTGTTCATCGCCGGCTCGTACACGCCGTTCTGCCTGATCTCTCTTGCCGATTCGAACGGTATCGTGCTGTGCGCGTTCGTGTGGGTGCTCGCCGTGATAGGCGTTGCCTGCGAGGCGTTCTGGGTTTTTCGCCCGCGCTGGATCTCCGCGGTGCTCTATCTTGCGCTGGGCTGGTCTATCGTGGGGTTCCTGCCGGCGCTTATCCAGGCCATCCCTGCTGCGGGTCTGTGGCTGCTGGTCGCAGGCGGTCTTTGCTATTCGGTCGGATGCATCTTCTATGTGCTGAAGAAGATTCCATACATGCATTCCATATTCCATTTGTGGGTTGTGGCGGGAAGCGTGCTGCAATTCCTGGCGATTGCGCTGTATGTCATGTAGGCTAGCTCAAAAGGAAATTATCACTAGGAGCGGTTTTAGCGCATGAACGGGAAAAACGAAGACGGTGACGGCAAAAAGGGACTGAAGGGCATTTTCGGCTTCTTAGGAGCGCCGAAGCGCCAGGCTCTGTCGGCTGAGGACGAGATCAAGGATTTCGTGGCGGATAGCGACGATTTGCTCGATGACGAGAAGCGCATGATCCACGAGATCTTGGACCTGGGCGACATGGATGCCGGCGAGATCATGACGCCGCGCGTGGATATGATCTTGGTGGAGGATACCGAAACCGTGCGCCAGGCGGTGGACCGCATGATGGGAACGGGCTATTCGCGCCTCCCGGTGTTCCAAGGGGATATCGACCGCATCGTCGGCGTGGTCCACTATAAGGACCTGGTGCCTCCCGTGCTCGACGGCCATGGCGACGACCTGGCGGTCGATTACGCTTTCGAGCCCCTGTTCGTGCCCGAGTCGAAGGACGTGTTCCCGCTTCTGGCCGAAATGCAAACGAAACGGCAACAGATGGCCATCGTGGTGGACGAGTACGGTGGAACCGATGGTTTAATTACCGTCGAGGACATCGTTGAGGAGATCGTGGGCGAGATCGTGGACGAAACCGATCGCGAGCGCCCCATTCTGAAGCAGGAAGGTCCCGGCGTATGGCTTGCCGACGGCCGTTTCCCCGTTGAGGACGCCGTTGAAATGGGTTGGCCGCTTGCCGAGTCCGAGGACTACGAGACCATAGCCGGCTGGGTGCTCAGCATGTTGGACACCGTTCCGCAAATGGGCTACTCCTTCGAGAAGGACGGCTGCCGCTTCACCATCCACTCCATGCGACGCCGGCGCATCCTTGCGGTGCGCGTGGAGCGCATATCCGACGATGCTCCGCAGGCATCTGATGGCAAGGCAGGTCAGGAGGAGCGGTGAACCGAACGCGCCAGCTATACCGGTCGCGCAATGCGCTGGTAGGGGGCGTGTGTGCTGGAATCGCCGAGCGCTTCGACGTCGATCCGCTGGTCGTGCGCATTCTTTTCCTGACGTTCGCCGTGTTGACGCTGGGCCTTGCAGGCCTTGCGTATATGGTGCTCTGGGCCGTGCTTCCTAAAAGACCCATGCAGGTGAAGCCCGTGAAGGTGGAGCCTGATTCCGTTCATTCCGATACGTTCGGCGCGGTGGATTGCCGTCGTGCCCGTGGCGCCGCTATGGGGCGGTGCGCGAACGCCATGCCCTATGTGAGCGCGGCGCATCTGCCGCCCGTGCCGCCCGCGATGGCGGAGGGCGCTCGATGCGACCAAGGGCCCGCGATGGGCCTTGATGCTGCTTCTGCCGAACCCCGCGGTGCTAAAGCCGGCGAAGGGGATGGCCCGTCATCTGCCCGGATCGTGCTCGCCCTTACGGCCGGCTGCCTTTTGGCCTCGCTGGGCGCGTCGTTTGCGGTGTCGGGGATCTTGCGCGGGGTCGCCTGGTGGCAATGTTGGCCGTTGGCCCTGATCGTTTTCGGCATCGTTCGCATAGCCGTGCCGGGAAGGGAAGGTGCGCGGGCCTTGGCGTTTTTCGTGGGTACGTCCATCTTCGCGGTGGGGCTGACATTGCTGCCCATGAGCATGGGGTTCGTCTCGTGGGCCACGTTGCCGAAGATGTTCGAGTATTTATGGCCTATTCCCGCGTTGGCGGCCGTTTTGCTTGCAATGGGGGTGTACGCCCGCCGCCCTGTCGTCATCGTGGCGGCGGTGGTGTTCGTGCTGCTATTCTGCGTGCTCGGCTTTGGCCTGTTTTCCGAGCCCGGCTCGCTGCGCGAGTTGTCCTTCGGTACGCCGTTGGGGCGCGAATATCGTTTTCCTCTGCCTTTCGATTAACCGAACCGATAGGTTCGCATCACGGCTATGCGCAGCGCGCATAGCCGTTTCCGTTTCATAAGGCGCCGTTCATCGGATGCGGTACGCTTGTTCGTGTTTCGGTTTTGCCCAAGCTATGGGAAACCACCTGGGGAAATATAAATGTTTTACTTGTCAATCGAACAAACGATGAAGGGCTCCTTCACATGATTTTGCCGGTTTCGGGCCTTCCGGTAAAATAATGCCTGTCAGAACAGCATATCGCCCTTCAGGCAGCAAACCCTTTCGACAATCGAAAACAAGCTGTCGCCGCCTTGGCGGTCTGGTCGTGTGCTGCGAGCGAAAGGTTTTGTTTGAAGAAACGCAATGCATACCGCACCGGCGGGCTGGCGCTGAAGATCGTCGGCCTTGCTTGCGCATCGTGCGTGCTGGCAGGTTGCCTGGGCGTGGGATTCGCAACCGCTGCCGGCGGCGTTTCCCATGATATGCAGACGTTCGGCATCAGCGAGGTCAGCACGCCGGGCAGCGCATCGGCATCGGCGGAGTCCCTGTCCGATCAGGCTGCGGACGCCTCCGTGACCGCAACGTCCCGATTGGCAGCTGCTGGAACGCGCGACATCTCGAAGGGCGTCGCCGCCATCGAGGCCGAGGAGGAGGCCGCCCGCCGTGCCGCCGAGGAGGCGCAGCGCGCCGAGGACCTGGCGCATACGCAGGCTGCGCTTGCCAACAGGGACGCTCAGCTCGCCCGCGACGAAGGCGCCGGCCTGACGGGCCTCGCCGAGGTCGACTGGAACGTCAGCAAGGCGGAGTTCGTGGGCGAATGGACGCTGCGCATCGACGCGTATCTGGCGGGAAGCCCGCTTTCGGGCTATGGCGCCACGTTCGCCGAGGCGGCTTGGGAAAACGGCGTGGACCCGCGCTTCTCCCCGGCCATCTCCAATACCGAGTCAACGAAGGGCCTCAACTGCTTCCGCAGCCATAACGCATGGGGCTGGATGGGGAATACGTCCTGGGGAAGCTGGGACGAGTCCATCAACGCGCACGCGCAGGGTTTGGCGAAGGGTTATGGATACACCATCTCCCTGGCGAACGCCAACAAGTACTGCCCGCCAACCTACGAGGATTGGTACGCGAAAACGCTTGCGCAAATGCAGCTGATCTAGCGCGAAGGCGGCCTGCGGGCCGCCTTTTGCGTTATCCTGTTGCGTGAACTTCGGGAAGGATTTTCGCATGAGCAACGTCATCGTGGTGGGTTGCGGCCGCGTGGGGTCGCAGCTGGCCAATATGCTGTCGGACAACGGCAGCAACGTGTGCGTGATCGATCGCAACGTGGACGCGTTCGCCAACTTGGGTCGCAACTTCAATGGATCCACCATCCAGGGCGTGGGCTTCGACGAGGAGACGCTGGAGAAGGCGGGCGTCGATGAATGCGACGTCGTGGCGGCGGTAACGCAGTTGGACAATACCAACCTCATGTGCTGCGAGGTGGCAAGCCGCTTGTTCGGCGTTCCCCACGTCATCGCACGCCTGTACAATCCCGACCATGAGCGTGCGTATATGCAGCTGGGCATCGATTACGTGTGCGGCACGTCGCTGGTGGCTGAAGACGTGTTCAGCAAGGTGGTTTCCGGGCACGGTGCGCATCTGGACACGTTCGGCGAGTTCGAGGTGCTGCGCTTCTCCCTTGACTTGAGCTGGTCCGAGCGAAACACCATCCGTGTGGCGGAGATGGAGCGCGATCACGACATCCGCATCGTGGCGTTCGAGCGCGGCGACGGCAGCGCCAGCTCCATTCCCACGCGCGAGTCCATCCTATACAACGGTGACTCGGTGTTGGCGTGCGTGCGTCACGAGCTCATCGAGCAATTCAGCAAGTACATTCAAGATTAACGCGGTTTCCGTTCGCCCGACGGCGAAGCGGGGGAGGTTTGGCTGATGTACGTAGTGATCGCCGGCGGCGGCAAAATCGGCGAATATTTGGCGAACGTGCTACTTGAGAGCGGCAACGACGTGACCATCATCGAGGAGGACCTGGAAACGGCCGATCGCTTGTCGGTGGTTTTGCAGGGTCGTTACCTGGTCATTCACGGCGACGGCTGCGATTCGAAGTATCAGGAGGATGCGGGAATCCGCCGCGCGGATGTGTTCGTGGCAACCACGGGCCAGGACGACGACAACCTGGTCTCGTGCGAGATCGCCCAGCGCGTGTTCAACGTGCCGCGCTGCATCGCCCGCGTGAACAGCCCGAAGAACCTGCGCATCTTCCACGAGGTTGGCATCGAGTGCGTGTCGTCCACCACGCTCATCGCCAACCTCATCGAGGAGGAGACGCTGCTGGGCAGCGTGAGCGTCGTGTCGTCGCTGACGCATGGCAACGTCATGCTGACCGAGGTGGTCGTCCCGCGCATGCGGCACCACTCCAACGATGCCGGCGTGCTGGCAAGCGCCATACCCCTGCCCCCTGACAGCATCATCGCGGCGGTCGCGTCCAGCGACAACGTGGAGGTGGTGAACGAGGACACCGTGCTGTTCCCCGGTGACAAGGCCATTGTGGTGGCGGATAACCAGGTCATCGACGCCGTGCGCGCCGCGTTCAAAGGTTTGTAGCAACGGGGCGAGGGCTTGTGCGAAACGAGCCCCCTGACGAAAGGGCCCGAAATGGATTCCATTTCGGGCCCTTTCGCGTTACGAGGATAGATTGAAGCGCAGGAGTGGAGCCGGCGAAGCCGCCGTGCTCGGTGCAGGCGCGCATCTGCATGCGTGCGGATAGGTTGGCTGGCGGGTTGCTTCGCGGGTGGGCGGACGGGCGCCCGCACGGCGGTTGGCGCTTCGCGGCTTTATCGCGGCGTGTTCGCCAGCTCGTCCAAGGCTTCCTGCGGCGTGTATTCGCATGTGCCGTCGCCCAGCTTCACCACGTCGATGCTGTCGCCGGCCTTGACCTTGCCGCCGGTGAGGGCGACGAAGAAAATCCCTTCGCGCGGGAAGATGCAGTCGCCGGCCAGGTAGAAGATCGCGCACTTCTTGTGGCACACCTTGCCCTGCTGCGACAGCTCCAGCAGCACGTCGTCGCCGATCTTGAGCTGCGTGCCGAGCGGCAGCGCCATGAGGTTGATGCCCTCGGTGGTGATGTTCTCGGCGAAATCGCCCTCCTTCACATCCAGGCCGCGCGCCCGGGCTTTCTCGATGGATTCCCAGGCCAGAAGCGAAACTTGGCGATGCCAATCTCCGGCGTGCGCGTCCTCGGCGACGCCGTGATGGGCCTCGATGGTCACCGGGCCGTCCACCACGGTTTTGCGCGTGCCCTTGCGCTTGGACACGCAGACGGCGCGCACGGTGCCGTGCGTGGTGCTGTCGGCGTCGGGCCCTTCCATGCGGCCCTTGTCGAACACGTTGAGCTGCTCGCTTGCCTCGTGCGCGGCGGCTTCGGCGTTGCATGCTTCGAGGACGCCGTCTTGCCGGCCCTCTTCTTTCTCGATCGTCATGATCCCCCCAATAAACCTAGTAAATAACTAGGCGCATCTTATCATATCTGAGAATGATTCGGCGAACGAACACGTTGAATCCGCGAAAGGCGGGGTGGGGCGCGGGCATACGTAAACCATCTGCAGAAACGCGTGCGGTGCCGGCGCGTCGCTTGCGCGCACGGTATCATGGGGCCATCAACTATCAACCGCGAAAGGGGTCGTTGTGATCAACCGCTACACGCGTCCTGCTATGGGCGCCATCTGGGAGCTTCAGAACAAGTTCTCCATCTGGAAGGAAATCGAGGTGCTGGCGTGCGAGGCTCAGGCCGAGCTCGGCCAAGCCGGCATCACGAAGGAGGAGGCGCAGTGGATCCGCGACCACGCCGACTTCACGGTTGAGCGCATCGACGAGATCGAGAAGGTCACGAACCACGACGTCATCGCCTTCACCACGTGCATGGCCGAGTACATCGACGCCGACGTCCCCGAGGGCCAGGAAAAGCCCAGCCGCTGGGTGCATTACGGCATGACCTCCTCCGACCTGGGCGACACCGCGCTGTCGTACCAGATCGTGCAGGCCATCGACATCATCCTGGACGACGTCAAGCAGCTGGGCGAGACGTGCAAGCGCCGCGCGTTCGAGTTCCAGAACACCCTGTGCGTCGGCCGCACGCACGGCATCCACGCCGAGCCCATGACGTTCGGCATGAAGTTCGGCAGCTGGGCTTGGGCGCTCAAGCGCGCGCAGACTCGCCTGGAGCAGGCTCGCGAGGTCGCCGCAACCGGCGCCATCTCCGGCGCGGTGGGCACGTACTCCAGCATCGACCCCTACGTTGAGAAGTACGTGTGCGAGAAGCTGGGCCTGACGCCCGACCCGCTGTCCACCCAGGTGCTGGCGCGCGACCGCCACGCCCAGGTCATGTGCGCGCTGGCCTGCGCCGCCGCAACGCTGGAGTCCATCGCCATGCAGGTGCGCCTGCTGCAGCAGACCGACGTCATCGAGGCAGAGGAGCCGTTCAAGAAGGGCCAGAAGGGCTCGTCGGCCATGCCTCACAAGCGCAACCCCATCACGGCAGAGCGCGTGTGCGGCCTTGCCCGCTGCGTGAAGGCGAACGCCCAGGTGGCGCTCGATAACGTGGCGCTGTGGTTCGAGCGCGACATCAGCCACTCCGGCACCGAGCGCGTGGCGCTGGCCGACAGCTTCACCGCGCTGGACTACATGTTCGGCAAGATGCAGTGGATCATGGACGGCCTGCAAACCTATCCGGCGAAGATGGAGCACAACGTGTGGCGCACCAAGGGCCTCATCTTCTCCAGCAAGGTGCTGCTGGCCCTGGTGAACACGGGCATCACCCGCGAGGAGGCGTACGTCATCGTGCAGCGCAACGCCATGGCCGTGTGGGAGGATATCCAGAACGCGGTGGATGGCCCCACGTATCGCGAGCGCCTGGAGAACGACCCCGAGGCCAAGCTGTCCAAGGAAACGCTCGACGAGATCTTCGATCCGTGGGACTTCCTGACCCGCAAGGACGAGGTGTTCAAGCGCCTGGAGGGCCTCGAGTTCTAAACGGCACCATATGCGTTTAGACGACCATCTTGCCGCCTGTCGGCGAAGGCGAGTTACCGTGTGGGTGCATCGTCGCTGTTGGAAGCTTGCATCATAGCCGGCAGGCTGCTTGAGCGTTTCCGACGGCGATGGGCGCGCGGGGTGCGTATGCAGCTTGCGACAAGCTAGCGAACAAAGAAGCGGC
>CAKTWI010000032.1 GCA_934630815.1 uncultured Senegalimassilia sp.
GGTGTTAGCTCAGTTGGTTAGAGCGCCGGCCTGTCACGTCGGAGGTCGCGAGTTCAAGTCTCGTACATCCCGCCATCGATTGTTCAAGCCCAGCCAAATGGCTGGGCTTTTCATATTCTCGGGTTTGTTCGCTGTAGCCGTTGAACATTAACCAAGGTGAGGGTATGCGGCCGATGGGAACGTTGCTTGCCTTGGCTACCGAGCATCAAAAAGGGCGGGAACCCCTCAGACGACGGGCGCATCGCTTACGTTCGCTCCCACGAACAGAGCTCTCGCCTTGTCGCTTTTCTTCGCTTTCCCAAGCGCCTGTGTTTCCGGCAGCTTGGAGGATACGGCATATGGACTTTCCAACATACTTTCGATGCTTCGATTGAAACTGCTTGGCTCGTGCTATGGTTTAGATGCTAAACATTAAGCAGCTAAACAATTCAGTATCGAAAGGAGATTCGCGTGGACGATACCGCAGCTGGATTGCGTCGCCGCTTGTTCGATGCCGCAGCGCGCATGCGCAAGCAGCGTAAGGAGCCGCCGGCGCCAGAAGGCATCACGCCGGCGGAGATGTACGCGATCATGGTGGTTTCCCGCCTTGAGAGCGAGGGGAGGAAAGTCCGATCCGGCGATATCGCCAAGTGCGGACAGGCAACTCCGAGCGCCGTGTCCCAGACCTTGAAATCGCTTGAGGAGAAGGGCCTTATCACGCGTCAGCGCGACAAGGGCGATAGCCGTGCGGTCACGGTGCATCTTACCGAGGATGGCCGCGCCTTCAGCGCACGTGGCCGCGAGCTGCATGAGCAGATGATCGACGAGGTGCTCACCTATCTCGGACCCGAAGATGCCGAGCATCTCGTGCGCATCGTTGAGCGCCTGGCGGATTTCCCCGCTTGCGAGACGGCGCCGGCGCAGCAGAACGGCTGCGCGCAAGCTGGCTGCCCGGTAGCGAGCGCTGATGCAAGCCCCGCTTCCGCTGCAAACGCCGATCATGCGGGTGCGAGCTTCGCTTCCGGGGCGGGTACCGATAACGCAGATGCGGTTGCAGGCGACTCCGCTTCCGCGTCGGGCGCTCCTTCGCAAACCGCTTCCGCGGAAGGGGGCGTGCCGTGCGCATAATCAAGAACCTTGCCCAGCACAAGCTGGTGGTGCTGCTGATCGTGGTGCTGCTGTGCGTGCAGGCGGCATGCGACCTGGCTTTGCCCAACTGCACCTCCGACATCGTCGATACGGGCATTCAGCAGCAGGGCGTGCAGGACGTCGCGGCCGAACAGCTCACCGAGCGCACCCATGACCTGGTGGCCATGATGCTCCCCGAGTCCGATGAGCAGATGTTCGCCGACGCTTATGCGCAAAACGAAGATGGCACATATGCGCTGACGGAATCCGGCAAGCGCGACCGTGCGACGCTTGATGACGCCATGGCGCTGCCCATGACGGTGACCTGCTACGCCGATCAAATCGCCGAGCTGGACCTTGATCAGGTGAAAGCCGCATTTGACCAGGGCATGATCGGTAAGGCCGACATCCAGACCACGCTCGACCGCGCGCGCGAGTCCATGGGCGATATGGCCGACACGCTTATCGCGCAACAGGGTTTGGCCGCGGCCCGCGCCGAGTACGAGCAGTTGGGCTACGACCTTGACGCCATGCAGATGGACTACCTGGTGGCAACCGGTGCGAAGATGCTCGGCCTTGCCGCGCTCGGCATGGTCATCGCCGTCATGGTGGGCTTCTTGGCGTCGCGCACCGCGGCCAAGGTGGGCCGCAACCTGCGCGAGCGCCTGTTCAACCAGGTGGTGAACTTCTCCGATGCCGAGATCCAATCGTTCAGCGCGGCTTCGCTGATCACGCGCGGCACCAACGACGTGCAGCTCGTGCAGATGGTCACCGTCATGCTGCTGCGCATGGTGCTCTATGCGCCCATCCTGGCCATCGGCGGCATCATCATGATCGCGCGCACCGACCTGTCCATGGGCTGGATCATCATCGCGGCGGTTGTGGCCATCGCGGTGGTCATGGGCGTGCTCATGAAGGTCGCCATGCCGAAGTTCAAGATCATGCAGAAGCTCATCGACCGGGTGAATCTGGTTTCGCGCGAGCTGCTCACGGGCCTGCCGGTCATCCGCGCGTTCGGCCGCGAGCAGCACGAGGAGGCGCGCTTCGACGAGGCGAACACGCGCCTGATGAAGACGCAGCTGTTCACCAACCGCGTGATGACCTTCATGATGCCGCTCATGATGCTCATCATGAACCTGGTGTCGGTGGGCATCATCTGGTTCGGCGGCCACGCCATCGATGCGGGCAACCTGCAAACCGGCGACCTGATCGCGTTCATCACCTACTCCATGGTCATCATCATGGGCTTCCTTATGATCGGCATGCTGTCCATCATGCTGCCGCGCGCCGACGTGGCAGCCCAGCGCATCGACGAGGTGCTTGAATGCAAGCCCTCCATTGCCGACCCCGAGCCCGGAAACGCCAAGGACGCGCTGCTTGGCGCTAACGGGCTGCCGGGCGCGCGCATCGCGTTCGAGAACGTGAGCTTCAGGTACTCCGACGGCGCCGAGTGCGTGCTCGAGGACGTCAGCTTCACGTGCGAGCCGGGCAAGACCACGGCCATCATCGGCTCCACGGGCAGCGGCAAGTCCACGGTGCTCAAGCTGGCGGAGCGCTTCCATGACGTCACGTCGGGCCGCATCGCCGTCGATGGTATCGACGTGCGCGATGTCAGCCAGCATGCCCTGCGCGCGCAGCTGGGCTATGTGCCCCAGGCGGCGTTTCTGTTCAGCGGCACCATCGCCTCGAACGTGGGCTATGGCGTCGACGATGCCGACGAGGACCGTATCCGCGCAGTCGCCGACGTGGCGCAGGCGGGCGAGTTTATCGCCGAGCGTCCCGAGGGGCTGGCAACGCCCATCTCCCAAGGCGGCACGAACGTCTCGGGCGGTCAGCGCCAGCGCCTGGCCATCGCCCGCGCGCTTGCCACCGATGCCCGCGCGTACCTGTTCGACGACAGCTTCAGCGCCCTTGACTACAAGACCGATGCTGCGCTTCGCCATGAGCTTTCCTCCCGTTTGGGCGGGAAGACCGTGGTCATCGTGGCGCAGCGCATCTCGACGGTGCTCAACGCCGACCAGATCGTGGTGCTCGATGACGGCCGCGTCGTGGGGCGGGGCACGCATGAGCAGCTGATGGAAAGCTGCCAGGAATATCGCGAGATCGCCATGTCGCAGCTATCGGAAGAGGAGCTGAAAGGAGGTGATGCGAAATGAGCGCGAACAACGAGGATCTGAAGAAGGTCACGCAGCGCCGCCGGCCGCACGGTCCGGGCGCGCGCATGATGCCCGGTGAGAAGGCCAAGGACTTCAAGGGTTCCATCGGCAAGCTCGTGCGTTTTATGGGCCAGTTCAAGGCGGCGCTCGTGCTCGCCATCATCTTCGCCATCGGGTCGGCGGCGTTCAACATCGTGGGCCCGAAGGTGCTCTCGCAGGCAACCACGGAGCTGTTCGAGGGCTTGGTGGCGAAGGTGGGCGGCACCGGCGGCATCGATTTCGACGCCATCTCCGGCATCATCGCGGCGACGCTGGTGCTGTACCTGGTCAGCGCGGCGTGCAGCTTCGTGCAGGGCTGGATGATGACGAGCGTCTCGCAGCGCACCTGCTACGGGTTGCGCCGCGCCATCGCCGAGAAGATCGACCGCATGCCCGTGGGATATTTCGAGCGCAACTCCACCGGCGACACGCTCTCGCGCATCACCAACGACGTGGACACGCTCGGGCAAAGCCTGAACCAGGGCGTGACGCAGCTCATCACCTCGGCCACCACCATCGTGGGCGTGGTGATCATGATGCTGACCATCAACCCGCTGCTCACGGGCATCACCGTGCTCATCCTGCCGGTGTCGTTGGTGCTCATCTTCACCGTGGTGAAGGCCTCGCAGAAGCACTTCAGGGCGCAACAGGCCATGCTCGGCGCCATCAACGGCCAGGTGGAGGAGACGTTTTCCGGCCATGCCATCGTGCGCGCGTTCAATCGCGAGCAGGCGGTGGCCGAGACGTTCGGCAAGACCAATGCGAAACTCTACGAAAGCGCTTGGAAATCCCAATTCCTGTCGGGCCTCATGCAGCCCATCATGAACTTCGTGGGGAACCTGGGCTACGTGGGCGTGGCGCTGGCGGGCAGCGTGCTGGCCGTGCAGGGCGTCATCACCGTCGGCGACATCCAGGCGTTCATCCAGTACGTGAAGAACTTCACGCAGCCTATCACGCAGCTCTCCCAGGTGGGCAACGTGCTGCAGCAGATGGCCGCTGCCGCCGAGCGCATCTTCGCCTTCCTGGAGGAGCCCGAGCTTGAGGCGGAGAATCCCACGGCTAGTGCCGCCGACGTGGATTGCGACGTGGAGTTCGATCACGTGCGCTTCGGCTACGATCCCGAAAAGCCCGTCATCGGCGACTTCTCCGCTAAGGTGAGCCAGGGTCAGACCGTGGCGCTCGTGGGCCCCACGGGCGCAGGCAAGACCACCATGGTCAAGCTGCTCATGCGCTTCTATGATGTCGACGCGGGCGCCATCCGCCTGGGCGGCACCGATATCCGCGAGTTCTCCCGCACCGACGTGCGCAACCAGTTCGGCATGGTGCTGCAGGACACGTGGCTGTTCAACGGCACGGTGCGCGACAACATCGCCTACGGCAAGCTCGACGCTACCGACGCCGAGGTGGAGGCTGCGGCGCGCGCGGCATATGTGCACCACTTCATCACCACCTTGCCGCACGGCTATGACACGGTGATCAACGAAGACGCCAGCAACATCAGCGCAGGTCAGCGGCAGTTGCTCACCATCGCCCGCGCCATCTTGGCCGACAGGCGCATGCTCATCCTGGACGAGGCAACCTCAAGCGTGGACACGCGCACCGAGGAGCGCATCCAGAAGGCCATGGACAACCTGATGGCCGGCCGCACGTCGTTCGTGATCGCGCATCGGCTGTCCACCATCAAAAACGCCGACCTCATCTGCGTGTTACAGCATGGTGACATCGTCGAGCAAGGCACGCATGAGGAGCTTCTTTCCCTTGGCGGCGCGTATGCTGAACTGTATAATTCTCAGTTCGAGGAAGACGGCGTCGAAGACGAGTAGCGTGCAGAGGGGCGCGCGGCTCGGCTCGGCTTGGGACGAAGGCGCGCGCACATGACCGCACAATCAGAGGCAACGCAGATGGCAAGCCGCAACGGGGAGGGCCCGGTGCGGCTTGCCGCGTTCGATTTCGACGGCACTTCGCTTGACGGCAACTCTCCCGTCATGCTGGTGATGCATCTTGCGAAGCTGCGCATGCTCAACCCCACGGTGCTGTTGCGCATCGGGTTGTGGGCCGCGGCGTACAAGCTGCGCCTGCCGCAGAGCGAGGCGTGGGTGCGCGGACTGGTGTTCCGCGCCTTTGCCGGCAAGCCCAAGGCCGAGGTGGACGCCTTCCTGCATGATTTCTATGACGAATGCGTGGCCCCGCACGTGCGTAAGCAGGCCAGGCAGGCTATGGATGCGTGGCATGAGCAGGGCGTTTCGGTGGTGTGCGTATCGGCTACCTTCGAGCCTATCATCGAGCGCGCCATGCGGGACCTGCCCTTCGATTACCAGATATCCACGCGCATGAAGGTGAACTATGACGGCACGTACGCTTGCGAAGTGGACGGCGTGCCGGTGGAAGGCGACCGCAAGATGATCGAGCTGCGTCGTTTCGCCAACGAGAAATGGGGCGAAGGCGGCTGGGAGCTGGTGGCGGCCTATGGCGACCATCACTCCGATCGCGCCCTGCTCGCCGGCGCCAAGCAGGGGTTCGCCGTGTGTCCCGACCGCCCGCTTGGGCGCACCGCCCGCGAACGCGGCTATCAGGTGCTCGAGTGGTAAACGCCCTTAGGCGTTTTCCTGGGAATCGCCCTTAGCGCTTGAGTGGGGTTTGCCGTTCGCGTTTCACGGGTGATGGGGGCTTCGTGGCTCGCTGGAGAACCGGCTTTCATCGACGTGTTCTGCCGATGGGGTCGTCATGGCATCTCCGGATGGCGGGCTCGTCTTAGCATGCCCGGGTGACAGGTTTGTTTCGATTTCTTGGCTTGCGGCCGCATGGCGGCCGCTTCCGGTAAAATGATACCGAACTATAGCTATTTTGACACTTGAAGGAGGTTGGGTCGATGTTTGATAACGACATGAACGATATGCCCAGCCGAAGCGATGAGCCGTCCAGCTCCGTTTCCGGATACCTGAACAGCGCTGAACAGGCTGCTGAGCAGGGGAACCTTATGCTGGCGCTGCATCTGTACCTGGCGGCGTTCGAGCGCGGTCAGGCAACCGAGGGCGCTGTGCCCTCCGAAGCCGCCATTGCCGGCCTGAAGCGCGCATGGCGTCTGGCGTGCACTTTGAAGGAGCGTAGCATCGCCGAATACGTGTTCGAGCGCATGGAGCCGTACCTGTCCAGCGACGAGGTGGCCGCCTGCGCAGACCAGCTTCAGGAGCTGGCCCTTGCCAAGCTCGAGGAGTTCGGGCTGTCACGTGACGAGCTTGAGGACATGACCGATATGATCTCGCAGGACATGATGGGCGAGGGCGGACCGCGCGTGCTGCGCGTGGAGCACCTCACGGCTCCGGGCGCCTCCGAAACCGCCGGCAAGCCCGAAGGCGACGCGGCTGCAAGCGCTGCTGCCCCGACGGCTGCCGCGGATGCCGCGGGGGAGCAGCCCGTTGCCGCCGGCCCGGCGCCGTCCGAAAAGCCGCAGACGCCTGCGGGAAAGCCCGCGCCCGCCGCGGCCGCTGCGCAGCCCGTGCTCGCTCCCATCGAGCATCTCACCTATAAGGAGCTCGTGGGCTATGACGAGGCGGTTCGCTCGGTGCGATCGCTCGGCCTCGGCATGCAGAAGGACCCTGAGTTCCAGCAGCTCGTGCGCCAGCTCAACGTGCGCCATGGGCTTGACCGCATGCCCGCGTGCGACGCGCTGCTCATCCGCAGCCCAGCACGTGAGGACGCCAACCAGTTCATGATGGCCACGTGCGGCGAGCTGGGGCTTCCGGTGCTGCGTATGCGCATGGAAGAGAACATGCAGGGCATGCCCGTGCTGTGCGTCATGGCCCAGGCCGACCGCCAGCCCAAGCTCAACCAGGCGCGCAACGCCTTCGAGGAACCGGCGGTGCTCGTTATCGAGGACATCGACCTGTGGGCGGCTCCCGCCTTCGATCAACCCGAGGATATCGGCGGGCTGATCATGTCCACGCTTTCGCGCGGCGCGCGCGAGGCGGTCAACCTCATCCGCTCCTCGGCCGACGACCCGGACGTGTTCGTGCTGTGCACCTCGGCGCTCGGCAACGACGTGGATCCGTATTTCTTCGATCTGCTGGGGCCGGTCTCGGCGGTGGATATCGATTATCCTACCGAGAAGGAACGAGCCGACATTTGGATGGAGATCGCTCGCGAGCACCCGTCCGTGCGCGGCGTCGACCGCGATCAGCTGGTCAGGTTCTCGCAGGGAATGCCGCGTTTCGACATGCACATGGCGGCGCGCGAGGCCATCGAGGAAGCGTACAAGGACAGCCTCACCAAGCGGCGCTATATCCCGGTGACTACGGACAACCTGTTCGATAAGCTGGCTGCATACCAGCCGCTCGATTCGCCGGAGTACAAGGCGCTCGAGCAAGCGGTGGTCGATGATTTCAGGAGGGAGCTCGACCATTTGGACGACCTGTTGAAGGGGGACGGGCAGTAATGGATATCACGCGACGTTGCGATTACGCGCTTCGCATCTTGGAGGCCGCATACGAAAGCGGCGACTCCTATGTGTCGGTCGCAGACATCTCCGAACAGGAGGACATCCCGTATGCGTTTGCGCGCAGCATCCAGCACGACCTGGTGAAAGGCGGGCTCATCAAGACGGTACGCGGCGCGCGCGGCGGCCTTGCGCTTGATTGCGACCCGGCGCAGATCACCCTGCTCGAGGTGCTCGAGGCGGTGCAGGGGCCGGTCAGCGTCTCGCTGTGCGCGGTCGATGCCGAGTATTGCAAGCGTCGCGGGGGATGCTCGTACAACAAGCTGTGGATGGGCGCGGACAGCCTGTTGAACAGCTATTTCGACTCTATCACGCTCAAGGAGCTCATGGAGCAGGGCGGGCGGCACCCCGTCATCAGGAAGGCCATCGATTCGGCGCCTCCCACGGCGCGCATGTCGTGCCCGGTGGATTCCTGCGGTGGATGCGGCGCGAAGCCTGCTATCGGGGAAGCGCAGTCGTAGGCGTGGCGCGCAAAAGCATAGCCGATTTGGCGGCGTCCGCGGTTTGGCCCGTGGGCGCCGCCATGTCTCAGGACAAGTTCTGCCGCTACGTGCTCTCCGAGGGGCGGCGGCTGTACCGTGACTTGCCCTGGCGCGGCATCGACGACGCTTACGGCGTGCTGGTGAGCGAGGTCATGCTCCAGCAGACGCAGGTCAAACGCGTGCTGGGGCGCTGGGAGCGCTGGATGGGTATGTTCCCTTCCCCTGATGCGCTGGCTTCAGCCGCGCCGGCCGATGTGCTGGCCGAATGGCAGGGGCTCGGCTATAACCGTCGCGCCCTGGCGCTCAAGCGCGCGGCCGAGGAATGCTCTCAGCGTTTCGGCGGTCGCCTGCCCGAAACGGTGGAGCAGCTTCAGGAGCTGCCTGGTATCGGGCCGGCAACGGCGGCCGGCGTCACCGCCTTCGCCCGCAACCTACCTGCCATCTACATCGAGACGAACGTGCGCACGGTGTTCATCCATATGCTGTTCCCCGATTGCGAAGCGGTCTCCGACAAGCAGCTCGAACCCTTGGTGGCGGCTTGCTGTCCTGAAGCGGGCCAGGTTCGGCAGTGGTATTACGCGCTGCTGGACGTGGGTGCGGACCTGAAGTCGCAGGTGGGCAACGCCTCGCGGCGAAGCGCGCATTACACGCGCCAGTCGGCGTTCGAGGGGTCGCGCCGGCAGAAGCGCGCGTGCCTGGTGCGCATCGTGCTGGCCTGCCCGGGCATCGCCGTCGAGCAGGCGGCGGCGCGCTTGGACGCCGAGGAGAGCTCGGCCGGGCGGGAAGCGGTCGATCCGCAGCTGTTCGCCGGCATTTGCGCCGATCTGGAACGGGAGGGCTTCTTTCGCCAGGAGGACGGCTGCCTGTTCCCGTAAAGCATGGCGGCTTGCAAATTCCGGACGCATAACGTTACGTCCACGAATTGTCGCGATTCGGACAGTTCGGGGACGTAGCGTTATGCGTCCGTTCGGGGGCGCGGGTTCACGCGCTCGATGAGGGTAGAGTTCAAGACGAGAGGGTCACGTGGGGTTCGTTGAGTTGTTCTTGATCGGCGTGGGGCTTTCCGTGGACGCCTTCGCCGTTTCCATTTGCAAGGGGCTGGGCATGAGCCGCCTGAACATGAGGCAGGCGGTTGTCATATCGCTGTTCTTCGGCGGGTTCCAGGCT
>CAKTWI010000033.1 GCA_934630815.1 uncultured Senegalimassilia sp.
CTTATCGGCTGGGCGTTGGGCAGCCAGCTTGCCGACCTTATCACGCCCATCGACCACTGGATCGCGTTTGCGCTGCTGGCATTCGTGGGCGGCAAGATGCTATGGGATGCATTCCACGAGGACGACGAGCAAGAAGGTGATGCGAAAGATACCAAGCTCGACCTCAAGGAGCTGCTCATGTTGGCCATCGCAACCAGCATCGATGCGCTTGCCGTAGGTATCACGTTCGCGTTTCTGCAGGTGGCCATCGTGCCGAGCGTGATCATCATCGGCGTTACCACCTTCGTCCTCAGCTTCGTGGGCGTTGCCGTGGGCCATTTCTTCGGCGCGCGCTTCGAGAAGCCCGCAACCATCGCGGGCGGCGTGGTGCTCATCCTCATCGGCGCGAAGATCCTGCTCGAGCATCTCGGGGTCATCGCCTTCTAAACGGCGAAGCGGCCGCTCATCGGGAGCGGCCGCTTTCGTTTCGCTACCTATATATAGATGCCTTATTCCACCGGGTAGCTGCCGAGCACCTTCACTTCGCGCAGCTTCAGGCGCAGGCAGTTCAGGGCGGTTTGCACCTCCAGGTCTTGCGTGGAGCCTTCGATGTCCACGAAGAACATGTAGTCGCCGAGCGCCTGCTTGGTGGGGCGGCTTTGGATCTTGACCAGGTTGATGCCGGCGTAGGCGAACTCGGACAAGATCATGAGTAGCGCGCCGGGGCGGTCTGCCTGCAGGAACAGGGCCAGCGACGTCTTGAACTTGCTGCCCGTCAGCACCGGGATATGGCCCTGGCGGCCGATGAGCGCGAACGACGTCTGGTTGCCGAAGTGGTCCTCGATGCCTTTCTCGGCCACGCGCGCGCCGTAGAGTTGCGCGGCGAAAGCGTTGCCGATGCCGGCGACCGACTTGTCGGCAGCCGCACGGCGAGCGCTGTCGGCGGTGGATGCCACGGTGACGGTGGGGATGCCGTGCAGGTTGTCGTTGAGATAACGGCGGCACTGCGCCAGGCCCTGCGGATGGCTGGCGACCGTCTTCACGTCATCCAAGGTGGCCTCGGGGTGCATGATCAGGCAATGATGGATGTCAAGCACATGCTCGCCCAAGATGGTGGCGCTCGAGCGGAAGGCGAAATTGTCGAGCGTGGCCGTCACCGGCCCTTCAAGCGCGTTTTCCGTGGCCACCACGCCATATTCGCATTTCCCGCGGTCCACGCAGTCGAACACCTCGGACAGCGAGGGGCACTCGATAAGCTGCGGGTCGTCTATGCCCAAACGTTTGGCGAATGCGCGCGCAGCCTCGTCGTGATAGGTTCCGGCGGGACCCAGGTAAGCGAATGCGGATGGGGGTTCAGCGGTCATGCGAAGCTCCTTCATGCAGATTTATTCATTTATCTTGCGAAGATATGATAACGGTTCTGTATAAAAATGCGCGAGTGATAACATAACGAACAGGAGTGGAGACGACTGGGGATGGAAGTCTGCGATTTCATCCCCAATCGGCGAAGGCGCGCGTGCGCGTTTCACGACGGAAGGCTCGGGTTCTGCAAGCCCCGCGCCTTCCGTCGCGTTGCGTGCGGCGCCATCCAGGCCGCAAGCTCGATCGCCGGCGTAAGCCGAGCATCGGCCGCGCGCTCTTTGCGTATCTTTGCTCCATATGCAAAAGGGCCTGGAAACAGGCCAGACGAGATACACCTGTAAGGAGGTGTGCGTATGGAAGGAGAGGCCGCAATGTCCGCGTTCGCGAACATGCTTGAGGCCAGGGGGGTCACCCGTCGCGACTTCATGAAGTTGTGCGGTACCGTGGCCGCTGCCGCCGGGCTGTCCCAGTTGACGGTCCCGCAGGTAGCCCAGGCTCTCGAGACGTCCGTCATCGGCGCCACGAAGGGTAACCTTTACCCGGTCATCTGGGTCGAAGGCGCATCCTGCACCGGCTGCACCGAGTCGTTCGCCCAGGCTCAGACGCCCAACGCCGCAGAGGTGGTGTTGGACATGATCTCCCTGAACTACTCCGAGACGCTGTCCGCAGCAGCGGGCTACTCCATGGAGGAGGCCAAGGAGCAGACCATCGAGGCCGGCGACTACATCCTCATCTATGAAGGCGCGATTCAGGAGAAGTGGGGCGGCAACGCCCTGCGCGTTGCTGGCAAGCCCGGCACCGAGCACCTGATCGAGGCCGCAAAGAACGCCAACGCCGTGGTCGCGCTGGGCTCCTGCGCCGTCAACGGCGGTTGGATGGGCGCAAAGCCCAACGTCACCGACGCTATGGGCGTGCAGCAGTACCTTAAGAAGGCCGGCATCAACGTGCCCGTCGTCAACGTCCCCGGCTGCCCGGCCAACCCTGAGTGGCTCACCAGCGTGCTCGTCGACGTTGTGCTCATGAAGCTCAAGCCCGCCGATCTGGACCTCAACTCCGAGGGCAAGCCGGCCGGCATCTTCAACCAGACCATCCATGACAACTGCGAGCGTCGCGGCCACTTCGAGAACGGCGAGTTCGTCTACGAATTCGGTTCCGAAGAGGAGAAGAAGGGCTACTGCCTGTATCCGCTCGGCTGCCGCGGTCCTCAGACCAAGTCCAACTGCGGCGTGGTCATGTGGAACGACCGTCGCAGCTGGTGCGTCCAGGCCGGCGCCCCGTGCATCGGCTGCTGCGAGGCCAACCCCAACGACCCGGGCCAGAACTGGGTTGAGGTTAACACCCCGTTCATCAAGCGTCATCGCAGCCTGCATATCGGCGACTGGGACGTGCAGCCCACCACCATCGCCGTGGGCGTTACCGGCATCCTTGCCGCAGCGCTCGTGGTGCACGGCTTCGGCATGAAGGCCACCGGCCGTATGGACGGCGGCGCGGACTTCGAGAAGAAGCGCGCTTGGGATGCCAAGCACCCCGAGAAGTCCGTGGGCACCTACGAGGTGTCCGAGGCCGAGCGCCAGAAGATGTACAAGGAAGACACCGGTCACGACGACCCCAATGCAACCAAGGAAGGGAGGTAAGCCATGACGCGTTCCGTAATCGATCCCGTAACCCGTATCGAGGGCCATCTGCGCGTTGAGATGGAAGTCGAGAACGGCAAGGTATCCGACGCCTGGGTATCCGGTGGCTGCTTCCGCGGCATCGAGCTGGTCGTTGAGAACCGCACGCCCGAGGACGCTGCCCAGATCGTGCAGCGCATCTGCGGTGTTTGCCCCGTGTCGCACGCCCATGCCAGCTCCATCGCGGCTGAGAAGGCTTACGGCATCACCATCTCCAACAACGCCCGCATCATCCGTAACATCCTCGAGGGCGCCCAGTTCCTGCACAGCCACATCCTGTGGTTCTACAACCTGGCCGGCCTTGACTACGTCAACCCGCTGAACGCGCTGAAGGCCGACCCGGCCGACGCCATGGACCTGGCTCGTGCTGCCGGCACTTCCATGAACAGCGACTTCGTGGCCCTGAAGGAGCATCTGTCCCAGTTCGCCGAGAACGGCCAGCTGTCCATCTTCAGCGGCAACTGGTTCGATGCCGAGGACGGCACCGGCTTCAAGCTGCCGCCCGAGCTCGACCTCATCTGCACGGCCCACTACCTGGAGGCTCTGGGCATGCAGGCCAAGGCTTCTCAGATCAGCGCCCTGCTGGGTGGCAAGATGCCACATGTCATGACCCTGCGTCCGGGCGGCACGGCCTTCGTGCCCACCGACCAGAAGCTTGACGACCTGAAGCTGCTGGTTGACGAGCTGTACAACTGGGTCGAGGCGACCATGATCCCCGACGTGCTGGCTATCGCCCCGTACTACGCAGATGCGTTCGAGTACGGCAAGGGCCCGGGTCGCTACATCGCTTGGGGCGTTTTCGAGCGCGAGGACTTCAAGATGTCCAACCGCTACCTGCCCTCCGGCGTGCTTGACGAGAACCTCAACCTTTCCGAGCCCGACGAGAAGGCCATCGCCGAGTGGGTCGGCCGTTCCTGGTACAAGGGTTCCGAGACCTATCAGGCGCCGAACTTCACCACTGAGCCGGAGTACACCGACTACAATGTGAACGATCGCTACACCTGGGTGAAGTGCCCGTCCTACAACGGCAACTCCATGGAGGCCACCAGCCTTTCCCGTATTCTGGCAGCTTACAAACGCAACGTGCCGTTCATCAAGGAGCACGTGGATGCGTTCCTCAAGGCCCTTGGCCATGAGGGCGACCTGTCCGTGGCTCAGTCCACGCTCGGCCGTACCGCTATCCGCCAGATCGAGACGCTTTACATCGCCACTTGCATGAAGGAGTGGGTCGATGAGCTGATCGAGGCCGTGAAGTCCGGCGACTCCGAGTACTTCCGCGCTCCTGAGACCACCACTGGCGAAGGCTCCGGTTTCTGGGAGGCCCCGCGTGGCGCCCTTTACCACAGCGAGTCCGTTAAGGACGGCAAGATCCAGGGTTACCAGATCATCATCCCGTCCACGTGGAACCTGGCTCCGAAGAACGAGAAGGGCCAGCACGGTCCGCTCGAGGAGGCTCTGATCGGCGTGCCGGTGGGCGACATCGAGAAGCCCATCAACGCACTGCGCACGGTGCACTCCTTCGACCCCTGCACGGCCTGCTCGGTCCACATCTCCGAGCCTGCCACGGGCAAGCGTTTCGAAACCGTCACGAGCCCTTGGGGGGTGAAGTAGCATGGCGCATTTGGCACATTACCGCGAGGCGCATCCGATGCCGTTCGTGATCACGCACTGGATCAACCTCGTTGCCATGGTTTTCCTGATTTTCACCGGCTTCTACATTCATTACCCCTTCTTCTGGGGTTTTGAGTCCATGGCCCGTGGTCTGCACGTGTTCTTCGGCTTCGTGATCTTCATCAACTGCATTTGCCGTTTGATCATGGCCTTTATCGTGAAGTCCTCGCCGACCGGCGGTACCCGTAAACAGGTTACCGACTACAAGACGTGGCTTCCGCAGAAGGACAACCTGCATCAGGGTCCGCAGTGGATCAAGTACTACCTGTTCTTCAAGAAGGATCACCCGCTGTCCGCTAAGCTGGGCGTTCCGCAGAAGAT
>CAKTWI010000034.1 GCA_934630815.1 uncultured Senegalimassilia sp.
AGCTGGCCAGCGCGCCGCCGACGACCAGGCCTGCAACGCCGCAACCGGCCATGGCCAGCACGTCGCGGCGGGTGATGCTTTTCTTGCCGTTTGCGGAAACGCCGTTATCAGAGGAAGCGCCGTCTCGAACATCGGGATTCGACATAATCTGTTCCCCCCTCGGAAACTAGTCTAGCAGTATCCTCGTATCCCCCTTCAACGCCTTGTGTTTCGCCGAACAAGCCTTCGACGAATAGCCCCTCTCTCACACACAACGCTGTTCAGTATGCCGAACACCGGATGCGGGCGCATTCCCTGCTGTGGCATGTTTCGACGCCTTCGAAAACGAAATCACCAGGTAAATGGCATATATCCTCAAACAGGGAATGCGTATCCGGACCTTTTCGGACACGGTTTGCAAAGGCGGTTTCATCGCTTTGGTCAAGTGACCGTATAATGAGAAAGCGATACCGTGAGGGGGAACATGAAAAACGATAACGCCGCGCCGGCGCGGGGAATGCTGGCGCACGAAGAAGATGGCCCTGCTGCTAACGACGAGACCGCATACCGCATAAACGAGCTTAAGAGGTATATACCCTTGTTGCCGCTGATAGCCGGCCTTGCATGCTCGCGCGTCGGGCTGAACGCGTCGGTATATTCGAATTACGCGCAGACCGACGCGGGATTCATCTCGGACGGCACCGTGCTCGCCGCCCTCATCGTTTTCGCGCCGTTGCTCTTCGCAATAACGAAACTGAATAAGCCATTAAGCAAGGCATTCGTCAATCGCTGCGCAACCGCGGTGTTCGCGCTGGAAACCATCTGCGTTGCGCTCTTGGAATACGGTACGCTATTCCCGCTTCAAGAGGTCGTTCGATTCGCCATAGCCGCTATATGCACCATAACCAGCACATGTGCAATGTATTACTGGCTCAGACGAGCTCGCGGGGGCGGCGTGATCATTGGGGCGACCCTGGTGTTCTCCGCCATAGCCGCAAGCGAGTTGATCCTTATGCTCGTCAACTGCTTGCCTGTTGAGTCTCAGGCGATCATAGCTACCGTGATAAGCGCTGCGCAATTCCCAGCTCAGCACATTGCGAAGCGCACGAGCAACCCGTTCCAATTAGTGAAAAACAACGAGCCGCGATCTGCCTATTCGTTGAAAGCGAGCATTCGCAATAAGCGGCTTCTCGCGTCTTCCGCCCTTGGCGTGGCCGCGTTAGGGCTAACGGTGGGCCTTTTGAGAGGCTATCCCAACGGGCAGCCTATAGCGTTCGATCCTGCTTCGCGCATTGCATACATGCTGGTCACAGTGGTGATTTGCATGGCGATCGTGCTGATTTGCCTTTCCGGGAGAACCGGGTTCATGACAACCGGTATATGGATTATGCTTCTGTGCCTTGCCTGCCTTGCGATCACCTCGTTCGCCGCATTCCCCGATTCCCTTAGCATCGGGGCCATATTCGCAACTTCCTTGAACGCCCTGACCGTGGGCTACTGCTATTACCTGACCATAGAGTTCATGACGCATGGCTGGAGGGACCCCTACTATTACGCCTTCTCAGGCTGGATCGTCTACTTCGTCACCAGGGCGTTTGCGCGCATCGTGCTGTCCAACATCACGCCTTTGAACAGCAACGCCGAGCTCACGCTTGCCATCATGGCCGATGCCGTGGTCGCTTCAGCGTTGATAATCTTCGTACGATTCCTGAACGATGCGAAAACGCCTGCCCAGGAATTGCCCGACGTTCAGACATCACCGCTTCAAAAAGCCGTGGCTCTGAGCAGCCCGGAGGAGCAAAGCGCCATCGCCTCGTTGCGGGAGGATTCGTTTGCCGCGGGCATTGCAGCACTCAAGAAGCAGTACCAGCTTTCAGAACGGGAAACGGAGGTGATATCGCTGTATGCGCAAGGGCATACGCAAAAGAAAATCGCCTCCGAACTGTTCATCACCCCGGGAACCGTACACGAGCACATTCGCCACGCGTATACGAAAACAGGGCTGCATTCCAGGCAACAAATCCTCGATTTCATCCATGAGCAATAGTCGGATTGCCCGGCATACGGCTTTGCAAGGACACGATGTCCGCAAAACCGTATGCCGGCGACTACGTGATTGACCTGGTAATATACAAAATTCCCTCATAGAGGATATAGCTTTTTCGGTTCGATGAGGACATCATTGAACCCATCGTCATCCATAAACGCGCCTCGCCTCAAGCCGCACACAACACCTAGGCTGTTTCAAACGAGGAGGAACCATGGCTGACAAAGTCTCATATGGTTGGACCGGCAAAATCTTGCGCGTCAATCTGACGACGGGCAGCATCACCACCGAGTCCACCGACCCGTATAAGGAGTACATCGGCGGCATGGGCCTTGCCAACAAGGTCATGTACGACGAGGTTCCCGCAGGCACGGACCCCCTGGGGCCCGATAACAAGATCGTGTTCGCCGTAGGCCCGCTCACCGCATCCGGCGTTCCGCTGGGCGGTCGCTGCACCATCTCCACGCTGTCCTGCTTCACCACCGACAACCTGATCGTCGATGGCCACTGCGGCGGCATGATCGGCGCGAAGATGAAGCTGGCAGGCTATGACGCCATCATTCTGGAAGGCGCATCGGACAAGCCCGTCTACTTGAACATCAAGGACGATCAAGTCGAGATCAAGGATGCTTCCTTCGTGTGGGGCATGGGAACCCGCTCCACCACCGAGGCCCTGAATCGCCTTGAGGGAACGTCCGCTTGCGTGGCCGCCATCGGCCCCGCCGGCGAGAACCTGCTCCCCTATTCTTGCATCATGAACGCCCGAAACCATTCCGCCGGCGCAGGCCTTGGCGCAGTGATGGGATCGAAGAAATGCAAGGCTCTCGTCGTCGAAGGCAACGGAAGCGTAAACGTGAAGGACCCGCAGGCTGTGGCCGATCTTTCCGACTACATGCTTCGCGAGCTTATCGGCTCGAACAACAACCACGTGGTGCCGTCGACCCAGCAGGAATGGGCCGAGTATTACAACAAAGGCAGCCGCTGGAACGCTCATAATGGCCTGTACTGGACGCAAGCCGAAGGCGGTCCGATCGAGACCGGCGAGCCGAAACCGGGCGAGATCAACACCGTGGGCAAGCGCTGCCTGCTGATCGCCCACCCTTGGATGCTGGGCGCGGAAGCAGAGAAATACACCATCAAAACCAACGGCTGCCACGGTTGCCCCATCCATTGCTATGCAGACCTTCGCGTCGGCGCGGCGAAAGACGCGAGCGGCTACCAGACCAGCGGCAACGCCTGCATGGCAAATGCCGGCTACACGTTCATGAACAACATCCTCGGGCAGAAGCTCGATGACGAGAAAACGCTGTACATGAACGTCGTTTTCACCAACCTTATGGACGACCTGGGCATTTGGTGCAATTACGGTCAGCTGTATCGCGACCTTGGCTACTGCATCAAGGAAGGCGTGTTCAAGCGGGTGCTTCCCGAATCCGAGTACAACGCCATCGATTGGGACAAGCTGGCGCAAGGCGACCCCACTTGGATCACCCAGGTGCTCCATCTGATCATGCGCAACGACACCGAGATCTCCTATATCGCGCACGGCCCCATCGTGTGGTGCCCGCGCTGGGGCGTGGAGGGCTGGTTCGACGATAAGCGCTCCTCGCTGATCAACTACCGCGGCTGGCCGTATCACCATGGCGTGGAAACGTTCGGCCAGGTAGGCGGCCTGATGAACATGGTGTTCAACCGCGACCCCATGATCCACTCCGCCGTGAACTTCAGTGGCTGCGGCCTGCCCATCGAAGTGAAGAAGTCCATCGCTGCAGAGATTTGGGGCGGCGAGGAGGCTTGCGACCCCGACAAGAACTACACGCCCATGAACGACGCGAAGGCGAACTTCACTTGGTGGTCCATCGTCACCGACGTGCTGCACGACTCGCTGACGCTGTGCAACTGGGTGTGGCCGATGGCCATGAGCCCGACAAAGGCACGCGACTACCGCGGCGACCTGGACATGGAGGCGAAGTTCTACAAGGCCGTCACTGGCGAGGACGTCACCACCGACGAGCTGTACAAGCGCGCAGCGAAGATTATGACGCTGCAACGCGCGATGACGGTACGCGGCATGAAGGACAAAGACGGCAAGATCGGGTGCAACGACCTGCACGGCGTGCATGACGTTCCCACCCAGTGGATCTTCACCATGGATCCCGACATGCAACCGTTCACGGAAGGCACCACGAAAATGGAGGCCAAGGACTTCGATTCCGGCTTGCATATGCTGTATTCCAAGTTCGGCTGGGACGAAGAGCTTGGCTGCCCCACCGCAGATTGCCTTGACGCCTACGATATGGACGACGTGAAGGCCGAACTGCAGAGCCTGAACTTGTTGCCGTAACAGCTTTTCCATTACCCCCCTTCGGGCCCCGTTCGCAACACTCCCCCGCGAACGGGGCCGTTTTGTATACATAGGCGCAGGGAGAGCGCTTCGCAAAGCCGAACCCAAACAGATAATGCTACGTCCATTAAGTGTCCGCCTAAGTGTCCGGGCCCAAAGCGCCGGAGCCTCCTTCGCCAACCGGTTCCTTTTCCGACTGGTCCGATTGCAATTTACTGCGAAACGGCTGCTGCGCTGGGGCTTCGGGAGCGGTAGAATAGGAAAGCTAACCACTTACCCCTTGCGCGACGCTCCTTCCGCAGGCGCCGCGCGCAGCACATCCGGAAGGAGGCGCCCTAT
>CAKTWI010000035.1 GCA_934630815.1 uncultured Senegalimassilia sp.
CCATTGTCGGCCTAATCCACGGGAATTGCATGCAGCAGGGGCTCTCAATGTTTTTATGTCCTGCTCATATCGTCTTTCTCGGATTGTACTTATGGTTGCCTGCAATCAGCTTTCACTTGCGGCGCTGTCGTACAATGTGCACGACACATCTTGCCCACGGGAGCAGATTCCCTAAAAGGAGACATATTGGATTCCAAATCATCTGAGAAACGGTTTGCGCTCATCATCGATGCCGATAACGTTTCCGCAAAGTACATCAAGCCGATCACCGACGAACTGTCAAAATACGGCACTATCACCTACAAGCGTATCTATGGCGACTGGACGAGCACGTTGCATGCGAAATGGAAAGATTCGCTGCTTGAGAACTCGATCACGCCTATTCAGCAGTTCAGCTACACCACGGGTAAAAACGCCACCGATTCTGCCATGATCATCGATGCTATGGACATCATGTACACCGGATCGGTCGAGGGGTTTTGCATCGTCTCCAGCGATAGCGATTTCACGCGTCTTGCAAGCCGTATCCGCGAAAGCGGGCTGACAGTCATCGGGATGGGTGAGAAGAAGACGCCCGTGCCGTTTCGCAAGGCGTGCGATATCTTCACCACGCTTGAACTGCTTGTTGGCGAAGGCGGCAAAGCGTCCCGGCGCGGGCATCGGGGGCAGACCGCCTCGGCTGCGGGGCAGGGCAGCGGGCCGGGCATCGAGCAGGTCGAGCGTGCTGTGGCCGATATCGTCACCGATAACCAGAATAACGGTAAGGCTACGGGTCTTGGAGAGGTCGGCAGCCGTCTTCTCAAGCGTTATCCCGATTTCGACGTGCGCAGCTATGGCACTAATCAGCTCACGAAGTTGCTCGGCGAGTTCACCAGCGTCCAAGTCACCAAGGATGGCAATAGTGTGATGGTGGAGTTGACGGAAAGCTCCACGGCTTCCGTTGGCGGTCAATCTGGTGACGACGGGCAAACGGGATTGGCGGTTCCCGCAGATTCCGAAAACCGAGCCGACGACAACGCTGCCGAATCGCAGGACGGCGCATCCGAAGCACAGGGGAGCGAAAAGCCGCGTCGATCCCGCAGGTCCCGATCCCGCAGGTCCCGTTCGAAAGCCGGCAGTGCTGGCGATAAGACGCAATCCTTCAATGGCGACTCGGATAAGGTCGAGCCGGACCCGGAGGATAAGGCCGAGGTCGAAGAGACTCTCTCGTCTGAGGAAGCCGATGCGAAGGTGAGCCGCCCGCATGATCGAGCCGATGACGCTTTCCATGATGGGGCTGCTTCGGTTGATGCGGCTGCTGCCGAAACCTTCGATGGGGAGCAGGCTGGCGCCACGTCGGCGGATCACTCCGAAGGCGGCCTTGCGTTCGATGCCGCCGACGAAGCGTCTGCTGCGCAGGAGGATGGAGAAGAGCGTGCTACCCAGCTTGAGTCTCGGGGTTCCAAACCGGCTCGCAAGCGTCGCAAGCCTTCGCGTGCTCAACGGTCCGAGAAGATGCACGGGCAGACCCCCGAACAGCTTATCTTCGATGCTGTGCGCGATGCGGGCGTCGACGGGGTCGGTATCGCCGATCTGTCCAAGCTTGTGCGAAGCGCATTCAAGTCGTTCAAGGTTCGCGACCACGGCTTCGCTCAAATGAGGCAGTACATCGCATCTTTAGCCGATATCAAGGTTGAGAAGCGCGGCAATGACTATTTCGCCGTGCTGGAAGAATAGGCTTTCGTTTTGCGTGACGCGTCGTATTGTTCGGCGCATCACGTGTTTCCATCCGGTTAAATCCGCCGTTTAAGGCGATAACCGGCCGATCGACCCTCGCGCAAGCCAGTGGTTTTGCTATGATTGCAAAGCGCGATTTTGCGCAAATAGGCGTGCGGGCGTGGCGGAATTGGCAGACGCGCCAGATTTAGGTTCTGGTGGGCAACCCCCGTGAAGGTTCAAGTCCTTTCGCCCGCACCATTTGAGGGGAGCATGCACGCATGCATGTTCCCCTCAGCTGCTTTATGCTGAAGCTCGCTTTCCCCGTTGCGGGGCAAGGCGGGCGGGAAGGAACGAATGGTATGGAAACATTGAAGGCGATCGGGCGGAAGTGGAACGACATCAGCCTGATCAAGCGCATTCTCGTCGGTTTGGCTATCGGCGCTGTTTTGGGCGTATTTTGGCCGGGTAACGACGTGCTCGAGATGTTCGGCACGTTGTTCGTCTCCGCGCTGAAGGGCGTAGCGCCCATCCTGGTATTCTTCTTGGTCATCAGCGCGCTCGCTAACGCGAAGGGCGCCGGCGCCATGAAGGTTGTCGTCATCTTGTACCTGGCAGCCACGTTCATCGCCGCATTCGTGGCCGTCTTGATGAGTTCCCTGTTCCCCGTGGAGCTTACCCTGGCCGCAGCGCAGGACACCTCTGCGGCTCCTTCCGATATCGGTTCGGTGTTCTCCAAGCTTTTGCTGTCCATCGCCTCCAACCCTGTTGATGCTCTGACCAACGCGAATTACCTGGGCATCCTTGCTTGGGCCGTGCTGCTCGGTATCGCCCTGCGTCACGCCAAGGATGGTGTGAAGGAGGTCTTCGCCTCTATCTCCGACGCGGTTTCGCAGGTCGTGCGTTGGATCATCTCCCTGGCTCCGTTCGGCATCATGGGCTTGGTGTACACCTCCGTCAGCACCAACGGCCTTGAGATCTTCACTGAATATGGCCAGCTTCTGCTCGTGCTGCTTGCCGCCATGGCTGTGGTCGCTTTTGTGACCAATCCGCTTTTGGCGTTCGCATGCTTCCGCAAGAACCCGTATCCGCTGGTGTGGCGCTGCACCAAGGATTCCGGCGTTACGGCGTTTTTCACCCGCAGCTCCGCGGCTAACATCCCCGTGAACATGGAGCTGTGCAAGAAACTGGGCCTGAACAAGGACAACTACTCCGTATCCATTCCCCTGGGCGCAACTATCAACATGGGCGGCGCCGCTGTGACCATCTCTCTGATGGCTATGATGGCTGCGCACACCATGGGTGTTGAGGTCGGTTTCGGCACCGCTGTCATTCTGGGTGCGCTTTCCGCCGTGTCCGCTTGCGGCGCTTCCGGTGTCGCCGGCGGCAGCCTGCTGCTCATCCCGCTTGCCTGCAGCCTGTTCGGTATCGGCAACGATGTGGCCATGCAGGTCGTCGGCATCGGCTTTGTGATCGGTGTCATCCAGGACTCCGTGGAGACGGCTATCAACTCCTCCACCGACGTGCTGTTCGCGGCTTCCGCTGAGTACATGCAGTGGCGTCGCGAGGGTCGCGATTTCAAACCCGGCGCGGATGCGTAGGGTCTAAGCGGTAAGCTGAATATTCCGATACCTTGGAAAGGGGCGCATGTGAACTGCGCCCCAGAACTTGGACGCCTTAATTAAAAACTGAGCCTACGCCGCCATCAAGGACTGACTCCGGAATTC
>CAKTWI010000036.1 GCA_934630815.1 uncultured Senegalimassilia sp.
CCGAACAGCCATATCGCCGACACGCCGTAGCGATAGCATAGGTTCGAGCACAACACCATGATCAGGATGGTGAACGCGGTGTAGCCACCCGCCACGCAATACCCGCCGAACATGTCATCGGCAAAACCGAACACGGAAATGGAAAATAGCGCAACCACCGTCAGCGGCAATGCGATCCGGCAAAGCACGTTGAAATCGAATTTGTCGCGTTGCACCAGCACCCCAATGACCACAAGCACGGCAACGATAAACGTTCCCGGCGACGAATGCGGCCCGAACGCGCCACGGTAAGCACTCGATTCGATAATGCCGTACGAAAACGCGAAGAAGCCCATGAGCAGCATGATCTTCCACGGCACGGAGACGCTCACCCACGTTTTCTGCGGCCGTTCGCCTTCGGGTAGCAACTCGAAGCCGTGTCGCGCGCATAGAAGAGCCGCTACGGGGAGCAACGCCGTCATCGCAAACAGCCACGGCATCTTAAAGCCCATGTACACATATACGATCAGCGCACCGAATGCCAGGGACGACGCGTAATACAGCGTCACGCGAATGGGATTCAAGCATCCATACAACTCGCTGAAGATCAAGATGATCAAGCCCAGGCCCAAACCGCCGAGAACCGAACTCGCAACGCCAAGCTGAGACGCGAGCGATGGCATGAAATACGACGCAAACAGCAGCACGGTGGACAACAGCATGAAACAGCCGCAAAGGATATACACCCGGCTTCTGCTGAACAGCGGGCCGATTCTACGCGCAAGCGCCACGCACGCCAGCATTTCGACGATAGCGGTGAAATCGAACAAATCGCGCATGGAAACGGAAAAAGCCGGGAAGCTGACGAACGACCCCACAAAGGTGATCTCGATCCAGGCGCGGTACACGCCTAACCCTAGAAATGCCAAAGGGATAGGCACCAGCACATCACGCAAAAGACGGTGCGCCTTCTTCTCTTGCGCCTCATCGCCGCTCGATGGCTTCGCCTGCGCCACATTCTGCGCCGCTACATTCGAACCATGCACAACCGTCCCCCATCACCTTGTCTAATTGGGGTTATATATCCATATAACCCCCTCTCCCTTCCTCAATTGTATACGACCCCTTAGGTGCAACGCTAATGCGGGCGGAAACGATAGCGCAAGTATTGCCTGTTCAAGGGCGGGTTATTCGGAGGGGTTATGGAAATAGTCCCCTCGATTTCCCAAGAGGCTGATGAATCGACGTGTTTGTGAAGATATTGTGCAGGTCATAGCAACGAGTTTTGGAGGGCGAAGGGATCGTTGCTCTGCCCCGTTGAGCATGCAAGCGAATGCGGGGCTCGCACATCGAAAGGAGTTACTCATGTCCAAGGAAATGTCGCGTCGCGATCTGCTCAAGATGAGCGGGCTGGCGGCAGCAGGCGTCGCGGGAGCATCGCTTCTGGGCGGCTGCGCACCGAAAGCGGCATCGAGCGCATCCGATTCAGGCAAGGCGGCAAACGGCGGCTCGACCGCCGCAACCACTGCGGCAGGCCATGAGCGCGCAGGGCTTCCGAGCTTCCTGAGCGCGCCCGAGCCGATCAAGGACGTGAAAACCACGAAGGATTACGACGTCGTGATCGTAGGCGCTGGCGCCGCAGGCATCCCCGCCGCCATCACCGCCAAGGAAGCGGGCGCAAGCGTCGCCGTCATCCAGAAGGAAAGCACCGCCATCTCGCAAGGCAACACCGCAACGGGCATCCTGCTCGACAAGTCCGATCCCGCCGGCGTCGAGGCCGTGGTGTCGAAGCTGATTTCCGAGCATGATTACCGCGCTAAGCGCGAACAGGTGGAGCTATGGGCGAAGAACTCCGGCGAGGCCATCACCTGGCTGTTCAACCTGGCACAGCAATGCGGCGCACAGGTCTCCGACACCACGAAGAAGTGGACGTCGAGCATTGCGAAGGTCAACGACTACGAAATGAACTACTTGTCCATCGACTTCGGTCCGAAGCCCTACAACACCGGCGAAGGCATGAAGACGTTGGCCGAGTATGCGGAAAAGCAGGGCGTCGACTTCTTCTACTCCACCGAAGCGAAGCAGCTGGTGGGCGACGCATCGGGCATCACGGGCGTTATCGCCAAGGGCGCCGAGGGAAACATCCAGTTCAACGCGAAAAAGGGCGTTATCCTGGCTGCCGGCGATTACCAAAACGACGATGAGATGGTGAACTACTATCTTCCGGACCTGAAGCACCTCGGCCGCAAGCAGACGAACAAGACCGGCGACGGACACAAGATGGCCATTTGGGCCGGCGGCGCGATGGAGGACCTCGGTCATACCAAGATGCTGCACGACTTCGACGGCGGTCCGGGCTCCATGTGCGATATGCCGTTTTTGGCTGTGAAGATGGACGGCACGCGCTTCTGCGATGAGACCTGCGGCATGTCGCTTATGAACAACTTCCTGCGCAGCGACGCCGATCAAGGCAACTACTGCCAGATCTTCGACAACAACTACACCGAGACGGCTGCAAGCTGGCCGGGCAAGCTGTTCGATCAGGAGGCCATCAAGGCATACATGCCCGAAGAGCCTGGCGAGAAAAAGGGCGTTTACGAGGGACAAATCGCAACGTTTAAGGCAGATACGCTTGATGAGCTTGCCAAGAAGCTGGGCATCACCGACGCCGCCGCGTTCAAGAAGGCCGTCGAGCGCTACAACGAGCTGGTTGCGAAGGGCAGCGACGAGGACTTCGGCAAGCAAGCGAAGTGGCTCACGCCCATCGATACCCCGCCGTTCTACGGCATCCATCGCCATGTTCGCGTATCGGCCATCGTGTC
>CAKTWI010000037.1 GCA_934630815.1 uncultured Senegalimassilia sp.
GTCTGGGTCTGGGTCTGGGTCTGGGTCTGGGTCTGGGTCTGGGTCTGGGTCTGGGTCTGGGTCTGGGTCTGGGTCTGAGGCATCGGCGGCCCACGTTAGTGCGAGCACAATGCAATACGCCGCTGCTGGCCATCTTGTGCCGAAGATTCTCGGGGGACTGCGACATAGCGTTCCCGATGCTCGATTAGGCGACGCCTCTTCTGGATACCCAGGTGATCGCACTGGACATGATGGGCTGATTGGATATATCCTCGCTGGCATGTGACGAAACCGATAGGCCGGTAGGCGCGTCGCTGGGGACGATGCGGCAATCGGGCCTTCAACGTTTTGAGGAAAGGTTGACCATCATGCGAATCGACCGCATTCTTTGCAGCAAGCGCGTATTCACCGGTTTGACCGATAGCGCTGAAGAACTTGCCATCGCCGTTTCCGGGGACAAGATCGCATTCGTCGGCTCGAAAGAAGATGCGCTTGCGTTAGCCCATGAAACTGACGCGAGCACCGAGCCCGAAGTAGTCGACTACGGCGACGCCTTCATCGCGCCCGGCTTCCATGACTCGCACGTGCACTTCTTCCATTCTGCGGTGTACTCTTCCCCGCTTGCCACGAACTTCCTAGGCGAAAACGAGGCCGATTGCGTTGAGCGCATGAAGCGCTTCGCCGAGGGCCGTCCCGAAGGATGGCTGCTGGCCCAGGGCTGGCGCGAGTATCGATGGGACCCGCCGGTGCTGCCGTCGAAGCACTCGCTTGACGAGGCCTTCCCCAACCGCCCTGTGGCGCTGTACTCCGGCGACGCGCACACGCTGTGGCTCAACAGCTGCGCGCTGGCCGAACTGGGAATCGATCGCGACAGCGTGCCCCCTGCGGGAGGAAGCTACGACAGGGATGCCGACGGCGAGCTGACGGGCATCGTACGCGAAGCGGCCGCCATGGAGCTGATGCCGCGCATCATGAACGCGTTTTCCGACGACGAGATAGCCGATGCTTACCGGGGCTTTTTGCGCACGTTGGCGCAAAACGGCATCACGAGCGTGTGCGACATGTCGCTTATGGCCAACCCCGGCCTGGACTTCATCCGAGACGACGTGCATGCGCGCCTGCTAGACTCCGACGAGCTGACGTGCCGCGTGAACCTCTTCCCCACCCTGCTTGAGGATATGAGCAGGTTCGAGGCGATGTCTGCGCGTTATACCGGCCCTGTCCTACGCTGCGCCGGTTTCAAGCAGTTCTTCGATGGCGTATCAAGCCAGCACACCGCATGGGTGACCGAGCCTTATAGCAACCCCCGATGCGAGGACGACTGCGGCAGGCCCACCATCGAACCCGACAAGATGCGTGCGCTGGTGATGCAGGCAGCCGAGAAGGGCTACCCTGTGCGCATCCACACCATCGGCGATGCGGCGATCCACAAGGCGCTGAACATCTTCGAAGATGCCCGCGCGCAATTCGGCCCGCTTCCCGAGGGGCGTCACAACTGCCTTGAGCACCTGGAGAACTTCCTGCCCGGCGACGTGGAGCGCCTGGCCGAGCTTGACGTGATCGCTGCGGTGCAACCTCCGCATATGACGCTTGACCCGGGCGGTCCCGAGCGTGACTTGGGCGACGAGCGCGTGAAGCTGATGTGGCCGTTCAGGACCATGCTGGATGAAGGCGAGACGCTTGCGTTCGGCACGGATTCGCCGGTGGTGGACGTGAACTCCATGGGCGTGCTGTACAGCGCCGCCACGCGCCGCGACCCGCAAACGCGCGCACCGGAAGGCGGCTGGCGCCCTGAGCAGCTTATCAGCCGCGCGGAGGCTATCCGCGCATACACCGCCGGCAGCGACGCCGCCGCCCAGCGCAATGGCGAAGCGGGCGTGCTGGCAGCAGGCAAGCTGGCGGACATGGCGGTGCTCGACACCGACCTGCTCGCATGCGCCGACGACGAGATCCTGGATGCGCATGTTACCGCCACCTGGATGGGCGGACGCTGCGTGTTCGAGGCCTAGAAGGACCAAAAGCGCCCCAAGATGGCCAGCGAGCCCCTTTCCGTTTCCGCGTTTCCGCGAAACAGAAGGGGGGGCTTATAGGACAAAATGTGTGTCTCTACGGAACATGTGTTCCCCGTTGCTAATCTAGCCAAAACGGGAAGGGGTC